>JAPOWK010000059.1 GCA_026707665.1 Chloroflexota bacterium
ATCAGCGTGAAGTGCGCCAGCGTGTTGATGATCATGGCGACGCGCTCGTTCACGAATTCTTCGACCTTCTCATTCTCCTTCATCGCGAAGGCGCCGGGCGCGACCACGCCTGCATCATGCAGGCTCTTAATGTAAGCCATCGTATCCGCCAACTGCTCGTTGCCAACCAGGTTCGGCTGCCCCATGTCATCAAGCATGCTGCCGCCAGTCGCCCACAGCCAGGACATAGTGTCGTTCTGGATGCCGTTGGGCTGCTCCAACGATAGCGGCTGCGCCCAGCCATATACGTTGTTGTCGGGGTCGGTCAATGCCACGGCCGCGGCCGCGAATTCGGCGCGCGTCGACGGTGGATCGATGCCAGCCGCTCCCAGCATGTCGAGATTGACGAAGACCGGATAGATGAAGTTGGCAATGGGGATCATATAAGTTTCCCCGGCCAGCTGAATCTGCGCCGCCAATTCGCTGTCATCATACATGGCGTCGGCCATGGCCTGCGTCAGACTATGCAGCGCGCCTTGCTTCCACAAGACATTCACCCAGGCGCCATCCAAGCCGACTACGTCAGCCATGGTGCCGGTCGCCGCGCTCGCGATGATCTGGTCCTTCGTAGTCAGGTAGGGTCCGCTGATCGTCTCAACCCTGATGCCCGGGTTGGCCGCTTCAAAGTCGTCCAAGATCGCGCGGAAAGATCCCGCCGGCAGTTCCGGCTCCCACCATTGCTGGAATTCCAGCACAACATCCTGCGCCATGCTGACGCCGCTCAGCAGCAGCAGCACAACCATAAAACCAAGGGCATACTTCTTCATTTTCGCCTTCTCCTTACTTTTGCATTTGATTGCAATCGAATTCACACGGGGCTGCGCGTCTTCGCAAGTCGCCAATCCGCCCCCCATGACCTGCCCTGTTTTCCTGCATAATTCCCCTTTCACTATTTCGGCCAATCTTGTGTGGCTTCCGATCGCTGGCAAGCGCCAGCCAACGCCACGAACCTCGCACATGCCAAGCGCGCGATTAAACCTCTCGAAACATCATGGAAAGCGAAACTGTAACTTGATGCCGGGAACAAGTGGCGCCACAAGTACACGCATCCATTCCAGTAAAATATACGTCGAGATTTGAACACATACCCGTCGCGTTGTCAAATATTTGCTGCGGCGCGCGACGCCGGGCTGATTCAGTCAAGCCAGACGCAGCATGACCTTGTCCCCCAATTGCACATCCAGTCGGTCGGCGGCATCGTCCTGGTTCGCGCCGATTTCCAGGAATCCATTGCTGTCAATCTGCGCCAGGATCTCCCCCGGCGGGACTTCGTGATAAGCCTGCGATATGCCATGCACGGTATGGCTGTGAATGGTGACATGCGCCTCGCGCGCATTCAACTGCAATGGCGGAAAGTCTAGGCCCCAGGCCGCCTCCACCGTCAGCATATCCGCGCTCTTCCATTGAAATGCGCCAATACTTGTGATGATATTGCCAAAGTGATCAATATGCATCACCTCGCCAATCAGCCGCTGCCGCGCATAACTCAACTCCGGCAGCGGATAGCTCGTGATCCGGTCCAGCGTTCCGCCAAGCGTCGGGAACACCTCGGGAGACCGCGACAGATGGGCGGCGGCCGGCGCAAAGATATCCCGACCGTGAAAGGTGTGGCTAATGGTATCGGCCTGAAAGCTCGGGTTTTCCAGCTTAACTGCCTGGTATTCCATGCCATGATGCGCAAGCGCGTAGCTCAAGACGCCATTGTCAGGGCTGACGAAAGAGTATTGCCGGCTCTTCACTGCAATCGCCAGTCGGTCGCTGCCCACGCCCGGGTCTACCACAACGCAGAAAGTCGTCCCTTTCGGGAAATGGTGATAACTGTTCAATAGGGCGAAAGCGGCTTCCCGCACATTCTGCGGTCGAATCGCGTGCGTGATGTCAATGATTTGGGCCGACGGGCAGATACTAAGTATCGTCGCCTTCATCGCGCCAACATAGATGTCTTCCAATCCAAAGTCAGTTAAAAATGCGATTACATTTGTCGTTTGCATTCTCAATGGTCCACGGCGCCCTAATACCTAGTCGAATAGAAGTATACTGTAATTGTAATCGACGCTAGCTATGCGCTGCATCATTCATCGACCGACACTAGAATTAAGGTGGGGTCAACGAATGCACTCTCTACGCCTGAAGTTGGAAGACAACGAGCTGAGTTCGCTCGCCAAATATGCGCTGTTCAGCCGCCATTCACGCGGACGCCTGCATCATGAGTCTGAACCGCGCTACCGCACCGCCTTCCAGCGGGATCGCGATCGCATTGTGCACGCAGCCGCCTTTCGGCTCCTTGAATACAAGACCCAGGTCTTCGTCAATGACGCCGGTGATTATTATCGAACGCGGTTGACCCATACCTTGGAAGTGGCGCAGATCGGCCGGACCCTGGCGCGGGCGCTGGGCGCCAACGAAGACCTGGTTGAGGCGATCTGCCTGGCGCATGATCTCGGCCACCCGCCCTTTGGTCACGCCGGCGAAGACGTGCTAAACGAGTTGATGAGCGATCACGGCGGCTTCAATCATAACCACCAGAGCTACCGCGTGGTGACCAAACTGGAGCATCGTTACCCCAAATGGAACGGCCTCAATCTCACTTTCGAGACTCTTGAAGGTATCGCAAAACATGAAACCGCCTACGACCGCAGCGCCTTTCGCGAGATTTCCGAAGAAACGGGTCCCGGCTTGGAAGCGCAAATTGCCAATGTCGCCGATGAGCTCGCCTACAACGCGCACGATCTGGACGACGGCTTGCAATCCGGCTTGATTCACGTTTCGCAAATGCAAAGTCTCGAAGTCTGGCGGCGTGTGGTGGAGCGCATCAAGTGGACGGGCGCTTATCTGGACGATGTTTCGCGCCATAACATCATCCGCGAGTTGGTCGGACAATTGGTCGATGATGTCTTGTTTGAAAGCGCGCGGCGAATCGAAACGCTGGCGCCCGTAGATTCGCTGGACATACAGCGCCATCCGGAAGCGGTCGTCCGCCACAGCGATGAGCAGCAGGCGCTGAACGCGGCTCTGAAGGACTTCCTCTATCAGAACATGTATCGCCACTTTAGAATAGTGCGCATGCAGACGCGCGCCGAGCACTTTATTCGCGCCTTGTTCGCCAGCTACATCGGCGAGCCGCGCCAGTTGCCCGAAAGCTATCGCGCTAAACTGGATGACGAACCCAAGCATCGAGTGGTAGCCGATTACATCGCCAGCTTGACCGACCGCAGCGCCTTGCGGGAATTCCAGCAATTGTTCGATCCCATATCGAAACCATAAATGAGGCCAGCTCATGCCCGGCGAAACCTTACTAAACCAGCGATATGAGCTCGTTGCCCAGCAGGGCTCTGGCGGCATGTCGGTCATTTACAAGGCTCTCGATCGCATGTTGGGCCGCATGGTCGCCATCAAAATCCTGCGGCCCAATCTGACAAAAGACCCGGCTTTCCTGGACAAATTCCAGCAAGAAGCGCGCAGCGTCGCTATGATGTCGCACCCTAACATCGTCACCGTGCATGATGTTGGCAGCGACGGCGCGACCCACTACATCGTTATGGAGATGATCGAGGGGAACGATCTCAAGAAGCTCATCAAAGCTCGCGGGGGCTTGCCGCTGGACAAAGCGCTGGAATACGGCATCCAAATCTGCGCCGGGCTCGGCTTCGCGCATCGTTCGCAACTCGTGCATGCCGATGTCAAGCCGCAGAACATCCTCATCAATCGAGAGGGCGTGCTCAAGGTAACCGATTTCGGCATCGCCCAAGCCTATACCGATACGATGACGCAGACGCGCAGCGACGTGGTTTGGGGCAGCCCGCATTACTTCGCTCCGGAACAAGCGCGCGGAGAAAGCCCAACGCCCGCCGCCGATGTATATTCTATCGGCATCGTCCTGTTCGAAATGTTCACTGGCCGCCTGCCTTATGTCGGCAGCTCGCAACGTGAGTTGGCGCTGGCGCATATCCAGGGCGACATCCCGCGAATCAAAGACTTCAATGAAGAACTGCCCGATGATTTGAACAATGTCATCGTCAAAGTGATGAGCAAGCGCCCCAACGACCGCTACAAACACGCCGACCAATTGGGACATATCCTGCAGGAAATCCGCGAGCGCAGCCGGGGAACCGCCCAGCGGACCGCCTCCGGTCGTATGGCGCCGCCGACAGCCCTGGGCGGGCAAAGGGTAAGAAGATCCCCGCCGTCGAACCCGCCCCAGGCGCCGGCCTATTCAGCCCCGGCCGCGCGCGCGCCGATTCCCATCGCGCCACGCCGGTCGGCGCCACCCGTATCACAATCGTCGCCCGTGGGAGCCGCCAAATCCGATCTGCCGCTGAATCCATCGCCGCCGCTCAGCGCGCCGTCTCCGCTGCTCAACCCGGATGGCACGATCAATGTCGAGGCGACCGGCGGCTATACCGGCCCCTTCGTACCCAAGCGGCAGGCAAAGAGCGAAGGCGCCGACATTGTGACGATCATCCTGGTGATATTGGCATTTCTGGCGGTGGCCGGTCTGGTGCCGCTTTACCTGTTGGGGGTCTTCCCCCTACTCTAGATGTCAAAGCCGCTTGAATTCATCTGCCAGATCTTCGCGGCTTAGATGAATCAAGGTCTTCCGCCCGCTCGGCGACGCGAAGGGTGACGGGCAGCGCTCCAATTGCGCGATCAACGATTGCATCTCCTCCTCCTGCAGCATCTGGCCGTTGCGGACCGCTGCCACCGCAGCGAGCGCTTCCGCGGCGCATTCGGCCGTTTTCTCCGACCCGCGCAAACTGGCGAGCATGCGCGGCAAAACGTCCGAAGCCAACATGCTGGATAAAATCCGGGGCGCGCGACGAATGAGAAAGCTGTTTGGACCGAAGACCTCGATCTCAAAGTTCAACTGCGTGAATAATTCGCTGACTTCGCATAACAACTGCGCATCATCCGGCGCGAGCAGGGCAGTTTGGCTCTCCGGCAGCGCCTGACTGGGAACGCCGCCATTGGCCGATTCGTCGATCAATTGGTGATAGAGCACGCGCTCATGGGCTGCGTTCTGATCGATGAGGTACAAGCCCGCCGGTCCCTCAGCGATGATGTAGGAAGCGCCAACCTGCCCAACGACGCGCAGCACCGGCAGCGTGCGCGGTCTCATCGGCGCCTCCGCGGCCTCCGGTATGTGATCCATCCCCTCGTCATCGAACAGATCAGCGGCCCTCCGTTGCCGCCAGGGTGGCTGGGGATGCTGATAGGAGATGTATTCTTCCCCGAATCCGGTCGAGGTCCAGAGGTCAACGGCCGGCGCGGCATCCGACGATTTCAGCAGGGTTTCCCTCACGGCGCGCTGAACGGCGACGAATACCAGTTGCGAATCGCGGAAGCGGACTTCTGCCTTGGTCGGATGGACGTTGACATCGACGAAATCCGGCGGCATCGAGATCAGCAGCACGGCGAAAGGAAATGCGCCCGTCTTCAACAAGCCATCGTAAGCCTGCGTGATCGCATGGCTGAGCGTGCTGTCTTGTATCGCGCGACCGTTGACGAAGAGGATGATTCGATCGCGGCTGGCTCGGCTCAGGGTCGGTTGCGAAACGTAGCCCGTGATCCCGATCGCTGGGCGGCCGGGACGGCGCTCCTCGATCCCGTCAAGCGCCATCATGCATCGGAAGGCTTTGAGCCCGAAGGCGTTAGCCAGGACGTCGGCAAGCACCCCGCCGCCGGAGGATCGGAAGCGCTCTCGCCCGTCCTGCTTCAGCGCGAAGGCGATATTGGGATAAGCCATCGCGTAACGCATGACCACCCATTGAATGTGCCGCTTTTCAGTCGCCTCGCTCTTGAGGAAGGCCAGACGCGCAGGCGTATTGAAGAAGAGATTCTCTATCGCCACCACGGTGCCAGCCGGAGCGCCGACGAGCCGCCGCTGCTCAACGACGCCGCCGCGCACATTCAGCGAGACGCCCATTTCGTCATCGCGATGGCGCGTCACGACTGTCGCCCGGCTCACCGCCGCGATACTTGCCAGCGCCTCGCCACGAAAGCCCAGCGTCGATATATCGCGCAAATCGTCTGCGCTTGTCAGTTTGCTGGTGGCATGGCGCTTAAATGCCAGCTCAATTTCACTAACGTGTATGCCCGTGCCATCATCGGTCACTCGAAGGGTGCGCCGCCCGCCCGCTTCGACCTCAACATGTACCGAGCTGGCGCCGGCGTCAATCGCATTCTCAATCAGTTCCTTGGCCGCTGAGGCCGGGCGTTCGATCGCTTCGCCGGCGGCAATCCGCCCGATGACCTCTTCCGGCAGCAGTTCTATCGGCATATTCCGGGACTGGCATTTCTGATCTGTTAATTCGCCTAAAGTATAGCAGAAACAATTCTCCCTTGTTTGCCTATGGGCTGGGAGTGATGAATCGGATTGAAATTGCTTTTCCAACCCTTCCCCCGTCCCCTCCCCGAAGAATCTGATACGGGAGTTATGAAGCGATTTCGGGCGTCTAATCAGGTTATCGGCATCAACGATTATCGCCTCACTTGTCAAGAGCGATGAATCGCGCCAATATGACGCACATCTTGGTCAGAACTTAGGTTGGACATGCGTTTGAACTTTGTCCTGCTGTGCCCTTTTTATGTCCGTTTTGGACAAAGAAAATATTTTTTCGGACAATACAGCCCATTTCGGGCAAAAAGTAGTTTGAATATAGTTTGACGCGGCGGCGATGGCAATGGGTGCCCGCTGGTCGCGTAGACACTGACCGTCGGTCGCGTAGACAAGACTTCGACAAAGACCTCTGGCCCCTCCAGACGCCCATGAAATCCCTTCATCTGGCACAGTGTATAGACACAGGTTGGTACAGACTGAGTTGGGGTATTCCCGTGATCTTGGAGAGGCCCGGCGCAGTCGAAACGCTAGCGAGCCGCTGCAGATTTGAACTGGAGGGGAGATATATGGCAGCCATGAAGCAAAGCGTATCATCGGCTTGAAGAGAAACGGTGAACATATGGTCGCGCAGGAGTGGTAAAATCCGGCTACTGAACAACTACGCTAAGCACACAAGAACTCTGTGCCCTCTGTGACCTCGGTGGTGAATAAACCTGTGCAATGTCCGCTTTAGGGAATATATCCGCGCTGTTTCGCGCACTAACTGGTTCAAACCTTGATGATATGCCGGCTGACCGCTATACTGCTACTCTGTTCGCCACCCTAGCTCAATTGGCAGAGCGATCGCTTCGTAAGCGATAGGTTATGGGTTCAAGTCCCATGGGTGGCTCAGTTCCAGCCCGCGTCCGGCTGGAGGATGATTTTCAAAACTGAATAGCGCAAAAACGTTGATCGGGAAGAGTAGACTTTTCCGTTCACAGCAGAGATTGCGGGCCATTGGCTGAGAGTCCGCTTGTGAACAATTGTCGAAGGTCGCCCGGGAGTTGCCCGAAAGAAGGCATCCGCCAGTAGAATCGGGCCGGTTTACGCCCGTCATCGCGTCTCGAGCGCAGTGGACGCTGGTCCACTGAAGCAAGGTGGTACCGCGGAAGGCAGCCTTTCGTCCTTGTTGGGGATGGAAGGCTTTTTTGTTGGATCGACGGGAGAACCAGCCATGAAAGCACAGGCAGAAAAAAACATGCCGCGCAATTTTGACTTTGCCGAGGTCGAGCCGCGCGTCTACCAGTGGTGGCAAGAGAAGGGCTGGTTCAAGCCGGAGTGCGCCGCTGACGACGCCGAACCCTATGTCATAAGCATGCCGCCGCCCAATGTCACCGGCAGCCTGCACATCGGCCATGCCCTCTTCACCGCGCTGGAAGATCTGATGATCCGCTACGAGCGCATGCGGGGCAAAGCGGCGCTTTGGCTGCCCGGCACCGATCATGCCGGCATCGCCACGCAGTTGCAAGTCGAGAAGTTGCTCCAAGACGAGGGGACGAACCGAGAGGAAGTCGGCTACGAAGAATTCCTCCATCGCACCTGGCAATTCAAGGAAGAGCAAGGCGGCGCCATCACCAGCCAGTTGCGGCGGCTCGGCGCCAGCTGTGATTGGGATCGCGAGCGCTTTACCCTGGATGACGGCTTGTCGGACGCCGTCATTCAAGCCTTCATCACGCTTTGGGAGCAAGGCCTGGTATACCGCGGACCTCGCCTGGTGAATTGGAGCCCCGGCTTGCAGACCGCCGTCTCCGACCTCGAAGTGGAATCGAACGAAGAAGAAGTCACGCTCTATTATTTCCGCTATCCGGTCGTGGGCGGCGGTCATCTGCCGGTCGCCACTACGCGCCCGGAGACGATCCTCGGCGATACCGCCGTCGCCGTGCACCCGGACGATGAGCGCTATCGCCATCTGATTGGCCGGCGCGCCTGTGTCCCCATACTTGGGCGCGAGATTCCCATCATCGGCGACGACTACGTCGACATGGAATTCGGCGCCGGCGCCTTGAAGGTGACGCCCGGGCACGATTTCAGCGATTACGAGCTGGCGCACAAACACGAGCTCGAGCTGCTGAACATCCTCAACAAGGACGCCAGCATGAACGCCAATGCGGGCAAATATGCCGGCTTGGATCGCTATGATTGCCGGAAGCAGCTTTGGAGCGATATGGAAGCGGCCGAGTTGACAATCAAGACCGAGCCCTACATCACACGCATTCCACGCAGCCAGCGCGGCGGTGAAGTCGTCGAGCCGATGATGAGCACGCAGTGGTACGTGCGCATCCAGCCGCTGGCGGATAAGGCGATCGCCGCCGTTCGCGATGGACGCGTCAAAATCGTGCCCGAACGCTTCGAGAAGGTCTACTTTCACTGGCTCGAAAATATCCAGGATTGGTGCATCAGCCGGCAGTTATGGTGGGGGCATCGCATCCCCGCCTGGTATCGCGAAAAAGACGGCGACCCCGAAGGCGAAATCTACGTCGGTCGCAATGCGCCGCGCGGCGACGGCTGGGTGATGGAGCAGGATGTGCTCGATACCTGGTTCAGCAGCGGGCTCTGGCCCTTCAGCACTCTCGGTTGGCCCCAGGAAACCGACGACCTCGCGCGCTTCTATCCGACGCAGATGATGGAAACCGGGCACGACATCCTCTTCTTTTGGGTGGCGCGCATGATCATGATGGGCTTGTGGTTTACCGATACGCCGCCCTTCCACACCGTCTACCTGCACGGGCTGGTGCGTGCCGAAGGCGGCAAAAAATTCAGCAAGACGCTGGGCAACGCCATTGATCCGCTGACGGTCATCGACAAGCTTGGCGCCGATCCCCTGCGTTTCACGCTGATCACCAGCGGAACGCCGGGCAACGACTGCCATTTAGATGAGACGCGCCTGGATCACAGCTTCCGCTTCATCAATAAGATTTGGCAGATGACGTCCTTCATCAACATGAATCTGGAAGGCGAGATTGAGCTGGGCGCCCCGCCGCTTGATGAACTGAATCTGCCAGCGCGCTGGATCTTGAGCCGGGTGAATCGCCTCATCGAAAATGTCCAGTATCTCTTCGACATCTACCAATACGGCGAGGCTGGCAATCAGATCCTGGCTTTCATGTGGGATGAGTTTGCGCCCTACTACCTGGAGATCAGCAAGGAGGCTTTGTACCAGGGCTCTGATGCGCAGAAGTCGGCCGCGCGCCGCGTTCTCGTCTATGTACAGGACCGCTGCCTGCGCCTTCTGCATCCCTTTATGCCCTTTCTGACCGAAGAAGCCTGGTCATTCCTCCCGAAAAATGGCGAGGCCTTGATTATCGCCAAATGGCCGGGTGCGGACAGCGCCCTCATCCATGAGGAAACGGAAGCGCGTATGGGCGCCTATCTCGAAGTCGTTCGCGAGATTCGTAACACGCGCGGCGAATTCAACGTGGAGCCGGGAAAACGCATTCAGGCCATCGCTCGCGCCAACACCGCCACAGCGGACTTGGCGGCAAATGACCATATTCTCAGGCGGCTCTGCAACGTGGCGTCGCTGACGCTGCTCCCGGCTGATGCTGAAGAGCCGGCAAACTCGGCCAGCATCGTTGTCGGAGACATTTCTCTTTACTTGCCGCTCGAGGGCATGCTTGATATCGCGGCCGAGTGCCAGCGGCTGGCGGGAGAGCGGGCGAAGATAGCGGAGCAGCTCAGCCGCACCGCGAAGATGCTGGACAACGAGAACTTCGTCAGCCGCGCCCGGCCAGATGTCGTCCAGCGTGAATGCGACCGGTTGGATGATCTCAAATCGGCTCAAGCCCAGATTGAAGACCGCATCGCCAATTTGTGCCCTTGACAGGACTGTCGCTTAAGCCCTCGTTCGACGCTTGACCGACGGTCAGTCGAATCGCGGCGCGCGATTCGGATATAATCGGGTTGAGAATTGTCTAGTCTTGGGGATGCCGATTGTCAGAAGTCTTCAAGGTCTGCCCGATCTGCGACACGCGAAATCAGCCTCAGGCCGCCGTCTGCGCGACTTGTGGGACGACCATCGCCGAGATCGCGCCGCAAGAATCGCCAAGCGAACCTGGTCCAGTTGAGCCTCGCTATGAGTTTCGAATGGGCGAAACAGACCTCGCCGAAGAATCGTTGCGCCGGCCGGGGCGAGTCCTAAGCGTGCTACTCATCTTGTTCATCATTGTCGGCGTGCTGGGAATCGCCTGGTCCGCCTTTTCGATGCGTTGGGGCGATCAGGCCGGCGCCGAGAGCGGGGGCAACCCCACGCGAAAGCCCACGCGCATCGCCGGTCCTACGGTCACACTGGGACCGCCTACGGCGTCTTATACGCCCAGCCCGAGGCCGACCGTGCCGCCCACCGATACTTTGACGCCATCTCCTTGCCTGCGAAAGGTGGCAGCGGGCGACTCGCTAATCGGCATCATAATAGGTTGCGGCCATCAGAATCTCGATATCCTGCCGACGGTCATGAAACTCAATGTGATCGCCGATGAGGCGCTGATTCAAATTGGGCAAGAGATTGTCGTGCCGCTGCCCAGCCCAACTTTTGACCCTGCCGCAACCGCCACGCCAGCAACTGACGATTTCAGTTCAGCCTCCGCCAATTCTCTGTCGGAAGGCCTGGCTCTGCTGGCTTTTGATCCCCTGGCGCCGACGGAAACGCCGACCTTGCTGCCCGGGCTGATGTGGCATATCGTGCAGCGGGACGAAAACATGATTCTCATTGCCGTGCAATACGAGACCACCGCCAAGGCGCTCTCGGATCTGAATCCGGAAATCGACTTCTCGCTTTGCGATTTTAGCGCCGCTTATGGGGGGCCAGAGTGTACGGTCCAATTATGGCAGGACCAATGGATCCGAGTGCCAGCGCCTACACCTACCATAACCCCGATTCCAACCGCATCCGGCAGCGAAACGCCGACTCCGCTGCCAACAGCCACTTTCAACGCGCCCATCGCGCAAAGCCCGCCTAGCGAGGCATTCTTCGCTCCAACGGAACAAGTGACGCTGCGCTGGGTAGCGACCGGCCGTCTAGCGCCAGCGGACGTCTACCAAATCACACTGACCGACACCGACACCGGGGCGAGCTACACTGCCGAAACGCGCGAGCTATTTTTCATCGTACCGGACATACTGCAGCCGCGAGATTCAATCAGCCACCACTATTCCTGGCGCGTCAGCGTCCTGGACACCAACAGCGGAACCGTCTCGCATAGCTCAGCCGAGCGCCGTTTTGTCTGGCAGGGTACGGGTCAATCCAGCTCATGACCTTGCGCCTCTTGTCGTTTCTGTTTTGCTTCATTCCTTGGCTGGCCGCCAGCTGCAATATCTCCATGCCCGATGCTCGTCCATCGCCAACGCTTGAAATGGAAACGATCGCGACAGCTTCCCCGGCGCCAAGCGCGACGTACTCGCTCGCTCCGCCAACGCCAACGCCATCCTCCACTGCTGCTCCGGTGCAGATAGTAGCGCCCGAACCCACCGCGACAGTGCCACCAGCATTGCCCACGCCGCCGCCAAGCGCCACATCACCTTTCTTTGAATATGTTGTGCAAGAAGGAGAAACGCTCTTCTATATCATACAGCTTCCGCAGCACGGTTATTCCTACGAACCGCACGTGGCGGCGACGGTCGTCGCTCTGAATGACTCTATCCGCGACGCCGATTCGGTCATCGGCGGGATTACCATCCTGATTCCTCGCCCGACCGCGACAGCGACGGCGGCCGGCGCCCAAGCCACCCAGGCGCTGCTGGCGACCATCGGCTTGGATGATTCGTCCGGCGCCGTCCTGGATTCGGGCGCGACAGTCGGCTGCCACGATGTCGTCGCCGGTGATTCCATGGTTACCATCGCGCATACCTACAATACGACGCTGGAAATCTTGAGCGACCTGAATCGTGGCGAAGTAAACTGGTATGGCTGCAATTTCAAGGAACCGGCTGGTGGGCCGGATTGCCGGCCGACCCTCAACATCGGTCAATGCGTGCGCGTCCCCAAGCCGAGTCCCACCCCAACCAAAGTGCCGACGCCAACCGGCAATGAGACGGCGACGCCCACCGCAACCAAGTTAGCGCCTCGGCTGCTCCACCCGCCGGATGGCGCCGTCATTGCCCCCACTGCGCTCACGCTGCACTGGGTGGGTCTCGCCGGCTTGAACCCGGCCGAGGTGTACTTGCTAGAACTCATTGACCAGACCGCCAACGCCGCCTTTCGACAAGTCACCCGCGCCAATTCATATCGCGTTCCAGAAGCATTCATTCCGGCCGACGGGCAGCCACATCTTGTGCAGTGGCAGGTTACGGTCGCGCGGAAGAACGACCAGGGCGAGTATTATTATGTCGGCGCGCCCGGCGCCGTTAACACCTTTCGCTGGCAGGCTCGCTAGCGAACTCCCGAGCCATTGTGTAAACGGAGTGAGCGGCCAGAGCGCCGGCTCAGTGGAAACCAACTGACCAGACTCAAGCCGCTTCCCTGGTCTTGGGGACGGATTGATAAGCGGAAAACACGGGCCGCATTTGTCCGTCAGCGTCTTCCAGGCTGAAGAAGCAAGCCTCCTCATCGCCAACCGCGCAGCCGTTGAGATTGTACAAAAACATTGCCGCCACATTCTCCAGTCTTTGCGCGATTCTGTAGGCTTGCGCCACGTAGAGCGCCTGCTCGTCCTCATTCGTATAATGAAGCCATTCGAAACCCGTTGACGGCACGGCGAGATTGGCGCCGTCTGTAGTGCCCCAGCCCAGCTGCGTCACAATGACAGGCAATTCGACGCCCTGCTCCATCAAGGTCTCGTCATAGAAAGCCAGCAGGTCGACAAAGTATTGCAGGAAGGACTCATAGTGCGTATCCACGCCGGGCGGCTTGTCACAGCAGCGCAACGAAGGCGGCGCCGCAGAAGCGCTGAATATCGCTCCGATTGCGTCACTGACGTCAGCGGCGCCTTCGAGCAGCATATTTTTCAGGAAAGTCCCGGTGTCAATGGAATTGTAACCGTCGTTGAAGCCTACCGGCGCCAACCCAGCCGCGACCACCAATGCCGCCTCATCATGCGCTTTTATCGTTTCGTAGGCGATCTTGAGCAGCGGGACATAATAGCGCGCCCCGATCTGAATCTGGTCGGGAATGCCGTAGTCGCCGTCAGCGGTCATCTCCTGAGCGCGGGTATAAACCGGCACGGTCCAGAACTTCAAGAGATTGGGCGATTTCCAAATTTCATAAGCATCGACAAGACCGGCATAGCGTATGACAAGATTCGCCAGGAAGCTGGCAAAGTCGTCGTAATTCTCCGGCGGACCGGCATATTCGAGGAATTGACTGTTCAGCGTCTCGGTATAGGTCTTGCGGCTCCAGGCCGGCGCATCGTAAACATTAAGCAAGATCTTCAAGCCGGCCAGTTCCATCGTCGCCACCATCGAATCCAGCGCGGCATACGAATAGACCATGGGCGCCGTTTCGATCTCGGCCCAAGGCACGTCAATCTTGACCCAGTCGACGCCGAGCTTGGTCGCCCTTGCCGCCAGTTCACTCGCGCGCGCGCCGTCAATAAATGCCTGAATCCCAAATCCGAAACCGGCGCGCACCTGGATCTCGGTCGCCGCCGGCACAAGTATCGCCTTGCCGAGAACGATCAGGCTGGGGTCGGCAATGCCATTCAAAGCCTGTATCCGCGCCACCGATGTTTCGTACTGCTCCGCCAGTTCCTCCAGCGTATCGCCCCGCTTGATGACGTGAAGCACAAGCGATACGCCCTCGAGTATCGGAACCAGTATGGCTTGGCCCTCCCGTATATCACGCGCGTCAGCCATTCGATTCAGCGCTTGCAGCACCGGCCATTCGACATCGTAGCGCTGCGCGATGCTGTAAAGAGAATCGCCCGCTTGCACAATATACCGTTCCAGAATGGTCTCGTCGATCTTGGGAACAACCAGGCTGCTCCCGATGGTAATACTGGAGCCTCCCCCCAGGTTGTTGAGGCGGCGCAACCGGTCGACGGTGGTATTGTACAAGCGCGAAAGATCGTAAAGCGTGTCTCCCCGCTGAACCACGTGGACGGTGGTCATTGAATCATCCGGGCTCGGAACAAGGCTCGCCGAGTCATCGGCTTCAACTCTCTCAACCTCCTGGCTGCTTTCCGCAAGCGCCGGCACCAGGATCGTCTGACCTGCGACAATCGCGCTGGAATCCCCCAGTTCATTCATACCCTGCAAAATGCCGATACTTGTGTCGAAGCGTTTGGATATGCTGAACAAGGTATCGCCCGGCTGAATTTCGTAAGCAGCTACCGGTCGTGCTTCTCCTCGCGGTATCAGGAGCACCTGGCCCGCGATAATCTGATTGCCGAAAATCGCATTCGCCGCCTTCAAATCCTCAACCGTCGTATTGAATCGGCGGGCAATGACGTCAAGCGTATCGCCCCCCTGAATGATGTAAGTGTCGTAAGCGGCCGGCATTTCGGAACCGGACGAACCGGCAGGCTTTTCGCCGCCGTCGTCCTGCGCATAAAGCGAAGAGGAAATTGCAAGCAGAAGAATGGAAACTACCAGGAAGATCCGCCGGCGCATGACCAACTCCTTTGCTATACAAAGAATGGCCGATGCTTGCAGTCTACAGGCAGGCGCAGGTTCGCGCCAATTCATTCCGCCCGATTACGGCTCGCTTCTCGCCGTCGCCGTGAACTGCGCGGAATCCAGCGCGTAGGAGTCGGCGCCGCCGGCCAGGGACAATCGGGCGCCGCCCGCCGGATCATACCAGCCCACGCTGATCTGGTATTCGCCATCCGCCAAATCACCGGTCGGCAAATAATACACATCGCGATAAACCTCGCCCGCGCGCCAGCGCTTTGAATCCAGCCGTCCCCCTTGCGGATACTGATCGTCTTGCGACCAAAGCGCGCTTCCCGTCGCCGGATTGACCGGACCGTACAAATGAACAAACGACTTCAAAGATTGCTCAGTCCGCGAAAGTGGCTTCCAGGTTATCCACAGCAGCAGCTCGCCGGTTGGCAGCGGGTCGGGCGCCAACTCATGGCCGAGCAGCGCGACAGCATCGCCGAATCTGGCTACCTCTCGGTCGAACTGCTGTCGAATCGCCCAATCCATATACTGCCGGACCGGCAGGCCCGCTGTATCGGTCAGCAGCACTTCCTGCAGGTTATCGGTCATCCAAGCCACGACCGCGCCGGCATTCGCCCAGCCAGCTTGCTCGCGCGATACCACATAAATGCTACCGAAGCGGCCGCGCAGTCGCTCCAGCTCCATCTCGATTTCGGCGACCGGCTGCGCGGAATGAACCGGCAGCGCCATTTCGGGCGCCGGGGACTGGTAGTAATAGCCAAAAGCCGGATCCACCGACAGCTGTATGACCAGGTCCGTTTCCACCACGCGCGACTTTAGGAATCTTCCCAGTTCGTCCCAAGCCGGCGCCCGGCGAAAAGCCGGGTCGTTGAAATGCGCCTGCAGCGTCGCCAATGCCAAGACAAACCAGGGCGAGAGAACAAGCAAGCCAAGCGCGCCCGGGCGCAGCCGGAAGAAGCGCCTGAGATGCGCCGCCAGTCCAAAGCTGCCGAGCACGAGCGCCAGGATAAACGCGGGCGCAGCCGACAATACGTAGCGTGGATGAAAGAGATTGTAGTGGGACGAGACCAATCCCAGCAGCAGCAGCGGCATCACCGCCGTCAGCGCGACGAAGCGAAATTGCCGCTTGCTAGACCGGAACAGAATGAGGCTCGCGAGCGCGATGACGAGCGAAAGCGCGCAGCCGAGCGCGGACATATCGAAGGGAATAGTCGTTCCCAAGACCAGGACGGGAACGAAGCGCGTGAAATAGTCGGTCAGGGAAAAAGCCTGCACCAGGCCGGGATACGAAGTGGCGAAGCCCGGCAGCACTTGAATCAGCGCGAATCCAATGACCAGCAGCATGCCGATGCCAGCTTGCAGCAGCAGAAGAGGCCGCAGAAAGCGGGGATCGCGTCGCCGCTCGATGATGGCGAAGCAAGCGAGCGCGATCAGCGAAAATGGCTCGGTGTAAATCGTCAATGTCGTGAAGCAGGCGGCGGCGGCATAGAAGATCCAGTCCGCCCGGCGGCCGCGATCAATCAGCCGTAAGCCCAGCCACAGGGTCGTCGCGCTCATGCCGGCCCAGTAGCCGTAATTGCGGAATTCCTGACTATGCCAGATCTCGAAGGGGTGCAGCGCAAACAGGAAGGCGGCGACCAAGCCGATGCTTCTCACCCCCGACAGACGGGCGCCCAGCGCGTACATCGCCGATACGCCCAGCAGATTGCCCAATACCGACAGCATGCGCAGCGCAAAGACGGAATCGATCCCGCCCACAAACTGTCGCCAAATCCGCGCCACCAGGTACACCAGCGGCGTATGCGGTTCTCCCTGCGCGATCCGCGTCAAAGACTCGCCCACCGGCAGATCAGCCCAGTAGAGGACGCTGAAAGCCTCATCGCCTCGCAGCGGCACCGACTCCAAATTGTGCAGTCTCAGGAAAAAGCCGAGGAGAATCGCCAGGATCAGCGGAAGAAAGAGACGAAGCGAAGACATCCGCGCTTAGATGGTCGCCTCTTCAAACGCGTCAATCTGCTTTTCGCTCAGCGGCATCAAGCTGGCGTTCTTGGTCTTGCTTTCATCGGCGCCGTCGCTCAATTGACGCTTGGCGTCGCGCATGAAGTCCTTGAGATTCGGGCTCTTCTTCGGGTCGGCATAGAGAACGGGCGTCTCCGGCTCGCTCTCGAAGACGATCTCCGACGCCGGATCGACAAAGACGACCAGCGGCCTCACCTTGATTTCGGGGTCGATTTCGTCGATGGCGCGCTGGACATGGGCGCGGGCGAACTCGGCGTCGCGCATGGGCTTGCCCACGCCATCAAAGCGGATCAGCGAAAAGAACTTAGAGATGATATTGCGCCGGCTGATAAACTTCCCGTCGCGGAAGGTGAAAGCCTGGTCATGCCAGCGCGTGGCGATGGCGAAAACGCCTTGCGGGCAAATCAGCACATGCCGCGCCGGAAAGTGATAATAGTTGTAGAGGATGCTCTTGTTGCTCAGCCCCTTCAAGCCATTCTCGATCGCGTTTTCGGGCCGGGGCACACGCGCCCACATATTGGTCATGCGCACCGAAATCACCGTCAATATCAGCAGTACCGGCAGCACCGCCGACTGCGCGATCAAGGTCAAATTGGTCGGCACATCGCCGGTGAAGAGCGAGGCGTTGATCAAGACGAAGCCCAGGATCAAAGCGCCAAAGGTGCCGAAAAAGAGATAATTGGTGATCTTCTTGTTGCGTCGCGCCAGTTTCTTATTCGTGACAATTCGCATATCTATAACCCCTCGGGCAAGACGCCGCATGCAGCGCGATTTCTTAGGGCATGGGCCGACCGGCCGCTGATGAAGGTCCGCGTGCCCCAGATTCGGCGAAGTCTTTCCCAATCTTCGGCACGAAATAGAGGTTCTAAACGGCTTCTAACCTCGGCTGCAATTTGGTCTACGTCTGTTTCCGTAGTGACCGGCGTATCTAGTTGAGTGACGACCGTTACACTTGCCTCACCCGTCTCACCAGAGAGTTTGCGAACAGCATCTTCAACCAGTTCAAGCAGCTCAAAATTCAGTCCGCCGTAACCCATCGTTCTTAAACTCAGCCTGCAGTTATCACCAACGACCCAGAACGGTCGGCGACGCCGTTCAACCGGCTCGGGCCCGCATTCCTCATCATCCCAGGGCGGATGGCGCAAGATATACTCCGTGACCCAGATATTGTCGGCTTCGTTCGTCTCCGGGACCTTGTTCTCGTCGTCCAAGCGCACCTCGATGCGATGCAATTCGTCGACGAACTGCTCGACAAATATCGGACCCAGATCGAGCACGCGGCGCACGCCCGGGCCAAATTGATCGGTATTGACTTGCAAGACATACCTGGTCGTCGAGATCCCGGTGCCTACGTGGAAATCTTCCACCGCGACGCTCACATGGCCCGAGTCGGTTTTGAACCAGCTCAAGCCGGTATTGACGATTGGCACGCGCAGCCGCGCCTCCGCCCCGCAATACAAGGGATGGGGATGTACTTCCGTCCAGCCGACCACCAGATTGATATTCGGCGCCGATTCCGCCGTGCGCGGCACAAAGTAGGACAGGTAGTTCGCCACCGATACTTCGGCGCAGACGACTTCGCCCATGCGCACCGATGGCAAGATATACCAGCGCTCGCCCGCCGTCTCCGATTCGCGCACCTCGCCCAGGACGGCGCTCTCCAAATCGTCAGAGGGGATGCGCAGGCAGTGGGTGACGCGCACCGGCAATTGGCTCGATCGGCCGGGGACAAGCTGAGCGTCCGTCAAAAAGGTCGATAGCTTGAACAGCTGTCCGCGGCGGTCCACCTCCAGAATCTGGTCGGGCGGATTGGCGATCTGGTACGGCGTCTCATACGTGTCGGCGTGCCGGCAATAGAGCGGGAATGTCAGCCCGGTTGAAATGGAGTTGTCGGCCGGATCATAAGCGAGATTATGGCAATCTTCGTAATCGCGCAGCAATGAGGTGTCCTGCGCCGAGGCGGTCGTCATCTGTTCCGTCAGCGGGAAGGCGGCCGCCGTCTCGTCATAATCTGGCGTCCGCGTTTCCGCCGTGATGCGCGCGATCCCTTCCATCGAGATTTCGACCGGCTCCGTCCCGTCTCCGGGACCGAGAATCGCGGCGTTCGCCAGCGAATTCAGATCAAAGGTCCCCGCGGGCGTCCAAGCCCAATAGGTCAAAGGGGACGAGCCGGATTGGTCGGCGTAAAAGCGGAAATCAACCGGCAGATAGAAACCGACCCATACGACCGGCTCGGTAATGATCGCCGCCCGATCCAGTTCGATGCGATTGACGCCGGGCCGGTTCATGGATACCGTTTGCCGGTGCACCAGCTCCGCGTCTATTGGCGAGCCGCCATTGGCGTCTTGATAAACCACCACATCAATGATGCTGCCGGGCACCGGCGACTCGACAGAAATGCTGATCGCGTCCAGCGCCGTCGGCAGTTCCATCCCCAGGGGCGTCAAATCAAAGCCATTGATGACCAGCGACGGTTCATCCTTGATAAAAAAGACGGCGTTTTCAGAGCCGCGATTATTGGTCAGGTAGACATCGCCGGCGCTCGCCGGAAACGCGATGACAGAAAGTAGAACAAACAATAGGACTGTTAACAGAGTGGGTCTGTTCAGCAATTTACGCATCATTGGGTTCACCTCAATCAGCGAGCGGCGATTCCAATCGCTATTTTAGGTTCGATTCAAGAATTGGTCAAGCAAGCCTGGCAGCGCATTGTCGACCGCATGATATTCACGACCGGGCAACCTTGCATCTCCGCGCCCTCGCTGGCGATAAAACGTTAGGCATTCGACCCCGGCCAGTCTTGCCTCGCAGCCAAGCGTTCAAGGCATGCGAATGGGACTGGCTTAAGCGGCGCTTCAAGAATATAATGTCGTCGTTTTGCGTGTAGAAGACGGGTGACTATGCCGGAATTTGTCCTTGTATTCGCGATCCTCGCCTTGGTCCTGGGCGTCTATTGGGCGCTGATTATCTTTCCCAAGCAGCGCGCTTTCCAGCACAAGCAGAAGATCGTGCGTTCCCTGCACGTTGGCGACGAGATCGTCACCTATGGCGGCATCGTCGGCAAGATCATCGATATTGATGTCGATCAAGGCGTCTCGCATATTGAGATCGCGGACGGCGTCCGCATCAAGCTGTTGACGGCGGCATTGCAGCAGGTCTATGATCCCGACGAACTCGCTTACAACGCGAAGCTCGGCGCCAAGACGCCGCGCGGCGAGCGGACTTCAGCCTGAAATACTCTGCAACCGAGGGAAGGCGAAAGCAATGAGCAGCCATGCTCGATGGCTCATCTTCATAGTCATGCTGAGCGTCTTCTGCATTTGGGTGGCGACGCCGCCGGCATTCAAAGGCGTGCAAACGGAAGCCTGCGCCGCCGCCGAGGGCCCCAATCTCAAATGCAATGAAAACCTCGAGCTTGATTTCAACGGCGATGGCGAAAACGATTTTGTTCTGAATATCACCCAAAGCCTGGGGCTGGATCTCGTCGGCGGACTGCGCGTTCTGCTGCAAGCCGATACCGCGATAGACAACTTTACCCTGGAAGAATTGGGCGAAACCGCCAACAACGTCGCCCGCCGCGTGAATGCCCTTGGATTGACCGAAGCCACCGTACAGGTGCAAGGGCGCGATCGGATCCTGGTGGAGCTCCCCGGCGTGCGCGATCCGGCTCAGGCGGTGGCCACTATTCAGCGAACCGCTCTGCTGGAATTTGTCGACTTCGGCGGCTTGCGCAATCAAGTCATCGATCTCGTCGGCCGCGAAATTGTAACCGACGAGCAAGTTGACCTGCGCCAGAACGCGGCGCTGGCGGAAGGCGAAACCGATCCGCTGGCTGATCGGCGGGCGCATCCAGTGACGGGCCTGCCCTTCCGCACGGTGATGACCGGCGCCGGCTTGCAAGCGGCCAGCGCCGTACTCTCGCCGCCGCAAGGCACCGGCAGCCCGGAATGGATGATCAATTTCGAAGTTAAAGAAGATTTCCAGGACATCTTCGGCAGCTTCACGCGCGATCGCATCGGCGAACCAATGGCGATTGTCCTGGATGGCGAGGTGCTGTCCGCGCCAATCATTCAGGCACAGCTTTCCTCCGGCGGCGTCATCACCGGTCAATTCACCGAAGAAGAAGCCAATACCCTGGCGCTGCAACTGCGCTCGGGCGCGCTGCCGATCCCGCTGCGCATCGAAAGCACGCAGGAAGTCGGCGCTACGCTGGGCCAGGAATCGGTGCGGCTGAGCGTGCAAGCGGGCGTCGTTGGCGTCATCGTCGTTTTGGCTTTCATGTTGATCTATTATCGCTTGCCTGGCTTCGCCGCCGATCTGGCGCTGGTCGTCTTCATCTTTCTCAACATCGCGGTGTTCAAGCTGCTGCCGGTCACGCTCACCTTGCCCGCCATCACCGGTTTTCTGATCTCGATCGGCACCGCTGTCGATGGCAACATTCTCATCTTCGAGCGCATCAAGGAAGAATTGCGCGCCGGCTTGCCGCTCGATGCCGCGCTGAAAGCCGGCTTCGACCGCGCCTGGACCTCCATCCGCGATTCCAACTTGTCCACCATCATCATCTGCGGGATTCTATTCATGTTCGGGCAGACGCCCGGCGCCAGCATCGTCGCCGGCTTCGCCGTGACTCTGGCGATCGGGCTGGTGCTGAATTTGTTCACGGCCGTGATCGTCACGCGCACCTTTCTCTACATTCTTGTCGGCCTCTTCCGCGGTTCCATAGCGAACAACCGCGCGATCCTGGGCGCATGAGAACGACCAGCCATGTTTAGCATCGTTCAAAAACGCCGCTGGTTCTTCATCTTGTCCGCCCTGATCATCGTGCCTGGCCTCGTGATCATGATTTTCTCGACGCTGACGACCGGCGCTCCCTTCCGCCTGAGCATCGACTTCCTGGGCGGCAGCATCTATGAGCTGAAGTTCGACCAGATTGGCGCCAGCGAAGACGGCATCCGCCGCGTATTCAACGCCGTCGGCGACGACAATGTGATCATTCAGCAGATCGGGGGGCGGGACGACTTCCGCTGGTCGGTGCGCGCCAGCTTCCACGACGTCAGCGTCACCGAGGACATCCTCGCGCGCTTATCCGCCCTGGCGCCGCTCAACCGCGACAGCTTCCGCGTCGAGACGGTTTCCGCCACCATCGGCCAGGAGGTGACCCGGTCGGCATTGGCAGCGGTAGCCGTCGGCGCGCTGGTCATCACCGGTTTCATCGTGATCGCTTTCCGGCAGGTGCCGAACGCAATCCGCTATGGAGTTTGCGCTATCGCCGCCATGATTCACGACATTCTGGTGGTGATGGGCGTCATGTCACTCTTTGGGCTGCTGCTCGGCTGGGAGATTGACGCGCTCTTCCTGACCGCCGTCTTGACCGTGGTCGGCTTTTCGGTGCAAGACTCGATCGTCGTCTTCGACCGCATCCGCGAAAACATACCGAAGCATCTGGGCGAGCCTTATGAGACGATCGTCAACCGCAGCATTTGGGAGACGATCCACCGTTCGCTGGCCACCCAATTGAACGCCTTCTTCATCATGATTGCGATTCTGCTCTTCGGCGGCGAAACCGTGAAGCAGTTCATCGCCATCTTATTCATTGGGCTGCTGTCGGGAACGTATTCCTCAATCTTCACCGCTGTGCCGCTCTTGGTGGCTTGGGAAAAAGGCGAACTGCCCTTCCTCGGCCGCCGCCGGCAAGACGATTCCGCGGAAGCAGTGGAAGACTCGGTCTAGCATCCGACTAGTGACGAAAATGCCGTGTGCCGGTGAATATCATCGCCATGTCGAAGTAGTCGGCCGCCTCAATCACTTGCGCATCACGAATGGATCCACCGGGCTGGATGACGCTGGTGACCCCGGCTCTAGCCGCGGACTCGATGCTGTCGGGGAATGGGAAGAAGGCGTCGGATGCCATCGCCGCGTTCACCGTCTCTCCCTCTGCTTTCTTGATCGCGAGCTCGGCCGCGTCAACCCGGCTGGGCAAGCCCCCGCCGATACCCACCGTGCGCTTGCCTTGCGCCAGCACAATTGCGTTGGACTTCACGTGCTGAACCGCCTTCCAGGCGAACAAGAGCGACTCCATCTCTTCGTCGGTTGGCAGGCGCCGCGTCACCATTTTCATGCGGGCTTCCGGCGGCGCGCCAATGTCCGGTCGCTGCAATAGCAGGCCGTTTGTCACGCTGCGAAACTCGTAACCGCCCCCGGTGAACGGACGCGACATTTCCAGAATCCGGCAATTCTTGCGGCTGGCTTGCAGTTGCTTGATCACCTCGAAGGCGAAACTCGGCGCAATGATCGCTTCTACGAACATCGAGCCCAGGGCATCCACGAATGCTGAATCCAGCGCGCGATTGGCCGCGATAATGCCGCCGAAGGCCGATTTCGAGTCCGACGCCAGCGCCAGCGGAAAGGCGTTCGTCACCGTGGGCGCGCTCGCGATGCCGGTCGGATTGAGATGCTTGACAATTACTACGGTCGGCTCTTCAAAGCCGCTGACCGCGCGCCACGCCGCGTCGACGTCCAGGATGTTGTTGTATGAGAGCTGTTTGCCCGCCAATTGATCGGCGCCCAAAGGCGACGATTCCGCGCTCCGCGCATAGTAGGCGGCCGACTGATGTGGATTCTCGCCGTAACGCAAATCGTGACTGCGCTGTACACCAATCGAGATAAGCTCTGGAACATCGCCATCGGCTGGCTCGGCAACATCCGATTCGCTTAGATAGGCGTGGATGGCTTCGTCATAATCGCGGCTATGCGCAAAAGCCTTGACCGCCAGTTCTCGGCGCTGCGCCAAGCTTGTGTTGCCTTCTGCCTTCATTGCGACCAGTACACTCGAATAATCCAGCGGGTCGCATAGAACCGTTACGCGGGAGAAATTCTTCGCCGCCGCGCGCAGCAACGTCACCCCGCCTATGTCAATCTGCTCTATCGCCGCTTCGATGGATACATCCGGGTCCCGAATCGTCTCGCTGAAGGGATACAAGTTGCAGACAACCAGGCTGATCGGCGCGATTCCGTGAGCGGCCAATTCAGCGAAGTCATCGGTCGTGTCACGCGCCAGAATGCCGCTGTGGATCGCCGGGTGCAAAGTCTTGACCCGCCCGCCCAGCATCTCGGCTTGCCCGGTGACGCGCTCGACTTTGGTAATCGGGATGCCGGCGTCAGACAAGGTCTGGCCCGTACCACCGCTGGCGACGACCTCCCAGCCAAGCCCGACCAATTCCCTGGCGAAACCGATGACGCCTTGCTTGCTCGACACGCTGAACAACGCTCTCGGCATAAACACAACCTTCAGTTCTTAGCTATGCGCCACAACAAACCAATTATACTGTTTTGACTTGGGAGGGCATAGGGAGTTCCAACGCTAGTCATCCAGCGGGATGATCGCGTCCGGCAGAATGTGAACGGTTAGCTTCTCGCCGACATTTACCGGGAGTTCGCTCAGGTCAAATGACAGAGGCAAACCGGAGTCGGTCGTTGCGGTCAAGTCGTAGCGCTCGCCGCGAAAAACGGCGGCTTCCAGCGTAAGCTCAGTCGGTATTGCATCGTTCGTCTGGCCGCCATTGTGGCGAATGCCCGCGGGATGAATCAATATACTTGAGCCGATTCTCCAATTCCCGCCGCCCGCACGACTGAGAAGACTGGTTATTCTCCTGTCACTGGTCGAGTAAACGTTTTGCAAGCCCAGAAATCGCGCGACAAAAGCGCAGGAAGGCCGCCGGTAAACCTGGCGCGGACTGCCATGCTGTCGCACACTGCCGATATTCATCACGGCAATGCGGTCGGCGACTGCATAAGCTTCGCGTCGATCATGAGTGACGTATATCGCGCTCAATCCAGCGCTCTTGATGATCTGGCGCAGCTCGAGCGCCAGTTGATCGCGAAGCTGCGCATCCAGGGACCCGAGCGGCTCATCCAGCATCAGCAGGCGTGGATTCGGCGCCAGGCTGCGCGCCAGCGCCACCCGCTGCTTTTGCCCGCCGGAGAGCGATGCGACATCGCGCTCGTCGAAATCCTCCAAGCCGACGCGCTGCAGGAGCGACTGTACTTTCTCGCCGATTTCCCTGCGATTAAGACCGAGTCGCTTCAAGCCATACGCGATATTGTCCGCGGTCGACAGATGCGGGAAGAGAGCGAAATCTTGAAACATCAAGCCGAAGCCGCGCCGATGCACCGGAACCGGCCTTATGTCCTCGCCGTCAAAGACGATGGCGCCGTCATAGTCGGTCTCCAAACCGGCGACGATCCGCAGCAATGTCGTCTTGCCACAGCCGCTGGGTCCAAGAAGGCAAAGGATCTCGCCCGCTTCAAGGTCCAACGATACATCGCGCAGCGAAACGATTTCACCGTAGGCATGAGAAACGCGCTCAATTCGCAACATCAGAATTCACCGACGCCGGCAATCCGCAGCCGTTCGATAATCACAAAGCCACTAGCGCAGACCAGCATCAAGAGGACGCTCATCGCCAGCGATTGCCGATATGAAGCAAAGCCCGGATCGCCCAGCAGGCGGTAGATCACCACCGGAATCGTCACCGATTCTCGCTGCGCGACAAATAGCGACGCCCCGAACTCGCCCATGCTGACGGTGAATGCGAAGGTCGCCCCAACCGCAATGCCCCGCCCCAATAATGGCAGGTCAATTGTCAGCAGGGCGTCTACGGGCTTCGCGCCGAGAGTCCGCGCCGCCTCTCGCAATGACGCGGGTATCGCCCGCAAGCTGGGCAATACGCTTCGGATTACGAAGGGCAGCGCCACCAAGGTATGCGAAATAGGAATGATCAGCCAAGACGCGCGCAGATTCAGAGGCGGCTCGTCCAGCGCGATGATAAAACCGAAGCCCAAGGTGACCGCGCTCGTCGCCAGCGGCAGCATGAACAGCGGATCCAGCAGCCGCGACCACCGTCCGCGGCGCTCGATCATATAGGATGCGATCAGACCCAGACTCAAAGCGGCGCACATGGCGATCAGCGCGAATCGCAGGGAATTGAAAACCGACTCGATCGGAGCGATAAACAACAGCGAACCACGAGACTTTTCCACCAGGCTGGCGAAATTGGCCAAGTCCAGCTGACCTGCGACCAGGACCGAACGCACGACAAGCGCAAGCAATGGAGCAAAGAGCAGAACAGCAATCAGAGCGACGCAAAGGCTGACGCAGAGTCGCTCCAGCAGCGTTCGAGGGCGCTTCGCGACGGCTGCGCTGCTGGCAAGCGTAAGTTGCAGTCTCTTCTGTGTAGACGTGTAGATCATCATCATGAACAACATGCTCAATATCTGCACCAGTGACAGCGCCGCCGCCAGCGGCAGGTTGAACATATTGACCGCTTGATAGTAGATCTGCACCTCGAGCGTGGCGAAGCGAATACCGCCCAGGATCAGAATCACGCCGAAGCTGGTGAAGGAAAAGATGAACACCAGCACGCCAGCCGAAAGCATAGCCGGACGAATCAGCGGCAGGCGAATGTCGCGCCAAAGCGCCAATTCATCCGCCCCCAGGCAGCGAGCCGCCTCTTCGACGCGGAAGCCAAGCGACGACCAATAGCTCGTCATGATGCGCAGCGCCACCGCGAAATTGTAGAAAACGTGCGCGATGATGATCATCGCCAGACTGCGCTCAAGCTGGATCGGCGTGGATTCCAGCGTAAAAAACGCCATTAGCAGGTCATTGAGGGTGCCGTCCTTGCCAAGCAAGGTCGCAAACGCCAGCGCGACCACGACGGTCGGCAAGACAAATGGCAGCGTCGCTAACGAAAGCAGCAGCGTCTTGCCGCGGAATTGATAGCGCGCGAAGACGAATGCGCAGGGCGTGGCCAGCACTAGTGTCACGACGGTCGACAGCGCTGCCTGATACACCGTAAAGAGCAGCGTCCCGATGTAGTAGTCGCTCGAAAGCAGCCGGACGAAAGCTGACAGATCGAGAATTCCAGCGGGCCGCAGGCTGACATCGAATATCGAAAGCAGCGGATAGGCGTAGAAGAGCCCGAGGAAAGCCAGCGGGATGAAAAAAACGATGACCCAAAGCTGACGCGCGCGCCGCATCAACGCAGCATGACCTCCATCCAGGCTTGCACCCAGTCTTCGCGATTCGCTTCGATATCAGCCGGTTCTACAAATGCCGGATTCTCAGGAATCAAAGCGTGCTCGGCGAAAACCGCCGGCAACATGATATCCTCCCGCACCGGGAAGACAAACATATTGAGCGGCAATTCTTCCTGGAAAGCCGGGCTCAGCATAAAGTCGACGAATAGCCGAGCCGCTGCTTCGTTGGTTGCCCCGGCCAGAATGCCGACGTATTCAACTTGCCGAAAGCACATATTGTCGCCGACTATGGCGCCGGTGATCGCGCCCGCATCGGGATCTTCGCTGTAGTAAACTTCCGCCGGCGGGCTGCTGGCGTAACTGACCACCAGGGGGCGCGTGCCCGATTCCCGGCCCGTCACCATAAACTCGCCGTAGTAGGCATCGGTCCAGCCATCGACAACGAGCAAATCATTCGCAGCCAGATCCTGCCAATAGTCTAGATAGTTGTAATCGCCCTCGGCGCCGAATTCAGCGATGGTCGCCAGCAGAAATGCTAGACCGGGCGAAGAAGTCGCCGGGTTTTCCGCTACCAGCAGTCCGCGATATTCCGCTTTCGTCAAGTCGCTTAAGCTCTCAGGCAGTTCCAGTTCGTTCGATTCAAAATAGGCGATGTCATAATTGAGACAGACATCGCCAAAATCGATCGGCGTCACGCGGAAGCTGTCGTCAGGAAGGAAGCCCTCGCGAACGAATTCGAGCACCGGCGACTCATAGGGCGCGAAAATCTCGGCGGCCAGCGCCCGGCTCAAGAAGGTGTTGTCCACGCCATAGAGCAGATCGCCTAGCGGATTGTTCTTGCTCAAGATCGCCTGATTCACCATCTGGCCCGCGTCGCCCGAGCGCAGGATTTCGACCGATACTCCGCTCTCCGCTTCGAATGCAGCCAGCACTTCTTCGGTCATGGCGAAGCTGTCATGTGTCAGGACTACCAGCCTTTCCGCCTCTTGCGCGGAGACCGGACAGACGGCAATAAAGACCAGCAAAAGGATTGAGATTGCGCGCGGAATCATAACCTGCTCCTATCGTCTCATTCGGACAGACGACCCTCATGGCGAATGCGCATATCGGACTCGCCATGCGTTTACACTTGCCTGAGACTGAAGAAGCCGGATCCGCTATGAGCAAAAGCCACCCCTGTCGGGGTGTGTACAGGGGTGGCTAAAGCAAGGGTGCTGCAGACATCCCTACGCCAGCATTACCTGGATCAGGTTTATGGGTCGGCATGACTACCACGCCCTCTCAGCCCGCTCGCGCGAGCTCCCCAAGTCTCGACATTTGGTCGTTGTGTTTCATTATACTGTGCAAATACCTACATCGCAACAAATTGACTTCAAGACTGTACAAATCGCGTCACGAACTCTTCAAAGCGGTCCCCATTACAGGCTTCGGTGTACTCAAGGATTTTCGCGCCGGCCATCGGGTACAGCGGATAGCAGCTGCTCGGCGCGGCGCCGCCCGGCAGCTCCACAACCATGTCGCAACCGGGGCGCGGGATAATGACGCCGTCCGTCGACCGCTCCAATTGGTCAACGACGCGCTCGACTGTGGCAATGACCGTATCCGCGACATAAACGAGTTCCAGGTCGATTCCCAAGTTATTGTTAATCAGAACATTGCCCTGCCGATCGCCCGCCAGCCCGTGGATGACAGCCACATCGCAGGCGATCGCCGGAAACGCCACTAGCTCGTCGCCGCCGTATGGATCGATTACGGTCTTTACGTCCGGGCGCAGCGCTGGCAAGTCCGTGCCCAGCCAGGCAGTCGACGGCAAGAATCCGACGCCGGCAATTTGAGCGCGAATCCCCATCACGATGCTCGCTTCCGTCTCTTCGATAACCTCAAGGCGCTGTGATTGGACGAATTGCGTGAACATAGGCGCCAGGCCAAATGCTTCCAAGCCAAAATAGGCCGAGCGCACCCGCTTGACGCATCCAGCGCCGACCAGCAAATCCGATTCCAGCCCGCCAGTAAAGCTCAGCAACGTCAAATCTGCCAGTGGCCGGCGGCGCTTAAGCAGGCCCTTCACGAAACCAATCGGCCGGCGATAGAGCGTCATCCCGCCTAAAGCCAGGGTGTCGCCATCTTTGACGATCGCCGCCGCTTCTTCCAGTGGAATATAGATATCAGTCACGCCCATTTAGTCTGTCGCTCAGCGCTCGTCAGGCAGGTTCGTTGCTCAGCAGCCGCTTCGCCAGCAAGGGATGGCTGTACCGTTGCGACGCGGTATTCGCCTATACTATATCGATAGGGAGACATCTGCACGTACAGGAGTTGTTTTATGAAAGGCTTGCCTGGGACTCGCCGCCGCCCGCGCAATGGAGGTCTTCTGCTCGTCATGTTGGCAGTCTTTGTCATCGGTTTCGCTCTCGGCAGTGTGTCACAATCCGACACCGAAGCGCAGGAGCGCGCGGCGCTCAGTGATGCCGAGCGCGCTTTCGAGCCATTTTGGGATGCCTTCTCCATCATTGAAACTCGCTATGTTGATCCGGTCGCGGTGGACACGCTTGTGGACGGCGCGATCAGAGGCATGGTTGATGCGCTGGGAGACTCGCATAGCGGCTACATTCGTCCTGAGTTCTGTCCGCGCAGCCGCGACTTCTCCGGTAAATTCTCCGGCATCGGCGTGACTATCAAGACCGACGAAGCTACAGGCCGTATTGAAGTGGTGACAGTCATTCCCAACACGCCGGCGGAAAAAGTCGGCGTGCTGCCCGGCGATATCTTTCACGAAGTCGACGGACAGCGAGTATCCGGCTTTTCTCAGGCGGAGCTCTCGGCGCTGGTCCCCGGACCGCCTGGGACCACAGTAAGCATTGTATTCCAGCGTCGTGAAGAGTTCATCAAATACGAAATCGTTCGTGACAGCTTTGAAATGCCAAACGTGTCTTACGAAACTGTCGGCGAGGGCTTCGCATACATCGCCATGCTGGACTTTCACGACCTCTCGCGATCGCAATTGGATGAGGCTCTGGACGCCATTGATGTTCACAATACTGGCGGGCTGATATTCGACATTCGCAATAACCCGGGCGGCACTTTGGCCAGCGCCATCGAAATCGGCAGCGCATTTATCCAAGATGGCATCCTATTGCGCCAAGTCTCGCGCGACCAAAGTGAGGAGGTCACCCGCGCCAGCGGCGATTACATTGATATCAACGTGCCGATTGTCGTCCTGGTCGACGAAACCAGCGCGAGCGCCGCGGAAGTGATCGCCGGCGCCATGCAAGACCACGGCGTCGCCACCATCATCGGCGAGACAACCTTCGGCAAAGGCACGGTGCAGAACTTGCCGGATCTCTCAAACGGCGGCTGCCTGCGCATCACTGTGCAACATTGGCTGACGCCCAAGGGCCACTGGATCCACCAGCAGGGCGTCACACCGGACATCATCGTCGAATGGAATCGGACTGAGCAGGGCAACGATGACAAAAGCGACCCGCAGCTGGCCGCCGCCATTGAATATCTCGATTCCCGGCGCGACTAAAGGACGCCAGCATCGTATAATCTGTACCGGTTGACCACAGTCTGTCACTTCGCGCTAGTCAAAGCCATTGACAGATGATATAGTTCGGCTGTTGTGTTCTTGAAGTTTCGCGGGGAGCGGCGTCATGGCGGTTGCCTTACAGATATCGTCCATCGTTTTATCAATCGTGCTTATTATCTTGATCTTGCTTCAAGTGAAGGGCGGCGCCTTGGGCAGCCTCCTGGGCGGCGACGCCGGTGGCGGTATCGCGCGCACCCGCCGCGGACTGGAGAAGACGCTTTTCCGCATCACTATCTTCTTGTCGATCGCCTTTCTTGGCATCGCTTTGTTCGCGGTGGCAACGCCGGGCTGAGCCACGCGGCCTTCTCACTGGCGCTAAACCCAATCGATGATGTCCCGCCGTTCTGTCACCGCAGCAGAGCGCCTTCTGGCTATTGAGTAGCGCAAGATGTTTCACGGTTTCCGCTGGCAACTAATCTCGTTGATTCTCGCAATCATCGTATTCATGGCGAGCGCCGTATTTCGCCTCAGCCGGCAAAACATCCAGTTGCAGCCGGAGGCGCCCACGCCCACACTTGAAACTTCGCTCCCGGCAACGACTGAAGCAACCGAGGCGCCGCGCCCGGAACCTAGCGCGACAGCATCGCTCGCGACCGCCACCGGTCTTTCAACCCTGCCAGAGCCGGCTTACCGCGAAGGCTTGGTCGGAACAGTTCGCCGATTGAACCCGCTCTTCGCCCATTTGAATCCGGTCGACCGCGACATTTCCAGTCTCATCTTCGAGGGGCTCTTCGCCACCAACGAATACGGCGAAGTCGTCCCCCGGCTAGCCGAGCAGTTGGTCATTTCCGCCGACGGCATTTCCTACGTCATCAGATTACGTGAAGACATTCGCTGGCAAGATGGCGCCGCCTTCAGCGCCGATGATGTCGTCTACACCATGTCGCTGCTGAGCGATCCCGAGTTCGCCAAATTCTCACCTGACGGGGCTTTCTGGGCCACAGTCGAGACGCAAAAGCTCAGTGATTACCTTTTGCGCTTCCGCCTGGCGCAACCACTGAGCAGCTTTCCCCACCTGTTGACAGTCGGCATTTTGCCGGAGCATGCGCTGCGCGGCACGTCAATCGCCCAGTTGGCACAGCATCCCTTCAATCTCTCCCCGATTGGGACCGGTCCATTTCAGCTTGCCTCCTTGCAGCTGGGATCTGGCGAAGCGATCAGCAAAGTGGAATTGGCGCGCTCGCCCGTTTTTCAGCAGAGAGCGGAATCACAAGGACGATTCTCGCTCTCCCGATTGAGCTTTCATCTGTATCCGAATGCGGAGGCGGCGCTGGCTGCATACCGAACTGGCGCGATCAACGCGTTCGCCAATGTCGCCCCGCGCAGCCAAATGCTCGACTTGCCCAATAGCCGAATTTACACCCAGGTCGCGCCCTCCATGGTTATGCTCATATTCAATTGGACGGAGGCGAACTTCGCCGAGCGCCGTCTGCGCCAAGCGCTGTCCCTAGGCCTGGATACAACCGCGTTGGTCGCAAGGCACTTGGGCGCCGAAGTCACCTACGCCGACAGCCCTTACACGCCCGGCTCGTCCGTGTATCAGCCCCACCCCTTCTGGCACAGCTATGACATCGCGCAGGCGCGCGCGCTGTTGGAGGCGGCCGGAATCTTTCCAGCCGGCGATGACGCAACCGAGACTGCGCCTGCATCGGCGGAGCTGAACGAAGTGGAGACGCAAATCAGCCTGCTGTTGGAAGACAAGATGCCACTGCAAAATCTGGCCGCTGACATCGCGGCTCAATGGAGCCAGCTCGGCTTGGCGCTGAAAATTGAGGCCGTCGGCGCTGAGGAACTCGCGAATCGGCTCTCGACCGGGCGCTTCCAGACGGCAATTGTAGAGCTGTCAGCCGGCGGCGACTTCGATCTCTACCGCCATTGGCATCCGGCTCAATATGGCAATGGACAGAATTTCGGCGCCGTCTCCAATCACGAGCTTGCCGAGCTCATTGAGAAAGCCCGCGGTGAAATCTACGCCAGCCGCCGCGCCGCGCTCTACCGGCAACTGCAGGACGCCTTTGCCGAAGGGGCGATCGCGATACCGCTCTATTATCCGCTTTATACCTACGTGGTCAGCGATCAGATCGAGGGCCTTCAAGTGGGTTTTCTGGCGTCGCCGGCCGATCGCTTCCGCGCTATCGGTGACTGGCGAATCGCCTCATCGCCCAGCTAGCCCGCGCTTTCATGCCGCAGAATCTCTCGCAGCAAAGCCTTGCGCGCGCCCCCGCCCAAGGTTTCCAGCTTCCGCGTATCCAAGGGGTCAATTTCTTCTCGCAGCAGGCGCAGGTCCTCATGGTCGGGGGGTGGGGTCTCGCCCAGGCCTTCAGCAACATCCAGCGCGAAGCCGGTCTTGCGCCGTATTCGGTTCAACTCGACGCCCGGGTGTATGCTCGTTAGGCGCATCCTGCCCTTCTCCCAATCGAACTGACCCAGGTCGGTGATCAGGTAGCGTGGTCCGCCGCCGCGAACGCGCCCCGGCACATGCCCCATCCCGCTGATGAAGTCAAGCTCGCGTGCAAAGCTCAGCCTAGAGTGGCGCGGCACATACAGGTAAGTATGATCGTAATTCGGCGTGACATCGGGGATGCCGCCGCTGCCCGGCAAGCGCATTCGCGGCTTACGGTAGTCCTTTCCGAAGGCAATGTTATTCAAATTGCCCCGCTGATCCACTTGCGCCGGTCGGAAGAATTCCTTGGGCTGGAACTTGGGCAAGATCTCGGCGGCGCCGGCGGCGAAACCCAGGTGAATCAGTCCCTTGCCCACCCACAGATTCTCGATATCGGAGATGCCGAGCGGACCCCATTCTTGCACCAGCGCTTGCCCGATCGCCGAGGTGAAGCGGGCGTTCGGCGCATAGCGGATTTTTCCCAAAATTAGACCGGCGGCGACCAGCGGCGTGTTGATGCCTTGCGCCCATACATCGCCATCCCGCACCTGCCGCGAGATGCAAACGCAGATCAGTTCGTCGATGGAATAATCGCCTGGAGTCGGCAATGCCCTAGCCACTGCCGTCGCCGTTCGCGCGGATCAGACGCACAAACTGACGCTTGCCCACTTGCAGCACCGCCGGCAGCATCTCCAACTTGACCGACGCCTGCAGGCTGTCCACCTTGGTATCGTTCAACCGAACGCCGCTCTGTTGGATCAAACGCCGAGCTTCGCCGCGGCTGCCCACCATCTTCAGCCGCACCAGAATATCTCGGATTTCTTCATCGTCTTGCAGTTCCGCTTCTGCGATATCTTCGGGCACGCCCGCCCCACCCCGAAAAACTTCGTCCCAGCGCGCCTGAGCCGCGTCCGCGTCGGCCGGGCTATGGAAGATCCCCACAATTTCACGCGCCAGCCGCATCTTGGTCTCATTCGGATGGGCTTTGCCCGAGCGTAAATCAGTCTCCAACGCCCCCACCTGCGCTGGCGTCCAGCCCAGAATCAGCTTGTGGTATACAGCCATCGCCTTGTCTGGCAGGCTCATCACCTTGCCAAACATATCCCAGGGCTCGGATAGTAAGGGAATATGATTGCCCAGGCTCTTGGACATCTTGATTTCGCCATCGGTACCGGGCAGGCTCTCGCCCATGATGATGGCAATCTGCGGCTTTTGACCCAAGCCCGTCTGCAATTTGCGCCCGGCGACCAGGATATTAAAGAGTTGATCCTGCCCGCCGACCTGTACATCGGCTTCCTGCGCCACCGCGTCATAAGCCTGCATCAGCGCGTAAAAGAACTCGTGCAGGTAAATGGCTTTTTCGTCTTCGATGCGCTTGGCGAAGTTCTCCCGCGCCATAAATTGCTGCACCGTGAAGTGGCTCGCCAAACGGATGATGTCGGCGAAATCAAGCGGCGCCAGCCATTCATCGTTGCGGCGTACGCGCGTCCTTTCTTCGTCCAGAATCTTGAAAGCCTGTTCGGCATAGGTGCGCGCATTGTCTTCCACATTCTGCATCGTCAGTTGATCGCGCGCGCTGTCCTTATCGGACGGGTCGCCGATCAAGCTGGTGAAGGTCCCTACCAGAAATGTTACGTCATGGCCATAGTCCTGGAACTGCCGCAGCTTGCGCATGGTGATAGTGTGGCCCAAATGCAAGTCCGACGTGCGCGGATCATAACCGCAATACACGCGCAGCGGTCGCCCGTCGCGCTCGCATTCCTGCAAGCGCCCGCGCAAATCTTTCGCCATGTTTTCCCGCGTGTCCGGATCTCCGTAAGCCGTGCCGGACATCAACACTTCAATCTGTTCTTCGATTGTCGCCATCACACATCCCCAATTGACAAGACTGCCTCCACAGCGCCAGTATACCATAGTGGCGCGCCCCTATTCAGTGCCGCGAGCGCTCGCTATAATGCCGCCGGGAGCGGCTCGAAATCGACACCTGAATACGCCGCTTCGTCGATTGTTAACGCGAAGGACGCAGCCATGAAAAAGATGAGCAGTTCGGAAGTGCGGCAGAGTTTTCTCGACTTCTTCGAGGAAATGGGGCACCGAGCGGTCGCGTCATCCTCGCTCGTGCCCGCCGACGACCCCACGCTGCTATTCGTTAACGCCGGCATGGTGCAATTCAAGGACGTATTCCTCGGGCTGGACAAGCGCGATTATCAACGCGCCGCCACCTCGCAGAAGTGCATGCGCGTCAGCGGAAAGCATAACGACCTGGAAAATGTCGGTCCTTCGCTGCGCCATCACACCTTCTTCGAAATGCTCGGCAATTTCAGCTTTGGCGACTACTTCAAGCGCGACGCGATTCGCTACGCCTACGAGTTGCTTACCGAGGTCTATGGGCTGCCGGCCGATCGCCTCGCCGTCACCATCTACGAAAATGATGACGAATCGTATGACTGCTGGGTCAACGAGGTCGGCATCAGCCCCAAGCGCGTCGCTCGCATGGGACCGTCCACCAATTTCTGGCAGATGGCCGATACCGGACCCTGCGGACCAAACACAGAAATCCATTGGGACAAGTTTCCCGAATTGGGCGACGAGGATGTCATCGCCATGCTGCAAGCGGAAGACGACCGCTTCCTCGAGATCTGGAATCTGGTCTTCATGCAATTCAACCGGCAGCAGGCTGATCCCGATCACAGCGGACAATGGGACGTGCCCTTGCCCGCGCCCGGCGTCGATACCGGCATGGGTCTTGAACGCATCCTGACGATTCTGCAAGGCGTCGAAGCCAATTACGAAACCGATCTCTTCACGCCCATCATCGAGCGCACGCAAGAATTGACGGGCCACAGCGACGCCCAACGCGATGCCAACATCGTGCCCTACCGCGTCATCGCCGATCACATCCGCGCGGCTGTCTTCCTCGTCAGCGATGGCGTCTTGCCCGGCGCCAAGGGACGCGCCGCTATCCCTCGCATCGTGATTCGGCGGGCGGCCCGTTTCGGAAGGGAGATCGGCTTCGATCGCCCCTTCCTCGCCGATATCGCCGATTCGGTCATTGACATCATGGGCGAGCATTACCGCGAACTCGTCGAGAATGCCGAGAGCATCAAGCGCAGCATCACGCTGGAGGAAGAACGTTTCCATCGCACGATGGACCGCGGACTCATTGAACTTGACGACATGCTGGCTCAACTCGGTGATGATCGTGAATTATCCGGCGAGGGCGCCTTCTATCTCAAAGCTACTCTCGGCCTGCCTTACCAAGTCACAAAAGACGTTGTGGAAGAGCGCGGCTATACGATTGACGAAGCCGGCTTCACCGAAGCGGAAGCGAAACACGCACGCATCAGCGGCGGCGGCGCGGCACTGGGCGAAATCGAGACGGGCGAATTCTATCGCGAGCTTCTCGCTGAATTGCGGGCGAAGGGTCAGCTGCCAGCAAGCGGCCTGATCTACCATCCTTACACCGACTCACCGGCCGAGGGCGCTGTCCTGGCAATGGCGCAAGAAGGGCAGCGAGTGGACAGCGCCATCGTCGGTGACAGAGTCGAGCTTGTGCTTAGCGAGACTCATTTTTACGTCGAAGCCGGCGGTCAAGTCAGCGACACCGGCACGATCAGCGGAGAGGGCTGGATCGTGGTAGTCGAAGCGATGAAACAGCCTGTCAGCGGTCTCGTCGTGCATATTGGCGAAGTGGTCGAAGGCGTTCCCGCACTCGGCGACAAGGCGATTGCCCAGGTGGATCGGGCGCGCCGGAAAGACATCACCCGCAATCACACCGCCACGCACCTGCTGCACGCGGCGCTGCGCAATCAGCTGGGTACGCACGTGCAGCAACGGGGCTCTCTCGTTGCGCCGGACCGACTGCGCTTCGATTTCTCGCATCCCGAGAAAGTCGCCGATGAGCAACTGGCGGCCGTGACCGCCGAGATCCGTGGGGCAATACTGAAGAATTTCCCCGTACGTGATGCGAACACATCGCTCGAACAAGCGCGGCGCGATGGGGCGATGGCGCTCTTCGGCGAAAAATACGGCGAAACAGTGAGAACCGTCAGCATTGCTGATAGCGAAGAACGCTACAGCTACGAACTCTGCGGCGGCGTTCACGTCAAACGGACAGCCGAGATCGGCAATTTCGTCTTCACCAGCGAAGGTAGCGTCAGCGCTGGCATAAGACGTGTCGAAGCGCTCACGGGAAGAGCCGCCAATGCCCATTTGCAACTGCAGCAGGAGACCTTGAACGGCATCGCGCGGCAGCTCGGCACGGTACCGGAGCAGGCGAAGAACCGAATCAGCGCGATTCAGGCCGAGCTTGGCGATGCCCGGCGCGAGCTTGAAGATATGCAGCGCAAGCTGGCGCGCGTCAACTTTAACAGAATGATCGAGGCTGAGCTGGAAAGCCTCAACGGCGTGCAAGCCTTACTTGCCGAGCTGGATAACACGCCCGTGGAAACCATGCGCCAAATGACCGACTGGTTTCGCAACCGAGTCAATAAGGGTGTGATGGTGCTGGCCAGCGACATCAATGGACGCCCGCAGATTGTAGTGGCTGTATCCGACGCGCTGGTCAAGGACGGCATACGCGCCGGTGACTTGATCAAACCGATCGCCCGCATCGTCGGCGGCGGTGGCGGCGGCCGGCCACAGATGGCGCAAGCCGGCGGCGTAGACAGCAGCAAAATCCCGCAAGCGCTGGAAGCCGCTCGCCATCTCATTGCCGACGCTTAATTCCGCATTAGACAGTTGTCGCTCAGTCCGGTCATCCATCTCGGACTATAATCTTAGTTCATGGCAAGCCAGGCAGTACATCTCCATCTTGAGGCGACGGATACCGTCGTCACCGTTCGCGAGCGTCTTGCGCGCTTGCGGGGGCGGCGCGTCCTCCTAGTTTGGCGCCCGGATTGTCCAATACTTCAGCGAAAGCTTGATCTGGTGCTGATTCAGCGCGAGGCCTACCGCCGCGCGATTCAACTGGCGCTCGTTGCCGAGGACAAGCACATCATCGCCAACGCCTCCGCGCTGAATATCAGTTGCTTCGCCTCTGTGGAAGCCAGCGAAAAAGCGCGCTGGAAGCGGGGCCGGCAGAAACGCTTCCTGCCGCGCTATCATAAGCCGAGCGCCGACCTGCAACCGGATGATCTTGCCCTTATTGCCGCTCGCATCGAGAATCGCAAACGGCATTCTCCCTGGCGCAGCGCCATCGAACGAGTTCTGGTCCTGCTCTTGCTCATCGCTGTCATCGGCGCCGCCTTCTATGTCGTGCTTCCGAGCGCGACCGTTGAAGTCAGGCTGGCGCAGGAAGACGTCATCGCAGTCGTCGACATCGTCGCCGATCGCAAGGCGGCTGCCGTAAACCTGGAGCGAGGCTTCATTCCCGCGCAATCCCTTCTTCGAAGCGTCGAAACCTCGGCGACGATTCCCGCCAGCGGAACTTTCTGGCTGGATAGTGTCTCGGCAGCCGGCGTTGTGACCTTTACAAACCTCGGCGATTCCCGCGTGATCATTCCGGCGACAACTATCCTCGGTACCAGCGCAGGCGAGCCAATACTCTTTGAGACCACAGGCAACGTCCTGGTGCCGGCCGGCGTCGGCCGCAGCGTGGACGCCACGGTCGAAGCGAGAGAAGGCTACCGCGGCAGCATCGGGAATGTCAGCGCCGGCATGATCAATACCGTCTTTGGCGCGCTGGCGGATAGCGTGTCAGTTATCAATCTGGCGCCCCTTGCTGGCGGCGGGGTTCGCAGCGTCAATGTGGTTGCTGCCGAAGACCGGGCGCGCCTGCTCGATAGTGTACGCATACAGTTGCAATCGCTGGCTTTCGAAGAAATGCGCTCCACTCTGTCCGAAAGCCAGGTCATTATCATCGAGTCGATACGCATTGACGAAGAGCGCAAAGAATGGACCCGCTTCTCGGCCGATGTCGGGACGATGACGAGCGAACTATCACTCACGATGCGCGCCGTCGTTAACGCTATCGCGGTGGACGAACGATTCGGCAGGCAAGTTGCGCTGGCCAGGCTAAAGGCAATGTTGCCACCGGGCAGCGAACTTGTAGCTGGTTCCCTTGATTACACGCGAGGTCCCTTTACGCTGGGTCGTATTGACGGGCAAGTCAGATTCACCGCCAGCGCCAGCGCCAGTGCCGCCGCTGCCCTGGACTTGAATTCGCTGCGCGAGGAACTGGCTGGTTTAAGCGTCGATGAAGCGCATCGTCTTCTAGCGTCACAGCCCGAACTTTCCGCCACTGATCCCCCCGTATTGAAACTGTATCCGAAGGGTCTGCAGAAGTTGCCGATTCTCGCGATCCGAATTGCTCTGCGCCTCAAAGAGGAAGAATGATTGGTCGTCTGATAGGCATCGACCACGGCCGCAAACGCATCGGCTTGGCCATCAGCGACGCCATGGGGGTCAGCGCGCGCGAACTATCAGTCCTCGCCAGCAGAGGCGACCGAGCCGACTTCGCCGCAATCGCCGAGATCGCGGAACAAGAATCTGCAGTCGGGCTGGTTGTCGGCGTCCCGCACAATCCCAACGCGCCCGCCGGTCTGCCGCAACAAGCCGACATCGTCCTGGATTGGATTGCCCGTTTGCGCCGCGCCGTCCCCCTGCCAGTTGCCGAAGTGAGCGAATACCTGACCAGTGACGAGGCGCGCGCCCTGGCGAAGGGTGCGAAGCGAAACCCGCGCGAACCCATTGACGACCTGGCCGCTCGGATCATTTTGCAGTCATATCTCGATGCCTTAAGCTACGGTTCAGCAACGTTTCCCCCGCCCGCATGATGCAGCCAAGCGAATTCGGCTATATTATGAAATAGAGCCGTCAGACGGTGCTTGTCGCCGACAGCGAACGACCACTCTAATTGTCTGACGCCGCTAGCAATTAGCGAGGCTGGAAACTTGCGCAATTTGCACGACACGCAGCCAAGCCCCAGCTACTATCTCAAAAGCCGCAACGACGGTTTGCGGGCGCCTCCGAAGCTGCTTGTCTGGGGCGTAACGCTCTTCTTCCTCCTGATCGTGCTCGGGATCGTCGGTTTTGTCTTCGGGTTTCGCGAGGTTTTGCGCCCGGCGCAGCAGCAGCGGATGATCGATCAATTGCCCTTCCTGAGCTTACTGCGCAATCCAACGCCAATCGGCGGCGTGTTTCCCACCATTGTTTCGTCGGAGAACGTCGACGACGCCATGTCTTTGCTGGATATGCCGCTCGACATCGCCTCGCCGACCAGACAAGCCAATGGGGTCCAAGCCGTTGACCAGCCGACATCGACTTTCACGGCGGCGCCTGCGACAGCTACTACTCATCCCACAGCGGATAGGGCCGCCATCGCCACATCCGCCGCGCCCAGTCCCGTCGCCACGTTGCCGGCGGCGACGCCTGTCCCGACGGTGGCCGCGCTCGTAGAAACGGTACCGCCACGCTCGTCGCCAAACCGGCTGCCGACTTCCGCCCGCATTTACGGACTCCTGCATCAGCAGCAAACCTGGAACAACTGTGGACCAGCGACGATCACGATGGCGCTGAGCTACTATGGCTGGCGGCGCGACCAGGCTTTTGCCGCCGAGCGCCTCAAACCCAACCGCGAAGACAAGAACGTCAGCCCGGAAGAATTGGCCGCCTTTGTGGAAGCGGAAAGCAACGTCATGGCGATCGTCCGAATGGGCGGTACGCTTGATTTGCTTAAGCTTTTGGTCGCCAATGAGTTTCCTGTCGTCATCGAGACCGGCGCCATGTTCGAAGCCTATGATTGGATCGGCCACTATCGCGCGCTAATCGCCTATGATGACGCCTACGATGTCTTCTACTTTTTTGACAGCTTCCTGGGCGTGGGCGACTCCGCGCAAGGGGTCAGCATTTCTTACGTCGATGCCGATGCCAACTGGCAAGCTTTTAATCGGACCTTCATCGTCGTCTACGAACCCCAACGCGAGCCCCTACTGCGCGAACTGATGGGGCGCCACTGGAACGAAGAAGACGCCGCCTTGATCGCCTTCGAGACCGCCCAGTTGGAAGCCCGCCGCGAGCCGCAAAACCCCTTCGCCTGGTTCAACATGGGCACGTCGCTGGTCGCCCTGGAGCGATATCAGGAAGCCGCGACCGCCTTCGATCAAGCGAACCGCACCGGGCAGCTGCCCTGGCGCATGCACTGGTATCAATACGGTGCATTTGCTGCCTACTTCCATGTCGGCCGCTATGACGATGTTATGAGCCTGGTGCGCATCAATCAGAATAACGCGAGAGAGCTCGAAGAAACCTATTATTGGCAGGGGCGTGTGCAAGAAGCGCAGGGCAATCCGCAGGCGGCTGCTGCTTCCTACCGCCGCGCGCTGGCTTACAACCCCCGGTTCGACGCCGCCCGCGCCGCCCTTGATGCGCTGAACTAGACGAATCCTAAAGTACATTGCGAATGATTGTGGCATGAATGAAACTTCTATGATTATCCGAATCTTGTACGGGCGAGCCGGTGGCTCGCCCACATTCGCTAAACATTTACAATCCACTCTTGCCTCTGTTACTCTGTAATTCTTGGGCGACCGAATGACAGAAAAAGACAAGGCGCGCCTCTCCCGCTTGCAGCGCAATCGCCGCATCGCCCGCTCTACGCTGACCGTCATGATCGCCTTCGCCGCCGCCAAGCTGATCAGCCTCGTGCAGACCTTGATCATCGCGCGCGCTTTTGGCGTCGGCAGCGAACTGGATGCCTATGTCGCCGCCAACCGCATCCCGGAACTCATCGTCATCCTGATATCCGGCGGCGCTTTGACACATGCCTTCATTCCTATCTTCAGTGGCTTTCTGGCGCAAGGGGACCTGGATGCCGCCTGGAAGCTATCGAGCAACTTGATCACGACTATCTTTATGCTCGCCCTTGTCATCAGCGCTGCCGTATTCTTGCTCGCGCCCTGGCTGGTCAGCAATGTAGTCGCGCCCGGCTTCGACCCGGCGACCGCTCGAAACACCGTCGACATGATGCGCATCCTGCTGCTCAGTACCATCATCTTCGCGGTCAGCGGCATATTCAGCGGCATCCTCAACTCGCACCAGCACTTTCTGCTGCCGGCTCTGGCGCCGATCATGTTCGACATTGGCATCCTGGCGGGCGTTCTATTCTTGCTGCCGCCTTTCGGCGTGCATGGCATCGCATACGGTGCCGTCTTGGGCGCCGCCCTGCACTTCTCGATTCAACTGCCGGGGCTGATTCGCTACCGAATGAGATGGCGCTTTGAGCTTGGATGGAACAATCCCCAGCTTTGGCGCGTCATCCGCTTGATGCTCCCGCGCATCGGTGGTCTCGGCGTATTTAGCCTCAACTTTCTGGTCATGAACAATATCGCCTCGCGGCTGGGCGTCGGCTCAGTGAGCGCCCTCGATTGGGGCTGGCGTCTCATGCAGATTCCGCAGACCCTGCTCGGCACCGCGATGGGCATCGTCATCTTCCCCACCTTGGCCGCTCTGAGCGAAATGAACGACCTGGAAGGCAAAAGAGACGCGATGTCGGGCGCCCTGCGTTTCATCCTGGTAAGCAGCATCCCCTCGGCCATCGGATTAATCGTGCTCGGACGACCGCTGATAAGTCTGTTGGAGCGCGGCGCCTTTGACGCATCGGCATCGGCGCTCGTCTATAGTACGCTAAGCATGTTTACCATCGGTCTCATCGTGCATTCGGCTTTGGAAGTCATCGCCCGCAGCTTTTACGCCGATAAAGACACGCTGACCCCTCTCTTCGCCGCTCTCGGTGGCGCGGCGATCAACCTGGTCGCCGCCTTCCTTCTCAGCGATCTGCGCTCGGTTGACGCCAGCGTCTTGCTCAACTCGGCGGCAAGTATGATGCCGACCATTGGCATCCAGCGTGAAATCGGCAACGTGAGCGGACTCGCGCTCGCCAATTCGCTTGGCGTCATGTTTGAAGTGCTGTCATTGCTCTACATCCTGCGGCGGCGCTGGTCCGGCATACAGGAAAAGTCCTTGGCCCGTACGCTGCTGAACACGCTCGTGGCTTCTCTCATTATGGCGGCGGCGATCGTGCTTGCGGACACGCTTTGGATCGCGGCAATTCCGCAGCGCGGTCTTGCCTTCACGATCATGCGGCTGATAATGGAGGCAGTCTTAGGGCTGGTCGTTTTCGCCATCGTCGCCTTGCTGCTTAAAATGCAGGAAGCGAACGAATTGTGGTCCATCGTCAAGCGCGTTCCAGTCACCGAGTGAAAGGCTGCGCATGTCCCTCCGAATCAAATCGCTTACGCTGGGTCCCTTCGCCACCAACGCCTACCTGCTAGCCGATACCGAGACCAAGAACGCTATCTTGATTGATCCGGTTGACGACGCGCCGGCGATTCTGGGCGCCGCGAAAGAAGAAGGCTGGGCGATCAAATTGATGCTCGCCACCCACGCTCACCTCGATCACGTGCTGGCCAGCGCCGCAATCAAGGACGAGCTTCAGATTCCCTTTCTCATCCATGCGGACTGCGCGCCGCTGCTGCAAGAGATTCCGCTTCAAGGAATGTACTTTGGCTTGGGCAAACTGCCCGAAGCAGCGCAGCCGGATCGCCTGCTCGGCGACAACGATTCGGTGGAACTCGACTCCATACGCCTGACCAGCTTGTACACGCCGGGGCACGCGCCGGGGCACCTCAGCTTCTTCCTCGCCCGGCACAAGATTCTCTTCAGCGGCGATTCACTCTTCGCCGGCAGTATCGGGCGCACCGACCTGCCAGGCGGCGACCATGACCTGCTGATGAATTCCATCATGAAACGGCTGATGGCCCTGGATGATGACGTGCGCGTCTTGCCCGGCCACATGGGCGCCACCACCATCGGGCGCGAGCGGCTGACCAACCCCTTCATACTTTCCTACCAGTCGTGAAGGGAAAACTCCCCTTCCCTCCTTGTGGGAATTCCGCCCCCCGTTGAACGGGGGGACCGAGGGGGGAACAGGGGCCGGGGGATGGGGGGTTGAGTTGTCGAATCCACTACAATTGACACTGCCAAAGCCATGCGCATATTGACACTGTTTTTGGACGGTATCGGTCTTGGCGAAGATGACGCGGGCGCCAATCCCTTCGCCATCGCCGACACGCCAACTATGCGTCGCCTGGCCAATGGCGAGCGCTGGCTCGCCTCGACCGGTCCTCAACGCGGGCCCGAAGCGATCCTCATCCCGACAGATGCGCGATTGGGCGTTCCCGGACGACCACAAAGCGGAACCGGTCAAGCGAGCCTGCTCACCGGCTTGAACCTGCCGCAGCGCATTGGCCGCCACTACGGGCCCAAGCCCGACGCCGATACGCGCGCCATCATCTCCGAGCACAGTTACTTCAAGCGCTTGACTGAGCGGGGCAAGTCCGCGCGTCTGCTGACCGCCTACCCAGAGGGGCTGCTGCGCAATTTCGCCCGTGGCAAGACTTTGCGCTCCAGCGTGCAGCAAGCCGCCTTCGAATCCGGCGCGCCGCACTTCACCGTCGACGACGTCATCGCCCGCCGCGCCCTCACCGCCGAATGGACAACAGACAGTTGGCGAGAGCATCTCAACATCAACGGCTTGCCGTCCTACTCGCCGCGCGAGGCCGGACAGCTGCTGGCTCGCTTGTCTCGCGCGTACGATTTCGCCTTTCACTCGCACTGGTTGACCGACCGCATCGGGCATCGGGGCACCCTCCATCGCGGCGTAGAAACGCTGGAACGCTTTGACCAGGTGCTCGCCGGCTTGCTGCAGGACTGGCAAGCCGACGACGGGCTGATTGTGATTACCAGCGATCATGGCAACTTGGAAGACCTGAACACCCGGCGCCATACCCTCAACGATGTGCCGACCCTGGTCATCGGCAGGCGCGCCTCCGAATTCGCCGCCGGCTACCAAAGCCTGACCGACTTCGTGCCCGCCTGTGATAGAATGCTCTTCGGTAACCGGCAAATCAGTAACGACGAATTGAGCCGCTCTTGAGCAAAAGTGTTATCCAGTCGATCTTCGCCATCTTCTTCGCCAGGCTGGCAATCAACGTAACCAGACGATTCCCTTATCCCTTCGTTTCTCCGATCGGCGCCGCCTTTGGCGTGCCGGCAACCAGCATCCAGAATATCATCGCGCTGACCAACGGCGCCGGTTTGTTCAGCCCGCTCTTCGGCACGCTTTCCGAACGCTATGGCAAGAAATCGGTCATGCTAGGCGCGCTCGTGATCATGACCGCTATGAGCCTGCTGGGCGCTCTGTTCTCCGATTACGGCATCTTTGTCCTGGTCATGTTTGGATTCAGCGTCGGCAAGATCATCTATGACCCAACTTTTCAAGCCTATCTGGGCGATGTCATCCACTTCAGCCGGCGCGCGCGCGTCATGGGTATCGCCGAGCTTAGTTGGGCTTTGTCCCTGGTCATAGCCGCGCCAGTGGCCGGTTTCCTGCTTGATGTTAGCAGTTTGCGCGCGATATTTGTCTTCCTCGCCATCTTGCTTGGCGCAAGCGCGATCGTGTTCTGGCTGCTGGTAGAACCGGCGCCAGAAAAGCGGCGCCAAGACCGAATGCGCATCATGAATCCCTTGTCCGCCATGCGTGTTGTCAGCGCCCATCCCCCGGCGGTATTCGCGCTGATGTTCACCGTCTGTCTGACCGCTTCTCACGAGATCTTCTTTATCAACTACGGATTATGGATGGAAGATAGCTTCGGGCTGGTGCTGACCGCTCTGGGCGCCGTCACCATCGTGATTGCGGCGGCGGAGGTCATCGGCGAGTTCATCGTCATCACACTCGCCGATCGCTTCGGCACCAAGCGTACCACGATGTGCGGCATGCTGATCGCCGCTGTCCTGTTTCTGATCATTCCCCATCTGTCATTCAGCTTGCCAGCCGCGATGTTCGGCATTTTTCTGATTTTCATCAGCATCGAGGCCGCGATTGTTTCCGCCTTGCCGCTATTCAGCGAGATTCTTCCCCAGGCGCGGGCTGTCATGATGAGCGCAAATGTGGGCGCACACTCGCTTGGGCGCGTCACTGGCGGCGCGCTCGGCGCCATAATCTACAAATTCAGCGACGGCAACTTCCTTTTCATCGGGCTTGTCGCCGGCGGGCTGGGCATCCTGGCCTTCCTGATCATGTTCCGTCTCGTGCCCGAGGGCGGCAGCCAACCGCATTGACGCCTTTGCCTGCGCTCGCCACGGCGACAACTATAGGGCTTGTCCGATACTGCAGAAAGCCTGTTATCCTTACGTTTTACCCCATCCCCGGCCCTTCCCGCAGCGCAGTGTCTACGCGCGCCAGTGAACTAGGGAAGGGTGACTCGACGGCAGACATGGGAGATTCGGGTACTAAAGCAGTGAGAAACTTGTGTTACCGAGGGCTCCGCTAGAGTGCTCCCCCTTCCTTAGCTTGCTGGAAGTCCGCCACCCGTTGAGCGGGGGGACCGAGGGGGGAACAGGGGGTTGGGGGGATGGGGTGTAACCGGCGCAAAAGCATGGACCAGTACCGGACAAGCCTTAAAGGGACGACTGATGGTCAGTGTTTACGCAACCGACACGACCTCGCGATAAAAGTCTCCCCCTGGTTTACTGGGGAGAGATTTAGAGGGGGGTAAAATCCCATCTCAGCCAAGCCTCACCTTGACTGCGCGGGCAGACTGCCCTAGAATCCTATCGCCTTGTTTCAACGAGAACACCAATGTTTGAATCCCTGAGTCAAAGACTCGACACCGCCTTTGAAGGCTTGCGCAAGGGTGGGCGCGTCAAAGAATCCGATGTCAAAGCCGTCATGCGCGAAGTGCGAATGGCGCTGCTTGAGGCCGATGTCGCCCTGCCCATCGTCAAGGACTTCATCAAAGACGTTCGCGAGCGCGCCCTCGGCGAAGAAGTGCATAAGGCGCTGAAGCCCAGCGAGCAGGTCGTCAAGATCATCCACGAAGAGATGGTGGATATGCTGGGCGAGCCGGGCCGCCTGAGCTTCAGCGGCAGCGCGAAGCCGCATGTGATCATGATGGTTGGCTTGCAAGGCTCGGGCAAGACCACCAATACGGCAAAGCTGGCGCTCCACTTGCGGGCCGACGGGCGCAAGCCGCTCATGGTCGCCGCCGATACCTATCGCCCCGCCGCGGTCGACCAGTTGGTGACGCTGGCGAAACAGATCAACGTCCCCTACTACGAGGAAGGCACATCGGAGGCGCCTCCCGCCATCGTCAAGCGCGCCCTAAAGCAAGCGCGCGAAAACAATATTGACATCGTTCTCGTCGATACCGCCGGTCGCCTGCAGATCGACGAAACTAAAATGGATGAACTGGAGGCGATCAAGCGCATCGCATCCCCGGCCGAAATCCTGCTTGTCGCCGACGCCATGACCGGGCAGGAAGCGGTCAATATCGCGCGCGGCTTCAACGAAAGTCTCGGTATCACCGGCTTGATCTTGACCCGTGTTGACGGCGACGCCCGCGGTGGCGCCGCCCTGTCCATGCGCGCGGTGACCGGTGTGCCGATCAAATACATGGGCACGGGTGAAAAAGTAAGCGCCGATACTCTGGAGCTATTCCATCCCGATCGCATCGCGCAGCGCATCCTCGGCATGGGCGATATCATGTCGCTCATCGAGAAGACCGAGACGCTCTACGAAGAGGAAGAAGCGCTGCGCTTGCAAAGCAAAATTATGAAGAACGATTTTACTTTGCAGGACTTCCTTGACCAGCTCCAGAAAATCCGCCGCATGGGTCCGCTGGGCAAAGTGCTCGGCATGATTCCTGGCATGTCTAAACTGCAAATGCAGGCCGATTTCAACGACGACGATATCGAAAAGCGCATCAAAAAGGTCGAGGCGATCATCAATTCGATGACGCCGCAAGAACGCCGCCACCCGCGCCTGCTGAAAGCGAGCCGCAAAAAGCGAATCGCCTCGGGCAGCGGCGTCGAAGTCCGCGATGTCAACGAGCTGCTCAAGCAATTCAAGCAGATGAGCCGGCTCATGAATCAACTTAGCAGAGGCAAGATGCCCAATATCCCCGGCCTCACCGCTTGAGCCCCGGGGCAGGAGAAAAGATATGGTTCGTATTCGTCTACGCCGTCAAGGCCTTAAGCGCCAGCCCAGCTATCGTGTGGTCGTCACCGATCAACGTAAAGCGCGCAATGGCAGCTACCTGGAAAACATTGGCCACTACAATCCGCGCACCCGTCCGGCCACCGAAGTCATCGAAGAAGACCGCGCCCTGTACTGGCTCAGCGTCGGCGCCCAGCCCAGCGATGCCGTGCGGCGTCTGCTGGAGCACACCGGCACCTGGGATCGCTTCCAGCGTCTGCGCGCTGGCGAAGACCTCGAAGACCTCGTCCGTGAAGCGGAAGCGAACCGCCCCGAGCTGCCCAGCCCCAAAACCAATTATCCGGCGCCGGGCGACGGCGAGAGCAAAATCAAAGCGCGTGAAGCCGCCCGCATGGCCGCTGAAAACGCAACCGAAAGCGCAGGCTAAGCGCAGCGACTGGAATTGCCATCATGCAAGAAGATCTTGTTCAATACATCGCCGAGAATCTGGTAAACTCGCCGGAAGATGTCAGCGTAGTGCGCAAGGAGACCAGCCGCAGCCTCGTGCTCGAGCTGTCGGTTGCCCCAGACGATATGGGGCGCGTCATCGGACGCAACGGTCGCGTCGCCAATTCGATCCGAGCGCTGCTCCGCGCCATGCCATCATCCGATTCGGAACACGGGCGCGATCGACGCCGGCGGGTCATCTTGGAGATCGAATAACGCAGGCGTGTCGGTCCAGCGCAGTCAGCCGCAATATCTCCTCGTAGGTGAAATCCTGCGTCCGCACGGTGTGCGCGGCGAGCTTCGCATGCGCGTGCTCACTGATGATCCCGAGACCTTGCCCCAGCTCGATACGGTCTATATGGGCGAGTCGCCCGATGACGCCGAGCCGCGCCGGTATGAGATGAAGGGCTTGCGCTTCAACAAGAAATATGCCCTGCTCCACTTGGAAGGCTGCCACACTCGAAACGACGCGGAGACGCTCCGCGACAAAAAAGTCTTGATACGCATTGACCAAGCTGCCCCTCTCGCAGAGGGCGAATACTATCTCTTTGAGCTGATCGGCCTGCGCGTCTTCGCCGACGACATGGAAATTGGTCGGGTCAAGGAAGTGCTGGAGACCGGCGCCAACGATGTCTACGTCGTCGACGGCGAGGAATATGGCGAAGTTCTGATCCCGGCCCACGACAAGACGATCCTCAACATAGACTTTGATGCGGGCCGCATCACCATGGCGCTTCCGGACGGGCTTCTGCCTCCACGTTAAAGCGTTGCTTCTAGCCCGTTCCTGACAAATCTCTCGATGCGCTCGGCGGTGAATATCGTTTCCTGATTTTTCCAATAGAAATATTTGCGCGCTGATTTTCGCGCCCGTCTCGAACACTTGACAAAGAAAAATGCAGCGTTATATGCTCTTGATGTTAGCGCTTCATTGACGGACCCTTATGCAAGCTCAACCGCATCAACAGTATTGGCTGGGGCTTCATCTCGTCCCCAACTTCGGCGTCGTCAGGATTTCGCAGTTGCTCGCGCACTTTGAATCGGCCGAAGCCTTGTGGCGAGAGCCGGACTCGAGCTTGATGCGCCTCAACCTGCCAATCAACATGCTGCGTCAATTCTGCGAGGCGCGGCGGAATATCAATCTGCCGCAATTGATGGAGGCGGTTGCCGGCGCCGGCGCATCCCTGGTCACCCTCGAAGACGAAGCTTATCCGACGCTTCTGCATCAGCTGCCGGATCGGCCGCTTCTGCTTTATGTCCGCGGTCAACTCAAAGCGGAAGACGACAAAAGCCTCGCTGTGGTAGGGACGCGAAAAGCCAGCAAATACGGCTGGGATGTCGCCAATCGGATGGCAGCGGAAATCGCGGATCAGGGCATCACCATCGTATCCGGACTGGCGCAAGGCATCGACGCGGCCGCGCATCGGGGCGCCCTGAGTGCCGGTGGGCGCACGATCGCGCTGATTGGCACCGGCATCGACCGCATTTATCCGCGCGAAAATGCGGACCTGGCGGAAGAGATTGTGGCAAGTGGCGCTATTCTCAGCGAGATGCCGCTGGGCACGATGCCGCTCGCGAAAAACTTCCCGCAGCGCAACCGCCTCATCAGCGGGATGTCTCTCGGCGTTCTGGTCGCCGAAGCGCCGGCAAAGAGCGGCGCGCTCAACACCGTGTCCCACGCGCTGGATCAGGGACGTGAGGTCTTTGCCGTGCCTCATAATATATTCAGCCTGTCCGGGCGCGGCTGCAACCAATTGATCCAGGAGGGCGCAAAGCTCGTCGCCGAGGTGCAAGATATTCTAGAAGAACTGGATCTATCTTACTTCAAAGCACAGACGCGAATCACAACCGAGCGGTTGCAGCCCGCCAATGAGGCCGAAGATGCGATATTCGAGCAACTGAGCGCCGACCCGATTCATGTCGATGTCATCGTCAGACAAACGCAATTGCCCACCGCCACCGTGACCAGCACCTTAACGATGCTGGAACTAAAGGGACTTGCGGAGAGCGCCGGACCTATGCAATACTGCCGTGCGCCCGATTCGAGAAGGTAAAAGCCTAGCAGATGAATCACTACTACGCCCTGATAGCCGCCGGCGGACATGGCACCAGGCTCTGGCCAATGAGCCGCGCCCGCCTGCCGAAGCAGATGCTGCCACTCATAGACGACCACTCCATGTTCCGTACCAGCGTGGAACGAATCGGGACGCTGTTTTCTCCCGAGGAAATCTTCGTTGTCACCGGCCGTGAATTGGCGCCCGAGCTGCAAAAGGAAGTCGGCCAGATTCCGCCGGAAAACTTCATCATCGAACCCTACGCCAAGAACACCGCGCCCGCCCTCGCCCTCGCGCTGAGTTACATCCAGAAGCGAGACCCGGAAGCCACGGTCGCCATCCTGCCCGCCGATCATCATATCGTGCAGCAAGACAAATTCTGTCGCATTTTGGAAGCCGCCTGGCAAGTCGCGCAACAGGGCCAGATTGTCACCCTGGGCATCTCACCATCGCATCCCGCCACCGGTTTCGGCTACATTCAACAGGGGGGCGCCCTCGCCGAGGTCGATGGTTTCCAGGTCTATCACTCCCGCCGCTTCACTGAAAAGCCGGACATTGTTCGGGCGACTCAGTTTCTCGCTTCGGGCCAATACAGCTGGAATTCCGGTATGTTCATCTGGCGCGTTGACCGGGCGATGCAAGACTTTGAGCGCTATCAGCCGGCGATCTTCGCCATGTGTTCATACTTGCAATCGGCCTTTGACGCACCGGATTACGCCCAGAAACTGAATGACATCTGGGAAACCATGCCCAGTCTTTCTATCGACTTCGCCATCATGGAAAAGGCGGACAATATCGCCGTCATTCCAAATGATATCGGCTGGAGCGATGTCGGCAATTGGAACTCGCTCTATGACATTCTGCCGCAAGACAACTTCGGCAATTGCATCAAAGGCGACGCCAGCGATATCCGCGTCATCCTCGACACGCGCGACACCCTGGTGCTCAGCGACCGACTGACCGTGGCAATCGGCGTCGAAGACATCGTCGTCGTCGATACCGACGACGCCCTGCTCATCTGCCACAAAGATCGTACGCAAGATGTCAAGCAGGTGGTTGATTACCTGCGCGAAAACGGAAACGAAGAATATCTCTAAACGTCGCGCACACACTTTCGAGGACGGGATATGACTGAAAGCAATGTCGAAGCGTTTCAGGCTTATTGCGTGAAATGCAGAACCAAACGAGATATGGGCGCTGCCGAGCCTGTGTACACCAAGACTGGCACTCCCGGTACGCGCGGTCAGTGCGCCGAATGTGGCACGAAGCTCTTCAGGATGGGCGCGACCGCCGCCCACGATGGCATCCCCAAACCGGATAAGATCGAACGCCCGAAACGAAAGAAGCCCAAACGCAAAGCCAAGGCGAAATCCCGCGCGAAGTCAGTTGCTAAACGCCAGAATGTCGGCAAGTTGGTCATCGTTGAGTCGCCAGCCAAGGCGCGCAGCATCGGCGGCTACCTTGGAGACGGTTACACCGTGATGTCCTCATTGGGGCACGTGCGCGATCTGCTGAAGAGCCGGCTGTCTGTCGATGTCGAGCATGACTTTGAACCGGAATATCGCGTACCCAACGACAAACGCCCAATTGTAAAGGAACTCAAGGCCGCCGCTGAAGGCGCCGACGAAATCTACCTCGCCACCGATCCCGACCGCGAAGGCGAGGCGATCGCCTGGCATTTGGTAGCGGCAGCCGAAATGCCGCAGTCGAACATCAAGCGCGTCGTCTTCCATGAAATCACCGATGGCGCTGTCGTCGATGCCTTCGCGCAGCCACGTCAAATCAACATGGACCTGGTCAACGCCCAGCAGGCGCGGCGCATCCTAGACCGCCTGGTTGGCTACCAAGTCTCCCAATTGCTCTGGACCAAAGTGCGTGGGGGCCTCTCGGCCGGGCGCGTTCAAAGCATTGCCTTGCGCCTGGTGGTCGAGCGTGAAAAAGAGATCGAGGCGCATGTGCCGGTCGAATATTGGACCATCCAAGCCGATTTGGCGAAACAAACCAATGGCAGCGACTCGTCCAACTTCCGCTCGCGCCTTGCCAGGATCTCCGGCGCCAATGTGACTTTCAACACAAAGGGCGACAAGCCACCAGTTCTGGACAGTGAGGCAACCGTAAAGCCGCATGTCGACATCTTGCGCCAAAGTCAGTACGTAGTCGACAAGATCAAGCGGGGCACAAGCCAAAGCCGACCCGCTGCGCCCTTCACCACCAGCACTTTGCAACAGGCCGCTTCCAGCCGCCGCAGCTTCAGCGCCCGCCGAACCATGCAGCTCGCGCAGCAACTCTACGAAGGCATTGACATCGGACAAGGCAACCCGGTCGGCCTCATCACATATATGCGTACCGACAGCGTCCAGGTGTCCAAAAGGGCGGTCGCCGAGGCGCGCGCATACATCGGCAGTCAACACGGCAAGGCCTTCTTGCCCAAGAAACCACCGGTCTACAAAACCAAATCCAAAGGCGCGCAGGAAGCGCATGAAGCCATACGCCCCACCAGCGTCATGCGCAGCCCCGACTCGATGCGGACATTCCTCAGCCGGCCGCAGCTGCAGCTCTACACCTTGATTTGGCAGCGTTTCGTCGCCAGCCAGATGTCGCCCGCCATCTTTGACACACTCAGTATCGAGGTGAAAGCGGGACAGAAACCCAGTGATATGCCCTATCTCTTCCGAGCTTCCGGGCGCAAATTGAAATTCGCCGGACATCTCGCCGTTTATGGCAATGACGACCCGCGTATGCGCCAGGCTCGCGACGAACAGAATCAATCATTTCCTGATCTGGAAGCGGGCGAAATGCTCGACCTTCGGCAGATTCTGCCCGAACAGCATTTCACCCAGCCGCCTCCGCGCTACACTGAGGCGACGCTCATCAAGCAGTTGGAAGACAATGGCATCGGCAGACCCAGCACCTACGCCCCCACCGTCAGCGTCATTCAAACGCGCGATTACGTCACCCTGATTGATCGCCGCCTGCATCCTACCAAGACCGGATCGGTCGTCAGCGATCTGCTGTCTGAATACTTTGATGTGGAGATGGATTACGACTTCACAGCGAATATGGAAGACCAGCTCGACGAGGTCTCCCACGGCAGAGCCGACTGGCGGCCCATGCTCGATGAATTCTACGGACCCTTCTCCGAGCGTCTCAATACGGCGCGCGAAAAGATGCCGAGGCAAAATGTCGTTGAGAAGGTCGGCCGCCGCTGCCCCAGCTGTGAACAGGGCGACTTGGTCATCAAGCATTCGCGCTACGGTAAATTCATCGGCTGTTCCAACTACCCCGATTGCAAACATACCGAACGCTATCTCGAGCGCATGGGTTTGCTCTGTCCTCAGTGCGGCCTGCAAGATCATGGCGAAATCGTCCAGCAGCGCAGTCGCAAGGGCCGCGTCTTCTATGGCTGCAGCCGCTACCCCGATTGCGACTATACCGTGTGGCGGCTTCCGAGAGACCTGAAGAAGCTGGAAGAGCAATCGCCGCCCGACAGCGCTCAGGAACAGGAATCAGCGGACCAAACCGCGGAAGAAGGCGCCGTCCTTTAAGGCTGCCGCCCTCTCGCTTTGCGCCGATTTAGAACTGTGACTATACTGAATGTCGTCGGCGCGCGATGCCCCCGTCGCGCACCGCTTCTTGACGTAATATCTCAGTCTTGCTGAGAACCCTGGACTCGAAAGGTTGCTGCTAATGAGTCTTCAAGGTCACCAATTAGATCGCGCGCAAACCGCCTCGCAATCGGCCCTCGGTCTTAGTCTTTCGAATCCGCGGATTCAAAAACTGATTGAATCGGGCCCAAAGCGCGGCACCGTCCTGCTTGTGCTAATCGGCATGATGGTCGGCATGGTTACTGCCTACGTCGTCATCCCGACTGAATTTACCGGCGCCTCGCCCCGCCACATGAGCCAACAGGCGATTCGACAGTGGGTGCGCATGGTTGCTGTCGGGCGCTCGCAAGACGTGCACTATGATGACAGCAACGCGCTGCTATTCTTGCAGCAAATCCCTGAACCTCAGCGGGTAGTTGAAGCCTTGGCCGGCACCACATCCGTACCGACCGCCGAACGCGCCGCGCTCGAAGCGCTGACAGAAATCAACGGCTATGACGATCTGGTAGGAACCCTCGCGCCGCAAGACCCCGGGATCGCTCTGAGCACTTTGCAGATCGTACTGGCTTTTGCCGCTGTGGCTGTAATCGTGCCGATCCTGAGCATTGCCGGGCGGACGATCTATCCCACACAGACGCAAACGAGAAAGGACGCCGGCACGGAATCCCCATCCAGGTCGCAAGTCTCACCGTCCCCGGCCGCTGTCCCGCAGCAGTTTCAAGCCTATAGCGAGGAGGCGCCCACGCCGCAATGGGGCGAAGATGAAACGGAAAAGAGCGGAAATCTTCACCCTCAGTTTGGCGCGCCCGTTATGCGCACGGTATCGACTTATGTAAAGGGCCAAAACTATGACGACTCTTTCGCGATAGAAACAGGTCCAGAGCAAGGCAATCAGTTTCTCGGCGAGTGCGGCATTTCAGTCGCGACGCGCGTAGGCAACGAGCTGCAATCGGTCGAGTTCTGGGGCTTCGACATGGCATCGCAGGAGACCTTAACCAAGGTCTTCGCGGCGCCAGCGTCATTGAGCGATCCGGCCCTGCTTTCAGCAGTGGCAAACCGCGTCAAAGATCCCACTACGGATATCATCGCCGCTGAGCCCGGCGCCCGGCTGATAGTCGACAGCAGCGCCATACAGATCCAGGCGGAAGTCAAATCTGTGCTCTGCAATTACGGTGGCGGTACGCCGAACAGCGGAATTGAGACCTTGCAGATCGAGTTGCTTGCTTGGCATAAACAGCACCAAGGCGCTTCAGTGCCGGCCGCCGGCTATCCGGCGCCAGTCAACTCGCCATTTAACGAATATGCTGATCTGCAAATAACGCCGCCGTCGCAGGCGGCATCGCCATCGCCGCCACCACCGGCCGGGGGCGCGGGAGCGCCACCAGCCAAGCGCCCGGAAGATGAAGAAGAAGATCCCTTCGGCGGCACCGGAAACTTCATGCCCTACTCCTAGCCAACAACATGCCCCAACCAATGCGATGGGGCTCTTGAATTCGATCCAAGATAGTACAAAGCTGTACGGGGAAAGTACTAAGCTGTACGGGCGAGCCGGTGGCTCGCCCACTATTTCTATCAGTTGCCAGGAAGTTATCCCAAGAATGATTTAAGATTGCTGAATTCGCTGATCGCGGCAAACGGCTTTGATTGGCTTGTCGCCCTCAGCGAATATCGACAATTTTGAACTTGATGACGCCGTCTGGCGTCTCCACTTTTACCTTCTTGCCGATGCCCTTGCCCAGCAATGCCGAGCCAATCGGGCTCTTCTCGGATATCTTCCGCTCGCGCGGGTTGGCCTCGGCGCTGCCTACGATGCGGTATTCTTCGTCGTCGTCCTCGCCTTCTTCCTGTATCACCACCGTAGAGCCGATGCGCACTTCATCGCTGGGCTCGCTATTATCGACCACGATCGCGTTGCGCAAGATCGCTTCAATATGCTGAACGCGCCCTTCAATGAAGCCGAGCTGCTCCTTGGCATCGTGGTAATCCGCATTCTCCTTGAGGTCGCCTTGCGCCGCCGCCTCCTTCAGCTTTTGCGCCAGCGCGGGACGGCGCGTTTCCCGGAGTTGTCTCAACTCGCGGCGCAGCGCGTCCTCGCCCTCTATCGTCAGATAAGTTTCTTCTGTGGCCATGCGTCGCTTCTTTCGAATTCATCCCTGGATCGCGCGTCATGCGCTGTCTGCCGGTCATCGCGATACTCGTTGACCAAGGCGCGGATATTCTGCTGGTGCAGCTGCTGTACGATGCCGTTCAGCAAAACATGACTCTTGCCGCATTCCGCGAGCGAGACCCGATTTTCTATGTCTTCCAGCCCTTTTTCCAGCGCGACTTTTACCGCTTCGTCCAGCCTTCGCAGATATTCAATGTCGCTCGTAATCTTTTCCGGCACTTCGCCACGCAAGATGATCTCGCCGTGCCCCTGCACGATATTCTCATAGTCGCGTTCAAGAAGCCGCGTCAAAGATTCCCTGAATTCGGCAAAATCCCCATCGACAAAGTAAGGTATCGGCATGACCGTATCGGCCGCGAATAGAACCTCTTCCTCTTCCAGCAAACATACGATGGAATCTTGACTGTGCCCAGGGCTGGCGCGCAGCTTGAAGTTCGTACCGCCGATGTCCAGCGCCATTTCGTCGTCAAAAGTGATTTCGGGCAAGATCAGCTCAACCGGATCAAATTCTCCCGCATTTGCCTTCATTTGGCGCAAGCTCTCACGTCCCCGTGTATCGAGCATCTCCCGACATTTCTGGTGCGATATGACACGAGCGCCAGGGAAAAAGCAGGTCCCCGTCGTGTGATCGGCGTGGAAGTGCGTATTGATGACGTAATTCACCCGTGAGCCCAAGCCCTCTTCGACGTACCGGCGGATCAGCATCGTCTCCTCCGGGTAAAGCAAAGTGTCGATTAGCACGGCGCCATCATCGGTCAAAACGACCCCGGCCGTCACCTGCGCATACTGGTCACTGCGGAAGACGAAAATGTGATCCGTGATTCGTTCGCGCTGCATCGAAAGTTGGACTATTCCGGTTAACAGGCGGGCGCTGCGCTGCGTCCAGTATAGTGGGGGCGCAGTTGAAAATCAAGTGAGCGGACGCCAGCCAATATTGCCTCCGGACCGCGCTGAAGTATACTGAACGCAACAATACGCATGAAAGAAATATAACGACGATGACCTCACCGAGTGTTGTTATGCGCCGTCTCGCGCTGCTGCTCGTTTTGGCTGTCATGCCAGTTCACCTGCCTGCATCCGCTCAGAATGCAATTCGGATCGGCGTCATCGACGCGGCCGACGGATCCACGGTCAAGGGCGCGCAGCTCGCCGCGCGACAAATTAACGACGCTGGCGGAATCCTGGCGGTGGATGGCGCTACGTTCAGCCTGGCGGTTGTGCACACGCCGCCGGACAACATGGATATCGCCATTGCCAATATGCGCCAAGCAAGCGTTGTCGCAGTTATCGGACCAAAGCGCGACGAGCTTGTGGCGAGATATATGCTGCAATTGCAGGCGCTCGACGTACCGGTCATTACACCGGTGACTGGCGACACCACCCTGCTGCAAGCCACCACGAATCGGATCTTTCGCAGCCGCGCACGAGCAAGCGTTACGACCGCTGCGCTGGCCGACTATCTGGTAAACACGCTGGGGTTCCGAACCATCCGGACAGTGCAGCTTGATAGAGCCAGCACAGCCGCGTTAATCAGGCTGGCTAATTCGCTCTCTCCGTATGGTGTCAGCCTCTCAAACACACTTGTCTATGAGGACGAGCCAGCCGCGGACGCGATCGCCCGCGACATCGTCGAATCTGATCCAGACCTGGTCGCCATCTACGGTCCCCCGCTGGCTTCGGCCCAAGTGTACAATTCTATGCGCGCCGCTGGCTACCGGGGCGCGCTCGTCTATGACCAGGCGAACGATCCCGCTTTTGTCAATATCGTGCCAGCCGCTGATCTTGCCGGTATTTTCGCCGCCGACACCTGGTCGCCTTCGCTTCGAGACGCCGCTAGCGAGGCTTTCGTTTTGGATTATGCGCGCGCCTTCGGTCAACTGCCCGACGCTCTCGCCGCCGCCAGCTATGACGCGGTTCGCGCAGTCGCAGCCGCCATCGCCGACTTCGGCAGCCCTAGCGAGAATCTGGCCACGCTAAGTCGATTCGAGGGTGTTCAAGGCCAACTGAATCCGGCCGCTCTCCTTCGCGGCGAGCTCAGCAGCAACGCCGTTGTGACCCGGCTAAACGACGATGGCGCGCCGAATGTCGTCGCTCGTTATCGCGATGGAAGGCCGATAAGCGAAGGCGCCCCACTCGTGGCTAGGGAATCGCCAACACCTGCGCCAACCCCGACCCCTGCGCCGACATCAACTCCTTCGGGCCACACACTGGTAATCCAGAGCACAGTTCAAAATGTGCGGAGCGGGCCCGGGCTGCAGTTTGATGTCATCGGTCAACTGCCAAGAGGCACGCAAGCCCGCGTACTCGGCGCCACTCCCGACTACGCTTGGCTGGTCATTGATTTTCAGGGGCAATGGGGCTGGCTGGCGTCTTATCTAGTCGAAACCTTCGGCAACCGCAATCTCTTGCCGGTGATTCAGCCGCCGGCCTCGCCCACGCCAGCGCCAACTTCCACAGCGGCGCCATCGCGCGATCCAGACCTTGTGATCCTGCAAGCGCAACCGCCCCGCATCATCCTCGACCAGCCCATGACCGCCAGCATCACTGTACACAATCAAGGTCTCGCCGCCGCCGGACCATTTGCCATCGCCGCGTCTTTCCAGCCAGGCGACCGCTACGCCGGCTTAAACTCCACTGGACTGAATGCCGGCGAGCAGACCACCCTGCAACTGAGCCAGACGCTCAGCGGCGAGACCGGTCCGCAGTCGGTTGTCATCGTCGTCGACCTCAACGAACAGGTGGCGGAAGGCGTCGCCGGCGAAGCCAACAACCGCGCCTATGCCTACAGCTACATCGCGGACCGGGCTATTCTCGCCAGCGGGACAACGACTGTCGGCATCGGCAATATCGACCTGGACGGATACGGCAATCCCGACCTTTCCTGGACCGGAAGCGACCTGGTCGCCCTCGGCTTGGCCGGCATGTATTTGATGTACAACTTCAACTCAATTGACCAGGTTCATTACGATGCCATCGATACTTCGCAGGCCACGCTTCTGGCATTGCGCATTGATCTCCTGAGGAATGCGATCCTTGGGCTGCGCACCGCCGACGGTCATCGCGCCGTCCTGCAGCCGATCAGTGCGACGCGTGGCGGAACATTCACTTTCGACTACCGCGTGTACCGCTAGACTGCCGATTTTCCGCTGCGCGCGACAAGTCAGTCTTCCAGCACGATATCGACAAATGTCGTGCGATAAGCCTCCACCTCCACGCTTTCACGATACGCCAGCGCGCCATTCTCGGTCAGCACCAGGATCTCATACTCGTCCGCGAGCAAGTCGCCCGCCACAAAGTTCTCTCGCCAAACCGGGTCGGAATTCACTTCCTCGCCAGCGTATGTGAATACATCGCGGCTGGCTTCAGTCGAACGCACTGTAAGTCGTTTTCCCGCGATCGGGTCGCCCTCCTGATTGCGCACGGAGCCCGCAATCATCCCATGATCTAGATAATGCTGCAGCCAAAGCTCCGGATTGCGGGTTAGCCGATAGTCAAATGGATCGCTCACCCGCACCTCGAAATGCAAATGTGGGCCTTCGGCAACACCAGACGAACCGACCCATCCCAGACGCGATTGGTCACCCACGACTTGACCGGTTCGTACATGAATCTTTTCCAGATGCCCGTATAGTGTGAACAGCTGACGCCCAGCCAGCGAATACAGATCGTGCGCCAGAACAACTACATTCCCGTAATAATCCAGTTGAGGACCCAACTGCGTTTCCAAGTCATCGCCAGCGAAGACTACTCTGCCCGCCTTGGCCGCGTACACAGGCGTATTGCGCTCGTTCACGAATTCTACGCCCAGATGCGCCGGCCGCGTATCCAGGCGCGTATCGCCATAGGCGTAAGATCGGTCGATCCAATGCGTGTTGTCGTCCGTCAATTCGATCGGTCGGTGAAGAATGTTGTGTTCGACTGGTTCCATTGCCGCGATCTCCGTCGCGGAGAGCGGAACGAGATCGATTGTCTCGCGCGTCGGGGTGGCGTCCTGCGACCAGGCGCGCGCAATCCAAAACAGCGCCGCGAAGACCAGCCAGACTTTCCGCCAGCATGGACAAAATCGCCGATTCATAACCAACCTGTCATCCGCTCGCAATCGAAAACTCAGTTGTGCCTAGCGCCTCGCCATCGGCATAAAGCGTCGCCGCATAGTCGCCGGTCAGAAATGGGAAGGCAAGCGGCGTCGCGTAAAACCAGATGCACACCGATGACCGCGAGAAATCAGCCTGCCACTCCACCCGATAGACGCTGCTTCCATTGAACAGCCAGTCCACTTCAAACAATGTGCCGGACTGCAAATCCGTGACGCGAGCCGTGACATAAATGCGTTCGGCGCCCGGGCTAAACTGGCTCACCGGCCCGCTTGAACAGCCGCTAGCGGGATCGGTGCTTCGCGCGGTCGAGAGACTCGACACGCGCATCGCCGAATCAAGCGACCTCTGCGCGCTGTCGCCAACCGTCATATCGTCTTCCAGCGAGCTGCCCATATCTTCCGCGCTCACGACAACCGCCCTCACCTCGGGCGTGCCCGTGTGATGCGCGCGCAGCGTCGCGCCCAATGCCGCGTTCACCGCGGACAGCCTGGCGATGCGCGTCCCCGCCGCGACGATAGTCTCGACCACCATGACCTGTTCTTCCGTCGCAGCCGTACGAATCGAATCGTCTTCCGCCGCGTAGTTCGTCAAGTCAGTGTCGATCACCGCGACCGCGTCATCGCCGCCGAGCGCCTGGCAACCGGCCAGCAGCAGCAATCCGCCGAGACTTAGTGCGCTTAGGATTCTCCCCGCCAATGCTTCGCCTTCCGGGCAACACTTCTCAGAACAATATACAGCCGCAAACATTATATCAGTTCGCCGAGGCCAATGCCGAATGCGACAAAATTTCGCAAAGTCCAGTCTTGGTAATTTCTGACGAAGCAATGGGTAAATTGAGTTATCCAAGTTACTCTGCGTCCGGAGAATTTCCATGTTGATCACGGGGATATTAGCCCCGCCAGCAATACTCCCCCCTTCCCTGGCTCGCTGGACGCCCCCCGCCGAACGGGGGGGATTTATGGGGGGAACCAGGGGTTGGGGGGATGGGGTAGAATACGTCGAAGCGGAGTTGTCAATGCGTACTTGGAACTACATCTGTGTCCGCGGCGCTGAAAATATGCAGCGGATGACTCGGGCGCCGATTCCCCCACGCTTGAACAAACTAGCTCTATCTGTTAACATGCGAGCAGATTGCCCCCGTAGCTCAGGGGATAGAGCGCTGGTTTCCGGAACCAGGTGCACAGGTTCGAATCCTGTCGGGGGTGCATGACATCCGCCCGCCCAAGCGATCGCCTCGCTTGACTTGCGAAGCTGGCGATTGCTCGATCAGATACCGAGTTGATTTCGAAATTGGTCCATGTTGATGACCGTCTTGTCCCGTCGCGATTCCTCGGCCGCGAACGCCAGCAGATGGCTCTCCAGCGACTCGCGCGCGGTGGTCACGCTGTCGTCTGGCTTCCCCTTCAGCGTGTTGATAAAGCTGCGAACGATGCCGTAATCGCCACCGCCGTGGCCGCTGCCGTCGCGGGCAATCACCGGCACCTCTTCGACTTCCCCGCTCAGGTGATGGTGCAGACGTATCTCATGACCGCGCGAGGAAAACTTCCCATATAACGTCGCCTTGGTGCCATCCCAACGCATCGTGCGGCTTTCTTCGTCGCTCTGCCCATTCATAACCAGTGCGACCGTCGTGCCGTCTTCCATCTCCATGTTCACCGTCTGATGGTCAACCACGTCGTTGTCGCATCGATACACGCATCGGCCGTACCAATCTGTCTTCAGCTGCTCCAGCCGCGCCGCGCTGGTCGGGATGTAGGACACGGCATTCTGCGGCCAGCCTTCGCCATCGCGCGCATATCGTTTCGTCGCCTCATACTTGCAAGTGTCCGCCGCCGGGCAAGGATCCGTGCAGCGCTCGGTCGCGCCTTCGGGCGCATTTTCCGGCCGGAAGTGAATCAGGCTGCCAAAGGACTGAAGCCAAGCCACCTTTTGCTGCAGTATCCACAATAGAACATCGAAATCATGGCAGCACTTGCACAAGATCATCGGTCCGGAAGTCGATTCCTGACGCCAGTTGCCGCGAACAAAGCTATGCGCCATGTGGTAATAGATAAGGTTTTCGCGATGGCTGACGCTGATGACTTTGCCCAAAGCCCCCGACTGCACAACCTCTCGCAACGCCTGCCAAAATGGCGTATACCGGAGGACATGACAAATCTGCAGCAATCGCCCCGTTTCTTCCGCCCTTTTGACCAGACGCAGGTTTTCTTCCAGCACCGGCGCCATTGGCTTCTCTAGCAGCACATCATAGCCCAGATCCAGCATCCGCATTGTCGACTCGAAGTGCATGCGGTCCATCGTGCAATTGATGGCAGTCGGCGCCAAGGGCCGACCGCTCTCAAGCAGCGACTGCCAATCGTGAAACACCATATCAGGCGCGATATCGTGCTCGCTCAAGAAGCGCTCGCGCCGAATTCGGTCCGGCTCAGCCAAGCCCACGACCCGTAATTCGCCCGGAAACTGAGTCGCAAACCGACCATATGCCATGCCACGCCCTCCGGCGCCCACGATGATCGTGTCGATCGCTGCCATAGCTCGTTCTCCCGCAATATCTCTCCAATCGACAAACTGATTCTACCCCATATCTGCGCCGCCTGTAGTAAGGGGAATGCCTAATATCCATTGCGCCAATCTCGACTGCGGCTGTCGGAGACCCGCGCTTGCTGGTAAATTTGTAGTCTAAGGCGCTTGACATCGCTCTTGAGGTCAGCGAATGGCGGAAGAACTCACCATTGGTCTCGATATCGGCGGCACTAAGATGGCCTTCGTCGCTGCCGACCGCCAAGGCAACATTCACCACTCTTCATCGCTGCCTACTGAGGCGCGAGCCGACTTCGATCACACGCTCAACCGAATTGCCGGGCAACTGAATCCGCTCATTGCGCGATATGAAAATGTCTGCGGCATCGGCATCGGCGTGCCCGGACCCGTAGAAAGCGTCCGCGGCATCGCCTTGCATGCCGCCAATCTCGGATGGAAAAATGTCGGCTTGCGCGACGCAATCGCCGAGCGGCTACGGCGTCCGCTGCCAATATACCTGGATAACGACGTCAACGCCGGCGCGATCGGCGAACAGCTCTTCGGCGCGGCGAAAGGCGTCGCTAATTGTCTGTATCTGATTGTCGGCACCGGCCTGGGCGGCGCTGTCATTTCGAACAATCGGATTCTGCGCGGCGCGACTAATTCCGAAATGGAGATCGGGCATGTATCGCTAGATCCGATCAACGGGCTTCCTTGCTCCTGCGGCCAGCGCGGCTGCCTGGAGATGTCCGCCTCGGGCTCAGGCATCGTCGCCCAGGCTCTCAATCGCATCGCTGACTACCCCGATTCGAGGCTGAGCGCGAAAACAATCACGACGCATGAAATCATAAGACTGGCGGGAAATGGCGACGCCTTGGCCGCTACAGTGATGAACGAAGCGGCGGAGGCCCTTGGAATCGCCTGCGCCTGGTGCGTCAACCTCTTCAACCCTGCTCTGATCATTTTCGCTGGCGGTCTCGCCCGCGCCAGCTGGCATCTGCTGGAGAAGCCGCTCCGTCAATCCATGCGAGCGCGCTGCTTGCCGATGAACTATGAAGCCGTAACCGTATCGCTGTCTAAATTGACCGATGGAGCATTGGGCGCCTCCGCCCTCGTTTGGCATCAATAAGAACAAGTAGGTCCAAGTTAGTCATGCGAAAATTAACCTGGCTTGAATAACTCCCCTTCGACGCGCAGTGTCTACGCGCGCCCTAGCTTGCTGGACGCCCCCCGTCGAACGGGGGGGATTTATGGGGGGGGAACCAGGGGCCGGGGGATGGGGTAGAATAACGGCGAATCCGAGTTCTCATTACTTACTTGGAACTTCTCAGTCGAACAGATCATGCGAATCGCCATTGCCGGGATCGCCACCGAGAGCTGCACCTTCTCGCCCCTGCTGACGCGTCTAGAAGACTTCCGTCGGACCCGCGCGAACGATACGCATTTCAGCGAACTCTATCCATTTGTTTCAAAGTATAAGGAAGTCGAATTCATTGGCACGGTCACAGCCAAGGCAATGCCCGGCGGACCGGTCGAAGCCCGCGCATACGAAACGCTAGAAGGAGAAATACTGGAAAGGCTCGATCGCCTGCGCCCTCTGGATGGCCTCTACCTCGACATGCACGGGGCCATGAATGTCAGCGGCACGGACGATGCCGAAGGCGACTTCTACGCCGCGATCCGCGCAAAGCTGGGTCCCGGCAGTCTCCTTTCCGCCAGCTACGATTTGCATGGCAATGTCTCCGAGCGCGCCATGTCCGCCCTCGACATCATCACCGGCTATCGAACGGCGCCCCACATCGACGCCATTCAAACGCGCGAACGAGCGGTCCGGCTGCTGCTGCGCTGCCTGCGCGAGGGCATTCGTCCGCATATTGCCTTCGTCAAGATCCCGGTCGGCTTGCCGGGCGAGAAGACCAGCACCGAATGGGAACCTGGCCGCCGGATATACCGAGCGATTGAGCCGGAAATCGACGGCGAGCGCGTCATGGATGCCACGATTCAAGTCGGATACGTCTGGGCGGACGAAAGGCGAATGACCGCTTGCGCCATCGCCATCGGCAAAGACATCGCCGCAATTTCCGCTGCCGCGCGGCGTCTCGCTCAACGCTACTGGGACCATCGCGCGGACTTCCGCTTCGGCGTCGAAGCGCGCTCAGTCGACGACTGCATTCAACAGGCGATGCAAGAAACCGATCGACCGGTCCTAATAAGTGACTCCGGCGATAATCCTACGGCTGGCGGCGTCGGCGATCTGACCTACTTCCTGGAGCGCGCCCTCGCGCTTCAAGCGCCAGACCTGGTTTACGCCAGCATTCCCGACGCCGAAGCGGTGCAGCGCTGTATCAGCGCCGGCTTGGGCGCCATAGTCGAGTTGGAAATCGGCGGAAAGCTGGAACGACGCTACGCGCTGCCACTGCCGGTCCGCGGTCGGGTGCTCTTCATCAAGGCGGACGAGACCAACTCTCAAGTTGTGCTTCGAGTGGATGGCATCCGCATCATCCTGACAGCTAGACGCACACCCTTCCATTACCGCCGGCAATTCCTCGATCTGAATATCGTGCCCGAAGCGCATCGCATCATCGCCATCAAAATCGGTTACCTCGTGCCCGAGCTCAAAGCGATGGCGCGCCGAAACTATTTGGCGCTCTCGCCGGGCGCGGTCAATCAGGATGTCGCCTCGCTGCCCTTCCAACGTATAACCCGACCCTGCTATCCCTTTGACCCCAACATGGATTGGACGCCGCATGTACAGCTCCTCTAGCCGCGCCCTGTCTCCAATATCCCGTGCGAAAATCTTAGGGGCGACCGGCGGTCAGTGTCTACGCGACCTATCAGGTCGCCCGCTATAACATAAATTGTAGGGGCGACCCTTGGGTCGCCCACCGGAGCGTAGATTGTAGACACTCGCGCTGCCCAGCAGCCGCCCACGCAAAATGCCTTGCGTCCCACTGTGGGCAAGCAGTTTGACAAATCAAGTGCTCGCAAGATATAGCCCCCTTCGACGCGCAGTGTCTACGCGCGCCCTAGCTTGCTGGACGCCCCCCGCCAAACGGGGGGGATTTATGGGGGGACCAGGGGCCGGGGGATGGGGTTTGACGCCCGCAACGTAAACAAGCATCTCTCGTGGCGAAAACTGTAGACACACGCGCTGCACGGCAGCGGCTCACGCAAAATACCTTGCGTCATACTGTGGACAAGGCACGGGATGTATACTGCGCTCGCAAAATCTAGCTCCCCTTCGACGCGCAGTGTCTACGCGCGCCCTAGCTTGCTGGACGCCCCCCGCCAAACGGGGGGGATTTATGGGGGGACCAGGGGCCGGGGGATGGGGTTGTAGTGGTCCGAAAAACTGTCCTGTCGTCAGTAGCTCGCTGGACGCCCCCCGCCGAACGGGGGGGATTTATGGGGGGAACCAGTGGCCGGGGGATGGGGTGCGTTGCCCGCAGCCCTGTCTCGCCCCACAGGCTGCATATAGCATGAACGCCCTTGTCTTTGTTATACTATCTGCGCTTGAACGTTTTTCCGACGCGAAAGCATATCCAATGGAAAGAGGAGCATATGATGAACAAGACATGCAGAGTCCTCCTTCTGGTCGTGGTCCTTGGCCTCTTTGTGGTCAGCGCCAGCGCCCAGACCGGCGGCATACTCATCGGCACAAACTTCGGCGGCGATCCCACCACCATTAACCCGCTGCTCACCAACAATACGGTCGATCTCTCCCTGACCGAATTTCTCTTCCCGAATATTTACAACATCGATCCAGTAACGCGCGCGCCGATGAAAGGCGGGCGAAACGACCAGGACAATGGATTGGCGCTGGATTGGTCGCTCTCTGACGACGGCTTGGTCTATACCTTCACCTTGCGCGACGATGTCACCTGGAACGATGGCACGCCCGTCAGCGCTCATGATTACAAGTTCACTTTTGACGCCTTGGCCAGCGGCGAGACCTCGTCGCCCCGCGGCAGCGTCCTGCAAAGCGTAGAAAGCGTCGAGGCGGTGGACGACACCACCCTGGTGGTGAATTTGAAGCTGGCATCCTGTCGCGCGCTGGACGAATTGAATGACTTCGGCATCCTGCCCAAACATCACATCGAACCCCTGATCGCGGGCGACTTCGCCGAAATCGACAATCTCGAATACAACAAGAATCCGTCCGTCACCTCCGGTGTCTTCAACTTTGGCGCCCTGGTCGCCGACGAACAGACCAGCATGATCCGCAATGAAAATCACTGGATGGAGGTCTCGCCGGAAGGCTATATCCTTCGCAACGTGCCGGATCAATTGGTTGGTATCGAACAATTCCTGGCCGGCGAGGTTAATTCAGTCGGTACCGCGGGCTCTGCTTCCGTTCCCGCCGTGCGCATGCAAGAATTCCGCGATCGCGCCGAAGCCGGCGAATTCCAGGTTTACGAATATGTCGATGACGGCTTGACCTTCGTCGGCTTTAACCTGGCCGACCGCACCAATCCGCTCAACGGCTTGGACGAGGATGGCAATCCCGTCGATCAAGGCAATCACCACTTCTTCGGCGATATCCGCGTGCGCCAGGCGCTCGCACAAGCGGTGAACTATGCCGATATCATCGAAGGCGCGGCCGAGGGCGAAGGCATCCAGGTCAACAGCTTCGGCACGCCCGCGCTCTGGGGTTACGATGACAGCATCGAGCCCTGGGAATACAACCCCGACGCGGCGCTGGCTATGCTGGCGGAAGCCGGCTTCGTCGATCATGACGATGACCCCGGCACCCCACTCGTTGCCACCGAAGACGCCCTATACGCCGAAGCCGGCACCGAATTCGCCTTCGAATTGCTGACGAACTCGGGCAATCTGGTGCGTGAAGCGGCCGGCACCGTCATCCAGGATCAGCTGGGGCAGATCGGCATCGCGGTCGATTTCCAGACGATCGAGTTCGGTCCCCTGGTCACCTTCCTGCTGGGTCAAGACTTTGACGCCATCATGATTGGCTTCACCAATCTCGCTCAAGATACGGATGCGCGCAACGTTTTCACACCAGTCGGCGATACGGTCGGCGGCGGATTCAACTTCGTCTCCTATCGCAATGACCGCGTCACCGAACTCTACGATCAAGCGCTTTCGCTCCCCGGCTGCGACCTTTCCGAGCGGCAGGCGCTCTATCACGAAATCAGCCAGATCCTGCACAATGAGGTGCCCTGGTGGTGGCTCTTCGCTCCATTCTCCATGTATGCGGAATCGAATGCGGTGCAGAATTGGATGCCCTATGCCGAGACTCGCTACGCGAACATGGCAAATCTCGCCATCAGCCCTTAGCATCCTGGCATAAGCAAAACGGGAGCGCGCCGGTTCTCACTGGCGGGCTCCATGAGAATCCGTAAACACTTGTGCGACAATACCGGCGCCCACGCAAAATACCTTGCGCCCCGCAGCATTTAGCTCCCCCTCCCTGATGCTTCGGGGAGGGGGCCGGGGGGAGGGGTTGGCTGCCCGCAATCTGTAGGGGCGACATATCATGTCGCCCGCAAAAGTGCATAATGTAGCGGCGATCCTTGGGTCACCCGCAAAAACGCTTGCAGGCAAACGGCATGATCAAATACATATTCCGCCGCCTGATTCAATCCATTCCGACATTTTTCGGCATCACCCTGCTATCCTACCTGCTGCTTTGGCTGGCGCCGGGCAGCGTTGTCGAACGCCTCTATTTGGCGCCCAATATCAAAGCCGAAACACGCGCGCGCCTGGCCGCCCAATTGGGCATCAATGACCCCTTCCACATCCAGTACCTGCGCTGGCTGGCCGGCGATGATTGGCTTCGTTGGGACAGTGATGGCGATGGCATCGCCGATCAGTCCTTCACCTTGCTCGCGAAGTTGGATGAAGACGGCGACGGGGTGCCCGAGCCGCCGGGCGACAACTATGGCATCCTGCGCGGCGATTTCGGCCGCTCTTTCGTGAAAAAACAACCGGTGATGGATGTCTTCCTGGCGAACCTGCCCGCCACACTTGAGCTGGGCGTCGCCGCCGTCCTGACCTCGCTCGTGATCGGCATTCCCGTGGGCGTCTTGTCGGCAGTGACCAGAGGACGCGCCTTCGACAATGTCTCGCGCGTCATGGCGGTGATCTTTGACGCCATCCCCAATTTCTGGCTGGGCTATATCCTCTTGTACGTCTTCGGCGTTTTGCTTGATATCGTGCCCCTGGGCGGGCGCTGTGTGCCCAATCTTTATGGCGTGTGCCCACCATTCTTCGAGCGCTTGATATACCTGCCCTTGCCCACCTTCGTTTTCGCCGCCGGTTTCGTGGCGCTCTTCTCGCGCTATGTCCGCACATCGACTCTGGAAGTGCTGAACCAGGATTACATCCGCACCGCCCGCGCCAAGGGTCTCTCGCCGCAGGTGGTGAATTTCCGTCACGCCATGCGCAACGCCATGATTCCGGTCGCCACGCTATTGGGTCCTATCATCACCAATGTTTGGGCCGGCGCCATTATCATCGAAAGCGTTTTCGCCTGGCCCGGCCTCGGGCGCATCGCTTACACGTCCGCCATTCAGCAAGATTATCCGGTCGTGATGGGCATTGTTATCTTCGCCTCCATTGGCACGATCTTGGGCTTCCTCCTCTCCGACATCCTTTACGTGCTCATCGATCCGCGAATTCGCATTCACTAGGAGCGGCCGATGCAGGCTGATGATCGCAAACTCAAGCTCGACGCGGAAGCGATCCTTCGCAGCCGCTCTCTCACGGATCTGGCCCTGGCGCGGCTTTGGCGGGACCGCCTGTCGATGTCGGCAATCGCCGTGCTGCTCTTCTTGACCGCCGCGTCTATCGCCGCCCCGCTAATTACCGGCGTCCTCGGCGTCGACCCCAACACCACCGATGCCTCGGGTTCCAAGTACCTGCCGCTCTTTAGCGAAGGTCACCTGCTCGGCACCGACAACTTGGGGCGGGATCACCTGGCGCGCTTGCTTTACGCCGGCCAGATTTCGCTATTCATCGGCTTCATGTCGGCTTTCCTCGCCCTGGTCATCGGCGTCACGCTGGGCATCATCACCGGCTACTACGGGGGCATCATCGACGACCTTGTCAATTGGATTATCACTACGCTCAACGCCATTCCGGGCCTGGTGCTGCTGATCGTTATCACCGCCGTATTCAGACCAGACGCTAATTCCCTAATTCTCGTTATCGTCTTCCTGACCTGGACGGCGACAACCCGCCTCGTGCGCGGCGAAACCCTCGCCATCCGCGCCCGTGAATATATCGTGAGCGCGAAAGCGGTCGGCGCGTCAGACTTCCGCCTCATGCGCGTCCACATCCTGCCCAATGTATTCTCGCTGACCATCGTCACCCTGGCGCGCAACATCGGCATTGTCATGCTGATTGAGGCTTCACTTAGTTTTCTTGGGCTGGGCGTGCAGCCGCCTACCGCGACCTGGGGCAATATGCTAAGCAAGTCGCGCGAATTCATCACCGCTGGGTCCCATCTGATGATCCTACCCGGCCTGCTCATTACCGTGGTCGTGCTTTGCCTCTACATCATCGGCGATGGCCTTCGCGACGCCTTCGATCCCACCGCCACCGATTAACGCTCTGGCAGAGTTTTGTAGGGGCGACCTATCAGGTCGCCCGCCGCACCAGCAACGTGTGTACGGGCGAGCCGGCGGCTCGCCCACTTTTGCTACAGATTTCCAATCAGGTTCCGCATGTAAAACTTGAATCGTTCCCCGCCCCTAATCCGTCGAAAACCGATAAACGGTGCTGGATTCGAATCGCTCGCCGGGCCGCAGAACAGTCGAGGGAAACTGCCTGTTGTTCGGCGAATCAGGAAAGTGCTGCGTCTCCAGGGCAAATCCATCGCTCTGGCGGTAGAGCCGCCCGCTCGTCCCCACCAGCGACGCGTCCAGAAAGTTGCCAGCATAGAATTGCAGTCCCGGCTCCGTCGTCCACACCTCCATGATCCGTCCTGATCGCGGCTCATAAACCCGCGCGGCCAGCCCCAATTCGCCAGCCGCCATCCCAGCACGATTCAGTACGAAATTGTGATCATATCCCTTTGCCATCACAATTTGCCGATGCGCCGAGCGCTGGCCGGACCCGATCGTCTTCGCCTGACGAAAGTCGAATGGTGTTCCCGCAACCGGCGCGATCTCGCCCGTCGGAATCTGACCGGCGTCTGAGGGCGTGTAATGGTCGGCATTCAAGCTCAGGACGTGATCGTAAATGGCGCCCTCGCCCTCGCCCATCAAATTGAAGTAACTGTGATTCGTCAGGTTCAGCACCGTCGGCGCATCGGTCGAAGCGCTGTAATCAATGCGCAATGCATTGTCGGCGTCCAGGCTATAGCGCACACTTACATCGAGATTGCCCGGGTAACCCTCTTCGCCATCAGGGCTGCCATATTTCAACTCCACCGCGCCACCCGATTCGCTGGCTTGCCATATTCGCTTGTCAAATCCGACGCGCCCGCCATGCAGCGAGTTGTCGCCGTCGTTCTGGAAAAGCTGATAGTCAACTCCATCCAAGCTGAACTTGCCGCCGCCGATGCGATTGGCGTAGCGCCCGGTTATCGCGCCGAAATACGGGTGCTCGGCTTCGTATTTGGCCAGGTTGTCAAATCCCAAGGCAACATTGGCGAATCTGCCCAGCCGGTCCGGCACGCGAATTGAAGTCAGTATGCCGCCGAAACTGATGCACTTCACTTCCATGCCGGCCGCACTGCGCAGCGTATACTCTTCAATCATCTGCCCATCTTGAGTCTTGCCGTATTCGCGCATACCGCCTCCCCTCGTCCGCTTGCACTCATTCAGGCAAATAATACCCCGTTCTCCTTCAACCGGCTTCATTCCCACTGCAAGCCTCATTCCTGGCGAAACCTGCAAACCCTCGCGCGACAATGCCGTCGCCCCCGCAAAATACATTGCGTCTCGCTGTGGATACGAAGTTTAATAAATGACGTGGTCCCAAGGTCTAGCTCCCCTTCCCTAGCTCGCTGGGGAAGGGGCCGGGGGATGGGGTTAACTACCCCACCCATTTGCGCATACCCAATGCTTCGAGAACCGCTACAATGGACGCGTGCCACCAGCATGGAAGGGAGCTTGTCATGGAATATCGCGCGCTTGGCCGCACCGGCGTCATGGTCAGCGAGCTCTGCCTCGGCTGCATGAACTTCGGTCAGCCGACACCGGAGGCCGAGAGTTTCGATATCATGGATCGCGCCATTGACGCCGGCATCAACTTCTTCGATACCGCTAACGTTTATTCGCGCGGCGGCAGCGAAACCGTGGTCGGCAAGGCGCTGAAGCGTAACGGCAAACGCCATCGGATTGTGCTGGCGACCAAAGTCCACGGCCGCATGGACGAAGACGACATCCTGGCTGCCGGCAATAATCGGCGTCATATCATCCAGCAGTGTGACGCATCCCTGAAGCGCCTTCAAACCGACTATATTGACCTCTACCAGCTTCATCGCGCCAACCCGGAAATCCCGATCGACGAGACGCTGCGCGCCTTGGATGATCTCATTCGCGCGGGCAAAGTGCGCTACATCGGCGCCAGCACCTTCCCCTCCTGGCGCGTGATGGAATCATTTTGGGTATCGAAAGAATTGGGACTGAACCGTTTCATCAGCGAGCAGCCGCCCTATCACCTGCTCGATCGCAGCATCGAGCGCGAATTGATTCCCATGGCGCAGAGCTATGGCTTGGCGATCATCCCTTGGTCGCCTCTGGCGCGCGGCTTTCTGACCGGCAAATACAAACGCGGCGAACCGATTCCCGGGAACAGTCGCTTTTCCGCCGATGCCGGGCGTGGCGCCGCCGTCGAGCGCCGCCGTGACCAACACTTCACCGACCGCGGCTTCGACATCCTGGATGTCGTAACCGAACTGGCTGACGAGAAAGGCTGCAGTCCCAGCCAGATCGCTCTGGCTTGGGTCATGAGTAAGCCCGGCGTGACCAGCCCGATTATCGGACCCCGCACAATGGCGCACCTGCAAGACAACCTCGGCGCGACTGATGTCATCCTGACCGATGAAGATCACGCCCGCCTCGACGCCTTGGCAGAGCCGGAAATGGCCACCGTGCCCTATTACCACGGCCGCATGGTCAATCTCAGAGCCTCCGATTACAGCTGGCTCTGATTCAAGGTGCCATGTAAGGCTTGTCCGATACTGCAGACAGCCTGTTTTCCTTACGTTTTACCCCATCCCCGGCCCTTCCCGTAGGTCTATGTCTACGTGACCCAGTGAACTAGGGAAGGGTGACTCGACGGCGGAATGGGGATATTCGCGTGCTG
>JAPOWK010000016.1 GCA_026707665.1 Chloroflexota bacterium
ATAATGCTTCCCTTTGCTCATTGGAAACAGTACCATTATAATCCAAGACTATACACCTAGCTCGCTGGGGAAGGGGCCGGGGGATGGGGTTTGACGCCCGCATCTGCTGAATGCGGATTGCCTCAATACGATCCCCGATGCGGGAAGCGGCGCAGCAGACCGGTGGGCTTGCGATATTGCTGCAGCAAGGCGATGCCAGCGACAATCACGATCATGCCGACCACCATCATGCCGGTGATCTCTTCACCCAGCAGCAATACGCCGCCAATGCCCGCCACAATCGGGATGATATAAGTGGTCATCACCGCCGGCGTGGCGCCGAAGCGCTTGATATTGTAGAAGGACAGCAGCAAGCCGAGGAAGGTGCCGACGACCGCCGAATAGATCAGAGCGAGCACGCCCGCCGCGTCCACCGCGCTGACGTCAAAGCCGACGGTCAGGAGCGAGAAGGGCATCACTGCCAGCGCGGTCGAAAAGATGCGGATGCTGCCGACATCGTAGGCGTCATAACCGCGCAAGTATTTGCGGGCGTAAATGATCATAACCGCGCTGAAGACCATCGCCACCGTGACCAGCAGGTAGCCGGTCGGCACGGCTTCTGTCGCGTCTGGCAAGCCGTTTTCGCCACTTAAAGCCAACAGCAGCGCTCCACCCAGCGCCAAAGTCACGCCGAACCCCTTGCGCCGATTGAGCAACTCGTCCGGCAGAACGAAATGCGCCAGGCAGACGGTCAGCGCCGGTCCTGTGGCCAACAGCAGGGAGGTGACGCCGCTCGATTGATACTGCAGCGCGCTGATCACGCATACCATGGGCACGGCGGTGCCAAATACGCCGAGCAAACCGGCGCGCTTCCAGACCTCCGGATCGCGCGGCAAGCGGCGACCGGTGACAATCGCGTAGACCATCAGCGCCATGCCGCTGGAAATGATCATGCGGATGCCGATGTAGGTCGTGGGTTCGAATTGGCCCAGGTTAAATCGGGAGACCACCAGCGACGAGCCGAAGAAGAAAGCGAGCAGAATTACATAGGGTAGGGCGGCTATATTCAATTTAGGCGTCCCCGCGCGGGTGATTAAGTGAACAAGCGCGGAGTTTACAGCAGAAGCTCAGGCAATGTAATCGTAGAAGTCTGCGCGGGCAGTTTGCTGCGCGGAAGCTAATGCGGGATGGCGCTTATACCAGCGAGAACAGCGCGTCAAGCTCCAGCCTGAAGCCGGGCAAGACGGGCTGTCCGTCAAGAGCGCCGCCCGGGCCGACTGTTTCGCTGCTTGTCTTCTCGTCGTTTAAGCGCCATACTTCGACGGTCTTGTCGTCCGGGTTCACGAGCCAAACCAGCGCCGTGCCATGCCGCAAATAAACTTCGGCTTTGCGCCGCAGTTCGGGTATTGTATTGCTTGGCGACAAGACTTCGACAGCTAAATCCGGCATCACAGGCACAGAGCGCGCGGGAAACGGTTGCGGCGCTCTTTCGCGATGAACAAAACCGACATCCGGTCCAAGCAGCGTTGTTCGGGAATCCGGCGGGTGGTAGCCGGTTTCTGTGGTTACTCGCCCCAACTCCCGTTCAAGTACATATGCCCACAGAAAATGTGCAATTAATGAGGCTATTAGACCGTGTAGGCCACCAGGTCGCGACATGAAAAGCAGTTCTCCGTCGATGAGATACAAGAACTTGTGTTCATTCTCCGGCAATTGTGACAGCCGCCAAACATCGTCAATGGTGTAAACTCGGTCTCGGACGATCATCTTCGCCCTTCCTTTCCGAATCCCTCACTCCGCATTATAGTCGACTGCAATCAAAATCCCAAAGCAACCGTTTCATTTGCAAACCTCGCTCCAATGGCTCCGCAGCGCTACGATCACAGCCGTCGGCGGGGCGCGGCGTATTCTTCGGGCGTGCCCATCGCATCCATCCAGCGGACGAACTTGGCATGCATCATTTCGCAGACATCGGGCATTGCAGCCGCGAGATTGTGATGATGCGCCGGATCATTTACAGCGTCGTACAGTTCAATTGGCTCGCCCTCGAGCGCGTAGAGGAAATCCCATTTGCCATCGCGGACGGTGCTCGGCGACACTTCGACCACGACCCGTTCGCTGTCGTCAACGATGAGCGTGGTATTGCCGGCGGTATCGATAAGCGATTGCGAGGTCACCACGATCTCATGCAGCCGGTCGACCTCGCCGCGCGCCAGCGGCAGCAGTGAACCCGCCTGAACGCGCGCGGGGATGTCGATGCCCGCCAGTTCCAGCATGGTCGGCATCATATCCGGGATGCTGACCAAGCCTGACACACGCTGATGGTCGTAGCCGGGGATCTTGGCGATGAGCGGCACGTGGGTGATTTCGTTGTGCTTTGGGCTCCGGTAAGAGATCGCGCCTTGCTTAAAGCGCGCCATCGCTTCCATCACCGGGATCGTGTTGTCGGGCCAGCGGAAGCGGCTCTTGCCGAAGAGGCCGAATTCGCCGAAGTAAAAGCCGTGGTCGGAGACGAAAAGGATGGCGGTCTCGTCATAAATGCCGAGGGTTTTCAACCGGTCGATCAGCAAGCCGAACCAGCGATCGACCATGGTGATTTCGCCCTTGTAAGTCGCTTTGGCGATCTCGAGATCGCGCTCGTTATAGCCGGCGTCTTCCCAGTCCCAGTACGCCGGGTAGACTTGCTCGCCCTGATAATCCGGCAGGTAGGGTTTGACGTAATGCGCCGGCGGATCCCATGGTTCGTGCGGGTCCCAGGCATCGATATAAAGGAAGAATTTCTCTTCGTAATGGCGCTCGAGCCAATCCATCGCCGTCTTGAAAGTCTGGGGCGCGAAGCGATCATCTTCTTCTTTCCAGAGGCTGGTGACATCGGGACGGCCCGAGGCTTCGCGCTGGCCGCGGATCCAGATGAAGTCATCGAAGCCGCGGTCATAGCCATAGCCGTTGCGGATCAGGAAGGGCGTGTCGCCGATTCCCATCGTCGTGTAGCCCGCCTTCGTCATGAGACCCGCCAGCGTGATCTCGTCTTGCGGCAGCGGTCCCCAGGTCAGATAGGTAAAGGTGAAGCGGCCCGTGGCGATATCGGCTCGCGTCGGCACTGTGGGGAAGGAGGCGGCGTGACAATCGTCGAAGACGAGCGCTTCATCCGCGAATTGTGTCAAGTACGGCGCGATGACCTGTTGGTTGCCGTAAGTTGGCAGATGGTCCGCTCTCAGCGTGTCGGTGACGACGCATATGATATTCATTTTCTATTCTCCTGGACGATGATTAAAAACTTTACCACCGAGTACACCGAGTCATGTTGAGAACACCGAGAAAAGCCAAAAGGCTCAGCATCATAGCCATCTCAGGCATTGCTCGCGGGACTCTTCAGTTAACGCACTGTAATGTCGCCGTCAAGCTACGAGCCCATTTTTGGGCGCCATGCTCAAAACGCCAGATTTCGAAGACCCGCAAGGCGCGCGCTGACCGATTTATTGCCCTCGGCGCCCTCGAAAAAACTCGGTGTAGTAGGGCTGTGTCTACGCGCCCCTCGGTGGTAAATGCATAAGGAGTGGCCGGACAACTCAGCCCTTCACAGCGCCGGACGCGAGCCCGCGGATCAGGTACTTCTGGAAGAAGATGATCACAACGAGGATCGGCAGTGTGACGGATACTGAGCCAGCGGCCGCCAGCGTGACGTGCCCCGGATCTTCGCCGCCGGTAAATTGCGCGATGCCGACCGGCAGTGTCCAGTTGATCTGCGTCAGGATACGCGCCAGCAGAAAATCGTTGTACGCCAGCAGCAAAGTAAACAAGCCGGTGGTGATGATGCCCGGCCACATGATCGGCACGATCACCGAGACGAAGGATTTTAGCCGACCGGCGCCGTCGATCATCGCCGCCTCTTCAATCTCCCTCGGAATCTCCATGAAGAAGCTGCGCAGCATCCAAATGGTGAAGGGCTGATTGACCGCCACCAAACAGAAGATGAGCAGGATATGGGTGTCGTACAAGCCAGACAACTGACCCAGATAGTAAAAGGGCAAAACCAGCGCCAGGCTCGGCAGCGAGCGAAAAGCCAGCGCGATCACCAGAATGTAGACCGAAACGACATGCCGGAAACGCGCCAGCCCATAGCCGGCGAGCGCGCCGATACTGAGGGAGACGCATAAGGTGCCGACAGTCACGATCACGCTGTTGATCAGATAGTCGTAGAACTCAGCCGTATTGACGATATCCGGTAGCGCCACTGCAACGATGACGCCGGCGAAGATGCAGCCGATGTATACAACTGAATTGGGCGCCGGGATGCGATTGGCGGAGAGCGCGATGACGACCAGGACGAAGAATATGAGGATCAGCGCCAAGCCGTAGGGCGCGAAAGCTTCCGGCGTCATATTCAGCCAGAGTTCTGAATAGTTGTCGCCGGTGGGCGTGAATACGAAGCGCGGAATCCTGGCGTTTGCATCTTTCGGCAGCTTGACGGAGTTCATAATCGTCCAGGCAAAGGGCAGGACGTTATACACCGTGAACAGCGCCAGCGCGATATAAATCAGTATTCGCGCGATTGGGTTGTCTGTCCGTGTCATTAGTCTTCCTCCGTCTGTTCGCGATAGGTCAAGACGAGGAACGGAATCAAGACGACGAAGATGCCGAGCACCGTGAGCACACTCATTGCGTTCGCTTTGCCTAATCGCCCGAAGCTAAGCGCGACTTGAAAGTTGTAATACATGATGGTCTCGGCATCGTAGATCGGGTTCTGCTGCGTCAGCACGAAAACGCTGTCGAAGACACGATAAGAATCCATGATCGAGATCAGACCGATGAAGATAAAGAGCGAGCGCAGATGGGGAATGGCGACATGCCAAAGCTGTTGCAGCCAGGTCGCGCCGTCAACGCGCGCCGCTTCCAGCGATTCTTGCGGCAGTGTCTGCAAGCCGGCGAAGAGCACAATCATAGCGAAGGGGGTCGCCGTCCAGATGCTATGGAAGATGATCAGCAAGGGAACCGTCGTGCTGTTCATGAACAGGCGGTATTCAAAGAGCTGCTGCATCCAATACCAGTAGGGTCCGCCGCGATCGAACATGTCGCGGAAGATCAGCGTGCCGACGACCGGGGTCATGACAAATGGCACTAGCGCCGCGGCGATGAAAACCCCGCGATAGCGCGTGATCTGATCAAGCAGCAGGGCGAAGAGCAAGCCGAGCACGATGCGAGCGGGCACCGCAATGGCGATGAAAATCAGCGTGAATTCCAGCGAATCCCAGAATTCGGGGTCGCCCAGGACATCAGTGTAATTCTGAAAGCCAATCCATTGCGGCGCGTCAAGATTGCGGAAGGTGATGAAATGCATGCCGAGCACGATTGATGCCAGCAAGGGCAGGGTCATCAAGGCCAGCATGATGAAGACACTGGGACCGACAAAAAAGCTGAACGTTTGTCTATCCATAAGCCAATCTCCTATTTCTCTTGCGCGGCAACCATGTCAATCATGTCGAGCGCGGCGGCGATGACGGCGTCGGGCCGCTCGCGGAAGACGGCGTGCCCCGCGTCAATCGGCGTGACCTTGCCCTGTGTGGATAGCCGTGCCTGCGGGTATTGGAGGGCGCGCCACATCTGGCCCAGGCTCTGCGAATAAGGGTCCTCGCCCCACCAGTCGATTGTCGCCACGATGACCGTCAGGGGCATATCACCCAGATTGCCCTTGGAGCGCGCCTGCGCGCCGCTAGCGATGAGGTACTGATTCTGCCAATAGTATGTCCACCAGTAATTGGAATTATTCAGAAGGAGCTTCAGGTAGCGCTGGCCATGTTGCGCCAGCACTTCAGGAGTTAGCCAGTCGGTGATGTCGTCTTCCGTCAGCGTCTCGGTGGCCGCCCTTTCGGCGAAGCAACGAACGAGTTCCATCCGCTCAAAGCGTTCTCGCGGATAGCGCGCCGGGTAGGTTTGCGTTGCCCAGAGATCGTAATCCGGCGGGATGGCGTCCATCAGAATCAAGCCGGCGACACGCTCGGGATGATCGGCGGCGAAGATCCGCGCGACGGGTCCGCCGCCTGACCAAGCCAATAAGATGATCGGCTCTGTTTCGCCCAGTGTGTCCAAGAGGGCGGCGAATTCATCGGCTTCGTTCTGAGCGCTGCGGTCGTTATTGCTGGGGTCGCTCCAGGCGATGCCGGCGCGGTCGTAGGCGCGGACGCGCGTGTGAGAAGCCAGCGCTGCCTGGAATTCTCCCCAGCCGAGGGTAGTCCCGAGCCAGCCGTTCTCCAGCCAGAGGGTTGGGCTTCCGTTGCCCATTTCGACCACGTGTACGCCACGACCGTTGACATCGACAATCCGTCCGAGCGGTTCGCCCAAATCGAGTGTTGCTGCCTGAATCCGTGTGGTTAATGACATTCGTCTGCGCTTGCTGGCCATCCGCTCCAAGGCGAATGCCTTGACTCTAATCAAAGGGTCAGCCACCGGCGTAGCTCAGTGTCTACGCGAACTGACCCCTGCAAAACGCAACTATTCTGTAGGGGCGACCCACCGGGTCGCCCATTATCGTCGCAGACTCGTCCGCAACTAACCCTCGATGAATCCCTGAGCCGTTGCTTCGACAGTGTAGGCGTCGGCGGCGGCGTCCAACAATTCAGCGGCGCTCATCTCGCCTTTCGCGATTTGCGGCAGCCACTGACCCAGGACAGGGTTCAGTACCGCGCCGATGGCGGGTACGGGCGTGCCTTCGACGCCGCCGGCGATGGTCGCGAAGACCGCTGGCAGGTAGCGCGCATCCGCTTTGGCGGCGACAGCCCGGCGCGTGATCACGCCGTAGTTGGAGCCGCGCAGCATCGTTTCTTCATCCATCGCTTCGAGGATGACCTGGAAGACCAAATCCGGATCGTCGTCGATGTTTGCCGGGATACCGAGGCCCGCGCCGGTGCCGCCCGTAGCGCCGTAGAGTCCATCTGCGGTCGCCTTGGGCGCTGGCGCGAACTCGATGCCCCCGACGAAATCTGAGAAGTCCGGATCGTCCATGGCGGCGGCGCGGCTGGCCCAGGTGAAGGCCATCGCCAGTTCACCGGTTGCGATGCCGATTTGGCTGTCATCAATGCTGTAGGTCAAGCCTTCTTCGCCCATGCAGGCGTCTACGATCTCGACCAGCTTCTCCAGCGCCATCACGCCTTCGTCGCTGTTGAAGGCTGGCGTCATGTCATCATTGAGCGGCTTGCCACCGAAGGCCAGCAACATATCGCCGAATTCGATGCGCCAAGCCCAGCCTGCGTGCAGCTGCGTGGTGAAGGGGATGACGATGCTGTCTTCGGCCGCCAGTACGCCGCAGGCCGCGATTACATCGTCCCAGGTTTCCGGTACAGCAATGCCGTGCTTCTCCAGCAGGTCGGGACGATAGAAGAGGTGGCGCGTGTTTTGTTCCATCGGCAGGCCGTATATATTGCCATCGACCGTCATGTCGGCGATGCCCAGGATGTCTGAGATCTGGTATTCGTCTTCATATTTGTCGATCAGATCATTCAGCGGCATCATCCAGCCTTCAGCGACGTAGGATTCGATATCGCCTTGGGTCACCATGATGATGTCGTAGGGCGAGGTGCCGCCGGCGCCCAATGCCAGGCGCAGCTGATCATGCGCCGAGCCGGAATCAAGCAGCTGCGTATTCACGTCGATATTATCCACCGCGTTGCAGGCTTCGAGTTCATCGGCGTAGAAATCAATGATGGGGTAGGTCCAGCCGATCATATTGATCTGCGCGGCTGATTCCGGCGGCTCGATCATGCAGCCGCCCATATCTTGCGCGGCGACCGGCAGCACGAGCGCCAGCAGCGCCAACAGTAAGAATGCCTTCTTCATGGAAAGTCTCCTTTGTGAATCTCTTGTGGATGTTTGGTGCAAAAGCGCGTACGCCGAAGCAGCACAACGCACCGTACAACAGACTGTACCGCATCCCTGGCTGCATTTCCAATTCTAGGGTCTATGGCTGCAAGGCAAGGTCGGGCCGCATTTCGACAAGAGCGAGTTTCATGCGAAAGCCTCGATACATCGCTGGCGACTGAGCGTCAGTTCGCCAAAGCGCTGGCGGAAACATATAATTGTGGTCGGGCGAGTAGCTGGCTCAGCGACCTTGGCGCCGGCGCAAGGGGAGAGTGAAACATGGATACAGTCGATATTCAGCATGACGTGAGCGCAATCGTCGCCGAGGTTTGCGAGCGCGGCTATTGCTTTGTGCCGTCGGTGATCTCGCCGGTGAAAGCGGATGAAGCGCGCGTCGTATTGGAGCGGCTGCTGGCGGAAGAAGCGACCGATGAGATACGCGCGGCCAAGACGCAGCGCGTGGGCGGCATCGCCTACAAGCATCCGATCTTCGCCGAGCTGCTGGCGCATCCGCTGA
>JAPOWK010000050.1 GCA_026707665.1 Chloroflexota bacterium
TGGCGCTGGACAAGGCGAATAGCGACCGGCGCCGCGGCTATCCCAGTTGGATCTCATCGCGCAACCTCAGCAACAAAGCAAGCGATGAAGTCGTCGAAGCGCTGGTTTCAACCGTGACCGGCAATTACGAATTGGTCGCGCGCCATTATCGGCTCAAACGGGCGCTGCTTGGGTATGAGGAGCTTTACGATTACGATCGCTACGCGCCGCTGAATCTCAAGCAAAGCGAGGCTTTCTATGTCTGGGAGGCGGCGCGCGATATCGTCCTGCAGGCTTTCGACAGCTTCAGCCCGCGGATGAAAAAGGTGGCGCGGCAATTCTTCGATGGCAACTGGATTCACGCGCCCGTGCTGCCGAACAAACGGGGCGGGGCTTTCGCGGCGCCGACCGTCGCCTCCGCCAATCCTTATGTCTTTCTGAATTATCTGGGCGACACGCGCGATGTAACGACGCTGGCGCATGAACTCGGGCATGGCATTCACATGGTCCTCTCGGGGGAGGAGAACGGTCTCTTCGCGCTCTACACGCCGCTGACCACCGCCGAGATGGCCTCGACATTCGCCGAGATGCTGGTCTTCCAGGACTTGATGGCGGCTGAAGACGACCAGGAAGTCAAGCTGTCGATGCTGACGGAAAAGATCGACGATACCTTCGCCACCGTATTCCGGCAGATCTCGATGAACCGCTTCGAAGACAAGATGCACAGCGCCCGCCGGGAAGAAGGCGAGTTGACGGCTGAACGCTTCAACGAGCTTTGGCTGGAGACGCAGCGCGATATGTTTTGCGACAGCGTCACCATCACCGACGAGTATGGCAGCTGGTGGAGTTATGTGCCTCATTTTCTGCATACGCCCGGTTATGTCTATGCGTACTCCTTCGGCGAGCTGCTCGTGCTGGCGCTGTATAAGCTCTATCAGGAAGAGGGCGCGAGCTTTGTGCCGAAGTATCTCGGTCTGCTGGCGGCTGGCGATTCGGATTATCCCGATCGGCTGTTGGCGCGGGTCGGCGTCGATATCAACGATTCCGATTTCTGGCAGAAGGGCATCGATGTCATCGAAGAATGGGTCACGCAGGCGGAAGCGCTTGCGCGTCAGCTCTATCCGGAGAAGTTCGCCTGAGCGCGCCCATGACCGCAGGTTATTCCGGTACGCCGCTGGTCAAGAAGCTCGGCATCAAGCGCGGCAACCGCATCGCGCTGCTTCACGCGCCTGCTCACTACCTTGAGCTATTGGGCGAGCTGCCGCCCGCCCTCGAAATTGATTTTGAACTGACTGGCGGGGACTATGACTTCGTACAGGCTTTCTATCAGTGGCGCGCCGAGTATGAGGCGGACTTCGACCGGCTGAAGTCGGCGATCGTCAAAGATGGCATGATCTGGATTTCCTGGTACAAGAAGGCGGCCAAGATGCCGACCGATATCACAGAAAATGTCGTGCGTGATGTGGCGCTGGCGGGCGGGCTGGTTGATGTCAAGGTCGCCGCGATTGACGCGCAGTGGTCGGGCTTGAAGCTGGTGTATCGGCGGGAAAATCGCTGAGGGCAAATGCATGGGCGAGCTGCTTTCGCTGGATGAGGCGCGGGCGCTGCGCGAGAGGCTGCGGCGCGAAGGCAAGACCTTGGTCTTCACCAACGGGCATTTCGATTTGCTGCACGCCGGGCACCTCGATTATCTGCAGAAGGCGCGTGAACTGGGCGATGCGCTTTTCGTCGCGGTCAATGGCGATGCCTCGACGCGGCGGCTGAAAGGCGAGGGGCGGCCCCTGGTGCCCGAGGGTCAGCGGGCGCGTTTGCTGGCGGCCTTGGAACCGGTCAGCGCTGCTATCATCTTTGAGGCGGTTACGGCGAATGAACTACTGCTGGCGCTGCAGCCGGAGATCTATGTCAAAGGCGGCGACTACGCCGAAAAGCCGCTGCCCGAGCGCGCGGCCGTCGAGTCGTATGGCGGAAGGGTGGAGTTGATTGAGTTCCTGTCCGGTCACAGCACGACTCGACTGATAAACAGGATTCGCAAACTTTCGTAGGAGACAATAACGTGTTGCATCTGTGGTCCTTGGCGACCTGGAATCTTGAAGTTACGCATGACGCTGGACATCCTGAATGGCTGGACGCGCCGGTTACCAGCTGGACAATTGAAGACCTCGAAACGAGCACGGGAAACTCGTTTGATGGCGAGAAATGGACCGTGCGACTGCCGCAGCCCTTGAATCTGCTGACGGCTTGGCACATGGATGAACCCTGCGATCAACTGTATCTGACCTGCATCGACCCGCGAGGCAAAACCTTGATAAGATTATTGCAGGAGATTCATTATCGCGATGATCTACCCAGGATTCAGCTAACCAGTATTGCGCTCCCTCAGCTATGGTATACTGAAGATGGATTCTATGAGTTCACTTTCGCCTATTCCTTTGACAGGCTGCCTTATCAGCGATACGGTTCGTTGCGTTTGAGGCAAATGCAGGGAGACTAGAAGATGGAAGAGAATCCGCGAAAGATGAAATTCGAAGGAAGTGACCTTCCCGTAGTCATGGCTTGGATCGGAGAACATAGGCTATGCCTGACGAAAGAAGAGGCCGCCAAACGGCGACCCCCTAGCAGCTCTTCAATGCCGGTTGCCTATGATCGGATCGTAGTCGCTCCGCGCGATTTGGCCAGCTAAGAAACCAATATGGCGTCTGCCAATAGAGATGGCGCGGCGCCTCCAGCACAAACCGATCAGAAGCCGGGCCGTAGGGACAGCGATTCGCCTTGAGCGTTACGATCAATTCGCGCACGACACAAAGCAAATCGCCGTCATAAGCGGCGGTTTTTGTTTGCGGTCACGACTGCTGGTGTTTAGGTCAAGCGGTTGTAGAACTCGACCACCTGCTGGATATCGACCGGGGTCTGCACTTCGCCTTCTTCCGGCGCGCGATCCAGCGTGACGCGGTAGTTTTCTTTGTCCACCGTCAGATACGGCGGGAAGTAAGCCGATTGCTGCACCCATTCCTGGATGTGCACATTCTTCTTCATCTTGTCGCTGACTTCAATTTCATCGCCGGCGCGCACCTGATAGGAAGGCAGATTGAGGCGGCGGCCGTTCACATTGATATGACCATGGCCGACGATTTGCCGCGCCGCCCAGATGGTCGCGCCCAAGCCCGAGCGGTAGACGACGTTGTCCAGCCGGCGTTCCAACAGGCTCAACAAGTTGACGCCGGTGGGTCCGGGCATTTGCGCCGCCTTCTTGTAGTAATTGCGCAGCTGCTTTTCGCGCACGTTGTAGATGAAGGACAGCTTTTGCTTTTCACCCAACTGGATCGCGTAATTGCTGCGCCGTCCTGAGCGGAAAGATTGCTCGCGTCCGTGCTCGCCGGGGGGATATGCGCGGTCTTCCAGGATTTTCGAATATTTCGGGCGCGGCACCAGCAGCTCGCCGAAGCGGCGCTGTGGTTTGGCTTTGGGTCCGTGATACGATGCCATAGAGTTCCTCTTGGGCGCGGGGCGACTGCACCCCGCTGATTCTCAAAATCGGCGATACAGTGTAGCGGATTGCGGCGCCATTGCTAGGGTGAGTTTGGCGGTCGCACCAGATCTGAGAATTGTAGGGGCGACCTATTAGGTCGCCCGCTGTACTGTGCCTGCAAGTTTGAGGACTACTCACAGAGTCGCCTCTACACAATCTCTGTGCCCTTTGTGCCTCTGTGGCAAAAGATCAAGCCGGCATATTCTCCAGCCTGCCCAGCCAGTAGTGCACATCGAATTCTTCGTCGCCGGTCAAGAAGCGCCAGAGCTTGATGCGATTGACGATTTCAAGCCGACCCGAAGCCTGTTCAAACCAGGGCTCGCGCCGCGCCAGGATGCCTTGCACATCATCGCCCATGGGAAAGGCGCTGTGGATCGCTTTGGCTTGGCGGTAATCGTCATCGAGGTCGTCATCGTTCCAGAGCCGCATCTGCCGCACTTGCGGATTCAGGCGCAGCTTGAACATGTAGCGGCGGCGGTCCGTCTTGTTTTGGCGGCCGCAATGCCAGATGCCATGATGCAGCGCCAGCACGGAGCCGGCTTTGCAGACCATCGGGATTTGCCCGCGCATATTTTGATAGGCGGCGACATCCATCTCGTTGACGCGGCGGAAATGGCTGCCGGGCAACAGCAGCGTCCCGCCCATCTCCAGCGGCACATCGTGCGGGAAATACATCAACTGGATGTCGAAGTGGGTGCGGCAATCGATGATGGAATCCGCATGCAGCCCTTGGGCGCTGCCTTCATTTGGCTCGCGCACGTGAATGGCGTCATGATCGAATAGCGGGTCTTCGCCGACCAGGCTCTGAATCAAGCCCTGGATTTGCGGCAGGTCCAGCAGCTTGCGGATGGAGGTGCCGTGATAGCATTGCGATAGAGGCGTGCCCGAGCGATGCCCCTTGATTTCCTGCCGGTCAATGCCGCGCATCACTTCGCGGTTTATTTCGGCGGGAACCAGCTCGTCAAAGCGCAGGAAGCCGCGCGCGACAAATTCCGCCATCTGTTTTGAAGAGAGCAAATATTGCTTGTCGATCATGTCTTGATGTCCTCCAGCTTTTCGAAGAGAAAGCAGTATTTCATAAACGAGGTGGTGTATTCCTCGCCGGGGTAGGGCGGGATGAGCACCGGCTGCTGGATCAGTCGCCAGCCGTCCTTCAGCGCATCCAAGCCGGTCTCGTAGGGCGGCTCGTCGCTGTCGCCAGTGGTGAATGCGTCTTTGCCGGTGCCGTCATAAATCGACCAGCCCAGCACCGGGCTGTCGAGGGCGGAGGTGGAGAGATAAAGGGTCAAGACTTTCTGGCGCAGTGCGGATTCCATGGCGGGCCCTTCGCGGTTGAATGCGGCACGCCGATAAGCCTACCGCATTCCTGGCGCCGGGACAAATGCGAAGCGAGGCCCAAGTGGGAAAATCTACGGAAGTCGCTTTATGACGAAATCACGAATGCATTTCAACACAGAGATCACAGAGTTCGCAGAGATTTCTTCGCTGGTCAGGCGAAATAGCTGCATCTCCGGAGTCTGGTGGATAGCGCTTTGGCCATTAGGCTTCGTCATCCTCGACGGCAATTTCGGTTTTCTGCTTGGGCGCCGACTTGGGCTTTTCGTCATCCGATGTTTCCATTGGGATGAGGACTTTGGTATCCGGCAAATCGGCGCGTTCGCGGAAGTAGCCGATGACGGCGTCGCCGATCACTTTGGCTTTGGCGGCCATGGCTGCGCTCTTGACCGCCCAGCCCACCAGCGGAATGACGCCGACGACTTCAGCGATGACCCCGCCGGCAATGGCGCTGCCGACGACGCCGCCCAGGGTTCCGGTCAAGTGATCCATGTCAAAGGCGCTTACCTCGTAAGCGCTCGCCACCTGGTGGATCATGGCGGTATCGGCCGCCGTCAAAAAGAATGCGCTGCCGGGTATCCAGCCGGTCAAGGCGGCGCCGGTCGTCCAGTTTGCCACCAGCTTGCGCGCTTCGCGGTCGGCGTCTTGCAATGTCTTCGCCATGTTTCTCCACCTTTGGATTGGTTACACTTTAACTTGGGACGTTTCATTCATATATACGCAAGACAAGGCGTCGAGTCGCTCGCTTGCCTCCCAATGAGCCAGGCCGAGACATTGAGATGAAGATCCTCCTCGTAAATGACCGGATTCCGCCGGAAGGCAAAGGCGGGGCGGAGTCGGTATTCTGGCGGCTGGCGCGGGGCTTGGCGGCGGCTGGCCGCGAAACGCATGTCATCACCACCACAGCGGGCGCTGCCTTTGAAGAGACGCGCGCTGGCATTCCGACTTATCATATTCCTGCTGGTTATCTGGAGCGTTTCCGCGCCTGGTTCTCGCTTTGGAACCCGCAGACCGTCGGCGCCTACAAGAAGCTGCTGCGCCGGATTCAGCCCGATGTGGTCAACGCGCATAATATTCATTATCTTCTCTCGTATCATACGCTGAAGCTGGCGCGCGAAGCCGGCTGCGGCGTCCTGTTCAGCGCCCATGACGCGATGCCCTTCGCCTATGGCAAGCTGCCTGTTTCTTTTTCGCCAGACCTTACTGAACCTTCCGTAACCGGAGACTATCGATTGCCGCCAGGCTATAACTTGCGCCAAAGCCGTTTCCGCTACAATCCACTCCGCAACGCCATGATCAAGCGCTATCTGTCGCGGTACGCGCATATTCGCACGGTGCCGAGCCAGGCGCTGGCGAATGCATTCGCCGACAACGACATGCCTTCGGTCGAAGTGGCGCATAATGGCATTGATCTGGACGAGTGGGCTCCCGTTGACGAATCGACGGTCGCTGATCTGCGTGGGCGGCTGGATCTATTGGACAAGCGCGTGATTCTGATCGCCGGGCGCTTGACGACCGAGAAAGGCTTGCGCCAGATTCTAGCCGCGCTGAGCCAGCTCCAGAACACGCTGCCGGATGTGCGTCTGCTGGTCTTGACCTCGCGCGCTATCGATTCGCAGCTTGCTGGCGCCTTCGCCGAATTGACTTCGCTGATTCGCATCGGCGGCTGGCTGAGCGGCGACGAGTTGCGCGCTGCTTATCAGCTGGCCGATGTGGTAGCGGCGCCGTCGATCTATGTGGATCCCTTTCCGACGGTTGTGCTGGAAGCGATGGCGGCGGGAAAGCCCGTGGTGGCGACCTGCTTTGGCGGCGCGCGCGAAGCGATAGTCGATGGCGAAACGGGCTATATCGTCAACCCATTTGATATTGCCACCCTTTCTGATAGACTGCTGCGCTTGTTGACGGACGAGGACCGGCGGCGCCAGATGGGACTGCTGGGGCGTGAGCGCCTGGCGATGCATTTCTCGCTGGACAAACAGGTGCGTCGGATGCTTGGGCTATACGAGCGGGCGCTGGCGATGCGCCAAAATGCCGGCCCGCATGATCAACCTGTGTAGGGGCGTTTCGCTGAAACGCCCGCTCGTTTGCGCCAAGGAACATTATGAAGAGGGCATAGACATCAATGAGAGTGCATCGCTACCAGACGAAAGACGATCTCTACCGCGCGCAAGCGGCGCTCATGGCTTGGGTGCGGAAATGCGGGCATTGCAATTACTTGCACAAGGGCGATGTGGGTCATCGTCTCTTCAACGGTTGCTTCCAGTATAATCCCGCCGATGTGATGCGCTATTGGCTGGACGATGAGGGCGAGATTTGCGCTTTCGCGGTGCTCGACCTGCCTTGGGGCGCATTCGATCTTCAAGTCGCGCCGGCGCTGCGGCTGAGCGGCGATCATATTGAGATCTTCGAGTATTGCGAGCGCGAAACACGGCGGCTTGCCGAGCGAAATGGCAAACGCTTAGAGAAAATCGTGGTTGAAGCGGATGACTGCGATCCAGCGTACATCGCCTTTCTTGAAGCGCGCGGATTCTCGCTTTTGGAGCACGGTTTCGCTCTCACCCGGCACGACCTGAAAAACTTGCCGGACGCGCCGCTGCCGGCCGGTTTTCGCTTCCAGCAAGCGACGGCTGCTGACGCCGCTCAGCTCGCCAATGTGCATAATCACAGCTTCAGCGGCAAATGGAACGCCGAATCTTACGGCAAGGTGTTTCGCTCGCCCCACATGGAATACGAGTTCGTAGTCGTGGCGCCAGACGGTCGCTTTGCCGCTTTCACCAACGTCTGGGTCGACGATGTCAATCGGTCGCTCCTCTTTGAACCGGTCGGCACGCATTCGGATTTCCGCCGGCGCGGCCTTGGCAAAGCGCTGATGGTGCAGGTATTGAGGTGGATGCGGGCGGAACGCGGCATCAAATGCGCTTACGTATGCCATGAGCCGCCTTCCAAGAATCCGGCCTCTGCTGCGCTGTACGCCTCGGTTGGCTTTCGGCAAGTGCATGAAATCCATGACTACAGCAAGTCCCTGACCTAGCAGGGGCGGGGATTGCTGGGGAAACGGCGCGCGCCTTGTTCACATCGGCATCCTTTCTGCTACAATACGCCGCATAAGGCTTGCAGCTAGCGGGGGACTGAGCAAACGATGACATTGCGGATCTTTAACGTGCTGGGACGCGAAAAACAGGCATTCACGCCGCTCCATGATGGGCGCGTCGGCATGTACGTCTGCGGTCCGACGGTTTACGAGCATTCGCATTTGGGCCATGCCAAGACCTACGTTTCCTTTGATGTGGTGGCTCGATACCTGCGTTACCGCGGCTTCGACCTGCTTTACGTGCAGAATATCACCGATGTCGGTCATTTGCGCGCCAATGAAGAAGACCGCATTCTCGTGCGCGCGGCGCAGTTAAATGCCAAGCCGATGCAAGTGGTCGAGACTTACACGCGCAGTTATTTCGAGGATATGGATGCGCTGGGAGTACGGCGTCCGGACATATCGCCGCGGGCGAGCGGACATGTGCCGGAGCAGATCGAAATGATCGAGACCTTGATCACGAATGGCCACGCCTATGTCGCCGATGGCAATGTTTATTTCGATGTGCTCAGCGATGCCGATTACGGCAAGCTCTCAAACCGCCGCGTCGAAGAGCAGCAGGATGAATCGCGCGATCTGGTTGCCGGCGAGAAACGTCACCCGGCCGATTTCGCTTTGTGGCGGAAAGCTGAGCCCGAGCATATCCTGCGCTGGAACAGCCCTTGGGGCGTCGGCTTCCCCGGCTGGCATATCGAATGCTCGGCGATGGCGAAGAAATACCTGGGCGCCAACTTCGACATTCATGGCGGTGGGATTGACAATATCTACCCGCATAACGAGAACGAGATCGCGCAGAGCGAATGCGCCAATGATGTCGGTTTCGCCAATTACTGGATGCTGACCGGCAGCCTAAACGTGCTCGATTCGGACGAGGGCATAGCGGTCAAGATGAGCAAATCGCTGGGCAACTACATCACCATCAAAGACGCGCTGGGGAGTTACCGCCCGCAGGAACTACGCTATTTCATCCTGACATCGCACTACAGCAATCCGGTGGTCTATAGCGAGGAGGCGCTGGCTTCCGCGAAGTCCGGCTGGGAGCGGCTGATGAACGCCCTGCGTCTGGTTCGTCAGCAGCTAAACAATGCGCCTGAGTCTGACGCGGGGGAGGGATTCCGGGAACGCCTGGTGGCCGCCCGCGCCGACTTCAATAGCGTGATGGACGATGACTTCAACTCGCCCCGCGGCATCGCCGTGCTGCAAGACCTGACGCGCGATGTCAACACGCTGCTGAACAGCGAGGCTGAGGTTGGCGCCGCGACGCTGGCGGCGATCGACGAGACCTATATGGCGCTGGGTGGCGATGTGCTGGGCTTGGTGCCGGCGGGGGAAAGGGTCGAGCGCGGCGATGGACAGCGAGAGGCGAGGCTGATTGAGTTGCTGATTGAACTGCGCGCGCAAGCCCGCGTCGATCGTGATTATGCCCGCAGCGATCAAATACGCGATCAACTGGCGGCGCTGGGCGTCCTGCTGGAAGATCGCGTCGATGGCACGATCTGGAGGCTGAATTGACACGGATTGCACATGAATGGCGCTATCTGTAGGGGAGACCTATCAGGTCGCCCGCCGGCAATAGCAACGATCGGGCTGGGAACGGGCGACATGGTATGTCGCCCCTACAGGCGGCGCAAAGAGTGGGTGTCTAATGCCTGAATTCCTTTACGGTCACTGGGCGGTCATTGAAGCGATGCGTGCTGGCCGGCGGGGGCTGGACGCGCTGATGATCCACGAGCGCGCCGAGAAACGCGGCTCAGTCGGCGATGCCATCAGCATGGCGCAAGAACTGAACGTGCCGGTGCAGCGGGTCCAGCGGCGCATCCTCGATGATCTGGCGAACAACGGCAATCATCAGGGATTGGTGCTGCGCGTCGGTCCTTACCCCTATTGCGACCTGGAAGACATTTTCACACAGGCCGCGCGCCGCCGGGAAAAACCATTCATCTTGCTGCTCGACCTGCTGAAGGATCCGCAGAATGTAGGCTCGCTGATACGCGTCAGTGATGCGGTTGGCGCCCATGGCATCGTCATTCAGGAGCGGCGCAGCGTCGCGGTGACGCCGGCGGTGGTCAACGCTTCGTCAGGCGCGGTCGAACATATCCAGGTGGCGCAGGTGCCGAATCTGGTCAATGCGATGAGAGAATTGAAAGAGCAGGATGTTTGGTTGGTAGGCTTGGATGTCGGACCTAATATCCCGCCGCTGGACAAGACCGATCTTAATATGTCGCTCGGTCTGGTGATGGGCAGCGAGGGCGAAGGCTTGCGCCGGCTGGTGCGCGATACTTGTGACCTGCTGCTGACCCTGCCGATGCGCGGCGAGGTCGGCAGCCTGAATGTGGCGACGGCTGGCGCCATCGCGCTCTATTCGGCCTGGAGCGCCCGTGGCTGGGAGGGTTGGGCCCACGCCTAGCTGTCGTTTCCAGCGCTATCGACAAATGCTTTGTCAATTTGCCCCCTGACATGCTCTACGAAGGCAGTCGGATGTATAAGTAGAATATCGTCTACCAAGGTATAAGGCTTTGAAAATCGCTGATCATGTTTGACTTCGACATTGCCCATGACGTTTATCGTCTGCAGGGAGTCGAGCAGCGCGCACTTCTTTCCCGCGTATCCAATATGCTTTAGGTCTATCACGAATCCGGTTAGGCGACCCAATTCATATTCTTCAATCTCAGAGAAAAAATGCGCTACCACTTGCTTGGTCTTGCCCTTGCTTGACGCGCCGTTTTCGAGCGTGTAGAGCCGATCCATCCAGGGAAACATCAAAGTGACTGCCGCGACGTGATTGTCCGGCGAGCCAGCCATCAGCTGCTGGATCTGTGGTCGCGCGCTGATCGCCCAAGCATCTTTGAACGTGGCATTCTCGATTTCGCCAATGTTCAGGGTCTCTTCAAGTTCCATCAAGTCTCCATGAGTTGGGAAGCTTGCTCCGTCAGTATATCCCATCATAATTGCCTTCAAGGGCGATCTCACTTTTGGTGAGCCTGCTGGGTTCCATCTGCAATCACAACGAAAGTTGTAGGGGCGTTTCGCTGAACCGCCCACCGGAAACGTTCCGACGCCTACCACGAGGCCGGCTCACCGAGTCGCCCCTACAAGGCTTGTTTGGTACTGAGTTGTGCGGCCGCGCATTTTCTACCCCATCCCCCCAACCCCCTTCCCGAAGGTCTATGTCTACGTGACCCAGCAAGCTAAGGAAGGGGGAGCACTCCTGCCGCGCGTTCGCAACTACGGGTCTCTGACTGTCACGGCGCCGAATATCCCAATTCTGCCGTCGAGTCACCCTTCCCTAGTTCACTGGGGAAGGGCCGGGGATGGGGTAAGACGTAGGGAAAACAGGCCTTTGGCAGTACCGGACAAGCCCTACAAGTCTAGACATAATGGCGGATTCACCACTAAAGGATGTCGCGACACGGAAAATCGTGCTATGCCAGGCGCGATAATCTTCCGTGAGTCCACAGGCTAACCAGACATAAAAGCGCCATCAGCGCAGCCCCGATCACAAATGGCGCGCTTGAGCCCATCCCTTGAAAGATCAGCCCGGCAAGCAGCGGCGCGCAGGCATTGGCCGCGCTAACCAAGGCCGAACTGACACCCAGGGCGCGGCCATATTCGTACCCAGCCACCGATTGCGTGATTAGACTGTTCAGCGCCGGACGGATCAAGCCGGCGCCGACTGAAATCGGCACGATGGCGACGACCAGCCAGAGGACGCCGGCAAATCCGCGATTCTCGTTGCTCGGCAGTTCAATGCCGAAATCGCCGATCATCGCTTCGGTCGCGGAGGGCTGCGTGCCCAGCAGGTCGCGCGCGACGATTTCACGCAGATACAGGGGATGCGGCGATTCGGGCGTCGTCGCCGTCAGCAGCAAGCCCAGCGCCAGCAAACCGAGCGCGAGGGTCGCCAGGCCCTTGTCCCCGAGACGCGCGCTCCAGCGGCCGATGAAGCGCAGCTGCACCGTTACCAGAATCAATCCGATCGCGAGGAAGAGCACGGCGTTGCCCCGCCCGAGGAAGCCCAGCCGCGTCAAGGTGAATAAACCCAGTAAACTCTCGTAGCCAAAGAAGATGACTTGCTGAGCGAACATCAGCAGAAGCAGAATCCCGAGCGCCGGCTTCCGCAGATAGCGCAATATCATTAGCGGGCTGAGCCACAACTGCTGACCGCGGCCGCGCATCTCCGGCGGGTGCGTTTCCTTGAAGACGAAACCGGTGACGAGGATTGAGACGAATGAATAGATCGCGGCGGTGAAGGCCGGCACGGCCAGCGAGTTCGTCAACTCCAGCGATATCAACGCGATGACGGGACCGAAGATGAAGCCGAGACCGAAGGCGGCGCCGGTGATGCCCAAGCCCCGCGTCCGATTTGTCTCATCGGTGACATCGCTGAGCGCTGCTTGCGCCGTCGAGAGATTGGCGCCGAACAAGCCGTCCAGCAGCCGCGACAAGATGACCAACTCCAGCGATGTCGCCAGGCCGAGCATGATGAAGCTGAGGCAGGTGGTCGCCTGGCTGATCAGCAGCAGCGGTTTGCGCCCGTACCGATCGGAAAGCGCGCCCATGACCGGTACGCCGACGAGCTGCGCCAGCGGGAAAGCCGCGATCACCAGGGCGATTTGCAGTGGATCGGCGCCAAAAGCGGCGGCGTAGAGATGCAGCAGCGGCAGAATGACCGTCAAGCCGAGGATGTCGACGAAGACCAGGATAAAAATCGGCAGGACCCGCCGCCTGTCGAGCGGGGTCTGCTCGGCTGGGGCCGCATCGTTCACGCGCATTCACCGTCACAGCTTTCAACGCTCCCACTATAATCTAGCGTGCCGTGAATTTCGAGTTTTGCCTCGTTTCGTAACACGCAGAGGCTCAGCGGTGGACGCGCTAATATGGCGAAGGACTGTCAACCGCCGCTCGAATATGATTTGCTCGCATTATCTCTTTGTGCTAGCTTTAGGACGACGTGGTTTTGTAAGGTCTGGATCCATCAATGCCATCTTCGCGGGAGTATGCGCGGTTTCGGAATCGCATGGTTGATGAACAGTTGGTGAAGCGCGGCATCAACGATCGCCGTGTATTGGACGCGATGCGCGTGATGCCGCGGCACTTGTTTGTGCCCGAGGAATTCAAGCGGCAGGCTTATGATGACCGCCCGGTTCCCATCGGCGAAGGGCAAACCATCTCCCAACCCTACATTGTGGCCTTTATGACCGAGCGGCTGCGGCTCAAACCCCACCATAGCGTGCTGGAAATCGGCACCGGCTCAGGTTACCAGACCGCCATCCTTTGCCATCTGAGCCACTACGTCTACAGCGTCGAGCGCGTCAGCCGGTTAGCCGATCAAGCCGGCGGGCGCATCGGCGATTTGGGTTACAACAACATTGAGATATACGTCGGTGATGGCAGCCAAGGCCTGCCCGATCAAGCGACTTTCGACCGCATCATGGTGACGGCAGCCGTGCCGCGCTTGCCCAATGTCTTGTGCACCCAGCTGGACAAACACGGCGGCCAGATGATCCTGCCCATCGGCGATGAAGAATTGCAGGAGTTGACGCTGGTGACGCGGCGCGGCGAGCGATTCAGCTCGCGCACGCTGCTGCGCTGTCGCTTTGTGCCGCTGGTCGGTCGCTATGGCTTTGACAGCGACGTCAGAGGGCATCAGCAATTCATTTGAGGCGCCGGTGACATCATTTGCGGCGCATTCCGGAAACACTGTCATGCCCAAAAACGAGCAGCCGAGCGACCTCAATCTTGATCTGATCCACAAGGTGCAGAACGCGCGCCTGCTGCACGATGCGACGGCGCGTCCTTCAGCACTGGCGGCTGTCTACTGGATCGAGGCGAAGCGGCGCCAAGGCGACTTCCCGATGCCGACGGCGACGGCCGGCGAGTGGCGAGTCGGCTTAAGCGTCGAGAACGTCGATAGCATTTGGGAGCGGGTCAAGGCGCTGACGGTGGCCGGCAAGCTGGGGTACAAGTCCAAGGTATCGACGGCGCCCGCCGCCGGACAGGCGGATCCGGATGCGCGGCTGCTCTGCGTGCGGACATACGATGCTCGCGATCAGGCTGATGTGGCGCGGGTGAAAGTGGCGCTGCTGGAAATTGGGTTGAGGGATCTGGAATACGTGGCGGACAAGTCTCAGTTGAGCCAGCGACGGTAGTCAATAGACAAATGCAACGGGTCAGCCATCGGCTGACCCCTACACACATTTTGCGTGGAATAGATCTGTAGGGGCGATCCGGTGGCTCGCCCGTCTGTTGTCCCTTTTGACGAAGCCTACCGCGCGGCCGCCATCGCCTGCTCGATATCCTCGATGATGTCATCGATATGTTCAATGCCGACGCAGAGGCGGATCGTGTCTGGCGTGACACCCGATGCCAGTTGCTCTTCCGGCGTCAGTTGGCGGTGCGTGGTCGAGGCCGGGTGCGCCGCCAGCGATTTGGTATCGCCGATATTGACCAACCGCTTGAAGATCTTCAGCGCGTCGTAGAATTTCACGCCGGCGTCGAAACCGCCCTTGATGCCGAAGGTCAGCAGCGCCGCCGGTTTTCCGCCGGTGTACTTTTGCGCCAGTTCATAATAGGGCGAGCTCTCCAAGCCGGCGAAGTTGACCCACTCGACCTGATCGTGGCTTTCAAGATGCTTGGCGACCGTCAGCGCATTTTCCACGTGACGCTCCATGCGCAGCGACAGCGTCTGCAAACCCTGGATCACCAGGAAGGCGTTGAAGGGGCTCAGCGCCGAACCGGTGTTGCGCAGGGCGACTACGCGGGCGCGGGCGATATAGGCGGCCGGTCCCATCGCATCGGTGAAGACGACGCCGTGATAGCTCGGCTCCGGCGTGCTGAACATGTAGAAGCGTTCTTTGTGTTTCACCCAATCGAAGATGCCGCCATCGACAAGGATGCCAGCGATGCTGTTTCCATGCCCGCCCATATACTTCGTCATCGAATGCAGCACGATATCGCAGCCATGCTCAACCGGACGGCAGAGCGCCGGCGTCGGCACGGTATTGTCGACGATGACGGGCACACCATGCGCGTGCGCCATATCGGCAATCGCGGCCATATCCGGGATGTTGCCGGCGGGATTGCCGATCGACTCGCAGAAGACGCCGGCGGTTTTGTCGTCGATGTGCTGCGCCAGCTCATCGGGGCTGTCGCCATCGGCGAAGCGCACATCAATGCCAAGCTTGGGCAGCATGTGACGGAAGAGCGTCCAGGTACCGCCGTAGAGTTGAGGCACGGTGACGATATTGTTGCCCGCTTCCGCCAGATTGAGGATGGAGTAAGTGATCGCTGCCTGACCCGATGCCAGCGCCAGCGAGGCGACGCCGCCTTCCATCGCCGCCACCCGCTGCTCCAGCACATCGTTGGTCGGGTTCATAATGCGGGTGTAGATATTGCCGGGCACCGCCAAATTGAAAAGATCGGCGCCGTGCTGGGCGTCATCAAATTCGTAGGCGACGGTCTGATAGATCGGCACCGCGACCGCTTTGGTCGTTGCCTCGCTTTCGTAGCCGGCGTGGATAGCTTGCGTCTCGAGCTTCATTGAATCGTCTCCTGATATCAATTGCTTCTTAATTTAGCGGCATACTGTACCTCATATTCCGTGAGATGCGAGAGGCAAAGTCGTAAGCGATTCTAAGTCTGCGCACCATGTTTCCAGCGCGCCTGCGTCTGCTCGATTGTGGCGATGACGACCCCGTAGATCACCAGCGCGCTGCCGATGATCTGCACAAGTGACGGAATCTCGCCGAAGAGAAACAGCGCGATCAGGGCACTGCCGACCACGGCAATTTGTAGGATGATCGCCAGCGCTGTCGCAGTGAAATGCTGCAAGGCGAGGTTCATCATGAGGTGCCCCATCGCCTGCGCCAGGATGGTCACAATGATGACCCAGAGATAGCCCTGCGCCGAATAGCCGGTGATGGGCGTCGCGCTGAAGGCGACAAAGACGCTGGTCACCAGCGCAGCGCTCAAGAATACGAGGAAACTGTAGAGCAGCGGCGGAATGACGTTGTTGAGCTGCCGGCCGATGAGCAGGTAGGCGCCGAAGCAGAATGAGCCGATGAGAGCGAGCGCGCCGCCGAGCAGGGGATCGCTGCCTGCTTCAATCGCGGTCAAGCCGCCAAGACCGACCAGCGCCACGCCAATCAGCGTCAAAACCAGGCTCAGCCAGAAGCGCCGCGAAAAGATCACGCCGAAGATCAGAATCTCGGGCAGCACGATCCACAGAGGAGTCGTCCGCCGCAGCAAACTGGTCATCAGCACACTGGTGTATTCCAGCGAGACGAAAAGCAGCAGCAGATTCAGCGCCAGCCAAAAGCCGGAGACGCCGGAGAGCAAGACTTGCCGAGTCGTCAAGCTTTGCAGTTCCCGTCGGTAGCGCAGCCAAATCCAGGGCAGCAAGGCGATTGAGACGAGCCACAGGCGGATCAGCACGATCACCAGCGACGGCACGCCTTCGCTCTGGGTGATGCGAATCGCGATCGGGGTCACGGCCGCCGAAAAGATCATCGTCACGATGATGAGCAGCCGCCGTCGATCAAGCATAAGTCGATTCATGGATGCGCCGGGCAAATTCGCCCATGCTAGCACAACCGCCAATGGCTGGCTAGTCTACTGCCCGCGCGGCCCGGTTCTCGCAAAGATCGGGGGATGGTTGATTCGCGAAGCGCCTTGCTAATCTTGATGCGGGACCGCGGTGATAGGCGGTGATGCGGGAGAGAGAGATGAGCCTATGTATCGCCGGTCTCGCCGGCTTGGGTATCAAAGGCGGTGATGAGCCTGTCAACCAGGGCTTCAAGCGCCAGAATGGCCTGGGGGCGCTCGATACAGCCGCCATCTTGAATTGTATTATTGAGATTCTCCATCAATACGCCGTCAACTATGCAGTCGCCGCCTGAGTTGTTGGCAACATGGCTGTTGCGCAACTTGAGTCTGCCCAGGATATCGGTATCGGCGTACACATACAGGCCGCCGCCGTGCTCGGACGTATTGTTGTCGATTGTCATACCATCAGCGGTGACGCTGCCGTCCCGAACCAGCATACCGCCACCAACTCTCGTGGCTGAATTTCCACTTATGGTACTGTTGAACATGAGTATCGTGCCTGACGAATTGTAGATGGCGCCGCCGTCAAGCGCTGTTGCGCTGTTATTTAGAAATTCGGCGTCAACGATACCAACGTCGCCGCTATTGGCGAGCGCGCCAGCGCTCCCGGCCCTGTTTCCGCTAAACTTGCCGCCGATAATGCTCAGGTCGCCGAAGTTGGAGATGGCGCCAGCGTAGCTGACGGCCAAATTGTCTTCAAATGTACTGTAAAAGATGTCGCTGTCGCCCCGGTTGACTACCGCGCCGCCAGCGCTGTATTCTTCACCGGTCGCCACATTGCCTGTGAATGTGCTGGCTTGTATGCCACTGTATCCGTCGTTGTATATCGCGCCGCCGTAAAGTGCAGAGTTGTCAATGAAACGACTGCTGTTGACGTCAAGCGTTCCGCCTTCCCCGACATAGATGGCGCCACCATAGCTGAGATCCCCGCCGCCAGCCCGGTTGCCCGCGAACACGCTGGCGTTGATGGTCGCCACTGTCCATTTGTCGATGACAATCGCGCCGCCGAATTCTGCATATGCGTCAATCACGGTCAGGCGATTGATGGTAAGCAGGCCGCCTTGCATGACATAAAATATACGAAACTGATTATCGCCGCTGACGGGATGCCCGTCGCCTTCAATGGTGACTTGGGATTGGATGGGAGGGAGCGATTTCGTCAGCGTGACGTGCTCTGTCAGGTGGATGGTATCAGGACCTGAGCCAGCTCGGCATTCTCGCACCTCCGTGTCCCAATTGGCGCTCCTGATTGCATCTGCCAGATTGCATTTGGCGTCCACCGTGATGTCGGCAGCATCGACATGCGCCGACGCCATGACCAACCCGGCGCAAACAAGACAAACGATGGTTATGTTCTGGCAAAGAATTCTCATGATCGCCTTGCTCATTTTTGCTAAATCCTTGTGAATGCCGTAGTCTATCGGTCAACTTCTTGAACGGCAATACAATTGCGGGCGCAGGCTGGTTTGACAGCGCCCAATGGACTGAGTAGAATTTGCCTCATTCAGTCGCTTGCCAAGTGTTACCATATCCTGTTGGGAGAGAACACAGTGGAGCCGATTTCTACAGTGGCGAATACGCTTGCGTTGAAGCAAGAACTCGTCGAGGGCGCGGCGCTGGTCGCTAGTATCGGGTTGGTGCCGCTGACGCAGGGCAATCTCAGCCTGCGCGATCCCGAAAGCGGGTACATTCTAATGACGCCGCATGATTACGCCTACGACCAGATGACCATCGACGATGTCCTGGTGCAGGATTTGGCTGGCAACGTCATCGAGGGCTTCCGCGAGCCGTCGCACGAGTCGCCCGTGCATCTCGCTGTGTATGAGAAACGGCCGGAAGTGCTCGGCATCGTACACGCCGAGCCGATCTACACCAATCTCTTCGGCGTCTTGCACAAGGCGATCGCGCCGCTGCACGTCAATACGCTGATTGATGTGGGCGGCGAGGTGCCGGTGATGCCCTTTGCGCCCAGCGGCTCGCGCCAATTTGGTTACGATATGCTGGAGGTGATGGGCGACAGACGCGCAGTGGTCTGGGCGAATCACGGCATGCTGGCGGTGGGCGACAGCCTGCGCAAGGCGATTCACTGCACGGTCATGGTCGAGATATCGGCCCAGCTTTATCACATGGCGCTGCAGCATGGCGAGCCGCATTTGATTCCGCCGGAGTATCATGACCGCCTGGTCGGTTAAACGCACGACCGTTGTTGAATACAGTCTGTAGGGGCGAGAGACGGGCCGTGTCGGAGGTCAGTGTCTACGCGACCCACGCGCCCCTTGTCTCGCCCAAGACAACGAAAGGAGGCTCGCATCTAATAGAATCAGCGCTAGGTCAAATCGTGCCGTTACATTTAATGAGGAGAAGAAACATGTATCGCAAAGTCGTTTTCGCAATGTTCGTCCTGCTCGTCCTGGCGGTGAGCATTCCCGCCTTCGCCCAGGATGAAGTGGTCGTCCGCTTTCGTTCCTGGAGCCCGGTGATCGCCACCACCAACGCGATGATCGAAGCCTTCAATGAGGCGAACCCGGATATCACGATTGAGCCGGATATCACCAACTATCCCGAATACCTCGTTGACTTGCAGACGATGGCGGCCGGCGGCAGCCTGCCCGATTTGATCGGCTTGGAGCCCGGCGCTTTGACCCAGCAATACCGCGATCACCTGATGCCGCTGCAAGATTGCGCCGTCTCCACCTGGGGCGAGGATTGGGAGGATCAGTTCTTCCCGGTCGGCATCGAGCAGGCGCGCCTGGGCAACCCCGAGGGCGATGACAATATCTACGGCTTGCCAGTGCTCGTGCAGACGATCAATATGTGGTATACGGTGCCGATCTTTGAAGATGCCGGCGTCGAGCCACCGACCACCTACGACGAGTTGAAGGAACTGGCTGAACTGTTCAACGCCCAGGGCATCGCGCCGGTGATGATCGGCGCGGGCGACGGCTGGATCCGCCGCGATGTTTACATGCAGCTGATTCACAATGTCGCGCCCGGCTTGATCTACGAAGCGGAAGACGGCATGGCCAGCTTCACTGATGAGCCCTTCGTCGAGGCGATGACCTGGTGGAAGCGCCTCTTTGACGACGGCATCTTCCAGATGGGCGCGTTGGGCATGACTCACTATCCGGCCGCTGTCGAGCAGATTCAGGCGGGGCGCGCCGCCATGTTCCCGATGGGCGCCTGGTGGCAGCAGCAAGCGGCTAACGCTGATCCGCCACCGCTTGATGTGAACCTGCAGGGCTACGCGCCTTTCAAGTTCCCCGATGTGACCGGCATGGGCGCGCCGGAAGACTTGCTGGGCGGCATTGACGTCATGATGGGCGTCACGCGTGGTTCGGCGAATCCGGACGCGGCTTGCAAGGTCATCACCGATTGGATCAGCGGCGCCGGCGCGCAGGCTTTGATCAACACCTACAACGACCTGCCCGCTTACATCGGCTTGCGCCCCGCGTCCTTCGGCTCGGAGAATCAGGAAGCGGTCTGGGATCTCTTCACCGAAGATTGGCTGGCTAGCGTGCAATACGCCCGTCAGTTGAAGAGCCCGGATGTCAAGCAGGCGCTGGAAGACGCGCTGGCTGCTGTGGCCGCGGGTGAGATGACGCCGGCCGAGGGCATGCAGCTGGTTCAAGACGCCAATATGTAGGGGTTCGACCCCTCCCAAGGAAGAATCTGGAGGGGCGACCTATCAGGTCGCCCGCCGCGGTACTGTGTAGGGGCCTTACGTGTAACGCCCGCAGAGTTCGGCCTTGGTAACGGGCGTTTCGGCGAAACGCCCCTACACGGTTGCCTTTAGAACGGGCTTCCCCCATGTCCCGAAACTGGCTGATCGACAATCAGGGACTCTTCTTCATGGCGCCGGCCATGATCCTGTTTGTCGTTTTTGTGCTCTATCCCATCTTCTATATCTTCAACGCCAGCATGTATGACTGGGACGGCATCAACGAAGCGACTTATGTTGGCCTCCAGAATTACAGCGAAATGTTCACTGATGACCGCGTCTTCGCCGTCTCCATTCGCAATTCCGTCTACTGGACATTCTTGACCATCTTCCCGCAGATGTTCCTGGGCTTCATCCTGGCGTACATCCTGACATCGGGGGTGCCGCTACAGAATGTCTTCCGCATCATATTCTTCATGCCGGCTATCGTTTCGCCCGTTGTGCTCGGCATCGTCTGGCAGCGGATATATGCGCCCTTCGGCGGCTTGCTGGCCGACCTGGGGCGAGAAATCGGCGCCATGTTTCTGATCCAGCCCTATATTGCCGATCCCAAGATCGCCATCTTTTCTACGATTTTCGTCAACGTCTGGCAGTGGACTGGCTTCTCCATGTTGATGTATGTGGCCGGTTTGCAGGGCTTGTCGCAGGAGGTGCTGAGCGCGGCAGAAGTTGATGGCGCCGGAACGCGGCAGCGGATTCAGTACATTATCCTGCCGATGCTGCGTCATGTTCATTTGACGCTGATTCTGCTGGGCGTCATCGGCACGCTGCAGACCTTCGCTCTCGTCTTCATGCTGACGAAAGGCGGACCCAATCACGCCAGCGAGATGCTGCCGACCTATATCTTCCAAAAAGCCTTCACGCTGCAGAGCATGGGCTATGCCTCGGCGGTGGCGGTTGTCCTGTTGCTGATCGCGCTGAGCGCCAGCATCTTCCAGGTGCGCGTACTCGGCTCGCGCTTTACGATTGGAAGCTAATGATAATGCCGAACAGCAGGGGCGTCTTGCTGAAACGCCCGATGCCTATGCCGCATTCGTGCGGGCGTCTCGGCGAGAAGCCCCTACAATTATTCATTTGTAAAGGGTTGCGATGACCCGCCGACAGGCAGGCAAAACGCTCGCATTCGTCTTCGTCACGGTACTCGCGCTGATCTGGCTGGTGCCGATCATCATGATGCTGGTCGTCTCGTTCATGCCGCCCGACCAGCGCGCGCCGCGTTTCGGCGGCCTGCTGATCAGCGGCGTCAGCCTGCGAAACTACGTAATCGTTTTCGAAGACGCTGAAATTATGAAGCACTTCATCAATAGCGCTGCCGTGACCATTCCCTCGGTGGCGCTGGTCGTCATCATTAGTTCGCTGGCGGCTTTCGCATTGGCCCGCTTAAAGTTTCTCGCGCGCGACATCTGGTTTTATCTCTTGATCATGACCCTGATGCTGCCGATCCCAACGCTGGTCGTGCCGATTTTCCAGATCAACAAAGCGCTTGGGCTGAACGACAATTATCTCGGTTTGATCCTGCCTTATACGGCGCTGGGCGTGCCTTTCGCCATCGTCATCTTGCGCAGCTTTTTCGCCAATTTCCCCATTGAAATTGAAGAGGCGGCGCGGCTCGATGGCTGCACGCGCTTCGGCATCTATTGGCGCATCATGATGCCGGTAAGCTGGCCCGCTGTGGCGGTCGTCATCATCTGGCAATTCATGACCTCCTGGAACGAATTCATCCTGGCGCTGGTGACGATGAACTCGGTCGATGTCAAACCCTTGACCTTGGTACCGCTGGTCTATAGCGGGCAATTTATGATGCGCCCCGGTCCCATGTTTGCGATTTTGACCCTGATCACGCTGCCGGTGATCGTGGTCTATTATCTGATGCAGCGCTTCATGGTCAGCGGCTTGACGGCAGGCGCGGTGCGGGGGTAGGGGCGAGAACCGCGTGGGCGCGTATAGCTGGTTCGCCCGCCGACGGCGAGATCTATCAGGCTTGTCCCTCACTGAATAATGCCTGTTATCGACACGGTTTTACCCCATCCCCGGCCTTTCCCCAGTTGAACTAGGGAAGGGTGACTCGGCGGCAATTTTGGGAGATTCAAGTGCTATACCAGCGAAAAACTGAGCGACCTTCATCGCGGCGAGAGTGCTCCCCCTTCCCAAGCTGGCTGGATCACGTAGACATAGACCTTCGAAAGGGGGGTTGGGGGATGGGGTGAAGAGGCGCGCTACAATGACCCGGTTGCGGACAAGCCTTGTAGGGGCGACCCACCGGGTCGCCCGTACGCACGGAAGGTGAGTCGCCCAAACGTACCGATGCCCGTAGCTGTATCCGACGAGCGTTTACGAGGTGTTTGCTAAAACACTCGCCAGAGAGGAATATGCCATGTCTCTGATGGGCATAGATGTCGGCACGACCGGTTGCAAGGTCGTCGCTTTTGACGAGTCCGGCGCAGTCTTGGCGCAGGCGGGGCGCGAGTATCCGCTGCTCAGTCCCAATCCAGGCTGGTACGAACTGGATCCGGAGCAGGTATGGTCCTTCATCTGCGAATGCCTGCGCGAGGTCAATAATCAAGTGCGGCATGATCCGGTGACGGCGCTGTCACTATCTTCGCAGGGGGAAGCGATGGCGCCCGTGTCGGAGGACGGCCGCGTGCTGGCGAACAGCCCGGTCAGCTCCGACCGCCGCAACACCAAGCAGACGGCCGAGATGGAAGCGGCGCTGGGGGTGGAGCGCATCTTCGCCTTGACCGGCCAGCCGATGAGCACGATTTACACCCTGCCCAAAATACTCTGGTGGCGGGATCACGCGCCGGAAATCCTGGACAAGACCTGGAAATTCCTTTGCTATGTTGACTTCGTCGCTTTCAAGCTGGGCGTGGAACCGGTCATCGATTTCAGCATGGCTGCGCGCACGCTGGCTTTTGATTATCGGACGGAAGATTGGTCGGACGAGTTGCTGGCAGCCGGGCATATCCGCCGCGATCAGTTGGCGCGACCGCTGCCGAGCGGCGAAATCATCGGCGAGATCCCGCGTAGGCTGGCGGATGAGCTGGGTTTCATCGGATCGGTCAAAGTGGTGACCGGCGGGCATGATCAGCCGGCGGGCGCCTTGGGGGCCGGTGTGTTGCAGCCGGGCACTGCCATGTTAGCCATCGGCACGACCGAAGCGCTGGTCGCGGTTACCGACCGACCGCGCAGGCAGATGCTGGAATACAACGTCTCTTGCTATCATCATGCGGCGCCGGGCAACTTCATCGCGCTCAGCGGCAATCAAACGGGCGGCCGCCTGCTGCGCTGGTATCGCGATGAGCTGGCGGCGGCTGAACGCGCGGTCGCCGATGAGACCGGTCGTGATGTTTACGAGGTGATCATTGAGCAGATTGGCGACGCGCCCGGCGACATGATCCTATTGCCGTACTTCGTCGGCAGTGGCGCGCTGCACAACGATCCGCTGGCGAGCGGCGCGCTGATTGGGCTGAACTTTGACAGCAAGCGCGCCGATATCGTCCGAGCGATTCTAGAAGGCTTAACATACGAGCAGGCGTTTTGCATCCGCCTGTTGAACGAGGCCGGCGTAGCGGTCAATCGCATCAGAGCCATCGGCGGCGGCTCGCGCTCCGAGCGCTGGATGCAGATCAAATCGGACATCACGGGTCTGCCAATCTCGGTCATCCACACATCGGAGGCGGCTAGTCTGGGCGTGGCGATGCTGGCCGGCTGCGCGACCGGCGTCTATAGCAGCCTCGAGGAAGCGGCCAGCCAGTTGATTACAGTGCGCAAGACCTTTTATCCGCGCCCCGATCGCGCGGGCCATTACCAACTGCAATTGAAGATATACGCGGACCTGTACCAGGCGCTGCGCCCTATATACCAGGCGCTGGCGGCGGAAGATTGATTGCGCGCGCGCTACCTTGATTGCGCAGACTGAATCGTTCGCCATCGCATTCGCGCTGTGAATCAGGATGAAGATCCGGCGGCATATAACTCCTCTGAAAACCCCCGGATGACGAAATCGCCAATGAGCTGGGCGCGCGCTCGGTTGCCTTTCTCGGACATGTGCAGCCCGTCGGTGAACAGGGTGTGGTCGTCGGGGAATACTTTCGCCAGGTCAAACACGGGGGTATTGAGCTGGGCGCCAATGTTTCGGGTCAATTCGTTGTGCTGCGCCACCCCAAAGACATAATCCTCGCTGGTGAAATGCCTCTGGTATGTCCGGCCGCTGGCTTCGTCGTGATCTTCATCCAGAGCCATGGTAACTAGCAGTAAGTGAACATCGTGGCTCGCCGATATGGATACTAAACTCCGAAGGTTGCGTTCAAAATATACCGGCGGATTGTTTTGCAGCATTTCCGCGGCGCTGACCTCGGCGAATATCCCGCTGGGATAAGCGCCTCTGTTGAACTGACGAGCATACGTCTTCCAATGCGCGCTGCTCGGCAGGCTGCTCAAATGCAGATCGGTAGCGGCGTGCGTTGTCGTCAGCCCCAAGCTGAGCCCCAGTATTCGCAGGGCCGAACTATACTCCCAGATTTCCGGCATGAAGATGCCAAAGAGAACAGGCCGAACCGTACCGGAGTTATCGCCCAGATACTGCGAATATGGATAAACCAGCCGGCTTGATACATCATTGAAGCCTTGATAAACAATGACCAAATCTGGCTGCAGCGGCAGAATACGAAACTGCAGGTTCATGAGGTTCTGATGACTTGAGTATCCAATGACTCCCGCGTTGATCACTTCAACAGAATCGAATCCGCTTTCATGCAGGTATTCTTCCAGCAAGAATGGATAGCTGTTGCGGTAGTCTGGAACATCACTCGCGTAGGTGGATGAACCACCTAAGGCGACAATGCGGAAAGTATTTTCCGCTTTATCGATGACGAACTCTTCACCGCGGAAGCCCCAGGCATTGTGCATGTTCTCGCCTAGGCGAAAGTTTGGCGCGGGAATATGCCCGAGATAATAGTGCGCGGCCAGAGACGAACCGCGCGCGTCGATTTTCTCCACAAAGAGATCGTCGCCGTATCGATCCTTGAGTTGGTTTATGGATGCAAGGACGCGGAAGTCTGCTTCAGAGGCGACATTCCAAAGATAAAATCTGGCGAGCAGCTCGATGGCGATGACGCAGAGGAGCAAGCTCGCCAGTATGAGGAAAGTCTTCGCGAACAGCGCTTCCATGCGTTTCAGAATGGGGGATGGATGGCTCGCGGCGCTTGATTCTTCTGGCGATTGTTTCGCGATTGTGCTGCCCTCTCGGCTGTCCATCTTCTTTGCTTCCCGCTGCTGCACCATCATTATTTACTTGCTTCTCAAAAAGCACGATCCCGGCGAACCAGAAGGGTCTTGTTTGCGCCGGTCTTTCATGCTGCCGGAACAAAGCCGGGCTCGGCTTACCGGATGACTGTTAGGGCGTCGATAAATTAGATGGAATCGACCGAATGATTCGCCATTGAATTGGCGCTGAAGATCAAGATGTAGCCGCGGCGGCATGCATCTCCTCGGAAAAACGGCGATTGACGAAATCGCCAATGAGTTGGGCGCGCACACGGTTGCCTTTCTCAGTCATGTGCAGCCCGTCGGTGAACAGGGTGTGGTCGTCGGGGAATATATTCGACAGGTCAAACACGGGCGCATCATAGCGGGCGCCTATGTTGAGAGTTAATTCGTTGTGCTGCGCCATGGCTAAGACAAAGTCATCGCTGGTGGAGAATAGTCTCGTTGAGATGCCAGAGGTCTCGTGAAAGTCATCATCGAAAGCCATGGTTACCAGCATGATGTTGACATTGCTGTGATTCGCCAGCGCAATCATGTGCTCGGTGTTGCGTTCAAAATGCACTGGTGGATTGTTCTCCAGTATTTCCGCCGCGGAGACCTCCGTGAAGACGCCGCTTGGATAGGTTCCAAGTTGCATCTGTTGAATATACTGGTCGCCGACGTAACTGTTTGGCCGTCTTGACAAATGCCAATCCAGCGCCGCGTGCGAGGCCGTTGCTCCCAGGCGGATTCCCAGGATACGCAAGGCAGTACTGTATTCGGTGACATCCGGCATAACGATGCCGCCGACAAAGGGTCGCAGCGATCCGGATCTGTCGCCAAGATATCTTGAAGGCGGATATACGAATCGCGCTTGAATGTCGTTGAATCCCTGGTAGACGATGATCAGATCCGGTAGAAGCGGCAAGATGCGAAACTGCATATTGATCAGATTCTGGTGACTTGTATAACCGGAGGCGCCCGCATTAATCACTTCGACGGCGTCGAATCCGCTTTCGCGAAGGTAGTCCTCCAGCAGGCTCGGAAAGCTAAGCTCGAAGTCATCAACGCCCGACGAATACGTCGTCGATCCGCCCAGGACGACAATGCGGTAGGTATTTTCGGGCTTCGACAGGGCAAACTCTCGACCTCGATAGCCGGCGCTGTTGTGCCTATTCGCGCCCACTTGATGATTCGGCGTCGGATAGAAACCGAGAAAATAGTGGGGCGACCAGGACCGATGGCTCGTTTCTTCGTTTTGCACAAAGAAGTCGTCGCCGTAACGATCTTTGATCTGCGCAATGGAAGCGAGGAGGCGGAACTCTTCTTCAGACGCGACCTGCCAAAGATAGAATCTGGCGAGCAATTCGATTGCGATGATACATACCAGCAAGCTCGCCAATATGAGAAAGAACTTCGCAAATAGCGATTCCATGATTTTAGGAATGCGAGACGACGCGCGCTCGGCACGCGGTTCAACCGATGTTGAATTCGCGCTGATGCTGCTCTCGGGACTGTCCATTTCGTTAGCTGTCCGCCTGCGCGACACTGCCTTGCGGTCTGCTTCCCGCGGCGAATAGCCGTCGCAAGCCAGTTAGATCCTGCTTTGCCTGATTTCCAATTGCTTGGCGCGGCGCTGCGCCTCAGCCACCGCCCTGGAGCCGGCGGCGGCGCTCTTCAATCTGCGCCAGCACACTGTTCGTCACTTCCGGCTCTTCTTTTTCTTTTTCTTCCAGGCGCGAAATATCTGGCTGTTCGATGTCTTTGGTGTTGATGACGACATCGCTGTCCTTAAATTCAATCTTGCCTTTCGGATTGCTATTTAGCCCGCGCTTCATCTGGCTGACTTGCTCTTCCTGGACGGCTTCTACCTCCGCGTCGCTGAGCTCAGTCACTTCTGGCTCAGCTTCGGCGGATGTGGCTTTCGCGCGCTCGGAGACGGCAGTATCGTTTTTCGCGGCCGTGCCTAAGGGTCGGCGCCGACGGTGCCTCTTTTCGTTCTTCTTGACGTCTGATTGCTCCGGCGCGCCGCCGAGGTCGGTCAGCGCTTCGCCCACTTTTACCGTCGCCTCGACCGCCTTCTTGGTGCGGCGGAAGCGGCTGAAGATGCCGCGCGCTTGCTCCTCGACTTCGTCGGCGGTTGGCGCCGGCGCCTCGCTCAGCGCCCAGCGATAACCGGCGTATATGCCCGCGCCTACAATCAGGAAGGGCAGAATGGTCTGTATCACCTGCACCAGGATGCTCATCACCGCCAGCGCCGCTATGGTCGCCAGCAGGACGATGACAAGCTTTACGACTTTCTCCTTGTCGAGCTCCATACGCAGCGCTCCGCAATCAAACCGAATGCCGCCTCGGCGCGCCAACATGGACGGCGCAAGGGACATATAATGTATTATACGCGATTTGCCCGCCCTTGAATGCGGCCCAGTTAAGGGGAACCGGCGACCTTTTACTTCCCGTTGACGCTCTAGCTTGCGCTTTAAGCGAAATGAGAAGCCGGATAGCGGCAAATTGAAAGCCAGCCAAGGGAGACAATGACCACGGATAGCGTTATATCCCACGCCTTTGTTTTGCCGGATCGGCATTTTCACGAATGGTTGGCGGTTCTGCGCCCTTATCTCAAGAAATTTGAGCGGGTGACCGTGGTGCGCTCGCCGGCTGGCAATAATCTCAATCGCTTTCGCAATGTCACAGCGGTGGAGGCGCCGCTCACCTGGTGGCAAGATTCCGCCCTGACCCACATCCGCCGGGTCTATCCCTCGGTGGTCATGGTGGACGTGATTGATGTTGATACGCCGGAACAGTTGACGCCGATCGTTGCGCGCCGCGTCGAACAGAACGACCGCTATGGTGAGCAGGAGACGGAACCGCAGCACATCTTCCAGCGTTTCGTGCTCGAATGGCCCACCAGCGCTCGCCCGATCGCAGCGCTGGGCCGCTTCAATGCCGACGATGAGAGGGGCGACTTGCATCGCAGCCTCGATATTCTGGCTCATGAAGACGCTGATATTCTTTGCGCCGCGGCCGGCCGGGTGAGCGCCGTCGGCGGCAGCATCAAAGTGGAATCGACGGTCGAGGGCGAGCGCTGGATCACCACATACGATGGCGTCAAGAACCGTCACGTGGCGGTAGGCGATGAGGTCACGCTGGGGCAGGTGATGGCAAAGGCGGCTGGCGGCGAACTGCGCATCACGGTGCAGCAGCCGCCGACGGGTGGCATCAGTCTGATGGGCTGGGACAACGTGATGAACCCGCGCGATTACATCTATATCCCGCAATTCCGCGTCCGGCCGCTGACGGATAACTTGCGCGTCCGCAAGCTGCCGAGCGCTCACGCTAGCATCATCGGCCATGTTTTCAGCTGGCATCTGCTGGAGCCGCAAGAGCATCACGGGCGCGCAATTGAAAAAATCGGCGTCGAGGGCAGTTGGCTCAAGGTTCGCTCGGTGTCCGGCGTCGAAGGTTATACCGCCGCCCGGTACTTGCGGGCGACGACACTGCAAGAGGGCCAGGAAGCCATCCCTGGCGTCAATCCAATTGGCGTCAACCTCGATGTCTTCCATCCGCTCGGGAAGCCGTCCGCGTCTCGCCTTGGCGAAATGGGCTGGGTGCGCTTCGGTTACAACGTGTCGAATTTGCGTGGCTCTGAGGACATCAGAGCCGCCTTCCAACGCTACCTGCCACATGTTGAAGCCTACCGCGAAGCTGGATACCGTGTCGTCTTCACCACCAGCCACCAGACTTATGGCGAAGGCAAAGCCGAGTTCTGGCCCTGGTCGCAGATGACCGATGCCAAATGGCGGCGGCTGATCGGGCGCTTCGCCGATATGATGGCCGAGATCGCCGCGCAATGGGCGCCGCGCGAACTGGTCGCTGCCTGGCAGATCTGGAATGAGCCGGACTCGTTGAGCGGGGTGGCGTCGGTGCCGCTGTCCGCCAGCAACTACGGGATCATGTTCGATCAAGTTTACCGCGCCATCCGCAGCGCCGACAGCGGCGTGAAAATCATCACGGCCGGCTTCAACAGCGGACCACAGCGAGGCAGCGCTTACGCCCGGCAGATGCTGGCGGTGATGCCGGACGAGATTCGTCCTGACGGCTTGGCTTTTCATCCTTACGGCCGCGGGGTGAATGGCCATCCCCACTATGCGATGTTCGGGCATATCGACGAGTCCGTCTGGGCTTATAGCGCCGTGCTGCCCGACAAGCCGCTCTGGATCACCGAGTGGGGCGTGCTGGACCGCCCGCATGATCACCCGGCGCAGATCGCCCGCTACGCAACCGATATGATCCACTACTTGAAAGGTCAGTACCCGGGTCGCATCGCCACCTTGATTTGGTACGCCTGGGCGCAGGGGATGCACAACGGCTTTGGCTTGGTCGACGGCGCGGGCAATGCGCGGCCGCCGCTGACCGAACGCTTCCTCACCGTCTGAAGTTGCTCCATTTCTGCAATCGTGTTATGCAGGACTTACCACCGAGAACACCGAGAACCTTGAGGACACAGAGGGTCGAACCGACACTGACCGGTTGCAAACTGTATTCCTTGCGTAGAATAATTCTCTAATGGCCGAACATTGGAGCCAGTCCAGGAGAGAGTGGAAATGAACGCGCACAGTGCAACAGAGAACTGTCGCCAGAGCCTCCGTATTCTCTGTGTTGCCTCATTTCCTCTGTGGAGAAAATATACAAGCTTGTAGACGGAGTGCGATTGGTGACAAATGCTTAACTCTGCGAATATTTGCGCCGAGCCGCCCTGACAAAGTAACATATACCTAATGAAACGTGGCGAAAGACAAACGATCATGTTGCGACGGCTTCTGTTTCTTACTCTTATCTGCTTTCTTTTCAGCGCCATTCTGCCAATCTCCGTGGCGCAGGCCGACTGTGATTTTGGCTTTTCGAATTATGCCCGCGCCGTGCAGCTGCATGACATGGGCGACTACGGGCGCGCGCTTCGACACTATCACTGCGCGCAACTGGAGGATCCGGATGACGCCATCATCCCGATTCTGATCGACAACGTCTATGAAGACATCGCCAATGCGGCGACTGCCTGGACGCGCCCCGAAAGCGCGGCCAGCGCGACCGCCTGCGATCCGGCGATCGACCATGCTCAGTTGGGCGCCGTAGCCCATAGCGCCGGCGACGACACTCTGGCGCAGATTCATCTGCATTGCGTACTGCTGGCCGATCCCGCCCATGTCGACGCGCTCTATGGTATGGGCGTGATTCACATTAACCGCGGCGAAACCCATGAGGCGAAACATTACTTCAATCGAGCTGATCGAGCCGACCGCGCCGCCTCCGCAATCGACGAAGATTTGCTGGTTTATTTGCTGGGAGAAGAGGCTCGGAGCCTGCTTGACCAAGACGCGCTGGATGCCACCCCGCTGACATCGCCCGAACCGGGGGAATCCGGTGAGTATCTCCGGCCAGGGAATCACTACGAGCGGACTGTCCTGGCGGTGATCTGGACCCGTCAGGGGCCAGTTCAAGACCAAGCGAAGCCAGCCGATAATCGTGACCCCAATGAATCGCTGGAGCGGGCGATCCGAAAGGATCCGACGCGCGCCGATCTGCGCTGTGAGCTGGGACGGCGGTATATGGCGCGAGGCGATTTTGCCGCCGCTTATAGCCACTATTCGTATTTGATCCGCGAGCGGCTCGGCGATCATTGCCAGAGCTAAATTGGGACAGCGCGCCGCAGGCCGTGCTGCCCGCCAGTGCCGCGCCGCATTCCGATTTCGTTATATTGCCGCAAGGAAACCGTTACTTCGCCTTTAGCTTTGCGCCATAGGCTGGAATGGACAGCAATCTTGAGAGAGCGTAGAAATATGCTCTCTTCATTCTAGTATGGGAGGACAGACACCATGAGGAGACTGTCGCTTTTATTGGGGCTGGCGCTGGTGGCGCTGCTGGCTTGGGGCGGGCTGGCACAGGCGCAGCGGACGCCGAAGGAGCTATTTGAAGGCCAAAAGCTCGCGCCCGAATTCCCGACCGATCTTGATTGGATCAACATCGAGAACCCGCTGACCATGAGCGGTCTGGTCGGCAAAATTGTCATCTTCGACTTTTGGACCTACGGCTGCATCAACTGTCTGCATGTCATTCCCGTGTTGGAGCAGGTCGAGCAGAAATACGCCGACGAAGTGGTGGTGATCGGCGTGCATTCGGCCAAATTCGAGAATGAAGGACAGACGGAAAACCTGCGGCAAATCGTGCAACGCTACGGCATCCATCATCCGGTGATCAACGACAATGAGTTCGTGGTCTGGCGAAGTTATAGCGCGCGCGCCTGGCCCACGATCGCCATCGTCGATCCGCGCGGCTATTGGGTCATACTGGAGTCGGGCGAGATCCCCTTCGAGATTTTCGACAACTATCTCTCTGGCATGATCGAATATTACGACGAGCAAGACGCGAGCATCATCGACCGGACGCCGCTGGAACTGGCGCTGGAGGGCGCGGGCGATCCTGGCACGCCGCTGCTCTATCCTGGCAAGGTGCTGGCCGATTCAGCGAGCAACCGGCTCTTCATCGCCGATAGCAGCCATAATCGCATCGTCATCGCCGATCTGAATTCGCGCGAAGTCGTCGATATCATCGGTTCGTCGGCGCGCGGCAAAGATGACGGCAGCTTCGAAAGCGCGACATTCGACAAGCCGCAGGGTCTAGCGCTGGCCGGCGACCTGCTCTACATCGCTGATGTCAACAGCCACGCCATTCGCGTTGCCGATCTGGCTGAGCGGATGGTGTCGACCATTGCGGGCGACGGCATCATGGGGCGGCAGCGCCTGCCCTTTGGCCGGTCTATTGAGGCGCCGACAGCGGTCTCGCTGCGCAGTCCCTGGGATGTCGAATTCGATGAGGCCGGCAATTTGCATATCGCGATGGCGGGAACGCATCAGCTTTACATCTATGAGCCAGAGAGCGGCGTTCTTTACCCCTCGGTTGGCAATGGACGTGAGGCGAATCTCAACCACGTGAGCCTGGCCGATAGCGAATTGGCGCAGCCGAGCGGGCTCTACTATGCCGGTGATGGCAAACTATACTTCGCCGATAGCGAATCGAGCACCATTCGTCTGGCCGACTTCGAGAACGATTTGGTCACAGTCGTCTCCGGCACGACCAATAACCATCTCTTCGAGTATGGCGATATCGATGGCGAGCTCGGCGTGAATCGCTTGCAGCACGCCTTGGGCGTCGAGGGCGGAGCGAATGGTGACATTTACATCGCCGATACCTACAACAGCCGTATCAAGGTGATAAGAGCGGGCGAGACAGCTACGCACACCATATTTGGTCTGGGCGGGCTTGGCGGCTACGCCGATGGCGGGCCCGCGGTCGCCGAATTTGATGAACCCGGCGGCATCAGTTACGCCGATGGCATCCTCTATGTCGCCGATACAAACAATCACGTCGTTCGTACGATTGACCTGGAAGCAGGCTTGGTCGATACATTCGAGTTCAGCAATCCGGAAGCGCTGGTGATCGAAAGCGACGCCGTGACCTTGCTCGGCGGCAACACGGCTGAAGACCGCAGCGTCGAGCTGGATCTGCAGCTGCTGGCGGCGGGTGAAGGCGTATTGAGTCTGTGGCTGGAATTACGGGCGGAATACAAGATCAATCCGATGATCGAGAGCAAACTCGAAGTGCGTTCGGATAAGGGTTTGATCGCGACCGGCGCCGTTGCCGACGTGCGCCTTAGCTTGCCGGTGATTTTCCGCGAAGGCGAAGGCACGCTCTACGCTGATTTGACCCTGTACTACTGCCGCCAAGGGGCGGAGGCGCTCTGTTTTATCGAGGAGGTGAACTGGGTCATTCCCTATGAGGCCGGCGAGACGAGCGACCGTTCTGAGGTGACGCTGTACCGCGAGGTGGTCGCGCCGGACCTTTAGGTTTGGTGAGCTTAGGATCTTAGCGCGGGCGACCCAATGGGTCGCCCCTACATTATTCGTATATCAGGCAGATTATTTCTCCCCGATGACGACGATGCCTTCCCGAAGCTCGCCGCCGCGCACGAATTGCGTGCTGGCTTCGGCGCCCACGGCCAGGCGCGCAAGCATCAATTGCAGTTCATCAATGTGTTCGACCGGTTCGCCGCCCAGCGCCGTCAGAATATCGCCGACCAGCAAGCCCGCCTTTGCCGCCGGACTGCCCGCTTCAATCGACACGATGAGCAAGCCCCCGTCCTGATCAAGCGCTTCGGCGACCGCGTCGGGCAATTGCGCCGTCTGCGCGCCGATGCCGAGATAACCGGTTTGAATTTTGCCCTGGGACAGCAGGGCAGCGACCGATTCGCTGATGGAAGCGAGCGGTATCGCCACGCCAACACCGCCGGGGAAACCGGAGGTATTCATGCCGTAGATCTTTCCATCGACGCCGAGCAGGGGACCGCCGGAGAAACCGGGGTACATGGTGAGGTCGGTATGGATGAGGCCGCCGCTGAGGGCGAGCGCCCAGCCGCCGCCTTCTCGGGCGAACCGCTTGCGCCATTTGCGTCCTTTCCATCGATTCTTGCCTCCTTTCATATTGCCCCAGAACTGCGCCTTCATCCGCTTGATCTGGCGCCTGGCGTCCGCCGAGCCAGCCAAACCGACGACGATGCCCAGCGAGGCGCGAATGTTTTGCCGCGGGCGCCCGAGCGCCATGACCAGATTGCCCGTCCGCAGTTCAGCTTGAGGCGCCCACTCCGCCGGTTTCAGCGGCGCGTCAACCCGCAGAAGCGCCAGGTCAATGCGCGGATCGCGACCGACGAGCGTCGCGCGCAGTCGCTGGCCCTCGGCCGTGCCGATGCTGATGTCGTCTTCGAATTCCACCGCGTGATGCGCGCAGACGATCAAATCGTCCGACCAGGCGATCCCGCTGGCGGGCAGGCGCCGCCGGGCATCCACTCGCAGGACCGATTCGGACCGCCCTTCCACCAGGTCAGCCATTTCAAGTGATAGTTGCTGCAGCGTATTCGCCACGTTTTGCTCCTTCTGATTGTTTCCGTTGCGCTCATTCTGCCACGGTTCGCCACGGCGACACATCACACCTTTGGGGAGCGAGCGCCTAGCCGAATGGGCAGGTTTGAGCAAGAAGCGGGGCGTTTCGGCTGTATTGCCTATGCTAAAATGGCGGCATTTCCCAAGTCAGGAGATGGCAAATTGTCGCTCAAGCAGCTAGTGGCGCTATTGACGCTCGGCGCCTTATGGGGCGCGTCGTATATTTTCATTCGCGTCGCCGTGGAGCCCATTGGACCGGTCTTGCTGATGTTCCTTCGCGCCGCGTTGACCGCTGCTATTCTGCTGGCTTATGCGCGCGCCCGCCGGATTCAGCTAGAGATCCGCGAGCACTGGCGGAAGTTTCTGGTCTTGGGGTTCTTTGGCTCGGCGCTGCCCTTCACGCTGATCGCCTGGGCCGAGTTGACCGTGACCGGTTCGATGGCGGCAATCTTGATGTCGACCACGCCGCTCTTCACCGCCTTTGTGGCGGCCCTTGGCTTGGGCGAGCCGCTGACGCCCTACAAGCTGATTGGCGCGCTCTTGGGCATCGTCGGCGTGTCCATCACCGTCGGCGGTAGCCCGCTGGCGCAAAGCCCGGAGGTGATCGCGGCGACAATTGCCTTGCTTGCCGCGACCTTGAGCTACGCCACAGGCGGTGTATTCGCCAAACGCTTCTTAGGGGGCTTGGACAATCTGTCCTTGTCGACCGGCCAGCTGCTCAGCGCGGCGATTATCCTGGCGCCGCTCTCCGCGCTTGACCTGCCGGTGCATGAGCTGTCGGCAACAGCGATATTGGCGACGCTGGGTCTGGTTGTGCTTTGCACCGCCTTCGCCTATCAACTCTATTATTATCTTGTCATCAGCGCTGGTCCGCTGCAGGCGCTGACAGTGACATTGCTGATACCGGTTTTCGGCCTCATCTGGGGCGCGCTCTTGCTGGATGAAGGCATCAGTGCCGGCATGATCGGCGGGTTGGTCATTGTTCTGTTCAGCGTCGGTTTGGTGACGGGAATGGTCGCGCCGGGGCGGCGCGCGATCACAAAATGAAATCCCTCCCCGGCTTCTCCCGCCGCAGTTATCTACCGCGGCAAGGCCGGAAGAGGGACCACAACTGCCCGCCAGCGTGAACGACAGGCGGGTCCATTACAGTGCTGACGCGCCTACATGTTGAGGGCGTCGTAGCCTGGACCTTGGGTGAAGAAGTCGTAATTGGGCGCGATATCGGGCGTGAGGTCGACGATGTCGCCTTCCTCGTGTTCGATGATCACCTTGACGTCGTGAGGTACACGTTCTTGCCCCTCCATCATCTCGTACTCGGAGGGGGTCTCTTCTTCGACGTAGATGGCTTCGTAGGGGCATTCAGGGATGCAAGCGCCGCAATCGATACAGGTATCGGGATCAATGTAATACCAGGGCCATTCGTTCTCCGGCTTGCCGCCGATGATGCACTCGACCGGGCAAACTTCCACGCAGGCGCCATCCCGCAGGCACAGGCTGGTGATGATATGGGTCATTAGACGTCTCCTTAGTCGTTTCGACCGTATAACTGTACGATCTCGCAACCGAGAAAATAGATTCTTCCGCTTATATTACGCCATAGTAGCGCAATCCGCCGCGACTTGCTAGTCGGGCAGTGTCTACGCGCACCCTGACTTCACTGATGCTTACCACGATTATCAATGAGTTTAACCCATATTGTGCAAATTGTCACTATCCCAATGATTTGGGCACAGTGGGTTTTCGCTGTGAATGCCTTTGTACGATGTTCGCTTTCCGCCGCCGCTTGAGTCCGGATATCGCCGCTGCTATAATTCTGCTGTCCTGCATGCCCCATGAGGGCGGCGCGACAATCAGGAAGCTCCAGTAGCTCAGGGGATAGAGCATTGGTTTCCTAAACCAAGTGTCGCAGGTTCGAATCCTGCCTGGAGCGATATAGTTCTTACACCACTGTCTCATAACGACATAACGTTTTAGCATGCTAGCCTACTCTTTGCGAAGCCGGAGACTTGCATTTGCCACTCGTATCAGTCGTCATGCCAGTCTACAACAGCGAAAAGTTTGTTGCGGAAGCGATAGAAAGCATCCTGAGGCAGACTTTTACCGATTTTGAATTCCTGATTGTCGACGATGGCTCCACCGATGGGTCGTTGGCGATCATACAAGACTACGCGGAACGCGATACGCGCATTCGTTATTTTAATCATGCGGAGAATCGTGGCGAAGCGGCCGCTCGCAATACCGGAATGGCGCATGCAACTTGCAAGTATGCAACGGGCATGGACAGCGACGATGTCAGCCTGCCAGAGCGTCTTGAGAAGCAGGTGGAACTGTTGGAGTCGCGCCCAGATATCGGCGCTGTCGGCATCAGCGACCGCACTTGCCATGAGGACTTGACATTAATTCATACACGGCAATTGCCTGCTCGCCATCCCGTTATTGCGCTGCATCTGCTGCTTTTCACCAGAACGGCGATGAGAAGCTCGCCAATGATGCTGCGTCGAGTTTACCTCGAAAGGCAGCCAATATATGATCCCAGCATTATTGGGGGTTCCGACGTTGACCTGTATCTGCGTCTGATTAGTGACAGGCGCATTCGATATGCGAACTTGCCGGAAGAGCTGTACTTGTATCGACGTCATGAGGGTACGATGACCAGCCGCAACCGGGCGATTACGCGAAAGACAGTTGTTGAAATACGCTGCAATGCGCTGCGAAGACTAGGGGCGGCCGGCGCAGACATAGAGTGGATCGTACGCAAGCACCCGCTGACGAAACTTAACTGGCAGGAACGGCGACAGGCGCGGCGAGACATCACGCGACTGATCGAGGCGATGGTGGCGCGCAAATGGGTGGAAGAAGATGACGAATCGGTGCTCCGGGCCGAAATGGAGAAATTGCTGGAATCGACAACCCCGCGTTATTGGCAGAAGTTCTTGCATTGGTATCGTCGCCGCATCGCGTCACAAGTTCACCGGTAAGCAGAGTCGAAAAGCGAATCCTGCCATTCGCGAAAGGTGGGTCTATAGCGGCGCCTAAATGCCGTGCGCCGTGCGATATGAGCTTGTGTAGACCTTGTTGAAAGATGAATGCATGCCGAAAGTTTCTGTCGTAATGCCCGTCTACAACAATGAAATGTTTGTCGCCGAAGCGATTGACAGCATCCTGGCACAAACGTTTACCGATTTTGAATTCCTGATTGTTGACGACGGATCCAGGGACAGGTCGCTGGCGATCATTCAAGACTACGCGGAACGCGACGCCCGGATTCGCTTCTTCCCGCTTCTTGAGAACAGGGGAGTCGCCGTTGCTCGCAACACCGGCATAGCACAAGCGTCGGGCGAGTTGATAACAGGGATGGACAGCGATGATGTCAGCCGGCCGCAACGTCTTGAGAAGCAGGTGGCATTTCTTTGCGCGCATCCCGAGATAGGCGGTGTTGGCGTATCTCACCAAGTGTGTGACCAGGCGCTGATACCGATAGTCTCGCAGCGACTGCCTGCGCGTCATCATTCCATCATCCTGCATCTCATACTATATACCAGGTCGACTCTGAAATGCGCGAACGTGATGCTTCGGCGAGATTATTTTGACATAGAGCCGCTGTACGATCCCAGCTACGTTTACTGTATCGATCTGGAGCTTTTTCTGCGATTCATGTGGGCGAAGCGCATTCGCTATGCAAATCTGCAGGAGCAACTGTACCTCTATCGCCGCCACGAGAATACGTCAGCCAGCCGCCACCGAGATAGTGCGCGGGAGTGGATCCTCCAGGCGCGTCGGCCAACTCTGCGTCAACTAGGGGAGATTGGCGCGAATGTTGAGTGGATCATAGAGAAAACTCCGCCGATAGACTTTAGCTGGCGAGAGCGGCGTCGGGCGCTGCGTGACATCACGCGACTGATCGAGGCGATGGTGGCGCATAACTGGGTGGATGCGGATGACGAACCGCTGCTTCAGGCCGAAATGGAAAAGCTGGTGGAATCGACGACGCCGCGTTACTGGCAAATGCTTCTGCATTGGTATCGTCATCGCATCGCGCGTCACGTCCAGAGGTAGGCCTATACGGCGAGCGACGTCACTTCCTTGCGATCTAAAGCTCAATCTCCTGCGACTTCGCCTCGATATTGGCGGCCGCGGCATCGGCGAAAGCAGCCAGCGGCATGGCGCCCAGGTCCTCGTCGCTCCGCAGCCGGACACTGACCGCGCGATTCGTCACGTCGCGGTCGCCGACGATCAGCAGCCAGGGGATGTTCATCCGTCGGTGCTGCTTGATCTTTGAGCGCATATTGCGGTCCTGCAGGTCGGCCTTGACGCGCATGCCGCGTGCTTTCAACAGGCTCGCCACCTCGCTCGCGTAGGGGTTGTGGCTCTCGCGGATGGGGATGACGATCGCCTGCGTCGGCGCCAGCCAGGGTGGGAAGGCGCCGGCAAAATGCTCGATCAGGATGCCAATGAAGCGCTCCAGGCTGCCGAAGGGCGCGCGGTGGATCATGACCGGGACTTTGCGCTCATTGTCGCGGTCGACATATTCCAACTCGAAGCGCTGCGGCAAATTGTAATCGACCTGCACCGTGCCCAACTGCCACTCGCGCTTCAGCACATCGCGTACGATGAAATCCAGCTTTGGACCGTAGAAAGCCGCTTCGCCCGGCTCGATGTGATAATCCAAGCCCAGCTCATCGCAAGCGTCAACGATGGCGACGGTGGCCTCTTCCCAGAGAGCGTTATCGCCGACGTACTTGTCGCTTTGGGAATCGCGCGTTCCCAACCGAGCGCGGAAATCGGTCATGCCGAGCGAGCCAAAGACCTGCTGAATCAGCTGGACCACGCCTTTGAATTCGTCCTGCAATTGATCGGGACGGACGAAGAGATGGGCGTCATCGACGGTGAAGCCGCGCGCGCGCGTCAATCCGCGCAACTCCCCCGACTGCTCGTAACGATAGACGGTGCCGAATTCGGCATAGCGCAGCGGCAGATCGCGATAGGAGCGCGGCTGGCTCGTATAGATTCGGCAATGATGCGGGCAGTTCATCGGCCGCAAGAGGAACTCATCGCCGTCGACATTGATGGGGCTGTATTGGCTGTCGGCGTAATAGGGATAGTGGCCCGAGGTCTTGTACAACTCAATGTTGCCCAGGTGCGGCGTAACAACTGGCAGGTAGCCGCGCTCGATCTGGATATCGCGCAGCCAGCGTTCCAGGGTATCGCGCAGCGTCGCGCCGTCCGGCAGCCAGAGCGGCAAGCCCCTGCCTACCATCGAGTCATTGATGAAGAGATTGAGCTTTTCGCCCAGAACGCGGTGATCGCGTTTGATCGCTTCTTCCAGGCGGGCGCGGTGATCGCGCAGTTCCTCCGGCGTCTCCCAAGCGGTGCCGTAGATGCGCGTGAGCTGCTGGCGTTCTTCATCACCCCGCCAATAGGCGCCGGCTGGCGGGCGCAGGCTGATACTGACCGCCCTTGGATTGATGTCGCGCGTGCTTTGGACGTGCGGTCCGCGGCAAAGATCGGTGAATTTATTTTGCGTGTAGATGGTCAGGCTCTCGGCCGGGTCCGCGAGCGGCGCGCCATTGTCATCCAGGCGGCCCTTAATCAAGTCGTCTATGAGTTCCAATTTGTAGGGCTGATCATGGAAGATCTCGCGCGCTTCCGCCGCCGATACCGCGCGCATTTTGAATTCGTGCCGTTGAGAGAGGATCTTCTTCATCCGCTTCTCAACCCATTTGATGTCTTCTTCATTGATCGCGCCGGGCAGTTCGAAATCGTAATAGAAGCCATCTTCAATCGGGGGACCGATGGCGATCTTGGCTTCTGGGAAGCGTTCCAGCATCGCCTCGGCCATCACGTGGGCGGCCGAATGTCGAATTCTATAAAGTTGACTCTCTTCGTAGATTTCCTCAGGCATCCTTATCCCTCTTTGTGACGTCCAGTCAAGTGCAGATCCGACCATAGCTTTTCGAAGGCTTTGGAGATGAAGCCGGCGCAACCGCCTTGATTGAATGGCAAACCAGAGCCGATTATAGGGGATACAGCAGGATTCGATAAGGGGCGGCGCTCAATCGTCGAGGAGCACCAGCACTTCTTCAATGACAGCTTGCGCGATCTCTTGCGTGGTGTGCCCGCTGGTCTTGATACCGCGATGGGCATCAGCGACTTCGTCTTCGGTCACGCGCGTGAACAGGCTTTCAAAGACATCCTGGGCGACCATGTTATCGATGGTGTCTTCAATCGTCTGCAATTCAAGTTCTTCCACGATAATATGCGGGGTATCGAGGACGGCGTAGCGCACCGGCGGCGTATGCGCAATCGATTCGGTGACCATCCAAGTGAGCGCCAATTGGCGATGAATATAAGACAGCGTGGCGAAGAGAGCGGTATACACCGTCCCGTCATCCATCCGCACGATGACATCGCAGGCGTCGCCTTCTTCTTGCATCTCGCAGAGAATCTCATCGGGAACGATCAACAATTCGGCAATTGACTGGGCGGACATCAGCTGGCGTTTCCTTGCAATCTACCTTGCAACGATTCTATTATATGCAAATTTCTCTGAATCTTGAATAAGCGTATCATGAATTATCGTGGGTTTGTAAAATGATTCACAATGCTTGCGCCCGCGTCGCTGGCATTTGCCAAAGTACAGGCTGAACAATCAGTTCTTATCGACTATCATGGCAATGTTGAGACTGAGTTGAGAAAGAAATGATGCAAAATCAGGAAGAACAAGATCACCCCTTGAGCCGGCGAGGCGATTCTGAAGCGCGGAAGAGCACCCTTATCTTTAGGCGCCGCAAACCGCCGCCGCGCCCCCCGGAAGATCAGCCTTGGCTGACCTATGCGCTGATGGCCGCCAACGCGCTGATTTTTCTGGCGGGCTTTTTGTCTCAAGGCGTAAAATTGGCGCTCTTGCAAGGCGGCGCGCTCAGCCCATTTCTCGTCGTCGCCCAGGGCGAATACTACCGCTTGCTGACCGCGATGTTCCTGCATGCCAGCCTGGGGCATATTTTCTTCAATGTCTACGCGCTTTATATCGTCGGACGAAACCTCGAGCCGATTTTTGGGCGAGCGCGTTACCTGCTGATTTACTTTCTAGGCGGCTTGACCGGGGCGGCGGCCAGCTTGGCGCTGGGTCGCTTTGACGGCTGGTCAGTCGGCGCATCCGGGGCGGTCTTCGCCATATTCGCTGCCGAAGCCGTGCATCTCTATCAGCATCGCGGACTCTACCCCAATGTGAAAGCGCGGCTGCAGCATATGTTATTCCTGATCGTGATCAATCTGGTGATCGGTTTCGCGCCCGGCTCCAACATTGACAATTGGGGGCATATCGGCGGCATGATTGGCGGTCTTCTGCTCGCCTGGCGGATTGGACCGCGTCTGGTCCGTCCGACGGCGCCCGTGCGCAGCATGCGCGAATTCGCCAAGACGGATAGCAATCCGCTCTCGCTGCATCTGCCGGAGCTGGTGATTTATATCGGCGCGTTAATCGGCGTTGTCGTCCTCGCGGTCAATCTGCTTTCCGCGCAATTGTGATATTTCATGACGCAGCAGGGCGATCTGTTGCGCGGCTTCTTTGCTCTCGCGCGTGAGCCGGGTGATGACGGTGGAAAAATAGAGCTGAATGAAAAGCAGAAACAAGGCGGCCAGCAGGAAGAGCAGATTCGGCGGATGGTGTATGTTGACTAGTGCCGCCAGGCTGTGGAGGAGATCGCGCCAGGCGCCAACCACCAGCATCACCAGCGCCGTGCCCAGCCAGAGCAGCGAATACTCTTCGCTCAGGTGCCGCCGCCGGACGAGCTCCAGCACAACCAGCAAGGCGATAATTGAGGCGCCCACCATGAAGATTGTCGAGCGATCAATCATATTACTTCTCCTCGATAGCCCATTATTCATACAGCCGGCGGAGACCAAGTCCCTCCCTAAAATAGCATGGATTCTCATTGAGCATGCCGCCGCCCCTGCTTGAACTGGCCGGCGAATCAAGCGCGCCGCTGCTGCATTTGGCGCCCGCCAATGGATTCCCGCCGCGGACTTACCTGCCGCTGCTGAGAGAGCTGAGCGGCTTTCACTCCGTCTGTCTGCCGCCGCGCGCCCTATGGGGCGATCACGGGCCACCATCGGAATATCGCGATTGGAATGCCGACGCCGATGACTTGCTCGCGGGCTTCGTGGCGCATGATCTGCGGGAAGTGGTCGCCCTGGGGCATTCGCTCGGCGGTGTCGTTTCCATGCTGGCGCTGCTGAAGGCGCCCGAGCGCTTCAAAGCCTTGATCATGCTCGACCCGCCGATTCTGCTGCCTGACATGCTCGCGATGATACGCGCGGCTTGGGAGGGAGGTTACATAGATCAGATGCCGCTGGTTCAAGGGGCGCTCCGCCGGCGCCAGGTCTTCGCTAGCCGTGAAGAGGCTTTCGAGCGCTTCCGCCAGAAACCGCTCTTCGCCGACTGGTCCGACGAATCGCTTTGGCTGTACATCGAGCATGGCACGAGAAAGCGCCCAAATGAAGGCGAATACGAATTGCTGTGGTCAACCGACTGGGAGGCGCATTATTTTTCAACTGTCTATCTGCAAATCTGGGAGGACTTGCCCAAATTGACGAAGTCACCACCGGCGCTGCTCGTTCGCGGCGGCGAAAGCGACACGCTCGGGGCAGCGGCGTACGAGCGCATTCAGTCACTGGCGCCGGCGCTGGATGGCATCGAGTTGGCCGGGCAGGGGCATTTGTTTCCGCTGGCGGCCCCGGAAGCGACTTCGCGCTTGATCATAGATTGGTTGGCTTCGAAGGGGCTGTAGGCGGTCGGTGTCGGTGCGCTTTACGCGTTCATCTACCCCATCCCCCCAACCCCCTTCCCCAGCCAGCTAGGGAAGGGGGAGCACACTCGCCGCGAACATGGTGGCATGATTCTCGCGCGGATTCCGGAACCAGATTGCCCAAACCCGCCGTCAAGTCACCCTTCCCCGGTTTACTGGGGAAGGGCTGGGGATGGGGTTATACCGCGCTGGAAGCCGGCAAATTGAAGTAGCGGACAAGCCTTATAAGCGCTGGCACTGCCCAGCCTATTGCGTAGCATACGATCTCACAGTGTCTTGACGGGCCTAGAACTCAGTTGATTCTTGACATCCGCTGTTGGCCGCTCTACACTCCCTATCCCTATGCCAAGGTAGCTCAGTTGGTAGAGCGTCGCACTGAAAATGCGGGTGTCCCCAGTTCAAGTCTGGGCCTTGGCACTGAAAAGACTCACCAGGCCGGCGGGTCTTTTTCGTTTCGCAACTGGCAACAGTCTTACCTCGCTTGCATTCCGCTGGTAGTATGACGCGGATACGCCAGCGACTGGCTTGCCATGAAGACCGTCCTGCTCATATCACGCTGCCCGCCATATCCGATCCATCTTGGAGACCGCCTGATCATCTGGCATTTGGCGCGTGAATTGTCGCAGCGCGGCTATACGATCGACCTGCTTGCGCTCTATGATCGCGCCGACGATCCCTCGCTGGTCGCTACATATGGGTCATTCTTCCGTCACATCGAAATCATACCGGAAGCCAGGCGCGGCGCAGGCGACTATATGCGCCGGATCTTGCTGCCGACGGCACGCTTCCCCACCACCGCGGAAGCCAGCTTTTGCCCGGCGCTATGGCGAATGATAGACCAATATCTTAGCAGCCATGACTACGACTTGGTCCACTGCTTCGGCGCCGTCAGCGTTTATGAGTTTCACTCGCTCTTCGCCCGGCTGCCGAATGTGATCACGCCTTACGAATCTCACGCGCTCTATCTTAAATCGGCCGCCCGCCAGGGTCAGCTGCGCGCGCGGCTGCGGCTGCCAATCGCGCGGCGTTTCGAAAGCTTTATGTTCACGCCCTATGATCGGACCGTGGTCATATCCGCCGCCGACCGAGAGACCCTGCGCCAGTTGCAGCCGGCGCTGAAGATTGAGGTCATCGCGAACGGCATTGAGCTTGAGCGCTTTCAGCCCCGCCATAGAGGGCGCGACGCGGTAACGCTGCTCTTCGTCGGGAATTACGAATACGGGCCAAACCAGGACGCCGTCCGCGTATTGGTCGAGCAAGTGCTGCCACAGCTGCGTGAGGCGCTGCCACAAGCGCGGCTGCAATTGGTGGGGCTGAATCCGCCGGATTGGATGCGCGCGCTGGCGAATGACCACATTGAAGTCACCGGATCAGTGCCCGATGTAAAGCCATACCTGGCGCGGGCGACCGTCTTCGTCTGCCCGCTGCGGATCGGCGCCGGACTTAAGAACAAGGTGCTCGAGGCGCTGGCAATGGGCATTCCCGTAGTGGCGACGCCGCTCAGCGTCGACGGCATCCGAGTTCAACATGGCGAATCCGCAATTATTGCGCCGGTCGACCGCATCGCTGAGGAGACCCTTCGCCTGCTGCGAGACGAGGATCTACGCGAACGCATATCACGGAACGGAAGGGCGCTAATCGAAGCCGAATATAGCTGGCGACGGACGGCTGACAGCTACGAACGGCTCTATGCTGAGATCGGCGCCCTCAGATGACCTGCAGTTGGTCGCGCTCGGGCAACGGCGGGAAGGGAGCGGCCGGCAGCGTCTGATACCAATAAGCCACCGAAGCGATGTCATCCTGCAAGGGCAAATAGCGCCGATTATAGCCCCAGCCCAGTGCCTGCATGGTGACGCGCAAGTCGGTCTCGAAGCGGACCGGATCCATGATGTGCCAGCGGTACATGCCCATGCGGAGTTGTGAACGATAATCGGTATCGGGGCGAATCACCTGATGAAAGCCGGCGTAGGGCGTGGTAAAGGTGATATAGCCTTGGTCGTGGCGTGGGCTGGGATCGAAATTGTAGGAGCCGCAGAAATAGTCTTCGGTGCCGGTGCCGCAGATCGTCGGATATGTATCGCCGTCCATAAAGAATTTGATCTCGCCTTCGCCCCACCAGCCGTTATTGTTTGACCCCCAAGCCATATAAGTGCCGACATAATGCCCGCGCCCCTGGATGCCATCAACGATGGTGTAGACGTCTTTGTAAGGCAGCGGGTTCGTGCGGCGAAATTGGGCGTGAAAATAGGCGGCGTCGGCCGGCACATCGGTCAGCGTGTAATTGACCTGGTAATAGAGTGTCATCTCTTCTTCGGCGATATTGCTCATGGTGATGCGGCAGCGCTGGCGAAAAGGCATCTCCCAGTAGGAATTGAAGGCGCTGCCCGGGTTGACGCAGATCGGCAGCGAGGTCAACTGCGCGTATTCGCCCCAGCCGACGCCGAAGAAGTCACCCACCGGGCATTCGACCGCGGGCTGCTCGCTCCCGTCCCAATAGATGCGCAGGATGGAGAAGCGCCAATTGCCGGTCGGCGTCAGCCAAATTTGCTGGATGGCGCCAGGACCTTCAATATCGGCGACGGTGAAAGTCTCGCCGGCGGCGATGCGCACCGATGGCGATACCTTCCAGCCTCGACCGAGGTCGCGCGCCGGAACGCTGCCGGTGCCTTCCTCGGCCATGCCACCAGCGCCTTTCGCGCCATCGAAATTCTCGGCGCTGATCGAACGCGATTTGGCGTCTGACAAGCGCGACAAGTTGCCCAGATGCATGCCCAATCCGTTGAAACTGTTCATTTGTTCATCCTTGAATAACTTATCTCGAGTTTCTGATTGTCGTATGCGGGCGACCTACTAGGTCGCCCCTACAGAATTTGATATGCGGTGCATAGGATCGGTATGTTGTTTCAATTTTCACATTCATTGGTCGGCGCTGGAAGCCGCCAGATTATCGAAGTGCAGCTGGAATACGTCGCAGACATCCGGGTGTGAGCCGGCGTATAAGTAGCTGATGCCGTCGCCTTCATAGGTCAGGCTGCCGGCGCTGGCGCAGGGCTCGATCGCAAAGCTCTGCGCGCTTGCCGATTCTTCTTGCCCGCCAAGGGCGCAGTTGACCAGCTCCTGATTGACGCGCGACTGATTGATGACCAGCGCCGCTCCGACCCTGGGCGCGGTCAACGTTGATTCGCTTTGCTGATACCAGCGCGCGGCCAAAGCGCCTCGGTCCTGGAAGCACTGCAGAATCTGTTCCGCCTTGGCAACGACGGCAGTTAAGCCCAATTGACCGCCCATAAGCGCCGCGCCACCAACCGCGGCAAAGGCGCCGTCGACCGTGGCGTCGATATCGGATGCCGTGTAATCGGCCAGATTCGGGAGGAGCCGCTGCGCCGACTTGGCATCGTCCGCTGCGTTGCCGGTATCGCCGCATGCGGAGAGCAGCGTCAGCAACAGAGCCAGCGACGCGAGGGCGCGCAATTGCCTCAAAGTCATTCTCCTGAATCGGTGTATACGAATCCAGGAAGCATTTTATCAGAGATTGAGTAAAGCCGTGTTCGCCGCCAACGGCAATCGAAATTGGCGCCTTGATTCCGCCTGCCGCTTCTGGTGATACCGCATCCATTTTGCTAGACTAGCGCGAATCGAGACGAGATGGCGAAGGGAAGCGCATGAAACTGCTGCGATATGGATTAGGAAACGAAACTTATACGGGCATCTTGACAGGCGACGAAATCATGCGGCTGGGCGTCGAGCACATCGCCGAACTGATGGGCGCGGATCCGGCTTTTGTGGAAACGGGCATCATCGACAAGCTGGCTGATGCGCGCGTCCTGGCGCCGCTGCAGCCGGGCAAGATCCTCGCCATCGGCCGCAACTATGCCGAGCACGCGCGCGAGCTGGGCAACGAAGCGCCGGCCGAGCCGCTGGTCTTCGCCGTCATGCCCAGCGCGGTCATCGGTGATGGCGCCGTGATCGAGTGGGAAGCGCACATGACGGCGCAGGTGGATTGGGAAGGCGAGTTGGCCGTCATCATCGGGGCGACCGCGCGCAAAGTATCGCCGGATGTGGCGCTGGATACCGTCTTCGGTTACACCATCGCCAACGATGTCTCGGCGCGCGATTTGCAAGCGCGGGACAAACAATGGACGCGGGCGAAGGGGCTGGACACCTTTTGCCCGCTCGGTCCGGTCATCGTCACCGCCGATGAAATCCCCGACCCGCAAAAGCTGCGCATCGTGACGACCGTCGATGGCGTCGAGAAGCAGCACGGCTCGACCGCCGACATGATATTTGATGTGCGCACCCTGATCGCCCATCTCTCGCGCGCTTTCACGCTGCACCCGGGCGATATCATCTTGACCGGCACTCCCGCTGGCGTCGGCAAGGGGCAGAGTCCGCCGCAATTTCTGACGGACGGCAGCGTCGTCAGCGTGGAGATCGAGGGGATTGGCAAATTGACCAATTCATGCCGGGTCCTCTAGTGAGACTCTCAAATCTTTACCACCGAGGACACAGAGGAATCACAGAGGGCACAGAGGAATTTTAGGGGATACTTTGTAGGTCGACCGTCGTAGTCTATACCATGCTATAATCACTGAAGTTTGAGCAATCAAAGTAGGTTGCGCAATGAAAGCCGAACCTTCGCCCATAGCCACCAGTGACGATGTTAGACGCCAAACGCGCATCATTGTCTGTTGGTGGATCGCGACCCAGATTATTTTCGCGCTTGTGATTCTGGCGCTTTTCGGCGGCTTGTTCGCAAAATTGATGCGCTAGGTACGGGCGAGTCACCGCCTCGCCCCTACACACTGCTCTCCGTGGTTTTATCGCCCAATGCCAAATCCAATCATTATCGACGATGTCAAAGTCATCCTGACCCAGCCGGGCAAATCGCGCCTTTGCATCGTCAAGGTCATCACCTCCGAGCCGGGGCTGTATGGCTTGGGCTGCGCCACCTTCACCCAGCGCATATTCGCCGTGGCGACCGCGATCGAGCGCCATCTCAAACCCTTCCTGTTGGGGCGCGATGTCGACCGCATCGAAGAAATCTGGAATATGTCGATGGTGCACGGCTATTGGCGCAATGGGCCGGTGCTGAACAACGCCGTCTCGGGCGTCGACCAGGCGCTTTGGGATATCAAGGGCAAGCGCGCTGGCATGTCGGTCTGTGATCTGCTGGGCGGGAAATCGCGCGAGGCCGCCCATGTTTACGTGCACGCGGACGGGCGCGATAAGCAGGAAGTTGCCGAGAATGTACGCGCATTCATGGAGCGGGGCTTCCGCTATGTTCGCGTGCAGATGGGCGGCTATGGCGGGCAGGGAAGCCCGATGGTCAAGCCGAACAAAGCCCCGGCCGGCGCCTATTACGACCCGCGCGATTACTGCCGGCGCATGCTCGACATGATCGCCTATGTGCGGGGGCAGGTCGGCGAGCGAGTCGAGCTATTGCACGATATCCACGAACGGCTTGTCCCGATTCACGCCGTGGAATTCGCCAAAGACGTCGAGCGATTCAAGCTCTTTTTCCTCGAAGACGCGCTGGCGCCCGAGGACATCGCCTGGTTTCGCCACATCCGGGCACAATGCGCGACGCCGCTGGCCATGGGCGAGCTCTTCAACAATCCGCATGAGTGGCAGCTGCTGATTCAAGAACGCTTGATCGATTTCATCCGTATGCACATCAGTCAGATGGGCGGGATCACGCCGGCGCGCAATGTCGCTGTCTTTGCCGATATGTACGGCATTCGCACGGCCTGGCATGGTCCGAGCGATACATCGCCCGTGGGGCAGGCCGCCAATTTGCAACTGGACCTCTGGCATCCCAACTTCGGGGTGCAGGAGTGGTATCGCCCGTCCGAGCTGGATTACGAGATTTTTCCTGGTCTGCCGGTCGTCGAAGGCGGCTATCTCTATCCCAATAATCAACCTGGACTGGGCATCGACATCAATGAGGAGCTGGCGGCGAAGTACCCGCCCCAGGATATCGTCGAGGAGTGGACGCAAACGCGCCTTCCCGATGGAAGTCCGGCGCGGCCCTGAGCCAAATTGATGACATTTCGCATGTCGCGGACTATAATGGCGATGAGAAAGGGAGGAGTTGGGACATGGCTATCAATCGGTCTCCCGTCATGACTGTCGAAGACTATTTTGAATGGGAATTGAAGCAGGAGCGCAAGCACGAATACATTGACGGAGTCGTCATCGAGATGCCTGGAGTCAGCAACAAGCACAGTCTAATCACTACGAACCTGATTTATCTCTTTGTCGCAGCACTGGACCGAGCGCGATATACAATGCACATGTCTGAACTACGTGTTCAGATTAGCCCGACTCGCTACGTATATCCCGACTTATCACTTGTGCGAGGCGCATCCAATTTTGCCGACCCAGGCGAATACAACTTGATGAATCCGGTCTTCGTCGTCGAAGTAACATCGCCGACGAGCGAAGATCGTGACCGACTGGAAAAACTCGAATACTATTACGAAGTGCCGTCGATCGAAGCCTATCTTGTCGTTGACCAGCATCGCGTCTATGCAGAGTTGTACACGCGGGGACAGGCCGGCTGGCAGCGGCAAGCCTTCACCGAGCTGGATGATGTAATTTCGCTGGCGATGCTAGACTGTGAATTGGAACTCGACCAAGTCTATCTCGGTATCGCTTTCGACGAGACCTAGCTCGAATCTGCCGCCGGATTGCACACGTTTGCCGCTTTCCCCTCCAGCAAGAAATCGACAATCAACTGCGCCGCTTCGACCGCGACGGTCACCTGCGCGTCAGCGGTGCTGGCGGCCAGATGAGGCGTGTGCAGCACCTTGGGGGCGCCGATCAGCGGATGGTCGGCTGGCGGGGGCTCGGTTTCGTAGACATCGAGCGCTGCTCCCGCGACTTTCCCGCTCTTCAGCGCTGCCGCTAGATCAGCCGCGTTGATCAGGGCGCCGCGCGCCGCGTTGATGATGCGTACGCCATCCTTCATGGTCGCGACGGTCTCGGCATTGATCATGCCGCGCGTCTCGTCGGTGACCAGCGTGTGCAACGTCAGGTAGTCGGCGCGTGCATAGACCGCTCCCAGCGAGAGCAGCGGCACCTGGATCTCTTCGGCGACGGTGGGTGGCAAGTAGGGGTCGTGGGCGATGACGGTCATCTCGAAGGCTTGGGCGCGCGTGGCGATCGCTTGCCCAATCCGCCCCAAACCGATGATGCCCAGTGTCTTGCCTTTGAGCTCGACGCCGCTGAAGGCTTTGCGATCCCAGCGCCCCTCAGCCAGCGATTGATGACCCGGCGCGATATGCCGCGAGAGCGCGATCATCAAGCCGAAGGCGTGCTCGGCGGTGGAGATCGTATTGCCGCCCGGCGTATTCATCACGACAATGCCCCGCGCGGTCGCCGCCGCCAGATCAACATTGTCGACGCCGACGCCGGCGCGGGCGATAGCCTTTAATTTCAAGGCTTTGCGGATGAGTTCGGCGTCGGCCGTGACGCCGCTGCGGATGATGAGCGCGTGGGCATCCGCGACCGCATCAAGCAGAGCTGTTCGCTCCATCTTGCCGGGCGCGGAGACGCTGATCCCTTCACATGCGTTGAGGATGTCGATGGCCTTTTCGTGGACGTTGTCGGGTACCAGTACATTGAACATGGAACGCTCCGCCATAGCGGGCGAGACAAGTCTCGCCCCTACATATCTGTCTGACAGGAGATGAAGGCGTCGATGCCATCCAAGACTTCGCCCAGCATCGCCATGGTCACATCGCCCATGTGCGGCAGGCGGAAGGTTTTCCCTTTGATCGCACCGTAGCCCTGGTCCATGGCGTAGCCGACTTCATTCTCCATGAATTCGCCCATTGCGTTCACATCGATAGCGAGTGTATTCGCCACGGCGGTCACGGTATCGCTGCGATAGCCTTCCTGCGCGTACAAGCCGAAGCCGCGCGCCAGCGCCCACTCATGTGTGGCGTCGCGCATCGCCCGGTGCCGCGCCCAACGCGCTTCAATGCCTTTGGCCAGGATCGCGTCCATCTGCATGTCGGCGGCGAACATCAGGGCAATCGGCGGCGTTGACGGCGTGTTGTTCTTCAGCAGGGATTTCTCCAGCGTCAAGAAATCAAAGTAGTAGCCGCGCTGCGGGATGGTCTTCGCCCGTTCCAGCAAGCGGTCGCTGACGGCGGCGAAGGCGATCCCGGGTGGCAGCGCAAAGGCTTTCTGGCTCGATGTCAGCGCGATATCGATGCCCCAGTCGTCCACGCGCAGCTCGGTTCCGAGGAAACCGCTGACGGTATCGACGAAGAAGAGCGTGTCATCATGTTGCTTGACCACCGCGCCAATCTCCCGAATCGGGTTGGTAACGCCGGTGCTGGTTTCGTTGTGCACGGCGCAGACGGCGTCATAGCTCGCCTTGCCCAGCGCATCGGCGACCATATCAGCGGTATGGGCTTGGCCCCAATCCACCTGGACGCAATCGACTTGCAGCCCATTGGCGCGGCTGATATCAGCCCAGCGCTCGCTGAAGGCGCCGCCGGTCAAATGCAGGACCTTGCGATCATCGCGAATGCCGCAACGAACGGCGCCTTCCCACAAGCCGCTGCCCGAAGATCCGCTGACATATACGCGGCTGTCGGTGAAGAAGGCGCGTTTCAGCTTGCCCTGCAGCCGCGCGAATAACTCGGCGAAATCCGCCGTTCGGTGACCGATCATCCACGATGTCTGCGCTTCGAGAATCTCGCGTCGCACTTCAACGGGTCCAGGCAGAAACAAGCGCTTGTGGTCGAATGGACTCATCGAGGTCTCTTCCTCCTTACATGGCGAACAAGGCTGCGTAATCAGGCGGATTGTAGCCCTGAGGCAAATTGATGCACAGGGCGAAGGCGCAAACCACTACGTTTGTCGTCGCGCTATTTTCCCGGGGCGACGCGGAGGCGGAGAATTGGGGGAGCTTATATTCAGGCTGATTCTAAGTAACATTCACCGTTCAGTGACAGGTATTGGGCGCTGACCCAACCTACCAGGCCGAGATATTCCACCTGATACCAGCCGGCCTCGCTGGCGAGTACATTGACGGTCTCACTCGGGTAGATGCCGCCGATTCGGCTGCCCATTGGCGCGTCGCGCAAGTTCACTGCGGCGGTGCTTGCCCCCAGGCATTGTGGCGCCGGCGTGGGGCTTGGCAAGAGGAGCGGCTGCGCGGTGGCGGCGGGCCAGGAATACGCGCTCGTCTGCGAAACTAGCAGTATGACCGAGCCTGGGCGCCAAATCGAGGTACATGTCTGGGCGCCAACCCTGAACGTCTCTATGGCTTGAACGGTTCGGGGCGCTGTCGCCGCATCCAAAAAGACCATTGGACCGGCGGCGTCAAAGCAGACTTGCACACCTTGCTCGACATAGCCCCAGACGTCCACTGCCTTCACGAAGCCGGCATCGAGGACGGACTGGATGCCGATGCCGCTGGCGTTTATCTCCTGGCATTGTACGCCGCTGAAGAGGCCGAAGGCGGCATATATTTCGATGCCATTGTCACGTTCGTGAACGGCGACGCAGGTGTGAGCGATATTGTTAGCCGGGCTGGGCGCGCTGTCAGAGGATGAAGACCGTGGCCTGCGCGTTTCGGTTACGGGGGGCAATACCCAAACTTCTTCCACATCATATTCAAAGGCACCGGAATCGTAACCTTCGCCTTCGGGACGCGCGTGCCCGGTCTGGTCATTGGCCAGCATTTGACCTTCTGTATCTACGCCATTGTCAATGGCCGGGCTGCCTTCTAAGAGTCGGTAAAAGCGCGACAGAACGGCTCTTGGCAAATTAGGCCCGCTATGGGGCACCAATTCTATACCTAGCGGCGCCGGGGCGGCTTGCGCTTCGGTACAGCCGACATCTCGCAGGACATTGCCTTGGTTCCCGCTCAATAGATCAGTGAGACAGACGGCGTTCTCGGCGTCGGTATCGTTATTTTCGGCGATGATGCTGTTATAGACATTCACGACTGGATCCGTCGTATTTTCATCGTCATCGGTGAAAACGCCGATGCCACTGCCGGTGGCGGCTTGGTTTTTGACGATGGTAGCGTGTCTGACGGTGAGGTTGCCCCCCGCTGAATAGATGCCGCCTCCTTCTGCGCTTGCGCTATTTTCATCGATCGTGCTGTTGTCGATATTTAGTTTGCCATCGGCGACGTAAATCGCTCCGCCGTTGCGCGCTCGGTTGGCGTGTACGCTGTTGTCCTTCAGGCTGGAAGTCGCGCCATCGGTCGACGTCCCATTCTCGTAGTAAATCGCGCCTCCATTTTCAGCGGTGTTGGTGCTGTCATCATCATCTGTCGCTGAGTTGCGCGTGATTCGGCCTCCGATAATGGTCAGGCTATGCTCATCGCCGGAGTCGTTGAAAAAGTAGATGGCGCCACCGTTGCCCGAGGCGCTATTGTCATGCAAGTTGCTCCACTTAAGTGTGAGCGTGCTGTCATCGACATAGATGGCGCCGCCGTTGCCATTGGGCGCGTCGTTGTGGCCGATTCGAGAGGAATGAATGGTGACTTCAGCGCCACCCGCGATATAGATGGCGCCACCGTGAGTCGCTGCATTGTTATGGGCGATGGAACCGAGATTGAAGAGAACCTCGAGATCGCTGCTGGTAGTTTTCTCGATCTTGAGGGCGGAATCGTCGACGCCGATTAGATTCAAGTCTTCAATTCTCACCGCGCCACTGTTAATCGTTAGAAGGTTAAAGTTGTATTCGGTATCGGTGTTGCCCTCTGTGTCCGGCGAGGAGAGCGTATAGTTGCCGACGATGCGGACATCGGAGGTAATTGCTGGCAGCGCCGCGGTAATCTCGACATCAGCGACAAAAATAATCGTATCGGTCTCGGTGGTTTCGCCAGCCGCGCATTGATCGGCCGGGGCGACCTGGGTATCGCCGTTGGCGGAACGGATGGCGTTCGCCAGGCTGCAGGTGTCGGAGAGCGTGATGTCGGCGGCGAAGGCCGCAGGCGCCGCCAGGAAGAGGCAAGCTAGCATGACGAGCAGCACCAAGCGCCGACGGCAGACCAAACCTTGCAACATAGCGCATGCGGTCTCACTATATGAGGAATAGTATTCGGTCACGTTCAACCATCTCTTTGATTATGCTGCCCAGACATCCGCAAAACAGGACCCTCATTTTCCACATTATGATACACATCGTCAGTTTCTGTACCGGAGTTTGCATCTGAATTCGCTTAAGAAGGGGGAGAAAGTCATTGAGGCGATGTCCCTTCGCCGGAAATAGCACCGGAAATCCGCCGTAATCGCACCGCAGTCGCGCAGACACGGACTGCTTGCTATACTCCATCGATTGATTTGTCCGTCGGAGGTAAAAATGCTACAAGTGGCGAACGCGCCCTGCTCCTGGGGCATCATCGAGAATATCGAAGGCGAGCGTTACGACTACGCGCGCGTCCTCGACGAGATCGCCGCCAGCGGATACGCCGGCACCGAATTGGGCGACTGGGGATTCATGCCGACCGACCCGGCAGAGCTTCGCGGCGAGCTTGATCGGCGCGGTTTGAAAATGCTGGGCTCATGGGTCAATGTCAATTTCCAGGATCAGGATCGTCACGAAGAAGGCGCCGAGGCTTGCTTGCGCACGGCCAAACTGTTGGCGGCTGTCGGGGGACCGGAAGCGCTCGTCGTGTTGGGACCCGACCCCTATACCAATCCCATGCGCAGCCTCCATTCGGGGCGCATCACGCCGGCAATGAGCCTTGACGAGGATGGCTGGCGCGTCTTCGCTGAGGGGACCGATCAGGCTGCGCGCCGCGTCATGGACGAAACGGGCTTGCGCTCGGTGCTGCATCATCACACCGGCACCTGGATCGAGACGCCGGCCGAAACCGAGCGCTTGCTGGAAATGACGGATGCCGATATTGTCGGTCTGGTATTCGATACGGGCCACTGGGCATTCGGCGGTGGCGACCCGCTCGCCGGCATTCGCCAATTCGCCGATCGCATCTGGTATGTGCACTTCAAAGATCACGACCCGGCCGTGCACGAGCAATCGCGGCTTCAGGGCTGGGATGGTCCGCAATCGGTCGGGCAGGGCATCTTCCCCGAATTGGGGCGGGGTGATGTCGATTTTCCCGGCGTGCTGCAAGAGCTCGAGAAAATCGGCTATGACAGTTGGATTGTGGTCGAGCAGGATGTTTTGCCCGGTCTGGGCGCTCCCCTGGAATCGGCGACGCGCAACCGCGAATACTTGCGCAGCATTGGCTTATAGTCGATGGTGACGCTGGGCGACATCATCCGCGCCGGTCACCGGCTGGCGCCGCATCTGCCGCCGACCCCGCTGGAAGCCGCGCCGGAATTGGGCGGGAGCACCTGGCTCAAGCTGGAAAACGCCAACAAGACCCACTCGTTCAAGATCCGCGGCGCCTTAAACGCCATCCTTTCGCTCAGCTTGGAAGAGCGATCGCGCGGCATCATCGCCGCCTCGTCGGGCAATCACGCCGGAGCGGTCGCCTATGCCGCTCAGATGGCCGACGCGTCGGCGCAAATCCTGATGCCAAAGACGACGCCGAAGAAGAAAGTTGCCAACGTCAATCGCTACGGCGCCGAGGCACTGCTCTTCGGCGAAAACTACGACGAAGCGGAAGCGGAAGCGCTGCGCCGCGTTGGCGAAGGCGGGACCTGGATATCGCCCTACAACGACGCGCGCGTTATCGCTGGCGCTGGCACGATCGGCGTTGAGATACTGCGGCAGCTGCCGTCTGTTCAGAGGGTTCTTGTCCCCGTCAGCGGTGGCGGTTTGATTGCGGGCGTCGCTATTGCTGCAAAAGAACTCAATCCCGATATCGAAGTCGTCGGAGTCAATGCGGAGTCGGCGCCGGCTATGTACAACGCCTTTCACGATAGAAGCTTGCCCCAGGTGTGGGACACGCTCGCCGACGCCCTTTCCGGCGAAATCGAAGACGGCTCGATCACCCTGCCGATTTGCCAGCGTTACCTGGATGATATGATTCTGGTCTCGGAGGAGCAGATGGCGCGGGCGATGCGCTATATGCTGGAGACGCAGGGCTGGGTAGTCGAAGGCGGCGGGGCGGTCGCTGCCGCGGCGCTGCTGCATGACGTCGCGCCGCGCGATGGCAGGGAAACGGCGGTCGTCGTCAGCGGCGGGAATGTGGATCTCGCTGTGCTGCAAACAGTGCTATGATCTGTGGTTTTATTCCAGAAACGCCAGGGGGACGCCAATGCCTAAATTGACCAACCTCGAAGACACTATCAGCGCAGCACGGGCTCTCATGAGCAAATTCCAAGCCGGCGACGAAGACGCCATCGACCGCGTCCATCAGCAGCTGCCGCAGGTCAAATTCGGCGCGCGCGCCGAGGCGGCCGCTTTCCCGCTGACTTTGAGCGAGGCGCAGACGGTCGTCGCCAGGGAAAACAGCGCGCAAAGCTGGGGCGAGTTGCGCTTGCGCGTCAAATTGGAAGACCTCGATTTTGGTGAAGAACTGGAACAGTTCAAGCAGTTGGTATACGCCAATGACGCGGCGAAGCTTGACGAGCTGCTGTCGGCACATCCAGAGCTGAAGTCTACGATTGACGATCCGCATTTCTTTTTCGGCTCCACCGCGCTCATCATCGCCAAAGAGCATGAAGATCTCGTCGATGTCTTGCTCAAACATGACGCCGATATCAACGCCAAGTCGCAATGGTGGGCGGGCGACTTTCACATTTTGGAAGTGACATCGGCGCAAGCGGCGGAACGGCTCATCAAGCGTGGCGCCGAGATCACGGTTCACGCGGCGGCTGAGCAGGGCTGGCTGGATTGGCTGGAGTCGGCTTACGAGCGCGACAAGACGATCATTCATCAGCGCGGCGGCGATGGCAAGACGCCCTTGCACTATGCGACTGATCCGGCGGTGATGGATTGGCTGCTGGCGCGCGGCGCCGATTTGGAAGCGCGCGATTTGGACCACGCCTCGACGCCGCTGCAATGGCAGTTGGGGGCGCGCAACGACGATGCTGCGCGCGCGCTGGTGAAACGGGGCGCACAAGTGGATATCTTCGCCGCCGTTGTTCTGGGCGAAATTGAGCTGGTTGACAAAGCTTTGGCCGCGCATCCACAGGCGATTCGCGCCCGTGTGAATCAAGCCGGCTACGAATTGGTTCCCCCGGCCGATGGTTCGCATCAATACGTTTATACCTTCAATGCTGCTGGCTTGTCGCCTCATCAGGTCGCTTTGGAATTTGAGCGCGCCGACATATTCGATCGTCTGATCAAGCAGAGCCCGACCGATGTGCGGCTGCTGGCTTATTGCGCTCGCGGAGATCGAGAGGCGGCTCAGCGAATCGCGGAAGCGCATCCGGACATTGTGCCGCGGATGGCGGAAGGCGACCGACGGCAGCTGATTCACGCCGCCTGGACCGGCAAAGCCGACGTGGTCGCCTTGATGGCTTCGCTCGGCTTTGACCTGCATATTTGCGATGATGACGCGATGACGCCTTTGCACGCGGCTGCTTTCCACGGCTTCGCCGATGTGATCAGCGCGCTGCTGGTGGCGGATGACGACCCGCCGCTGGATTGGCTCAACGGCTATGGGGGCACGCCGCTGGCGACCTGCATGTATGGGCGAGCGCATAGCTGGCGCAGCGATGGCGACTTCCCGGAGAGTATGAAGCTGCTGGTCGACGCTGGTTCGGAGGTACGAGCCGAGTGGCTGCCCACTGGCGATGAGGCGATTGACGACGCCCTGCGCTCGGGATTGGCGCCGGCGGCGGGAGACTGACGTAGGCTGGCGAAACGCGAAATCGTCGACGCTCGTTAGCCGCCGTCGACATTCGCCGCGTTATTGCCGACCGCGAACTTTCGCTGAAAGACCACTTCCAGGCGCGCCTCTTTTTCCAAGGCTTGGCTGATACGCCGCCGCGCTAGCTCAAGCTGGTTCCCCGTTGGCGCTTCATAATCTTGCAGGATCGCATGCAGCGTAATCCCGTCGGCTTCATCGAGCCAGATATCAGTGAATTGGGCGCGAGGAAACACAGCGCGCAATGCTTCTCGAATCTCGGCCATAACCGGATCAAATGGGCGCACAACTTGCCGGGCAACGACCGTCAGCTGGACGTCTTGCTGATACAGCTCGTTGATCAGCATCTGCGCCGCTTCGATCTCTTCAGGCCTGATCTGGTGATCGGATTGCACGACCAGCTGTACGTTGAGCGGGACCGACGAAATTACGTGATATTCCACCACTTGGGCGCCATGGAAGGCCTCCGCCTGAAGCCGCTCGCGAATATGCGCTTCATCGACTGCTTGCGAGCCAAGACGGGCGAATATCACTAATACAATGAGCGTGATCAGGAATAGCACAAACCACCAAGCGCGCGAGCGATTTAGCGTGGCGCCTTCGCGGTCTTTTGTCGGTTGCATGCCCATCCACAAAAAGGTGATGTACTGCGCCGCGATAATAAAAGCGATATTCGCCAGGAACAATAAATTTGCTCCAAAGGCGAGATCGATGTCTTGCAAGGCGATGCCCAAGCCGATCGTGCTGATTGGCGGCATCAGCGCGGCGGCGATCGCCACCCCGGCCAGCGCGGCGGGAATGCCTCTGCGGGCGGTGGCATAGGCGGCGACCCAGCCCGAAACCAGGGCGATGGCAGCGTCCAGCAGATTGGGACTGCCGCGCGCCAGCATCTCTTCCGTTGGCGTATCGATGGGCAGCAAGACGCCCATCACGATTGATATCAGCAGAGCAAGGGTCACGCCGGTAAAGAGAGTCACGCTGGCGCGCCTGGTCAGATGCAAAATGCCCGTGGCCATGCCGGTGGAGAAGCTGGATATCGGCGACATCAAAGGCGCGACCAGCATAGCGCCGATGATCACAGCGACGCTATTGGTCAGCAATCCTAGCGTGGCCAAGGCCGCAGACAGCACGATCATCACGATGTAATCGAGGTTGGCGCTCGCGCTTTTCTCGGCGCTCCAAATCAGTTCGTTCTGCTCAACCTGCGTCAGTTGTGGATTCAGCCGCGCGATGCCATGCTCAATCGTACCGCGAATGCCGCGGTGCCATTCGTGCTGGGAAATCAAGATCACCGGTCCCGGCGCCAAGTTTAGCAGTTGATTGCTCAGGTCATTGATGATGTGCCGTTCGAAATCGGTCTTCTGCGCGAAGCCCATCACCAGCAGATCATCCGAATCGAGGTCATGCACGATTTCGCGCGCCGGTTGGCCGCTGACGACGATTTTCTTGGTCAAGTCCTGGTTCGGCGGCAGGCGATCTTCATAACGCTTGATCGCCTCCTCATGCTCGGGGTCATAATGATAATCAAACTGAACGCTCATCTGCCGCAGCGGGATGTTGTGCTGCCGGGCGAGGCTGACGCCGAGTTTCATCGCGATCACCGACGGCAGCGTGCCGTCTATTGGTACGACTACGCGGTCAAATTCATTTGAAACGGCGCTGCGGTATATCAGCACACCACAAGGCGCGGTCGAGATGACGTTTTCCACCACCGTGCCCAATTTGACGCTGCCCTGAGTGGAGCGCCTTACGCCGAGAAGAATCACATCCGCGCTGCGTTCGCGCGCCACATCGAGAATGCCGCGCGATACGCTGATGGCGATTTCGGTCACGACCTCGACTTTGTGGCCCGCGTCGGTGTTGCAGAAGTCTTCGATTACATCCTGGATCTGTTCGCTGAAGCGATTTGTCCGCTCGGCATCGCCCAGAGAGATGACCAGGGCGATCACCAATCCTTCGCTTGGGTGCACCATCTCGCCAGCAATGCGCAGCATTTCGGCGGCGGTGTCCGGCCGGCTCATCGGCACAACTACCGTGGTAGCATAATAGTCGTCTTCCGACGCCAGGCTGTCTTCGCCTATGGTCTGAGAAATATGGAATTTCACAATAAGGATTTCAGTCGATATTTCAATTGCAAGTAATTTGAAAGATTCTCAAGTCACGGGCGGGCATTTCCGCACTTTCAGCGGCAAGACGAATTCAAGTCAACCGGCCTGCCGCTGAATTGGCTGCTGTCCTCGCTGTATTGCATCAACTCAATGCGGACGCCGCTGGGGTCGGTGATCCAGGCTTGCCAGGCGCCATCGCCGCCCAGCTTCTTCGCGCTGACTTTGATGCCCTTGCTTCGCAGCGCATCGCCGACGACGTCAAGATCTCCGACTTCCAGGCAGAAATGCTTGATGAGCGGTCTCTCAATCCTGGGTTCCGCGTTCTCGACGAAAACCTCAATGAACGTGGAATCGCCCGCCTTGAGGTAAAAGCCAATCTGCTGACCGGCTCGAAAGAAATCGAATGCCTTCTCCATACCCAGCAAATCTAGGTAGAAGCGTTCCGTTTCCGCCAGATCAGTCGCGCCGATGCAGACGTGGGCCAATCTCTTGATCATCGCCCGAAGCCGCCTTTTTTCAGTCCGCCGCCAAGCATGGGTGAATCCTAACCTGTCCTAAACCTCACCGCAACTCGGGTGGAGTTTGTCGCTCAATTGTACGGTCGCTCGCTGAACTGCCGCCCATTCTTCGGTCCCCACAGCGACAATTTCAAAGTGTCCGGCGCCGGGCAAAACCATGAGCTGGGCGTCATCTCCCGCCGCGTGAGCCGCCGCGATGTAGCGTTCGGCGTTGGCGTGCATGGACCCGTCTTCCGAGCCGACGATGATGACCTGTGGTATTCCCAGGGGGAGCAGCTTGACTGGGCAGCCATTGCGATAGGCGCTCAACTTTTGGGTTGCGTCCCCACCCATGACAGCCAGCAGCGCGTCGCTGCTCAAATCGCTCTCGCTGCCATGGGTCACGTCGGCGAGGGGGGCGAGCGCCACCGCGCCATGAATCGCAAGAGGTTCGCTGACATAAACCGGACTCGTGGACTCGATATTGGGGCGGCCCGCCAGCCAGAGCGCCAAGTGTCCGCCGGCTGAATGCCCCACGGTAATCACGCGATTGAGATCCAGATTGTGCGCTTGGGCTATCTGCGGCAGATGGTCAGCCGCCGCGGCGACATCGAGAAACATCTCAGGATAATTGCCACCGTTTCCATATCGGCGATACTCGATATTCCAGACAGCGAAGCCGGCCGCCGCTAAAGCGGACACCACCGCTCCCAGCGGGTGCAAGTTATAAATTTCGCGGTAGCCGCCGCCATGAATCAAAATGATGACCGGATAGGGCGGCGTCGCGCTCGGCAGTGTCAGCTCGCCAAATTGCTGAGAGCCCGGTCCGTAAGCGTAACGGTAGTCGGGCTGGGCGGTCGGGAATCGCTGATAGTCTTCTGCGGTAAGCAAGGTCATGTATCTATTCCAATCTGCGGTACGCTGCTTTAGCTGATCGATTCTGAGGAGACGGCTGAATTTTATCCTGTGCTCGCATTTCTGATTACAATCAAGGGTATGGAACCCGCTGTCTACGGGAGACATTGGGAATGGTAATCGGTAAGTCCGGTTTCGTATATGCGCTCATTGCCCTTCTGCTGGGAATGTCTTATGTTGCGCTTGTGGGTGTCGGCGCCGATTCAATCTGGAATGACGAATTTATGTCATTGCACTTTGCCGGCTGGCCCAACCGATGGCTGGATTTTGCGCTGGTCTTTGAGCGAATTCATGCTTCGCCGGATCATGAAGCCGTCACCTATTACTTGATTCTATCGGTCTGGACGCAGATTGCAGGCTGGTCGGTATTCTCCGCGCGCCTCTTGTCGCTGTTTTTTGGCTTGCTGGCGGTGGTCTTTGCCTTTCGAATCGGCTGCGATCTTCGTTCTCAGACCGCTGGCTTCGCGGCAGCGGTTCTATTGGGCGCGTCCGCCTTGCTGAGCCTCTATCTGCACGAGACGCGCATGTATTCCTTGTGGGTGCTGCAAACGGTCCTGCTCATCTGGCTCTACTGGCGGGTTTTGCGCCTCTGGCGGAGCTGGGTTTTTACAGTCGCGTTTCTGCTGACACTCATCGCGACGCTCTTCACGCATCCGCTGGCAATTGCGCTGGTCGGAGCGCTTGGCCTCTATCACCTGCTGCTGGCGCGCCGCAGCGAACCCTGGAGATGGCTGCTGGCAATGTTCATCATCAGCCTCGTAATTTACGCGCCCGCCGGGATACAGTCCTTGACGATGGCAAACGAAGATGCCGCCACCGGCGCCCGCACGTTGGCGGCGCGTGATACTGCCGAATATATGCTCGATTTGGGACGCGGCATAAGCAACGGCTTTGGATTGTTCTTGCTGCTGCCCATATTCAGCTTGCGGCACTTGCGGCGCGATCATGGCTTGCAAATGCTTTGGTTCGTCGGGGCGTCTTTCTTAGCCGTCATTTTCATCGCTTATATTGCCACCGGCTTCGTCAGCCACGTGCGCTATTCCCTGCCGATTTTGCCGATATTCGCATTGATTGGCGGTATCGCCCTGACTTGCGCGCCGATAAACCGCAAAGCAGCGGCACTTGTCCTGGGCGCTTGGTGCGTCATCGGATTGCAGGCAGCGCCCACCTTCAAAAGCGTTTTCTATCATGCCCAGCACCGAGATGTTTTTCATCTTTCATTCCCATTTAGAGAATTGGTATCGACCATACGAAGCGATGCAAGCGACGGCGATGCGGTCGTCTACGAATTTCCCTATCACAGTTGGGCGCTGCAAGGCGTCTTTGATTACTACATGGATGGCTCAAATCTGCGCTATGTCTTGTCGGACACGCTGCGCGCCGCTGGCGCCTGGCAGGCAACCGTCGAGCGATTTGAGCTTTTCATTGAAGATGCCGATCGCCTGTATTTTGTGCTCGATCGGACCATTGAAGCGACCGAATTCGTACCGGAATATGAGCGCATCCTGGGGGCGCGCTTCGCGCATTGCGAGCGGCTCTGGGATACCGCGCAAGTCCGCGTGGACAAGTACGCGCCCAGCAAGGCGATGTGTTCGGCGGACCAGTAGGGCAAGCGCCTATTGAGCGGCTCGTCTCCGATTCCGCGCTCACAGGATCCCCAGCGGATTAGCCGGATCAATGCCCTCATCGAAGGGAATTTGACGATCGAGGCTGGTCACCTGGTAGACCGAACCGAGCCAGTTGTTGAAGATTGCTCTGGCGGTATCGCCCCAGGTGTTGTCCAGGTAGGGCAAGAATTGATCTTCGGGGAACGCGGGCAAGTCGGCGCCGTCTTCCAGCGCCAGTTGCGCGTCGCGCGCGTAGCGATCCGCCAGTTCGCGCGCTTCAATCGGAAAGTAATTCTCGGGGTAGGGCGGTTGCGCGTTCTTCCCGTTGAAATATCCGAGCAGATCGCGTTTGTATTCCTTGAGCAGGCTGTTGATATCATATTCAGGATGGCCCTGAAAATAGACCAGCCGCAGTTGATCCGGGCTGACCGCCATGTGGACTTCACCATCAATGCTTTGGATGAGCACGGTTAAGCCGGCATTCTCGAAGTGCTCGCGGGTGATCGAATTCCAGCGCGAATGCGGCACGTCAAAGCGCGTATTGATCTCGCGCAGCAGCGGATGCTGGGGCTGGGTGACGCGGTGCTCAAAGACGCCCCATTTCTTTCTGCCTCGCTTGACACGCTCTATCCCGTGAAAGTACTTCATCAGCGCGTGCGTCGACAGGCAGGAGCAGAGCGTCGACGTCACATTCAGGCGCGCCCATTCGATGACCTCGGTCAAGGGATGCCAGAAGTCTTCCTGGTCCAGGCTGGGGTTGGCGACGTTGGCGCCGGTGATAATCAAGGCGTCGAGCCCCTCTGCCTTGATGCGCGCAAAGTCCGTGTAGAACTGGTCGATATAAGCCTGCGTATCGGCGCTGCGCTCCAGGCCAGGCAGGGAAAACACGTGCACGTAAAACTGCGCGATCTGGTTGCTGTTGCCGACCAGGCGCATAAACTGGCGTTCCGTGATCTCCAGCGCGGCATCCGGCATCATATTCAGCAAGCCGATGTGCAATTCACGGATATCCTGCGTTGTGGCTCGCGTGAGCGTCAGCACTTCCTGGCCGCGCTGGCGCAAACGTTCGAAACTGGGCAAATCAGTATGGGCGACTAATGGCATTTTGATCCACTCCGTGCCTGGTGAATATTCAGCCGCGAATCCGGCGCATCAGTATAGCATTCCTGCAAGGGTGGACAATGCCTCAGCCTGCATTCTCGCCTCGCGCAAGCATTATAATGGAACTATAGACATGAATCGGGCGCGGTCGAGCGCCGCTTCCTGGATGAAGGGAGATTTCAAGATGCTGGCTCAGCTCCACACTGTCGTATTTCGCTATGCGCTCATCGCCGTTGGCATCGTCATTGGCGCCATTTCCTTAACGGTCTTTCTGCAGCCGCTGGATATTGCTCCGGCAGGCGTCGCCGGCGCCTCGACATTGCTCAATGAGCTATTCGACACGCCAATCGGCTTGGTGATTTTTTTGCTGAATATCCCGATTCAGTTGCTGGGCTACCTGTTGCTGCCCAACGGCGCCCGCGTCATCTTGCGCAGCGTCGTCATCATCCTGATATTCTCCATTGTGGTCGATAATCTGGGGCCGCGATTGCCACCGACTGGCATTAGCGATGATCGGATGCTCAACGCGCTCTTCGGCGGCATCACCGGCGGCATCGGCGTCGGCTTGGTGTATCGCGCCGGCGCAACCATGGGCGGCACATCGACCCTGGCGCTGATCTTGCAGCGGCGCTACGGCTTCCCCATGAGCACGACTTTTCTCTGCACCGATACCCTAATCATCGTTGCCGCCGGGCTTGTATATGGCTGGGAGGGCGCTCTCTACGCCGCGATCGCGCTATTCACTGCCGGCTTGGCCAGCGATTACGTGCTGGAAGGACCGAGCGTAATCCGCACCGCCATGATCATCACTGACAGGCCTGACGCAATCGCGCAACGCGTCTTTGCTAACCTGCAGCGTGGCGTCACCAGTTGGACAATCAAGGGCGAATATACGGGGATGGATCGCACCATGCTTTACGTCACCATCGCGCGGTCGCAAGTGCGCGATCTGAAGGACGAAGTCTCCCAGGTGGACCCCAACGCCTTCATTGTCATCGGCATGGGGCACGCCGCCTATGGCGCCGGCTTCCGCCGCATGCAGCGATTTCGCAGCTGAGTTAACGCAGATGTTCGCCAGCGTTGATGTGCAACAGCGCGCCGGTGATGTGGTCCTCCTGACAAAGATAGACGACCGCCCGCGCCACGTCTTCCGGCTCGCCGGTCTTTCGGAGCGCGCTGCGCTGACCGACCTGCGCCCACTCTTCATCGGTCATGTCCCGCCCCGCCGACTTCATGACTGGACCCGGCGCGATGGCGTTCACCCGGATCGCTGGCCCCAAAGACAGCGCGCTAACCTGCGTCAGCATCCAGAGCGCGGATTTGCTGATGCCGTGATGGGGATACTTTCGCCAGGGACCGTCGACGCCGGCGTCGCAAATATTGACGATGACGCCGCCCGGGATCGGATTCGCCGCCATCAGGCGCGCCGCTCGCTGTGTGATGAGAAAGGGCGCGCGCAGGTTGACTGCCATAGTCAGGTCCCAATCGGCCAGCGACACATCCTGGAAATCTCGCATTTGAAAGACTGACGCGCTGTTGACGACGATATCCAAACGGTCAAATCGTTCTTGTGTCGCCGCCATTAGTTCGTCCACGCCCGCCGCGCGGCTGAGATCCGCCTGCACGCTGTGGGCGTCCACACCCAGCGATTTAATCTCATGCAGCGTTGCGCGCGCCTGCGCCGGCTCCGCGCTGTGGTAATGCATCAGCACATTGACGCCCGCATCCGCCAGCGCCAGCGCAATGACGCGCCCGACCCGCTGCGCCGAGCCGGTGACGATGGCGACCTTGCCCCGCAAATCGATACGCATCGCTCGCTCTCCGCAGCTCTATGACCTGTCTTCATCCAGCGTTTTGAGATACACCTTCATCTCTTCGAGCTTCATCTCGCCTAGTTTGAGATGGCGCACCCGACCTTCGCCATCAATCACGAAAGTGGTCGGCAGATTCTGTACGCCGTAATCAAGCTTGACGACCTGGTTGATATCCATCGCCACCGGCAGGTACTGCACGCCGATCTCAGCCAGAAAGGCGCTGATCTCGGCGGCGGTTTCGCCCAGGTTGATCGTCAGTAGCGCCGGGCCGTTTTCGTCGGCGCTGTGTTCGGCGATGAATTCTTCAAAAGCCGGCAGTTCGCGCACGCAAGGCTGGCACCAGGTCGCCCAGAAGTTCAAGAAGAGCGGACGCCCGGCGTAATCAGACGGCGAGACCAGCGTGACGCCATTCAGAAGCGGCAGCTCGAAGTCGGGCGCCGTAAAGTTGACGACTGTGCGCGGCGGCGCCGGCGCGAAGGTTGGGGCGGGTTCGCTTTGCTGGCGCGTTTCCAGGGCGAGGGTGAGGAGGGCGACGCAGATGCCGAAGAGCGGCAGGATGAGCAGGATGAGGAGGGTGGGGGAGGGGCTTTGCTTCGCCATTGAAGACATCTTGCGGTGCTTAGAACCGCCAGTTCTCACGCTTCATCATGCCAATCAGATTCACGCAGTCTATATCGTAGTCCTTACAAATGGTCGGAATCTTCGTTCCATGCGGCTTGTACCTTTCTTCGGTTACGACAGTTCCGCAGGAAACTCTCGCACGTGCAATCAAGTACGTATCTGCTTTCTCGTAAGCACTCCTGAGGTAATCTGGAACCGCGTCTCGGAATTTGGAAGAGGCCAATTCAGAACTGAGGAATTCCATCTCTTCTGCAGTTGGACCTGCAAACAGGTCCCGAACACTAGGATGCAACGCCCATTTAGAGGCCTGATCTCCTTCTCTCTCGCGTCGCAACTCTTCCTTCACTTGGATTACGGAGACTAGCATACGTCTGTCGACCAGATTCTCAAATGCCTGCCACAGCTTTGGAAATACACCACGAGGATATTTTTGAAAGAGCTCAATTAAGCTTGATGTGTCTACGACATATGTCACGATCTGGCACCAACAACTAGGTCTTCCAACTTGTCCAGATTCTTCGGCGCGACCGCGAGATAATCCGCGAGTTCTTCCTCATCAATCATATTCTCTTCCAATCGTCTGAAAGCGAGTTCTATATACTCCTCTCCAAGATAAGCGATCTGGGTTCGATAATAGTTGCCCCCACCTGTCGCCGAAGGTCTTACCTCGCGTCTCCATGCAGCAATAGTTTCACTGTACTCTTGAGGTGAGATAATCTGACGATCTCGAAACTTCCGCAATATGACTTCGCGGCTTACGCTGAACATCCGCGACAGGCGTCGCACCTCCGATACACGATCCTCTTCCGGGCGTAAAAATCGATCAAATGCGTCGTCTGGTACGAGAAAAGCGCCAGCAAACGCATTGCAACGCATTTCAATTCTTGAGTATTCTTTCGGCAGCGCGTATCGAAACGCAGAATCATTATCGACACCGCTAGTGTGAAAGAGCAGATGCGCAAGTTCATGGAACAGCGTAAAGATCTGCCGTGCCTTTGCGTTCGAATTGTTAACATAAATTATCGGAAACTCGTAATCGTAGAGACTGAAGCCGGAATAATCATCGGTCTTGAAGGCGTCCTTAAATACTGTTACACCGACATTGAAGAGCGCTGACCGCCACATCTTCAACGCCTCGTCATCGTCATTCCACTTGAACTGATCTTCCAGCGCAATACCGATGTAGTCGCGCACTCTTCTTGTTGCGATGCTCAACTCTTCATCGACATCTAGTTTTAGGTCGCTGATGATGTGATTGTGCACGGGGTTACGCCCGTCGTTCAGTTCCGACAAGCCCACTTGAAACGCACGTGCCTTATACAAGAGCTTTCGGATTGACGGTGGAATCTCGTCGAATTGCTCAGAGCCCAAGGTGCGGAAGGTCTCTTCAATCTTAGGCGTTTCGGGTGGCTCGGGGAAAAAGAAAACGGCGACGGGCAGCCACAGATCTTTCGCTAGCTTTTCCAACTGTCTATAGGTCGGCCGCGACTCGCCAGATTCCCACTCTGCAACTTTCTTGAAGTCCTTACGCTTCACCGCCAGCGCGTCAAGCGTGTAGCCTAATCGTTCCCGCGCCCAGGTGACGACTGCAGGGGTAATCGGCATTCGTTCGATTGCCATGGCTCTGTTCCGCGCTCTGCTTCAGTCTCGACTGTATTGCGATTAGGCGCGCCTGTCAAACACCGCCTACTCAAACACCCAGCGATCCACATCCCGCGACCAGCCGCCGCAGAGCTCCGCCTCGCTGAAAAAATTCGCCACCTCGATCTCGCCATTCTCCACGCTGTCCGAGCCGTGAACGAGATTCCGACCGATCTCGAGAGCGTATTCGCCGCGGATGCTGCCGGGCGCCGCTTCGGCCGGCGTCGTCGCGCCAATCGTCGACCGCGCCGCCTTGATGGCATCTGTGCCTTCCAGCGCCATCACCACTACTGGCGCCGAGATAATGTACTCGACAAGTCCGTCAAAGAAGGGCCGCTCGCGATGCACATCGTAATGCTTCTCCGCCAACGCGCGATCGACTTGCATCAGTTTCATTCCGATGATTTTTAGGCCGCGGGCTTCAAAGCGCGTGATGATGGCGCCGGCCAAGCCGCGCTGAACCGCATCCGGTTTCACGATGATCAGAGTCCGTTCCAAGAGATTGCCTTTCTGTCGTTCTTAATACTGGCTGTCGCTTCTTATAATACAGGCGCGCTGGATAAATGTGTATGACTAGCAGATGTTTGACAAGCCAGCAACGGGTCGTGAGACGCCGGCGCGACCGCCGTGTAATCCCATCATGGATGTGCTGAAATTCTGCTATGATACGGGCAGTTTACGGAGCGAGACGCGAATGAGCGATTCCTTTTGGCTGGATCAGGTGGTGATTGTGACCGGTGGCGCTGGCTTCCTTGGGCGCCACGTCGTCGAATTGCTAAAGGCGCGATCGGCCGGGCGCATCATCGTTCCCCGAAGCGCAACCTGCGACTTGCGCGAGCAGGGCGCCGTCGCCCGCTTGTTCGCCGACCATCCCGATACGACCATGGTCATTCACCTGGCAGCCAATGTCGGCGGCATCGGCATCAACCGCGAGCATCCCGGTTTGTTCTGCTACGAGAATCTGATGATGGGCACACTGATGTTGGAGTATGCGCGCCGCGCCGGCGTCGCCAAATTCGTCGGCATCGGCACCGTTTGCAGCTATCCCAAATTCGCGCCCGTGCCTTTTAAGGAAGAGGATCTGTGGGCCGGCTACCCGGAGGAGACCAACGCGCCTTATGGCTTGGCGAAAAAGATGCTGCTGGTGCAAAGCCAAGCTTATCGCCAGGAATATGGTTTCAACGCTATCCACCTGCTGCCGGTCAATTTATACGGTCCTCACGACAAGTTTAATCTGAAATCCTCGCACGTTATCCCGGCGGTGATACGCAAGATGGTGGATGCCCAGGAGAGCGGAGCCGCCCATGTCACGCTCTTCGGCGATGGCTCGCCCACGCGCGAGTTTTTGTTCGTGCGCGATGCGGCGGAAGGCATTGTTCTGGCAGCGGAACGCTACAATGGCGACGAGCCGGTTAACCTGGGCAGCGCTTTTGAAATCAGCATCCGCGATTTGGTGGAGGTCATCGCTGACGAGGTCGGATACAACGGGGAATTGCGCTGGGATACGAGCAAGCCGAATGGTCAGCCACGGCGAAAACTGGATGTCTCGCGAGCAGAGCGCGAATTCGGCTTCGTATCACGTACGGATTTCAGAGCGGGCCTGCGCGAGACGATTCAGTGGTATCGACAACAGCGCCCCGAATTGACCTTGCGGCCTATTTCTTGAATTGTTGGTAAACTTTCCCGTTGTCTGTTAACATTGTGCCAGCCTGCTTTTGGCGCAGTCGTCGTCATGGGTACCGGCAGGCGCGGCGAGACAGGTCCGTTAAGCGGATGCATCAGCCATTAGTGATTGTTCCGCCCGGCGAGTTCGTTTTGTGATTTCGATCGTTCGACAGACTCTCTTGTGAATCAGCTTTTCAAACAAAGACGTTGTTGCATGAGGAGGGTAGCGCTTTGAGCGTATTACTGGATGTCAAAGACCTAGTGGTCAGGTTTTACACGCAGGAAGGTACCGTCTACGCGGTCAACGGCGTATCCTTCGAATTGGAAGAGGGCGAAACGCTCGGCATTGTCGGCGAAAGCGGCAGCGGCAAGAGCGTAAGCTCGCTCGCGCTGATGGGCTTGATACCGAGCCCGCCCGGCAAGGTCGAATCGGGCACGGTCATGTTTGAAGGGCGCGACCTTCTGACACTCAAGCCGGACCAGATGCGGCTGATTCGCGGCAAGGAAATCGCGATGATCTTTCAGGATCCGATGACCTCGCTCAATCCGGTGCTGACCATCGGCACTCAGATCACCGAATCGCTAAAGCTGCACGAGGGCATGAATACATCGCAGTCGCGCAAGCGGGCGGCCGACCTGCTGGATATGGTAGGCATTCCCGACGCCTACCGTCGGCTTGACGACTACCCGCATCAATTCTCGGGCGGGATGCGTCAGCGCGTGATGATCGCCATGGGCTTGTCCTGCAATCCCAAATTGCTGATCGCCGATGAGCCGACCACCGCGCTGGATGTGACCATTCAGGCGCAGATTATCGAGCTGGTCAAACAACTCAAAGATGAGTTTAATATGGCCATGATTTGGATCACGCACGATTTGGGCGTGGTCGCCGGCATTGCCGACCGTATTCAAGTGATGTATGGCGGGCGGATCATGGAGTCCGGCTCTTCGCATGAGGTGTTTGGCGATAGCCGCCATCCCTATACCGAAGGTCTGCTCGGGTCATTGCCTCGCCTGGATTCAAGCGGCGAAGAGAAACTGACGCAGATCGAAGGCTCGCCACCGGATATGCGCAATGAGCCGGTTGGCTGTCCCTTTGCGCCGCGCTGTGATGTGCGCGAGGGCTTGGGGCTGGAAAAATGCTGGGACGAGCGTCCGCCGCTGGAGACCGTCCCCGCCGCCGGTGGCGATGGCGAGCATGTCATGTCTTGTTGGGCCGATATCCGCGAGGGGGTAGCATAAAATGTCTAGTCAAGTCATGATGGCTGAAAAACGCAAAAGCCTGGACGAGAATGATGTCATTCTTGAAGTAACCGATTTGAAGAAATACTTTCCCATCTCGGCCGGCATCGTCTTTCAGCGGCAAGTTGGGGCGGTGCGCGCGGTGGATGGCATCAGCTTTCATGTCATCCGCGGCGAAACGCTGGGCTTGGTCGGCGAATCCGGCTGTGGCAAGAGCACGACGGGCCGTACAATTCTGCAACTTTATCGGCCAACCGAAGGCAGCGTCCGATTCGAAGGGCAGGAACTGTCCACGATGGCGGGCAACGAACTGCGTCAGATGCGGCGTCGGATGCAGATCATCTTCCAGGATCCCTTCGCCTCCTTGAACCCGCGCATGACTGTCGGAAGCATCGTCAGCGAGCCGCTGCAAATCCACAAGATTTATTCCAACAAGAAAGAACGCCAGCAATATGTGGAACAATTGATGGAAAAGGTGGGATTAAACCCCTACTTCATCAACCGCTACCCGCATGAATTCTCCGGCGGGCAACGGCAGCGCATCGGCATCGCGCGGGCGCTGGCTCTTGAGCCGAGTTTCATCGTCGCCGACGAGCCGATCTCGGCGCTGGATGTATCGATTCAAGCGCAGGTAGTCAACTTGATGGAAGAGTTGCAAGACGAGCTGAACTTGACCTATCTCTTCATCGCCCACGATCTCAGCATGGTGCGCCATATTTGTGATCGAGTGGCGGTCATGTATCTGGGCAAAATCGTCGAGTTGGGACCGGTCGACGAAGTCTACGACAATCCGCAGCATCCATACACGCAGGCGCTGCTATCGGCTGTGCCCGTGCCCGACCCGCAGGTGGAGGAGAATCGCCAGCGTATCATTATCTCAGGTGATCTGCCCAGCCCGGCCAATCCGCCGACTGGCTGCAATTTCAACACGCGTTGCCCCGTGCGCTTCGACCTCTGCTTCGAGGAGCC
>JAPOWK010000154.1 GCA_026707665.1 Chloroflexota bacterium
TCGGTCAAGCGCTTTATGGGCCGCAAATTCAGCGATCCGGAAGTGAGCGATGCCGCCAAGCTGGTGCCCTACAAGGTATCGGCGGCCTCCAATGGCGATGTGCGGATTCGTATGAATGAGCGTGACTACAGCGCGCCGGAGATCTCGGCGATGGTCTTGCAGAAGATCAAGGCGGACGCCGAGGCTTATCTGGGCGAGACGGTCGACCAGGCCGTGATCACGGTGCCGGCCTATTTCAATGACGCGCAGCGCAACGCCACCAAGGACGCCGGCAAGATCGCCGGCCTGGAGGTGCTGAGGATCATCAACGAGCCGACCGCTTCGAGCTTGTCCTATGGCTTGGGCGACCGCAACGAGGGCATCATCGCGGTCTATGACCTCGGCGGCGGCACCTTCGACATCTCGATTCTGGAGGTGGCCGACGGCGTCTTTGAGGTCAAGTCGACCAATGGCGATACCTATTTGGGCGGCGACAACTTCGATGACCGCGTCATCAACTGGATCGCGGAAGAATTCAAGCAAGAGAACGGCATCGACCTGCGGAAGGATCGGCAGGCGCTGCAGCGGCTTAAAGAAGCGGCCGAGAAAGCGAAGATCGAACTTTCGACCACGCTCAATGCCGAGATCAACCTGCCCTTCATCACCGCCGATGCGGGGGGACCGAAGCACCTCAACATGAGCCTGTCGCGCGCCAAGCTGGAGAGCCTGGTGGATGAGCTCGTGCGCAAGTCGATCGAGCCCTGTCGGCAGGCTTTGAGGGACGCCGGCCTGTCGACGAGCGATGTAGACGCGGTGCTGCTGGTGGGCGGCATGACGCGGATGCCGGCGATTCAGGAAGCGGTCAAGGGCTTCTTCGGTAAAGAGCCGACCAAGGGCGTCAACCCGGATGAGGTGGTGGCTTTGGGCGCGGCGATTCAGGCGGGCGTCTTGGGTGGCGATGTAAAAGACATTCTGCTGCTGGATGTGACGCCGCTGACGCTGAGCGTGGAAACGCTGGGAAGAGTGGCGACGGCGATGATCGACCGCAATACGACCATCCCCAGCAAGAAATCGCAAGTGTACTCGACGGCGGCCGATAATCAGACGCAGGTGGAGATTCATATCGTGCAAGGCGAGCGCCCAATGGCCGAGGACAATAAGTCGCTGGGCAAGTTCATCCTTGATGGCATTCCGCCGGCGCCACGCGGTCTGCCCCAGATTGAAGTGACCTTCGACATTGACGCGAACGGCATCCTCAATGTCAGCGCCAAGGACAAGGCGACCGGGCGCGAGCAGGCAATCACGATCACAGCCAGCAGCGGCTTGTCGGATGACGAAGTTGAATCGATGGTGGCGGAGGCGGAGAAATTCGCCAGCCAGGATGCCGAGCGCAAGGAGCAGGCTGAAGTCGACAATCAGGCGGAGGGCGCGATCTTCCAAGCCGAGAAGCTGATCCGCGAGCATAAGGACAAGCTGCCGGAGGAGGCAGTGCGGCAGACGGAAGAGAAGATTGAGGCGGTGCGCGCCGCGCAGGCGAGCCTGAATATCGCCGAAATCAAGGCCGCGACGGAAGCGCTGATGGCGCAGCTGCAGACGCTGGGCGCGCAGATGCATCAAGAGGCGGCCGGCGCGCCCGATGGGCAGCCCGCTCCCGAGACGGAAGACGAAGATGTCATTGATGCCGAGTTCACCGAGACCTAGACTGTGAACAGCTAAAGATACGAAATCGGGGTATATTGACTTGTACCCCGATTCGCTTTTCTATTGCCAGACGCGTGAATCGCCGAGAGAACTTACAGGACAAGCTAGATGCCAAGAGATTATTATGAGGTGCTCGGTGTTGGGCGCGGAGCGGACGAGGGCGAGATCAAGAGCGCGTTTCGGCGCTTGGCGCGGCAGTATCACCCGGACGTCAGCCAGGAAGCCGACGCCGAAGAAAAGTTCAAAGAGATAAACGAAGCTTATGAAGTGCTCTCCGATGATGACAAGCGGGCGCGCTATGACCGCTTTGGGCATGCCGGCGTCAATGGCGGGGCGGGCGGTTATGGCGCCGGGTTTTCCGATTTCGGCGATATTTTTGATATTTTCAACAGCGCCTTTGGCGGCTCGGCGAGCGGGCGCCGGCGCGGACCGACGGCCGGTCGCGACCGCCGCGTCGATGTGACGATCGACTTTGTCGAAGCCGTCTTCGGCGTCGAGAAAGAAATCGAATTTCAGCGATTGGAAAGCTGCGACAGCTGCGACGGGACGGGCGCGGCCGCCGGCTCTCGACCTTCGACCTGCGGAACCTGCAATGGCAGCGGCGAAGTGCGTCAGGTGCAGCAGACTTTCCTCGGCTCGATGATGCGATCGCAGACCTGCCCCAACTGCGGCGGCAAGGGGCAAGTCATCAGCAATCCCTGCCGCAATTGCGATGGCTCCGGGCGACGCCGCAAGCGCGCTGTGCTCAACGTCAAGATTCCCGCGGGCGTCAGCGAAGGCATTCAGATTCAAGTGCGCGGCGACGGTGACGCCGGCGAACATGGCGCTCCGCCAGGCAACTTGTTCGTCGTGGTGCACGTCAAAGACCACGCCTACTTCAAGCGCCAAGAAAATGACATTATCCTCGATATTGGCGTTAATGTCGCGCAGGCGACCTTGGGCGACCGGATCACGGTGGATACCGTTGACGGTCCCGTCGAGATCAATATTCCGCCGGGCACGCAGACGGGCAAGGTCTTTCGTTTGCGCGGCAAGGGAATCCCGCGTTTGCGCTCCGATGGCAGCAATTCGGGCCGGGGTGATCAAATGGTCTATGTGCAGGTGGAAACGCCGATCGACCTCACGGAACAGCAGCGCAAGCTGTTCGAGGAATTGGCGGAGACGCTGGGACGCGAGAACGTTCCGCGGACGGGCGGTCGCGGATTATGGTCCAAGATGGCGGACTTCCTCTCTGGCGATGAATAGTACGCCGACGCGATGAGCCGTTGGATTGAAGTCAGCTTGCGCGCTGACGGCGAGAGCGCCGAAGCCATTGCCGAAGTGCTTTCGCGCTATGGACATCAAGGCGTCTCGATTGAGCAGTCGGGCATCCCGCCCGATACCTGGGACGAGAGCGAAATCCCGCCGCCGCAAGAGGTGATGCTGCGCGCCTACATTCTTGATGATGATCGAATTGAGACGACCAAAGCCGACCTGGAAGCGGCCTTGGGGCACATGCGGCTGATGTACCCGATGCCGCAGCCCAGGTATCAGACGCTGAACGCAGAGGACTGGGCTGAAGCCTGGAAAGCGCATTATCAGCCCCTACGAATCGGTCAGCGACTACTGATCCGGCCGCGGTGGATCGATGTCGAGCTGGCGCCGGGCGATATCGAGATCTCGCTGGACCCGGGCATGGCTTTCGGCACGGGCACCCACCCGACAACGCAGCTCTGCCTGGAAGCGCTTGAACGACTCAGCAAGCCGGCTCTTGATGTGCTTGATCTGGGCTCGGGCAGCGGCATCCTGGCGATCGCGGCGGCGAAATTGGGGGCGCGAAAGGTGCTGGCGCTGGATATCGATCCGGTCGCGGTAACGGCGACCGCGGAAAACGCGCGAGCGAATGGCGTCAGCGACAAGATCATCGCCGAATGCGGCGGCTTGGAAACGGCCTTGCCATCCGCGCGGCGCTTCGATTTGGCAGTCGTCAATATCCTGGCGCGGGTCATCGTGCAGCTGGCGGAGGGGGGCTTGGGCGAGATAGTACGGCCCGGCGGCACGGCAATTCTCAGCGGCATCATTGACTCACAGTTGGCTGAGGTGGAAGCGGCGCTGCAGCATACGGGGCTGCAGCCCTGCGCACGGCATCAGCGAGGCGATTGGGTCCTGGTCGAAGCGAAGCGACCGGCGGGCTAGCGAACCAGATGGCGCATCTCAGAGACAAAGAACGCTCGGATTATGTGCGGGCGATGTTTGATCGCATTGCCGGGCGCTACGACTTGCTCAATCGAATCATCAGTGGTGGCCAGGATATGAAATGGCGGCGCTTCGTCGTCGAGGCAGCGGCGCTGCCCGCGGAGGGGGTGCTGCTGGATATCGCCACAGGCACGGGAGACATCGCTTTTGAGGCTTTGAAGCGGAGGCCGGGCGCGCAAGCTGTCGGCGCCGATTTCGCGCTGGGCATGATGCGCGTCGGCATGCGCAGAGATCCCTATGGGCGCCGCGTGGACTGGACGGGCGCTGATGCCATGTCTTTGCCATTTGCGGATGAGAGCTTTGACGCTGCCGCTTCCGGTTTCCTCATGCGCAATGTCGTCGACATTCCGCGGACGCTTTCAGAGCAATGGCGCGTTTTGAAGCCGGGCGGGCGCATCGTGATTCTGGATACGTCGCCGCCGCCGGACAACCTGCTCAAGCCTTTGATTCTGCTGCATCTCAAGATTGGCGTGCCAACGTTGGGAAGACTGATTGGCGGCAAGGCAGTCGGCGACGCCTATCGCTACCTGCCGGAATCGACCCGAGACTTCAAGACGCCAGAAGAATTACAGGCTCTGGTGGAGGGCGCCGGGTTCCGTGATGTGCGATTCAGACGCTTCATGTTTGGCGCGATGGCAGTGCATTGGGGCGTGAAGCCGGTGGCGGATCAGGCATGAGCGGCACAACAGTAGCGGTGCTACCTTAGTGGCGCGAAATCTGATTGGCGTTGCGCCGCAAGAGTGGGCGAGCCACCGGCGCGACCATACGACTTTCCTACCAATAATGTTTTGGACTTCAGCTTGCAACATTTCTCATTACCGCGTGTGATCAAATGAGAATACTAGGTTGTAGTTCGACGAGCGGAAGGGTAACAAAAACGAGCCACCTTGCGATGACTCGTCCTTCAGTGCATTTGCGGAAACATGGGATTGCTCCACAGACGGTGACGTAAGAATTAGGTACGCACATTGTCCTTGTGTCGATAAATGATGCGCCCGCGATTCATATCGTAGGGGCTCATTTCCACTTTAACGCGATCTCCTAACAAAATGCGAATATAGAATTTGCGCATCTTGCCCGACAGGTAAGACAGAACCCGATGGCCATTTTCCAATTCGACCATGAATTGTGTATTGGGCAATGCCTCGATGACGGTGCCTTCCACTTCGATCTTTTCTTCTTTCTTAGCCATACTCCTCCTCTTGAGTAATCATCGGCAACTGATTATAACGCAAAAGCCCGCCGCCCTCTATAAATGCGGCGGGCGCAGGCATTTCCGACGCCTTGCGGCTGCATGCAATGCAGCGTTTGAGGTTGCGCGAATCAAGTGGGCGCTGTCACATTTTGCGCTGACGGCGGCGCGAGCGGCGGATCGCCTTTTTCTTTTCGATGCGCCGCAACTCACTCTTGGAGATATGCCAGCGTTTGCGCCTGACCGTGCTCAGGATTCCTGCATTGGTCACGCGTTTGCGAAAACGCCGCAACAACTGCTCTTGACTCTCGCCGGGCTTTAGTCTGACCGAAGCCATGCCCTTATCACCACCTTTGGTTTCTCAGATCTGCGAAGCAGGACCAGTGTACACGAGATTATTCTCGCGCAACAGGCTCAGTCTCAGTTGGCTCATCCATTTCGGCTTGTTCATCCGACTGAGCTTGCTCGGCGTCTCGCTGGGCGGCTTCCGCGGCGGCGGCGACCAACTCAAGTTGACGCTCTTCCCATTGCGCCTTTTCCGCGACCGTCACTTCGGTCAAGCTCAAGCCAAGGCGCTGCCTATCGGATTCGATGCTGATAATGCGCATCAGCAGCTTCTGCCCTTCGTAGAGGTGACGCAGAGGATTCTCGTCCGGGTTCGCCGCCATTTGGCTGACGTGCAGCAAAGCCTCTATGCCGGGTTCCAGGCTGATGAATGCGCCAAATGACTCCAGGCGGCTAATGACACCTTCGACCAACTGGCCGATGTGGTAAATGTCGTCGACCAGGCTCCAGGGATTGGGCTGCAGACGTTTGAGGCTCAAGCCGATGCGCTGCCCCTGTTCGTCCAAGTTCAGGACATAGACCTCAACTTCGTCGCCGACGGCGACCACCTGGCTCGGATGGCGGACGCGCCGCCATGCCAATTCCGAAATATGGATCAAGCCATCAGCCCCGCCGAGATCAACAAAGGCGCCAAAATCACAGATGCCACTGACGACGCCTTTGCGCGATGATCCTTCAGACAGCTCGCGCAGCAGGGCTTCCTTGCGAGCGGCGCGGTTTTCATGTTCGGCTTCCAACTGGCTAAACACAAGGCGGCGGCGTTTCCGATTCACTTCAATGACTTTGAAGGTGATTTCGTTGCCCACCAAACCCTGCAAATGAGCCAGGCGTTCTTCTTCTTTCAGCCCACGTGGCAGATCGAGCACATGACTGGCTGGAACAAAGCCGCGCAGATGACCATAGCTGACGATCACGCCGCCCCTATTCACATCGGTGATTTCGCCCGTCCACAAGGTCTCGTCATTCATGAGCGTTTCGGCGCGCTTCCAGTCTTCATTCTGGCGCGCCTGAGCGGCCGAGAGGATCAGATTGCCCTCGCTGTCATTGAGATTGACGACGGCGACATTGATTTCCGCATTTACGTCGAAGTCGGTGGTATGCATGCCCATTCGCTCGATGTCTCCGCGCGTGACGATGCCATCCTGCTTCCAGCCGATGTCGACGATCAGCCCTTGACTGTCGATTGAGAGCACTGTTCCGCTGACGATATCGCCCCGCTCGACCCGACTCTGAGCCAGCGATTCTTCCAAGAGCGCGGCAAAATCCAATTCCTCGGTAGCGTCTCTCACTGCAGATTCTGATTGCATATCTAAACTATCTCCCCGTACGATTGACTTGCGATCATTGGCGGGCGTTCGCGCGATGTGAACAACTGCAGCGAGGGTCCGGGCGCGCAATGCCGCCGAATGCCGGCGCTGCGGTTTGGCAAAATAAAACCCGGTTTCAGTCGATGCTGAGCAACCAGGCTCGGAACCCTCAAATCGTTTGTGACCAAGCGACTAAACGAACGATCTGACCTCACCAGAAAACGAAGCGAATTATACAGAGCCGGTCAAAGGCTGTCAATATTGGCGGCGAGAGAAAACGGAAGGCCCGCCAACTGGCAGGCATTCCCGTGTTTGATCTGTCCGGGTCGTCTAGGATGATTCCTTCTCGTCCGAAACAGGCGCTTCATCGGAGTCGGTCGTCGCGTCGCTGTCCGTGTCATCGGCGGCGATGGCTTCTTCTTCCGCGTCGTCGAGTTCGGTTCCCCAGCGCTGGGTGAAGCCGACGCGGCGTTTTTCGGGCTCGAGATGACTGATGCGCAATGAGAGGTGGTCGCCCTTTTGCACGTAGGAATAGGGCTCCTTCAGCGCGCCGTCGCCCATTTCACTGAGATGGAGCAAGCCTTCAAGGCCATCTTCGAGGGCGACAAAAGCGCCGAAATCAACCACATTGGTGACATAGCCGGCGACGAGCTGCCCTTCGTGGTAGCGGAACTGCGCGTCGTCCCAGGGGTCGCTGAGCAGACGTTTACGGCTGAGGGCGATGCGATTGGTCTCCCGATCCAGATTGAGCACGTACACTTCAATTTCTTCGCCGATGTGCAAAATATCGCGCGGATGATCGACGCGGTGCCAGGCGAGCTCGCTGACATGAATCAAGCCATCGGCGCCGCCAATATTGACGAAGGCGCCAAAGTCGCGCAGGCCGGTGACGACGCCATTGACCACATCGCCCACATTCAGCTCGGCAAGCAATTTGGCTTTTTGGCGGGCGCGCCATTCCTTTTGCGCTTCGCGCTCGCTGAAGATCAGCCGGCGCCGATCTTGATCCACTTCGATCACTTTGACGCCGAGTGTTTTGCCAATCAACTCTTGCATCGCCTCGCGGCGATCAATAGACAAATTGGTGGAGACCAGGTGCGAGCTGGGGATGAACCCTTCGAGCCGGTTCCAGCGCACGAGCGCGCCGCCCTTGTTATAACCGCTGACCCGGACATCGACGGCGTCTTGCGAAGACAGAAGCTCGCGCGCTTTCTCCCAATCATAGCGCTGTAAGCCCATGTTGATCGAGACGATGAGGTTGTCATTTTGATCGCGCGGGTTGACGACGTAGACGGGCACGCTGGCGCCCGTGCTCAGGCTCAACCGAAATTCATCATCCATGCGTTCCAGGTCTTGCGATGGCACAATGCCATCTTGCTTCGCCCCTAGATCGACGATGATTTCGCGTTCGTCAATTTGCAGAATGGTCGCTTCGCGGATTTCTCCACGGCGCGGCGGCGTATAAGAATAATCGAATGATG
>JAPOWK010000015.1 GCA_026707665.1 Chloroflexota bacterium
TGTTGGGGAAGTGCGGCAGCAGCGAGCTGGCCGCGACCGCGCCCGCCCCTTTCAGGAAATCACGGCGCGATATGTTTTTGACCTTATTCATTTCTAGCTCCCTCTCAAATCAATAGAAATTTGCTGTTTTATTGCGTTCCAGCGGATTCTACCCCCCCCTTGGCAAAAAAGCCAAATATTCTACAAGTACTTAAGAATCTGTAGCGGCGACGACTGTGTCGCCCGCCTCCCACGCCAATGTCTATCTGTAAGGCTTGATTGGTATTACCGTTTGCGTGCCGGAAATCTACCCCATCCCCCGGCCCCTTCCCCAGCGAGCTAGGGAAGGGGAGCGTCGCCGTGGGCGAAACAGAACGAAAAAAGCCGTATTGCCCCATTTCTGCTGGATTTCGCATAAGATCAGGTTGAATGTATGCACCAGTTTTACAATACCAATCAAGCCTTACAAGGCCGCTAGATTAGGGTGACATGCGATGGAGCACGATGCTCCTTGGTGATCTCACATGTACTCGGTGCACTCGGCGGAAAAATTTCAACTGTTTGCTTGCATTTACTTCTATGGTTAAATTTTAGAAATCAGCAGGAGCGAGCAAAGCAATGAAAGCACTGACCCTCCGCGCCGAATGGGCGCCGAAACCCGGCTACGAAATGTCCGCCAGTGAGCGCGCGCTGCGCCGCCCGCGCAACGGCAATATGACTTGGAAGTCGCCAACACTAGAACTGGGCGATGTGCCCGATCCCGCGCTGCAGCCCGACCAAGCGCTGTTGGAAGTCGCTGCGGTAGGCATCTGCGGCTCCGACATGCACATGTACGAAGCCGGCGCTGATGGCTATATGATCTATCCCGGGCTGGTCCATACGCCCAACATCCTTGGCCACGAGTACGCCGGCCGTATCGTCGAGCTCGGCAAGGATGTCAAGGGCTTGCAAGTCGGCGACCTAGTTGCCGTTGAAGAAATCCAGTGGTGCGGCGAGTGCACCGCCTGCAGGCGCGGCTTCGTGAATCACTGCCTCGATATCGAAGAGACTGGCTTCACCATCCCCGGCGCGATGGCGCAGTATCTGCCGGTACGCGCCAGATATTGCTGGAAGCTGGACGAGGTCGCCGAGCGCTACGGCGAAGAAGAAGCGCTGGTCATGGGCGCCATGGTCGAGCCGACCGGCGTCTCTTATCAAGGGCTTTTCAATCGCCTGCATAACTGGCAGCCGGGCAACAATGTCGTGATCTTCGGCGCCGGACCGATCGGGCTGGCGGCGGAAGCGCTGGTCATTGCCGCCGGCGCGGGGCAGGTCATCATGTTCGATCCGTCCGCGAGCCGCCGTGATATCGCCATGAACATGGGCGCGTCTGCCGCGCTGGACCCGGTCGGCATTGATCTCGACGAGGCGATCATGGGGCATACCTTCGGGCGCGGCGTCGACTACGTGGTGGAATGTGCCGGCTTCGCCGACAAGACGATTGAGCCGCTCGACCGCTGCCTGGCGGTCAATGCCTCGATCATCGATATCGGCATGGGCGGCGATAACCCGACCGTGCCCATCGTCGCCTACAAGCGCATGGGCGTGCAATACGCCGGTTCGCTCGGGCACGCCGGCGGACCCTTCATGCACGTGATCCGGCTGATGGCGGCCGGCAGAATCGACATGCGCAAGATGGTCAGCGCGCGCCTGCCGCTGGATGAGGCGCTGGCCGCCTTCAAACGCCTCGAAAGCCGCCAAGACGCCAAGATCATCCTGCAGCCGAACTAATGATTTACTATGAACTGGTTGGGTCTAGCTGATGGCTCGCCCGCAAATGTGCAGAATCTGTAGGGGCGAGCCGGTGGCTCGCCCGCGTTCACGTACGGGTTAGCCTGAGGTTTGTGGATGGGCGACGGCATCCTGATCATCGGCGGCATCGCCTTTTGGATACTCGCGGGACTTTGCGCTTTCCGGCGCGATTGGGTCTGGCTCCTCTATTCGCTCGAGCCGCGCTGGAGAATGGACAACCCCGAACGGACCGAGGCCTGGGACGCCAAGACGAAACGCTCGGCGCTGATTTTCGCCCTGATTGGCATCGTGTTCGTGGCGCTGGGTGTGATGATTTGACGGGCGAGACAGGTCTCACCCCTACATCTCAACCTCGGCCAAATTGTGATACAAGCGCACCGCCGCCTCCAGCGATGTATAGAAGCTGTCGAGCTTGAGGTATTCATTCGGCGAATGGATCCCTTCGCCTTCGCCGTAGGCAAATGCGGTGATCGGCAAGCCGATCAGCCGGTTGAAGACGCCCAGTATCGGGATGGAGCCGCCGGTGCGGACGAGCTGCGCCCGCTTCCCCACCGTCGCTTCAATCGCCGATTGCACCGCTTCCAGCCAGGGACCGTCTGTGACCAGCTCGAAATACCAAGCTAGCTCGCCGAGATTGCACTCGACTTGGACCGTATCGGTCGCGAAACCTTCGACATATTTCTTGAGCGCCTCCGCGATTTCCGGCGGGTCTTGATCGGGCGTTAGCCGCATGGTGACCTTGAAGCCGGCTTCCGCCGGGATGATCGTCTTGTTGCCCGCGCCTTGATAACCGCCCCACATGCCGGTGATGTCACAGGTGGGGTAGACCGTTGCCCGTTCCGCTGCGGGCGCGATTCTTTCCGCCCAAAATTGATCCACTCCCGCGCCTTCTTTCAGCGCCTCCTCTTGAAAGCCGGCGTCGATGCGCGCCTTGTCCAGCGCATTTGCTTCGCGAATCTTGTCGTAATAGCCGGGCACCTGAACGCGCCCTTCATCGTCATGGAAGGCGCCGATGATCCGGCCGGCGACATGCAAGGGATTCTGCACCAAGCCGCCGTAGAGCCCGGAGTGGATATCGGCTTTGGGACCGCGAACCCGTACCTCGGCCGTGACCATGCCGCGCCCGCCATAATAGAGCCGTGGATCATCAGGCGCGAAATCGCCATCGCAATTCAGCAGCACATCCGCCATGAGCCGCGCCTCATTCGCCTTGACGAAGTCTTCAATGCTGGGCGAGCCGGATTCCTCTTCACCCTCAAACATGATCTTGACGTTGACTGGCAACGCGCCGTTGGTGCGCAGCAGCGCCTCGAATATCTTGAGATTGCCCCAAACGCCGGCTTTATTATCGCTGGCGCCGCGCGCGAACATATTGCCGTCTTTGATGACGCCCTCAAATGGTTCGGTATCCCATAGAGGCAGCGGATCCACCGGCTGCACATCGTAATGCGCGTAGACCAGAACGGTCGGCTTATCGGCGCCGGCCTTGAGCCACTCGCCATAGACCACCGGATAGCCAGCGGTGGCAATCGCCTCGCAATTGTCGAATCCCATCGCCTCAAGCTGCGCGACGATCCAGTGGGCGCAGGCGCGCACATCGTCCGCATGAGCCGGGTCAGCGCTGATGGAGGGAAAGCGCAACAGTTCCTTGTAATCTTCCATCATCGTGTCTTGCGTTTCTTGCAGATAGTCGATTGTGTTTTGAATGCTGTCGGTCATATTGTTCCCTCGTGGGTTGGTTAATATCGTGCCGACAATCATAGCGCAAGGCCGTCGAAAATTCCGCCGCAATTCGCGCTCGCTTCTAGAATGAACATCTCAGGGCGACCGGCGGTCAGTGCCTACGCCGCCTGCGCGCGCCCGTTTCTCCAAACTCCGCCCACCCTAGCTCCCCCTCTCCCCTTGTGGGAGAGGGGGCCGGGGGTGAGGGGTCTAAATGTCGTGTATCCACATATTTACCGCGCCCCATTCCCTTAAGCGCTCCTTTAGATTTTCAATCTAAGCTAAAATGAAGGGCGATGAGCCAATACAAGTCATTTCGAGTTTGTCGTATTATCAACCTCGCTAGACAAGCTCCCCTCTCGACGGTCTGTGTCTACGCGACCTGATGCTTCGGGGAGGGGCGCGCCGCGTAGACACTGGCGTTCGGGGAGGGGTAAAGAAGCAAGATGGCAAAAGAACGGAACATTCTGGTCGTAGACGACGAACGCACCATCCGCGAAGTGGTGCGGCGATACCTCGAGCTTGAAGGCTTCGCCGTTACCGAGGCGGAGACGGGGCCCCAAGCCTTGTCCATCCTGCAGGACAGCCGCCCCGATTTGATCGTGCTCGATATCATGCTGCCCGGCGTCGATGGCTTTGCCATTACGCGGCGCCTGCGTCATGCCGATGATTACGGTCCGCTGGCGATTGACGACGATATTCCCATCATCTTGCTCACGGCGCGCACAAACGAGGTCGATCGCGTGGCTGGGCTGGAGTTGGGCGCGGACGACTACGTCACCAAGCCTTTCAGCCCGCGCGAACTGGTGGCGCGCGTGAAAACGGTGCTGCGGCGGGCGACCGCGGCCGAAGTCGAAAGCGAGAGCCCGGTTGAGTTTGGTGGTCTGTCGCTTGATCCGCGCAGCCGTTCCGTCAGCGTCGACGGCCAAGGCGTCTCGCTGACGGCCAAAGAGTTTGATCTGCTCTCTTTTCTGCTACGCCATCCGCGGCAAGTGTTTACGCGGCAGCAACTGCTGGATAAGGTCTGGGGCTACGAGTTTTACGGCGACGAAAGCACAGTGACGGTGCACGTGCGGCGCCTGCCGGAAAAGCTGGAGCCAAACCCAAGCAAGCCGAGTTATATCCAGACGGTCTGGGGCGTGGGTTACAAGTTTGAAGCGCCCTCCGCCTAGGCGCGGAGGTTCCTCGCTGGCGCACAAAAGCCCCGACTTCAAATCTACAGGCGCTGCTTCTGCTAGCGCGGATTCGAGTCATGCAACAGGAGGTTGAGACCATGCGCGTGGATCAGAGACTGTACCAAAACCCCCTCATCATTTTCCTGATCGTTTTGCTGATTCCGATCGCCGGCGCCTTGTTTAGCGAGCTGGTCATGTTCGACTTGCCCGGGAATGAAGTGCAAGATCTGATGGCATTCATGACCGTCACCGGCTTGACCAGTTCGCTGCTGTCCTACGCCTTTTATCGGCTGGGCATTTTGGAGTGGTTTCGCAGTCTGCGCTGGGCCATCTGGATGGTGATCGCGCTGCTGGTCTTGATGATCTTTCTTAACGTCTGGGTCATCGCCCGCTTCACTTTCATTCAGAACCATTACCTGACGCTGACCTCCGTATTGCTGGTATTCGCCGGGCTTTCCGCGCTGACCATTGGTTTCTTCGCATCCAAGACGATGACTGACCGCCTCAGCAAATTGAGTGATGCCACGCGTTCGCTGGCTGGCCGAGACTTTACCATCCGCCTGAAGATATCCGGCAATGACGAAATCGCACGGCTGGCCGACACATTCAACGCCATGGCGCAGAATCTGCAAGAAGTCGAAGAACAGAAGCGGCAACTGGAGCAAACGCGCCGTGACCTGACCGCCTGGGTTTCGCACGATCTGCGCACGCCGCTGACGTCCATCCGCGTGATGATCGAGGCGATGCTCGATGGCGTAGTCGCCGATGACGAAACCGTGCATCGCTATTTGGATAACAGCCGCGTTGAAATCGAACACCTTAGCAGCTTGATTGATGATCTGTTCGAGTTGGCGCAGCTCGATGTCGGTCATCTACAGATCCGCATTCAGCGCGCGTCCATTCGCGATTTGATCTCGGATACGCTCGGCAGCATGCGGTTAAAGGCCGAAGGGCGCGGCATTGAGTTGAATGGCGAAGTCTCCGATGATGTCGATATGATCCGGATGGCCCCGGACAAGATTCAGCGCGTATTGACCAATCTGGTCGACAACGCCATCAAATACGCCGAGAGCGGCGAACGCGTCACTCTGCGCGCCTGGCATAGCGGTGACGAGATCCGCATCGACATTCACAATAGCGGGTCTTATATCCCGGAGGATGTTTTGCCGCGTCTGTTTGAGAGCTTTTATCGCGGCGAAGGCTCGCGCCGGCGGGGCGACGATGGCGGGCGCGGCACCGGCTTGGGCTTGGCGATCGCCCGCGGCTTCATCGAAGCGCATGGCGGGCGCATCTGGGCCACCAGCCTCGAATCCAAGGGAACGACCTTTAGCTTTTCGCTGCCGCAGTCCGCCGAATAAAGCCGCGCTTGTGGGCTCATCTCTGAAAGGATCGATAGTGCAAAATAATCGCATTAGACTGATAACTCGCGATATGGCGCCTGCCGAGCTTGCGGCGATTTATGAACGCGCCGACAGTATTGATCTCGATGGCGAACTGCCGGGACCCACATTATTTGCCAATCAGGTACGCGCCCTGGCGCATAATCCGGCCCTGCTTCAGTCCTTGACCAAAGTGTATGAAGCCTTTGCCGAATCTCCTTCGGTCGAGCGCAAGTTGCTGGAACTGGGCGTACTTATCTGCTCGCGCGTGAACGCCTGTGACTATTGTTTGCAGCATCACACACCGCTGGCGCAGGCCGCGGGCTTGAGCAAGATCCAGCTTAGGTGCGTCGAATCAGGCAGTTGGCGCGAGCAGCGCAATTTGTGGACCAACGAGGAATGGCTGGTCATCCTGTATGCCGAGCAGTTGACGCGCGAGCCCTACAAAATCACGAATGATTTCTTCGCCGAGTTGCGCAATTGCTTTGATGATCGGCAGATCGTAGACATGACGATGCGCTTCGCCCTTTGCTCGGCGTGGAACAAGTTTAATGATGCGCTGCGTTTAAACACGGAGTTGGCGTTCCAACACGCATTTGCTGAGTTGATGGTCGCCGACTGATTGAGCCGCTCGCCCCTCACTCGACAATGCGATAGCACTCCTCCAGGCGCCATTCCACCAACTCAATCCCGTGCAGCTGCATGAAATCGCGCGAGGGCGCGCTATGCTCCCAAGAAGCGCCGATGATCACCTTGGGGATCTGATAGCGCACGATCGCCCCGGCGCACATCAAACAAGGAAAGGCGGTGGTGTAGAGCACGGTGTCGGCATAGCTCTCCCGCAAGCCCGCGGCTTTGATCGCTTCCATTTCGCCGTGGCTGAGCGGGTCGTTGTTCTGGATCATCATATTGCGTCCGCGCCCGATGACTTCGCCCGCCCGAACGAGCGCCGCGCCAAACGGACTGCCGCCTTCTGCCTTGGTGGCGTAGGCTTCTTCAATCGCTATCGCCATGAATTTGTCCATCTGCGCCCTCACAATCTGGCTGTTTCCCCGTGTCGCTTGCTATGAAGATTCTAGCTCAGTTTTGAGAAGTTTTCGCCAATCGCTATAATGGACGCTCGAACACTTCTCTCGCAATTGCTATCTGTCGAATTGGAGCATTCCAATGAGCGAATCAAAACAGAATCAACTTCAGGATTTGCATCAGAGCAAGCATGGCATTATCACGGTAGTCGGCATCGTCATTTGCGTCGTGCTCTCTTTGGTGACCGGCCGGGACTTGATCTTCGGCTTGGTGATGGGCACGGTCTTCAGTTCGGGCATGGGAATCGGCCGGCGCGTCTCGGCGCAGATTCGCAGCAATGCGCCAAGCGAGAATATCGGGCCCGCTCTCATCATCGGGCCCATTGCCGCAGCCATCGTCGTCGGCATCATCACCGCCCTCATTCTTTCCGCTATCCAGGGCGCGGTGGATGTCAGCCCGGTGGAAGGCGACGACATTATCGCTGTTATCGTGAAGTCCTTCTTTGATAGCGCCGCCGCGCTGGCGGTTGCTGCCGGCGTCATCGCAGGCGCTTGGGCGCAGCGGATGGCTTCCGACTAGCGGCGTACACTTTTGGACCCCTCATTCAACCTGAACTCAGCGAATCGCAGATAGCGACCTAGGCTGAACTGTGCTACAATCACAATACTGACCAGTCAGTATTGTGAATTTGTATGGCAGAACCAAACACGGACTTCCGCTCCACTCGCGACCGCATCCTCGACGCGGCGATGAACATTTTCAGCGCTAAAGGCTTTCACGATACCAAGCTGGATGAAATCGTCGCCGAGGCGAGCATCAGCAAGGGCTCCATCTATTTTCACTTCCCCAACAAGGAAAAGCTCTTCATCGCGCTGGTGGATCAATTCGCCGATGTCATCGAACGCCGCGCCCG
>JAPOWK010000126.1 GCA_026707665.1 Chloroflexota bacterium
AGGTCAATAGCGACAGCCTGTGGATCCAGTTCCGCGAGGTGCAGGGGGCGGGAGTGGGCGTGCGTTCGGTGCTGGACCGCGGCGTCCGCAGCGCGATTGATATTTGGGGTCCGCTGGGGGTGGAGGCGGAGGTCTGCTTCGCCGGCGTCGGCTCCTTGATTCTGCTGGACGCGGCTTACAGCCCGCGGCTGGAAACGCCGCTGTCGTCCTATTTTCGCGATGGCAAGACCTGCGCCTATATCGATCGGGCGGGCACGGTGGCGCTGATGCCGGGCGAGCCGACGCATATCATCCCGCCGACGGCGACGCCGCCCGCGGGCTTGGGGCCGGGCGCCGCCAGCGCCGCGGCGGCCACGGCGATACCGTCGGTGCCGCTGACGAATTGCGAGGTCTGGCCGCGATACATTCTCAATTTCCGTGAAAGCCCGAACGGTCCCATCAAAGGCTGGGTGAATGAGGCGGTCGACGCCCTGGCGCGCACGACCGACTGGTTCCAGGTGGTGCTGCGGGGCGAGATCGGCTGGATCAGCGCCCATTACGTGACGACCGTCGGCGATTGCGGCTAGCGCAACTGCTCACAGATAATATCGGCGAATTGATCGGTGCTCATGCCGTTTGTGCCCAGGATGTCGGCGGTGTAATCGCCTTTGCTGAGGGCGGCGTTGACGGCGTTGTCGATGCGGTCGGCAATTTCGGGCAGATTCCAGTGATGGCGCACCAGCATGGCGGCGCTCAAGATCACCGCGGTCGGATTGGCAATGCCCTGGCCCGCGATATCGGGCGCCGAGCCATGGATCGGTTCGGCAATGGCGACCTCGACGCCGATGTTGAGCGCGGGCGCCAGCCCCAAGCCGCCACCCCAGGCAGCGGCCATATCGGACAGGATGTCGCCGTAGAGATTGGGCGTCAGCACCACGTCAAATCGGGCCGGCTCCTTGACCATCCAGTAGGCGGCGGTATCCACCAAGAGCTCGTCGGTTTCGATATCGCTGTAGGCGGCCGCCACTTCATAGGCGACGCGGCGGAACAAGCCGTCGGTCAGGGGCAAGACATTGCCTTTATGCACAATGGTGACGCGGCGGCGCTTTTCATTGCGCGCCAGGCGGAAGGCGGTGTGGGCGATGCGCTCGGTCGCCCGGCGGGTGATGCGTTTGGTCGCCGTGCCGGTATCGCCGGCGTCCGCCATCTGTTCATCGCCGACGTAGAGATCTTCGGTATTTTCGCGCACGACCACCAGGTTCACACCAGCGCGCGCCGTTGGCACCGGCAGGAAGCGCGTGGGGCGCAGGTTAGCGAAAGTCTGCATCCGCTTGCGCAAGCTGACGATGGGCGAGGCATAGCCTTCGACGCGATAGGACGGGGAACTGCAAGCGCCAAACAAGACGGCGCCCGCTTCTTTGGCGCGCGCCACCGTTTCTTCGGGCAAGGCTTCGCCGGTCAACTGGAAGCGGTCCCAGCCGGCTTCGGCGCTGACGACGTCAAGTTCCGGGATCAGTTGCCGCAAGACGCGCAGCGCCGCCGGAACCACCTCGCGGCCGATGCCGTCGCCCTCGATGACACATAACTTCACAGCGGTTTCTCCTCGTCACGGTAGGCGCGTCCGCCCGCAAATGGGCGTCTACGCTGGTTCTGGAAACAAGTACTATCAAACAGCCGCGATGAGAAGAATCTGAGTTACTACTACATTAGCTTGCCGCGATGTATTGTGGCACATTGATTTCAGTTTGTCGAATTTTGCCAGGGGCGAGTCTGCTGAAATCGACCATTGTCGAGCAAGGCGTAGATTTCTTCATCACCGAGGAAACGAGGCGACACAGAGGATTGTCGCTGACAAATATCCAAAGCCAAGGAAAGCAAGAATGCGAAGGGGCGATCGGCGGGCAGTGTCTACGCGCCCCTTGGGCCGCCGGCCGCAGCGCGCCGCAAACAGACCGGCAACCAGCGCGACCGCCGGCCAAGTTCAACTTCCATTTGATCGCGGATGGGCGTACAATCACCGGTTAGCCGAAAGGAATGCGCCTAGTTGACGGAACTCAAGCCCTGCGTCCGCTGCGAGCAGGAACTGCCGCCATCGGCTTTTGCCGATCCGGAGAATGTATTCTGTGTGGAATGCACCGAGGAGATCGTAAGCATCGTGCGCAGCAAGTACAGCGCGATAGAGGCGGCGCATTTCCGCGCCAAGCTGCGGCGGCGTTCGCGCGATGCGATGGAAGAGCTGCGGCGGAAGTTGGGTTAGCGGCAGACCCAACATATTCGCGCGTACCGTTTTTGAATTATCTCACTTGCCGCGGTCGCCCAGTATACGATACAATACTTCCATCTTTCTATGTGTTACGAGTGGACAAAGGAGTGATTCATGGTGGTCGCACCCAGCGCTGAAACCGGTCCGCAAAGAAGACCCACACTGAATCCAGATGAACAACGAATAGCCGACGCCGTGGTGGCGGCGCTTGAGCCGCGCTTTTCCACTCTAAGCCAATTGCTGGATGACAAGTTTGCGAACCACATGACTGAGGTCGAAGGCTATTATGCCGAGCGAGACCGCAAGCGAGATGAAGAGTTCACTGAAATCAAACGCGACTTGAAGAAGATTCTGGAAGCTCTCGAAGGTTAATCAAGCTAAGGCAACCGTCTGTTAGCGCGATCCACCTTCCTCGCCGCCTCACCAGGTTCGATTTGGCGGGCGCTTTACGGCCGGCCGGCGTAGCGATTGAAACCCATGACATCTTTCCCGCAGGCCAGGATAGCGGTATGCCCGGGATGCAGGTGACTGTCCTGGAAGATATGCACGAAGGGCACGGTGACGCGAACAGCCAAGCCGAGCCGGCGCCTGTCTGAGGTGTTCTTGGACGAGGCGTGCAGCAGGCGCTCGCTGAACAGAACGAACTCGCCCGGCTTCAATTCCATGTTGACCGCCTGCGTCTCATCGTAGGCGCTGGCGTCCACCATTTCGGCGATCGCCATCTCGTCGGGCGCGCGCCCGTGCGGCAAGGACTGGCGGTGCGAGCCGGGGATGAGCCGCAGGCAGGCGTTCTCGACGGTGACGTCGTCGATCGCGATCCAGGCGGAGACATTCACCGGCGGCTCTATGGGCCAGAAGTTGATATCCTGGTGCCAGGGGATTTCGGCGCCGCCTGCTTCTTTCAGCCAGAAATTGGTCGTCCAGACGACCAGGTCCGGACCAAGCAAGCCGGCGATGCGCTTGATGATGGCGGGATGCGCGGCCAGATCGTAGACGGCTGGGGTGTCCATGTGGCGGGATTGCAGCGGGCGGCGCGGGTTGGGTCCTTCGCTGTCGAGGACATGCGCGTCGATTGAATCGCGGAAGCCGGTCATCTGAGCCGGGCTCATGGCGGCGTAAGGACCCAGGTAGCCGTAAGCGACGAAGAAGTCGACTTCGGCGCGGGTTAGACGGTGTTTCGTTTCGTTTGAGGGCATGTGACTTCCTTGCGGGCGACCCAATGGGTCGCCCCTACAGTTCCGAATTGGCGGGCACTATGGGCCGGCCGGCGTAGCGGTTGAAGCCCATGACGTCTTTGCCTTTGGCGAGAATGGCGCTGTGGCCCGGGTGAAGGGGCGCGCTGTCTTGGAATACATGCACGATGGGCAGGGTCACGCGGATGGAAATGCCGAGGCGGCGCTTATCCGATGTATTGACGCTGGAGCGATGCAGCGTGCGTTCGCTGAAGATGAAGAACTCGCCCGGCTTCAACTCCATATTGATTGCACCGGATGCGTCGAAGGCATTGGGATCGGCCATTTCACCAAAGGCGACGCCCGCTTCCGCTTTGACATGAGAGAGCGATTGCCGATGCGAGCCGGGGATGATCTGCACGCAGGAGTTCTCGACGGTGACATGGTCTATGGCGATCCAGGCCGAGGTATTCAGCGGCGGCTCGAGGGGCCAGAAGTTGATGTCCTGGTGCCAGGGAATCTCGGCGCCGCCCGGTGGCTTCAGCCAGAAGTTGGTCGCCCAGACGACCAGGTCCGGTCCCAGCAAGCCGGCGATGCGCTCGATGATGGCGGGATGGGTGGCGAGATCGTAGACGACTGGTTGGTCCATGTGCCGCGATTGGCCGCGGGAGCGTGGATTGGGTCCGTCGGTGGTCAGGACGTCGTTCTCAATTTCGCGACGGATGGGCGCCATTTCTGCCGGGGACATGGCGGCGTAGGGTCCCAGGTAACCGTAAGCGACGAAGAAGTCGACTTCGGCGCGGGTTAAGCGGTGGTTTGTTTCGACAACAGGCATGTGATTTCCTTTCGGCGGGCGAGCCACCGGCTTGCGTAGACACTAAGGGTCGCTAGCCCGTACACACGATGATAACCTGGCATGACGGACGACCAGATAAGTCAACCACACAGATCATCGGCGAGTTTAGCGTATCGTGACCTGGCTGCCAGCGGCGGTTTTCTCCACCAGCAGATGCGCCGGGAAGGCATCGCGCAACTCATCGATATGCGTGATCACCAGGATGAGGTCGAAGTCCTGCTGAATCTTGTTGATGGCGTCGACCAGCTTGTCGCGCCCATCTTCATCTTGCGAGCCGAAGCCTTCGTCGATGAAGAGAGCGCGCAGCTGAGCGCCAGCCCGCCGCGCCAGCAGCTTGGAGAGGGCGATGCGCAAGGCGAAATTGATGCGGAAGGCTTCGCCGCCGCTATAGAGCTCGTAGCCGCGCGCACCCAGTTCGTCGGCGATTTCGATATCGAGGGTCTCGGCGCTGCCGCCGCCCACTTTTTCGCGCTGCGAACGGAGGCGCAGGCTCATACGGCCATCGGTCATGCGCGCGAGCAAATCGCCGGCTTCGGCTTCCAGCTCGGGCAGGGCGGTCTCGATAATCAGCGCGGGCAGGCCGTTTCGACCGAAGGCCGCGCGCAATTCATTGTAGAGCGACTGCTGCCCCTGCGCCGCTTCCAGCCGCGCGCCGAGTCGCTTCATCGTTTCGCAGCCCGCGGCAATCGCGTTCAGTTCCTGCTCGAGTATGGTCTTTCGCTCGTTGAGGTTTTGCACTTCGGCGCGGATGCGTTCGACGCCTTCGCGAAGTTCCTTTTCCTGCCCGGCTTGCTCTTCCAGATCCGCAATGGCGCTTGCGAGGCGCTCGAGCCGCTCTTCGTCTTTATGTTGCGCCGCAAGCATGGTCTCGAGCCGAGCAAAGGTGTCAGCGCGGATCTGCTGCGCTTCCGGCAAGCTGATCCGAGCGAACTCCAATTGCGTATGCTGTCGCTCGTAGGCGGCGTAGGTCTCCAACTGCGAACGGATATCGGCCTGCGAAGCGGGGTCGTAGCCCATGCGGGCGCGCTGCCGCTTGAGCTGATCTAGCTGCCGCCGCAGTTCAGCGCCGAAATCTTCGTCCGCCAGGCGCGTTTCAATTTGGAGCAATTGTCGCCGCGCGCCGGGTAATTCCGCTTCCGCTGTTTCCACCGCGCGCGCCGCTTGGTCGAGGGCGCCGAGCCGCTGCTGCAGCGCCGGCAGGTTTTTCAGTTGACGCGCCCAGCCATCGATCTCAGCCTGTTGCCGCAGCCTCGCGTCATTGAAGCCGTCGATCTCAGCACTGCATTGGCGGTATTGCTCGCGCTTTTCGTCGCGCTCGGCCGTCAATTGCGCCAGCATAACGGCGCGGTGCTCGGCAGTCAGCGCCTGACCACATAACGGGCAGACGGCGCCATCGGCAGTGCGCAGCCGCTCCAGTCGGTCGTTCAGCGCCTTGCCTTGGGCGATTAGCGCCGTCTTCTGCGTGTCAAGGGCGGAATGGCGCTCATTCATCCGCTGGATGTCACGGGTCGCCTCGTCGCGCTGCTTTTGCTGGGCTTGCAGGTCACGGAGTTCCGCTCGCAGCGCGTCGATATCGGCGGCGTCGACGGCGGAGGCTTGCGCTTCCAGCCCGCGGATGCGCTCGCGCAAGACATCAGCCTCGCTTGACAACGCGGAGCGTTTCTGTTCCAGCGCGTTTTCCAGCTGATGCGCCTGGCGGTCGAATTCGGCCTGCTGCGTCAGCTGGTCGGCAATGGCGCTTTGATTTTCGCGCGCTACCTGCAATTGAGAGTAACCGGCTTCGATCGTACTGCTAAGCGCGATCGTCTCCTGATATTGGTCGATCTTGTCATCTTGCCGCTGGATCTCGGCTCGAGCGGCCCCCATATCTTCTTTCCGGCTGAAGATCAGCCTCTCCAGCTCGCGCTGATTCTCGCGTTCGCGGCGAAGGTGGACGGCTGCATTGGCGACCCGGCTATAAACCTCTTCCGCCTGGTTTAAGCGATCGCGCGCCCCCGTCAGCCTCGCCAGAAGCTCGTCACGGTCTTTGGCAAGCTGGGGCTCGCGCGCGGTTTCTTCACGAATGCGGTGGATGTCGTGCTCGATGATATCCATCTGCGAGGCGATTTCAGTGGAGCGATACTTGGCAGCTTCTTCGTAATCGGTCCATTGCTCGAGGCGCAGAATGTCGGCGAGGATGCGCTTGCGTTCGGCGGCGGTCTTCAGGGTGAAAGCATCGGCGCGCCCTTGCTGCAAGAAGGCGGAATGCACGAAGGTCTCGTAATCGAGGCGCAGGATTTCGTTGATCTTGTCCTGGGTGCGGCGCGTACCTGTTTCATTGATGAGGCGGGGGAAGCCACCGGCGTCGAAGACCATCAGATCGAGCGCGCCCCGGCGGCCGCGCCCGGCGCGCGATCGCCGGCGTATCACACGATAGCGCATTCCCTCCTGCTCGAAATCAATGCTAACCTGCATGTCGTTCTGCCCGAGGTGGATCAGCTCCTCATCACGCCGCGCCCGCGCCCTTCCCCAGAGCGCCCAGGTGATGGCGTCCAGGATCGATGACTTGCCGACGCCGTTGTCGCCGGACAGGCAAGCCAATTCAATGCCTTCGAAAAGAATCGGCTCGGGGGCGCGATAGGCGAGGAAGTTGCGCAATTCCAGTCGAGTTGGGAGCATGCGGGAGCCTCATGATGGTCGGGCGTCGTACCCCATTTTAACCACAGTCCCTTGCAAGCCGCGACCAGGCTCACACAAAATTACGAACTCGCGAAATGGGAATCTGCAGGGGCGAGCCGGTGCCACGCGTAGACACTGCGGGTCGCTCGCCCGCGCTTGTCATAGGGTGTGCTTTAGGGCGAGACAAGGGTCGCGTGGACACTGACCGTCTCTCGCCCCTACAGCTGTCGTCTTGAGCAGGTTTATCACATTAGAGGATCAGAGGGCTTGCCGAGGGTCGTCCCTTCATTTTTCGCCAGGGCAAGCGATAAACCGACGCGACGCTGTTACAATGAAAGAAACGAGGCGCGAGAGGGAAGCAATGCTGACGGCGCTCTATGACGGCAATTGCGTCATCTGCCAGTCCACCTGCGAGACGATGCGGGCGCTGGATTGGCTGCGGCGGATTGAGTTTGTCGATCTGCATCAGGCCGCGGTCGAGAGCGCGCGCTTTGCCAATTTGGATCGGCAGCGGCTGATGAGCGAGATTCACGTGCTGGATGCGGACGGCCGACTGTACGCCGGATTCGCTGGCACGCGGCGCATGCTGCGGGAAGTGCCGCTCGGTTTTCCATTGTGGCTGCTGCTGCAGTTGCCCGGCAGCGATGCGCTTGGGACGCGCGTCTATCGTTTCGTCGCACGGCGCCGCTATCGCATCAATGCGCTTCTGGGCAACGAAATGTCCGCATGCGCCGATGACTGCTGCCGGATGCTGCGTTGAGGGACGCTCAGACTCGGGCGTGTACCCAATAGCGGCGGGTCAATACGCCTCGACCGTTGTCGATGCGGTCTTGGAGGACGCCGCCGTTGGCTTCGATGATTTTGGCTGAGCCACGGTTGTCGTCATCGCAGGTGATAAGGATATCGCCGATGCCGAGTTGGCGCGCCTGCTCAATCCCCAGGCGGCAGATAAGCGTCCCATAGCCCTGCCGGCGGCATGAGGGGCGAATCTTGTAGCCGATATGCCCGCCATAGCGCTGCAAGCTCAGGGTGAGGCGGTGGCGCACATCGACATCGCCGATGTAGCCGTGGCCGGCGGCAACGAGCCAAAGCTGAGTGGCTGGCACCATGCCCGCCAGAGGATCGGTCTCCGCCTGTTGCAGGACGCGCAAGTACTCGTCAAAGCGCTCCCGCAGGATCTCCGGATGCCAGTTGACCGTGCGCTTTTCCCGAATGTACTCGTAAACGGCTTCGATGAAGCTGCTTTTATAGAGCTCTTGCGGGCGCGTCAGGAAAGCCTCTGCTTGGGTCATCGCGTCTATTGAGAACTGGTGGCGGGAGTCTAACCCCATCCCCCGGCCCCTGGTTCCCCCCATAAATCCCCCCCGTTTGGCGGGGGGCGTCCAGCGAGCTAGGGAAGGGGAGCTAGATGTTTAGTCTCGCAGTAAGGTGGTGCGGATGGGGGATGTCAGTCTGCGCCTTCGGCCTTTTCCGCTTTGTCCTCGGCGGCGCTGATTTCAGCTTCGTCTTCGGGGAGGTCCTTATCTTCCCAGCTGATGATCCAGATACAGGCGCCGGCGACCAGGACCGTCGCCACGATCAGCGCGACCCATTGCGACGGGAGCAAGCCAACGTTGCGCGCTTCGTTGACCAGCAAGGCGACCATGCCCGCGGCCAAGACGACCCAGGCGCTGAAGCGAGGGTGCTGCGTCACCCATTTCACGGCGGGGTTGTTTTGCATTTTACGCGATTCCTTGCCTTCAATTGCCGGCTCTAGTATAGCTCGACGCTTTCACTTGCGACATGCTGAAATCCCGCTAGCGGATGACAAATGTACGCATCGGCGCGACGGAGACCGCATCTTAGAAATGTTAATATAATTCTAGCAAACTCCCCTTCATCGTCGCGCGTAAAGAAAGGTGAAGACAAGCGAGGAGCCGTTGATAATGAGCAAGCAGAAGCGCAAGGTCGAGTGGTCATTTGATTTTGAAAATATGGAAGATCGATTTCGCCAATTCTTCAGCGACATGATGGGTGATGAAGTCGAGGTGAAGAGCGCTGAACTCTTTGCTCCGCGCGATGGCGCCAGCTCTGCCCGCATCGAAATCGATTTTTCCGTTGGCAAAGCCAGCCTGGCCGCGCTCGCCGCCGATAGTGACAACCTATTTGAGGCGCGGATAAATTACATCGGCGAATACGAGTTTGAAGTCAGCGGCGGCGAAGAACGGGTGGTTTCCTTGCGGCAGAAAGGACCTTTGCCACGCGGTATCGGGCGAATCATCGGAAATCACAGAGACCTGACCTGGGATATCGCCCTCGCGCAGAACATCCCCCACCACCTGAGCATGAAAGGCGGCATCGGCGAAACCGACATCGACCTCAGCAATCTGCTAGTGGACGCCGTCAAGTTGGAAACCGGCGTCGGCAAGGTCGCCTTGACATTGCCTGCGCAGGACAAAGCCTTTGCAGCCAGCGTCGATGGCGGGGTCGGCAAAACCGACGTGGTCATTCCGGCCGGCAGTGGCGGCAAGCTCGATATCAATGGCGGCGTCGGCGAAGTCACCGTTACCGTGGCCGCGGACGCAGCTTTGCGCCTCATGGCCGATGCGGGCATCGCCAAAGTCAACCTGCCGAAGTCTCTTACGAGGGTCAAGGGGGGAGAGCACTTCGTCGGCGTCTCCGGAGTATGGGAAAGCGCCAATTTTACCGAAGCGGAAACACAGATCATCATTGATTTTGATGGCGGCGTCGGCAGTTTCAGCCTGGAACACTTCGAACTGCTCTAAAGGCCGAGAGGCACAGAGGCACGGGACTTAGAGCGACTCGGTGCCTTCCTCGGGCGGCGCGTCATTGGGTTCTTGCACCATGCGATAGAGCATCTGCGTGAGATGGCTGTTGGCTTGCTCCACCGTCATGTCGGCGCAGATGACGGCGATCTCATGGCTGAGCATCTTCATCAAGCTGCTCTTCATTTTGAGTTCCACGGAAGTGAGCTTGTCGGTTTGTTCACGCCAGAATAAGTCGCGCAGAGCCATCGCCATCGCTTCGGGCTCGCGGGTTTGAATCTGCTTTTGAATCGTCGCCTGGCGCGAGCGATAATCGTCCGACAGTTGCAGGGGCGGCTCGGCGAACACCACTTCGATAATGGACAGGTCTTCAATAGCGGGCCGGATATTCATATCGGTCGCCGCTTCGACCGGGATCATCACCTCGCCGCGATCGCCCACCAACTCCACGATATGGTAGTTGCGCAGCTTGCCCATGTAGGTCATCTTCTTCTTGCCGACAATTGTACCGGCGCCATAGCGGGGATGAATGATCTGGTCGCCTCTTGAATACATAAGGGTTCTCCAGTGTGCTTATCATCAATCTATACGTAAGGGCGGGCGCCTCTGTTTCTAATACAGCACCGAGCCCCCGGTTTTTCAGGCCGCGAGCGAAAGCAGCGGCGGCGAGAATGAGCGCTGAACAGCGAGCGCCCGGCGCAAATTCGCATCGATTGAATTGTTGATGAACCGAGGGGATTCTGCTATGTCGCGGAACCGGGACGCGCGTTTTACCGCCGAATTCGCATTCACGCGGCGAGTATAGCACAGCGGCACGCCGTTTTCAAGCCCGGCGGTAGCGCTGATTTACCCCATCATCGACCGCTTGTGTCTACGCGGCGCGGCCCCTGATCCCCCCTCGGTCCCCCCGCTCAACGAGGGGCGGACTTCCAGCGAGCTAAGGAAGGGGAGAACTGCGCAACGCTGGCAAATGAGCGGTTTTCGCGTACTCCGCCAGGTTAACTTTCACGCTGTCAGCTGGTCAAATAGGCGTCGGGGCGGCGATCTTCAAAAACAGGAATCTTAGTGCGCACGCGGTCGACTTCATCCAGGTCAATCTGCGCAGTCAGCAGGCATTCCTCTTCGCCCGCCTCGGCGATCACGGCGCCCCAGGGGTCGACGACCATGGAATGCCCGGCGAAGACGGTGCCGCCGGTATCGCCGCAAGAATTGGTCGCGGCGACGAAGCACTGATTCTCGATCGCGCGGGCGATCAGCAGGGCGCGCCAGTGTTCGACGCGGACGAGGGGCCACTCGGCGCAGACCAGGATCAGCTTGGCGCCGTGCTCGACGGCGTAGCGGCGGAAGAGCTCGGGGAAGCGCAGGTCGTAGCAGATGCTTAAGCCGGCGGGTCCCCAGGGCAAGTTCATCATGGTTGGCGCTTCGCCCTCGCCCAGCCACTTGTGCTCATCAAAGAGACGGAAGAGGTGGATCTTGCGATAGACGCCGGCGAGGGCGCCGGCCGCGTCGTAGTAGGCGGCGCAATTCATGTACTCATCGCCGCGCCGCTCCAGCATCGAGCCGAAGACCGCGATCGATTGATTGCGCGCGGTTTTGGATAGCTGGGCGAACATGCCGGCGCCCAGCTCGTCGGCGTAATCGCCGGCATTTTCGAGGTCGTAGCCGGTCGACCAAAGCTCGGGCAGGAGGATGAGCTGCGAATCGCCTGCCGCTGCTTCGCTGATCATGCGCTCGGCATTTTCGAGATTGTCTTCGACGCGAGCGAGCTTGATCTGCATTTGGCCGAGGGAGATGGTGAGTTTTGTCATGCCTGTCCTCATTAGCAACAATAGCCAAAGTGTAGCGATTGCTGTGCGCAAGCGCAATTGAGCGTGTTCCCTTGGGACTAAACCGACGGTTCTCCACCGCTATGGGGCGAGTCGCTTGTCAGCAGTTAGGGTCTATCTTACCGTGAAGTTTAATTGCGCGGCGACACTCCAAATGAATGGCGACGGTATGCGACATCTGTTTTTGACAAAGAATCTTTCAGTGTTCTATGTGGCATTGATTATTGTGCTAGGCTGGCCGGCGCAACGGGTGTCGGCGGCGGTCATCCGGCTGGATGAGGCTTGCAGTCTGCACGATGCGATTGTCGCTGCCAACACGGATAGTCCGGCGGGAGGCTGCCCGGCCGGCTCTGGGGCGGATACGATTGTCTTGACCGACGATGTCACGCTGAGCGAGGCATTGCCGGTCATTGAGTCGGTAATTGCGATTGAAGGCGGGGGGTTCAGCATTAGCGGGGACAAGCGGTACCTGATTTTTCGAGTCGGCGAGTGGCCCTATGGCAACACGAGTCTCCATGCGCTAAGCAGGCTCACAACCAATCGGCTGGTTTTGAAAGATGCGCGGGGCGATTTGGGCTCAGCGCTCTATATTGCATCAGGCGCGGAAGTCAGAATTTTCCAGAGTCAGGTAGCGGACAATTATGCGCGTGACGGCGGTGCGATTTTTAACTGGGGTAACCTGAAAATCGTGGAAAGCACACTGTCGAACAATCTGGCTTCAGATAGCGGGGGCGCGATAAAGAATCACGGTTCTGCAAAGCTTGCGGTTACCATTTCTACATTCAAAAACAATGTTGCCGGCAATAAGGGTGGCGCGATTTTCAGCAGCGGACCAGCGAGCGTAGAGTCGAGCAGCTTTGTACGGAACGCCGCGTTGGAAGGCGGCGCCATTTATAGCGACGAAGACAAACTCGCTGTCGCCAACAGCACATTCAGCCACAACATCGGCGCCGATGCGGGCGGCGCGATTCATCTGCATGAGAGCGCGGCGACTCTCAGCCACTTAACGATATATGGCAATGAATCCAGGCATGGCGGCGGCGTCTTCCGCGACGGCGGCAGCGTTAGCCTCGTCAACAGCATCATCGGCGGCAGTCTCGAAAGCGCGGATTGTGTCGGCGCTCGTGACGAAAATCATGGCAACCTGATCCAAGACGGCAGTTGTGAGCCGGCTTTCTCAGGTTCGCCGCTACTGCAGCCGCTTTCGGGCTCGCCGGCCCACTTCAGCTTGTACGGGGACAGCCCGGCAATCCATAGTGGCGAAGTGGAATACTGCGCCGTATGGGATCAGGCAGGCGAGCGCCGAGACTGGCGCTTTGACTGCGATATTGGCGCAATCGAAATGAAGGAAGACCTGGAGCACATGGAGCCGGCGCCGGAAACTGCCTCGCCAGCAGACGGAACGACTTGTACGTTGGCCGATCAGATTCATGCCGCGAATCGGGACGAGGCGGTGGGCGCTTGCCCGGCTGGCGACGGCGCGGATACAATTCGTATTGAGCAGGACATTTCGTTAACAGAACGGCTTCCTAAAATCACGTCAGAGATTCTCATCATCGGAAACGGGCATACCATCAGCGGCGAATACAAGACGCGCATTTTCGATATCGGCGAAAGCGGCCAACTCACAATTCACAACTTGAACATAATACGCGGCCGACACGCGATTCAAGGCGGCGCGATCAGGCTGTTGGGCGGCTCGTTGAAGATCTGCGACTCGACTATTCGCGACAGCCATTCGGGTTACGGCGGCGCGATCTACGTCGAGCATGGGACTCTGGAGATCGACGAAAGCGAGTTAAGCGGCAACTCAGCGCATTTCAGCGGCGGCGCAATCTCCAGCGACGACGCTGCCTTCGCCATCAATAATAGCGTCATCAATAAAAATGTGGCGCGCGGTGGTGGCGCCATATCGGCTTGGGACGGAACTATGTCGTTAGTCGGCAGTACGGTAAGTCATAATTCCTCCCACTACGGCGGCGCCATCTACGCTGGGGGCGAACGCGTGGATGCGGAAAATCCAACCGAGGACAATACGTTTGCCATCGTCCGCAGTACGATCAGCCACAACAGCGCCACGCGCTTTGGCGGCGCGATCAACAGCTCGGCCAAGATGCTTAGGTTGAGCGATAGCACGTTCAGCAACAACCAGGCCGGCGAGGCGGGTGGCGCGGTTATTATCGTACGCGGCGCAATGCTCATCGAGAAGAGTAGTTTCATCGACAATTCCGCCGAGGACGACGGCGGCGCAATCTATTCGGAGAGCGCGGACAACATGGACATCGCGAATAGCACGTTTAGCGGCAATTCGGCCGAGGAAGGCGGCGCTTTAGTGGTCAGTGACAGCAGCACCCTGACCCATGTCACGATTGCAGACAATGTTGCAAACGAAGCCGGTGGCATCTCAATGTTTAGCGGAGTAAATCTGCGGAATAGCATCGTATCGGGCAACAGAGGCGGAGACTGTGACTTCAGATCCGAGTACGTGCAACGGATAGACATCGTAGCAAGCCTGATCGGCGACGGCAGTTGCGATGCGGACTTGAGCGGCGATCCCATGCTGGGCGACCTCGTGGAAGCAAACGGCTTCCGCCCGCTTCTGCACGGCAGCCCCGCCATCGACGCGGCTGACCCGCGCTTCTGCCCGCCGACCGATCAAGTCGGCACTCCCAGACCAAAGGGCGCCGGCTGCGACCTCGGCGCGATTGAGTTTATGGGCGAATGAGGATTGCGCCTGACCACTCCGCTCAGCCATCCAGCCCAATCGAAACGAACTTGGGATCCATGTATTCGCTCAAGCCCTCTTGGCCCGCTTCGCGCCCGAAGCCGCTGGTCTTGACGCCGCCGAAGGGCGCTTCCGCCGTCGCCGGCACCAGGTCATTGACGCCGATGATGCCGAATTCCAGCCCTTCGTAGACGCGCGTTGCCGTGCTCAGGTCCTTGGTCAGGACGTAGCCGGCCAGGCCGTAGGGCGTATCGTTGGCCAGCTGCAATGCCTCGTCAATCGTAGAGAAGGTGCTGACCGCCATGACAGGACCGAAGACCTCGTCGCAACCGATGCGCATATCGCTGGTGACATCGGTCAGGACGGTCGGCTGGTAGAAATAGCCCTGCTCCAGCGGGGGGCGTCCACCGCCGGCGACGAGCGAGGCCCGCTTTGCCAGGGCGTCCTCGACGAACTGCTCAACCTTATCGCGCCCGGCGCCGTTGACCATCGGTCCGTTGGTGACCTGCTCGAGCATGCCATCGCCGACGACGAGCTTTTCGGTTTCGTCCTTGACCTTATCGAGAAATTCTTCGAGGGCGGGCTGCTCGACATAGAAGCGGGTTGGCGAAATGCAGACCTGGCCATTGTTGCGGAATTTGGCCACAACGCCTTGCTGCGCCGCCCAATTCAAGTCGGTATCGGCGAAGACGAGCACGGGCGCGCTGCCGCCCAGCTCCAGGCTGAGCTTCTTGATGCCGTCAGCCGCTTTACGCATGAGGATTTGGCCGACACGCTGAGAACCGGTGAAGCTGAGTTTGCGCACGCGCGGATCGCGCAGGATGGTTTCGCCCATGATCTGCGGCTCGCCATTGATGAGATTGACGACGCCGCGGGGCAGCCCGGCTTCGACCATCACATTGACCAGCGCCATCGCGCTCAGCGGGGTCAGCTCGCTGGGGCGGCCCACAACGGTGCAGCCGGCGGCGAGGGCGCCCGCCCACTTGCGCGCCAGCAGATAGGCGGGGAAGTTCCAGGCGGTGATCGTGGCGACGACGCCGACGGGCTGGGGGATCACCAGCAGGCGTTTGCCCGCTTTGCGCGCCGGGATGGTACGGCCGTAGGCGCGTTTGCCTTCTTCGGCGAACCAATCGAAGAGATCGGCGCAGGCGCCCCATTCGCCCGCGGCCTCGCCCAGCGGTTTGCCGCACTCGGCCGTCATGATCGGCGCCAGCTCGTCGACGCGGGCGCGCAAGGCATCGGCGATATCGCGCAGAATACCGCCCCGATCATAGGCGGTCAGGCTCTGCCAACGCGGGAGCGCCTCGTGCGCCGCCGCAATCGCCCGCGTTGTTTCGTCGGCGCCAGCGAAAGGCACATTGGCTATGGGCTGTTCGGTCGCCGGGTTGACCACCACCCAAGTCGCGCCATCGGCCGCGTCCGTCCATTGTCCGTCTATGAGCATCTTATTGATCATGAGCACCTCTCGTCGTTGCTAAATTCCATAGCAGAATTAATTCCGATCAGGCAATGTGCATGGGGATATGCCGTTTTGCCAACTCATCGCATGCCTATTTTGTGTTTCGGGCGTCTAACCCCATCCCCCGGCCCCTTCCCGGAGGACTATGTCTACGTGACCCAGCGAGCTAGTGAAGGACAGCTAGACCTCGCGAGCACTAGATTGTTCAAACTTCTTGCCCACAGCGAGACGCAAGGTATTTTGCGTGGGCGGCTACCGTTCGGCCAGAGGGTCTACAGACATTCCAATCGTTTTGGCAATTTGTATTCACTACACTAGTTGCGAACTGCGCAACTAGGTTGGAAGAATCTAAGGATTCCGGTGGTTAGCGCCCTGACGCTTCGCGCGATCGACACGGATGCCGTCTAATCTTGCGCCGCCCGCGTCAGTTGAAGGCCAGCGTCGAAGCCCATGCGCGCCGACAAGGCATAGGCGGTTTCCTTGACGACATTGCCGAAATCATCAATGCGCTCCAAGGTGACGCGGCCCGCCGGTCCGCTGATGCCGATAGCGCCGACCAGGACGCCGCGATGGTCGTATACCGGCGCCGCCACGCAGCGCACGCCATAATTGTATTCTTCGTCGTCGATGGCGTATCCGCGATTGACTGTCTGCGTCAGCTGTGCAGCGAGCGTGGAGGGATCGGTGACGGTGCGATGGGTGAAGGGTCTGAGTTCGTCATGAATGGGGCAGTCGCCGAAGGCAAGCATCACCTTGCCCAGCGCGGTGCAATGGAGGGGTGAAAGGGTGCCGATTTCCGATTCCACTCGCAAGGCCGCGGTTGATTCGACCTGATCGATATAGAGAGCTTGCCGCTGCGCCTGAATCGCCAGATGCGCGCATTCGCCGGTTTTGTCAACCAGTTCGTGCAAATAGGGCCGCGCATGATCACGCAGCGTGATGCGGTTCAGCAAGTGCTGCCCCAGGGTCAGCAACTGCGGACCCAGCAGATAGCGCGTGCTGTGCTCGTCTTGTTCAACGAAACCGTAATTGGCCAGCGTATGCAGCAGGCGCGAGGCGCTGCTTTTGTCGATGGAGAGCTGTTTGGCGATTTCAGTGGTTCCCATGCCGTTGCGCGAATGCTCAAGCAGGTTGAGGATTTTCAAGCCCTTCGCCAATGACTGTATCTCGGCCATACAAGTGTTCTCACATTGCGCAACTTCTCATGCAATTTATGCAACACAAGTTGCGACCGTACGAACTCGCGGTCAACTGGTTGACAATTATAAAACAGTGTTGTACTTTTAGCAACATATACCAAGAACTGCTTGTTTTCTTGGTGGATTTGCGCTAATTTGTAGTTGGAATGAGGAGGCGCCTATGATCGTATTCACCCGCATTGCCTTCGACAATTTATCATGTCAAACGGAGAAAAGACTATGTTGAGCAGACGCTTTATCCTGGCAGCAGTGGTAGTTTTGATGGCTGGTCTCACCGTCGCGCCGGCGCTGGCGGACGACCTGATGGGCGATTTTACGGTCTCCCATTACTTCGGCGGCTTCGGCGGCGAATTTATTGATGGTATCGTTGATGCATTCATCGCCGAGAACCCGGGGCTGATGCATGCGGCGAGCCCAGTCGATCATGAGCAGTTCAAGACATCGATTCTGGTGCAGCTCGCCGGGGGCAACCCGCCAGACACCTTCAGCTATTGGGCGGGCGCGCGCATTCAGTTCGTGGTAGATGGCGGTCGTTTGCAGCCGATTGACGACATTTGGGAAGCGAACGATATGGATTCGCAATTCCCGAGCGCTGTCATTGACAACGCCGCCACCTATGACATGCACCGCTATGCCGTGCCGTTGACCTTGCACTGGGTCGGTTTCTTTTACAACACGGCGCTGTTTGAGGAGCATGGGGTAATGGTGCCGACAACTTGGGACGAGTTGGTAGACGCCGCCGAGAAATTCAAGATGGCGGGCATTCCGGCCTTCTCGCTCGGTTCGATCAATCGTTGGCCCGGTCAGTTCTGGTTTGACATGATCTTGCTGCGCACGGCGGGCAATGATTATCGCAACCAATTGATGAGTGGCGAAGCCTCTTACACCGATCCCGAGGTGGTGCGCGCTTACGGACTGTGGAAGGAACTGGTCGACGCGGGTTACTTTTATCCCGATGCCAACGCCTATGACTGGGACGAGGCGGCCAACTTCGTCGCCAATGGCGAAGCGGCGATGACGCTAATGGGCACCTGGATCGGCGGGCTGTACGCCGGCAACGAAATGGTGGCTGGCGAAGACTTCGACTACTTCTCCTTCCCCACGATTGACGAAGACACGCCGCGCGCATCGCTCGGTCCCATCGATACCTTCGTGGTCTCGGCCGATGCAGCGAACCCGGATGCGGCCAAAGCCTTCCTGGTCTATTTGACCAACCCGGATGTGCAAGCCGAGTTCGCCTTGGGCGCTGGCAACCTGGCGCCGAGCCTGATGGTGGATACCGGCATTTACAATGATGTAGTGGCGCGCATCGCCGGCGAGATCGCCAACGATCCGGTCTTCGCCTTCAACTATGATCTGGCGACGCCGCCACCGGTGGCGGAAGTCGGTTTGAATTCCTTCTCGGAGTTCATGGCGAATCCGGGCGATTATGAAGCGATGCTTGAGCGTGTTCAGGCTGATGCCGCCGCCGAGTTCGCCGGTATGGAGTAGTTGATCTACTCCCGATTCACATAGAGCGGTATCTGTAGGGGCGAGACTTGTCTCGCCCTCCCGCCCCTGCGAAACTTGTCCTATTTGGAACGGTGTAGGGGCGATTCTGTGAATCGCCCACTGGCACACGGCGAATTCTTTCGGGCGACACACTGCCACGGGTAGGTCGCGTAGACACCGACCGCCGACACAGCGGTACTGTCGCCCAGACAATTCCTGGCTAAGGAGACAGGGGACGCGGATACGAGACATGTTACGCCGCCATCCCTGGATTTTCCCCGCCAGCTTCCTCGCCCTGCCCCTTCTGGTCTATTGCACCTTCGTCATCCTACCGACGCTGAACTCACTCTATTATTCTTTTACCGACTGGGTCGGATACGGCGCTGACTTCAACTTCGTCGGCCTGGCAAATTTCGAGAAGATCTTCACCGACCGCCTCTTCAGCAACGCGATCAAGAACACGGCGATTTGGCTGGCGCTGGCGATGACGGCGCCGACACTGCTCGGCTTGGCGCTGGCGCTGGCGCTGCAGGGCAAACGGACAATCAACACAATTTATAAGTCGCTATTTTATCTGCCGATTTGCCTGTCGCCCATCATCATCGGCATCATCTGGGTCTGGCTTTACAGCCCCAAGCTGGGCATCGTCAACCTCTTCCTACGCTCTATCGGGCTGGATCATGTTGCGACCGCCTGGCTGGCGAACCCCAATACCGCGCTCTTCGCCGTCTTCGTCGCCTGGGCATGGCAGCAGACCGGCTTGAACATGGTCATCTTCCTTGCCGGCTTGACCTCGGTGCCGACGCCGCTGGTGGAAGCGGCCAAAGTGGATGGCGCCAATTACTGGCAGACACTGACTAAAGTCATTATCCCCATGCTGCGTCCGGCGACCGTGGTGGTGCTGGCATTGACCGCCATCAGCGCGCTGAAAAGCTTCGAAATCATCTGGGTGATGACGATGGGCGGTCCTTTCAACAAGTCGGATACGCTCGCGGTGTTTATGTACAGCGAGAGCTTTCGCAAGTTCAAGATGGGCTACGGCAGCTCGGCCGCGGTGATTCTCTTCTTGATGACGCTGGTGATTATTGTGCTCTACTTCCGGCAGACGGCCGCGGCTGAGGAATTGTATGACTAAGGGTGAGCCCCCCATCCACCCCATCCCCCGGCCCCTTCCCCAGCGAGCTAGGGAAGGGGAGCTAATTGCGTGGGTCAATTTGTCACGGTGGCTGGGGACGGCGCTGCTCTACTTCGTGCTGACAATCATGCTGATTCTGTTCATGGTGCCGGTTTATGGCGCGATCGTCACCGCTTTCAAGTCGCAGGCCGAGGTATCGGCGGGCGGTTACTGGACCGTTCCGACGCGTTTCGCCGCTGAGAACTTCGAGCGCGTGATGAACCCGGACGATGGCAACCTGGGCTTGTACCTGCAGAATTCGCTGTTGCTGACGATTCCGGCCTCGCTATTCTCGATTGCGCTGGGCACGCTGGCCGGCTACGGGCTGGGCAAATACAACTTCAAGGGCGACGGCATGCTGTTCATCTTGATCGTGGCTGGCATGTTCCTGCCGCCGCAGATCGCGCTGATTCCCGTCTTCCGACTGATGAATGACATCGGGTTATATGACACGCTCTGGGCGGTCATCATTATCCACACCGCCTTCGGCATCCCGATATGCACGCTGGTGATGCGCAACTTTTTCCAGGTGGTGCCCAACGCCTTGCGCGAAGCGGCGCTGATCGATGGCGCCAACGAATACAGCATCTTCTTCCGCATCATGCTGCCGCTGACGCTGCCGGCGCTGGCGGTGCTGGCGACGCTGCAATTCACCTGGATCTGGAACGACTTCCTCTGGCCCTTCATCCTGACGCAACGCGCCGAGAGCCGCACGGTGATGGTCGGGATTTTGAACTTGACCGGGCAGTACACGGTCGATTGGGGCGGTCAGGCGGCGGCGAGTTTGATCGGGTCGCTGCCGACGCTGTTTATATTTGTCTTCTTCCAGCGCTACTTCATTCGCGGTCTGACGCTGGGCGCGGTGAAGGGGTAGGTTTTTCGCCACAGAGGCACAGAGAGCACAGAGAAATGCGATTGGCAAGCCAATCGTGATATACTGCACGTCGTCCAAGTGAAATAGCGTGAGAATCGGGAATGGACGGTAATGCGCTGGTCGCGGTTGCGTCTGCAGATGAATTGGCGCAAGTGATCGATTCCGCCAATGGTGGCGCATCTCCGATAGCCATTGAGTTGCGCGCCGACATAAGGCTGACGGAGGCGCTTCCGACAATTGAAGCTGACCTGACCATTCAGGGCAACGGGCATACAATTGACGGAAACGGCGTATCAAAGACATTAGTGGTCGTGGGCGATAGACACGTTAGCATATCTGGTACGCAATTCATTAATAGAAATCACGAACAAATCACGGTGATTGATAGTATGGGCATCGTGAAAGTTGCTGACTGCGTATTTGACTGCCGTTCAGATGGATCACGCGGCTCGGTAAGCATATTCAATCACCATGGCAGACCGTTGACCCGGGAAAGGCATGCCGGAGAAATGAGCCTCTCAAACTGTACGTTTTTGGGAAATTCCGCAGATGCCTTAGGTTGCAGAATTGACAACTTTGCAAGCATGAATATCTCCAGGTGCTTTTTCGAAAGCAATTCTGTCTCGCGAAACGTGATATTCAATATCGGAGACTTGACCGCGACCCACTGCTCATTTGTTAACAACACTGGCGCGGGCGCGGGCGTCGCGATAACCAATGAGGGAAATGTGAATTTAAGTGACTGCGTCCTTGCAAATAATGTGGCAACCGAATGGTTCGGAGGCGCGTTATTCAATGACAAGGGCGACATGCGCCTCAACCGCTGCTCGCTTCTGGGCAACAGAGCCAGTGGTGGTGGCGCCATACTCAATAGAATGGGGGAGTTGACGCTCGAGAATTGCACGTTAATGGGCAATTCGGGTGAATTAGCAGGAGGCGCAATACGCTCTGGTAATGGCTATCTTTCATTGAGCAACTGTACCATCGCGGGCAATAGAGCGGAGAAAGGGGCCGGCCTGTTGGCCGATGGAGGCGATGTGAGGCTCACGCATGTCACAATGGTCAACAACTCGGCCGAGATTGGCGGCGGCGTATACGCACTTGATGAGGGATATAAGGACGGAATCGGACTGCGCAACAGCATCATTGCGGGCAACCAGGGCGGCGATTATGTCGGTTGCCTCGATTACAGCGTCGGCAATCTAATCGGGGACGGCTCTTGCGACCGGTCGCTCAGTGGCGATCCCATGCTTGGCGAACTGGTCGAACCGGAAGACGGCTCGCCAGCTTATTATCCCCCCTTGCCGGACAGCCCTGTGATTAACGCAGCCCATCGCCACTTTTGCACCAAATACGACCAAATTGGTACATACAGACCATATAAGAGCTTTGCCGGCGACATCGGCGCGATAGAATACGTTTTTGACGCTTGAATCGCACACAGATAAAAGGACTAGCACCTTGACTCCCTCCACCCTCCCCTTCGCCCAGCCGGGCCGCTTCTACCGCGGCAACCTGCACGGACATTCCACCAACTCCGACGGCGCCTGGAGCCCGGCCGAATACGTCCGGAAGTATCGCCAGAACGGTTACGACTTCGTCGCGCTGACCGACCACTGCACCGAAGACCACGGCTATGATATCAGCGATACGCGTGAATATCGCGACGACGATTTCACCACGCTGCTCGGCGCCGAGCTGCATCCGGGGCAGATCGAGTCCGGCTCAGCCTGGCATCTGCTGGCGGTCGGATTGCCTCTGGATTTCGAGACGCATCGCGAGGGCGATACCGGCGCGAGCGTCGCCCGACGCGCGATGGAAGCGGGCGCATTCGTGGCTGTGCCTCATCCCAACTGGTTCGCGCTGACGGTGGCCGACATCGAGACGCTGGACGCGGTGCACGCGGTCGAGTGCTACAATGGCGTTTCCGATTACGACAGCGACCGCGGCCTCAGTTGGCATTACATCGACATGCTGCTGCATCGGGGGCATCGCGTTGGCGCAATCGCGACCGATGACACTCATGCGCGCCCACGCGTGAATGATTTCATGCGCGGCTGGGTCTACGTCAAATCCGACGCGCTGACGCCCGAGTCGTTGCTAGGGGCGCTCAAGGCGGGGCATTATTATTCGAGCACGGGCGCGCAGCTCCACAATGTCGAGTTTTTAGGGCGCGAGAAGCTGATAGTCGAGTGCTCGCCGGCGTCATACATCTATGTCACCGGCGAGAGCGCGGGCGCGTTGCGGATCAGTGGCGCCTGGCTGACCGAAGCCGAGTTCGATTTAAGCGATGTGGAATCGCGCTGGCTGCGGGTGACGGTGCGGGATGAGGCGGGAGGGCGCGCCTGGACGAATCCGATATGGCTGGCGTGACGGTGGCTACAGCTAGCCGGAAGCGCTTCGCAAGGGAGCAAATCAACTCGCCCGCAACTGGCGCCAGCAAGCCGCTAACAGCCGATTTCAGTACAATAATTGGTGCAAACCTAGTATGCAGCAGAAAGGCTAAACCACCTTGACCCCATCCACCCTACCCTTCGCCCAGCCGGGCCGCTTCTACCGCGGCAACCTGCACGGGCATTCCACCAACTCCGACGGCCAGTGGTCGCCGGCCGAGTACATCCGCCAATACCGCCAGAACGGCTACGACTTCGTCGCGCTGACCGACCACTGCACCGAAGACCACGGCTTTGATATCAGCGATACGCGCGAGTTCCGCAGCGACGAGTTCACCACGCTGCTCGGCGCCGAGCTGCATCCGGGGCAGATCGAGTCCGGCTCAGCCTGGCATCTTCTGGCGGTCGGATTGCCCCTGGATTTTGAGACGCAGCGCGAGGGCGATACCGGCGCGAGCGTCGCCCGGCGGGCTATGGCAGCGGGCGCCTTCGTGGCGGCGACGCATCCCAACTGGTATGCCTTTACCGTGGCCGACTTTGAAACGCTTGACGCGGCACACGCGGTCGAGTGTTATAACGGCGGCTGTGACGCGGAGACCGACCGCGGTTATAGCTGGCACTTCATTGATATGCTGCTGCATCGGGGGCATCGCGTTGGCGCGATCGCTGTCGATGACGTGCATGCGGCCGCGGGAACGAGCGATTTCATGCGCGGCTGGGTCTACGTTAAGGCGGAGTCGTTGGCGCCTGAGGCACTGCTGCGGGCGCTCAAAGAGGGGCATTATTATTCGAGCACGGGCGCGCAGATCCACAATGTAGAGTTTAGAGGGCGCGACATGCTTATAGTCGAGTGCTCGCCAGCGCGGCAGATCTTGGTCACCGGCGAGGGCGCGGGCGCGCGGCGTGTCAGCGGCGCCGGGCTGCGGGGCGCGGAGTTTGACTTGAGCGAGGAGGAATCGCGCTGGCTGCGAGTGACGGTGCGGGATGAGACGGGCGGTCGGGCGTGGACGAATCCCGTTTGGCTGGGGTGAGCGGTGGACCTTGGACACGGCGCTCGCCCCATGTCACGTACCAAACCTACGCTGACTCTAACGCTATATCTACGATTTCGTCTTCTTGCTTGAAATGCGTTCATTGCCTCGCTAGATTGTGAATAGACCTCGTTGACTTGAGAACTAGCGCAATCTGGAAGAGGCAGGAACGTGACAGCGAAACTGAAGAGCGAGCACAAATCCAAGAGACACCACTACATCGCTCTTTTCATACTATTCGTTATAGGCGCCACCGGTGTCGCGGCACCATATGGTGGTCTGCTCAATCGCAGTGAAGTTTGTACGCTGGCTGATCATATTAGAGCTTCTAATACGGGTAACGCGATTGGCGGCTGCTCGGCCGGGAATGGTGACGTTACGTTTCAATTAAACGGCAATATGGTGCTCACTCGGCTGCTTCCTCAAATCACATCAAAAATTACGGTTGAGGGAAATGGGTTTACGATCGATGGAGGCGCAGAACATCAGATCTTTGACGTAAAGGGCGGCGCGCTCCATATCAAGCACTTAAACATCACGCGGGGCAAGGCACATGAGGGCGGCGACATCAAGCTGACTGATAGCGCCGAGCTTGTCCTTCAGAGCAGCACAATAAGCGACAACTCTGCCACATATGGCGGCGCCATTTCAGGCGAAAAGAGTTCGATAAAAATTGTTGAAAGCGCGTTTATCAACAACAGAGCGGCCGAGCACGGCGGCGCCATCATCTTGAAGTGGTCCGATCTTGAAATGGCGGATTCGCAGATCACGGGCAGCCGAGCGAGATCGGGCGGCGGCCTGCTCGCGCGCTACTCCACGGTGTCGCTCGACGGCGTTACCGTCAGGACCAACGTCATCAATCGATGGCAGAGTGGCGCGGGCATCCGCAGCGAGGACAGCGATGTCAGCATAAGCGGCAGCCACATCTACGGCAACCACAATAGTCGCCACGGCGGCGGCATTTATGTCAGCGGCGGCTCGCTTAGCCTTGCCAAAAGCGAGCTGCGAGACAACAGCGCGACCTTTGGCGGCGGCATTTCCATAAGGAAAAGCACGGTAGAGATCGTTAACAGTCGACTGAGCAGAAACTATGCGAAGCGAAGAGGTGGTGGCATCCAAGGCAATGGCGGCCACATCGAAATTCGCCACAGCAACTTCAACGAGAATCAGGCCGAATACGGTGGCGGTATCGACATTGGCAGCCGACTGATTATCAGGGGCAGCAAATTCATCGGCAACACGGCTGCATACGGTGGTGGGATCAATATATCAGCGGGCAGCGCCACCCACTTCGACACCACCTTCGAGGACAATAGCGCACTGTATTTCGGCGGCGCAGTCGCCATTACTGAGGGCAATGCTGTGTTTGAAGGCGGCGGATTCCGCGATAATCGAAGCATCGGGCATGGCGGTGCGATATACATTGAAGGCGGTAAGCTCGAGGCTAGAAACGCGACCCTTACGGGAAATAGCACCGAGTTCAACGGCGGCGGCCTCTATAATCACGGTGGGGAGGCTAACCTCACTCATATGACCATCGCGCAAAACACATCCAAAAACCTGGGCGGGGGCGTATACAACGCAGAAGGCACATTTAGAGTGCTCAGCAGCATCATCGCCGACAATAGCGGCGAAGACTGTTTCACCGCAGAAGATTTATCCGTCAACCGTGACAATCTTATTGCCGATGGCAGCTGCGATCCGATGATCAGCGGCGATCCTTTGCTCGGGCCATTGTCGGGCTCGCCGGCTTACTTCGCCTTGCGCACTGGCAGCCCGGCGCTCGACGCCGCGGACCCCTTTTTCTGCCCTGTGGCTGACCAACGGGGCGCTGCGCGACCGCAGGGCAAAGCCTGCGACATCGGCGCCTACGAACTCAAGATAGAGCCCTAACTCTCCCTTAACTGACGCGCCAGCAAGCCGCTGACCAGCCGAATCAGGGCGTAGGGCAGCAGCACCGGCAGCAGCAACTCAATCCCAATGGTGATGCCCAAAGCAGCCGCGAGCCGCATATTCGCCGCCTGAATCGCAAGCTCGGTGGCGTCGCGCGCGCCATCCAGCGCCGCCGTCAAATACTGCAAATTCAACTGCTGCAGCATGTTGATCAGCAGAAAGTAAAAAACCACCCAAGCGACCGACGAGGTCATGGCTATGGCGCGGAATGGCACGAAAGCGCCGATGCCGACGCCGACCATGCCAAACATCAGCGGCTCCAGCACCAGGCGAATGAGCGCGGTGAAGGACATGATGATGATCAGGATATAGGTGACGGGACCGGATTCGCGCAGTGGGAACAAGCCGGCGTAGTGCATGATGATCAGGGGCGGACCAAAGATGGCCGCGCCTTGCACGATCAGGATGAGATCGTCCATCTTGCGCCAGATGGCGGAAGCCACTTTGCCCAGAAAGATCTGCTCCAGCGACATGGGCGTCGACATCAGCAGCTGCATGGTATTGTTGCGGATTTCGTCAGCCATGGCGGCCGCTGAGTTGGCGGCGATGGAGCAGAGCGCGCGTAAGTAAAAGATCATGCCGACTGGGACCACCAGCACCGAGACGACGATGACGGTGGTGGCGAGATCGGTGACGAAAGGGAAGATGATGCCGGCGAGCAGCGCCAGCGTCCAAAAGCCGCAGACATAAAAGATTGGTTCAAACTCAGGCGGCAGCGTGCGCCAGTACAAGCCCAGATGACGCCGCACGATCGGGTTGGTGGCGCGCGCCCAATAGGGAAGCACATCCATCGGCGAGCGGTCGTCAACCTCAATCAGGTTTTGCGGTTTCGCTTCGGCGGCCATCTAAGCCTTGCTGCCAGATTTGGCGATTAGTCTTCGGAGAAAACGATGCCGCGGTAAATCTCGGACAGCGGCAGCTGGCAGCCGATCGTGTCGAGTGGGATGACATCGTCGATCGAGCTGTAGGATTGCCAGTGCCAGCCGCTCTCGCTTCTGGTGTACAACTCCACCTGGCAAGTAAACTGATCGATTATGACATAGGCTTCAATGCTGGGCATGCCACGATAATAATCAAGCTTGGTGAGCCTGTCGTAGCCAATCGTTGTTGGGGACAGCACTTCGAATACCGCGACTGGATTGAGCAGCAGCGTATCATCTTCCTCGAGCAACGCCTCGCCGCAGACCACGCTCAAATCAGGATAGACACGGCGCGTCTCGCTTATTCGCACAAGCATATCGCTGTCGCGCATCCAGCAGCCGGATTCACGAAGGCGGCTGCCTAGCGCGTATGTTAGATTAACTTTGATTTCACTGTGATTACTGGTTCCACCCGTCATATCATAAATGACTCCATCAATGAATTCATGCTTGAACTCGCTCTCCGCTTCAAACGCGAGATACTCTTCAAGGGTGAAGAGATGCGGCATGGGATAGCCGGGCACATAATCGGGGTGAACGGGCGCGTTCGGATCAACATCGCCCCAGTCGTAAATCACGCCATCTATGTATTCGTGTTTGAACTCGCTTCTTTCCTCAAAAGCGAAATACTCCTCAACAGTAAACTTGTGCGGACGGGGAAAGCTGTCAATGCGTTCGATCGCCATTTTCGTCCCTCGGCGTCAATTTGCCTGCCGCCATTATAACACGCGGAGATTCCGCCCCAAGCGCGCTCAGCGCCTGGGCGCTCGGAACAGCGCCGCCAACTGATCCTGCATCATCGGGCGATGTGCTGGCGAGCGGCAAATATGTTAAAAATGGGTTGATTTACTTTCTGGGAGCGCAAAATGCGGGTCGCGATCATCAGCGAGACCTTCCTGCCCAAGGTGGACGGCATTGTTAAGGTTGCTTGCCTGCTGCTGGATCACTTGTCGCAGCGCGGGATTGAGGCGCTGGTGATTGCCCCGCGCTACGGCGAAGGCGCCAGCTACAACGATGTGCCGGTCCATAGCCTGCCGAGCCTGTCATTCCCGCTGTATCCCGAGGCGCGCCTCGGCTTCGCCACCCTGTCGCTTTATCGCGATCTGGCCGCCTTCCAGCCGGATGTCGCACATCTTTTTCATCCGGTGATGACGGGCATCCCGACGATGATGATGCTGAAGTGGATGGGGGCGCCGACAGTCAGCTCCTTCCATTTGGATTATGCGCGGCTGGCGCCACAATTCCGCCTCGGCGCCGTCGATTTGGGCTTCACGCGACCGCTGATCGACGAGTTAACCAAGAGCGTCTTCAACTGGGCGGATTACAGCCTGGCGCCGTCGAAGCTGGTGCAGCGGCGGATGCGGCGCCTGGGCATCGCCAATGTCGGCTTGTGGCGGCGCGGCGTCGATGCCGAGGCCTTCCATCCCCGCTTTCGCTCGGCGGCCATGCGCGAGGCGATGACCGAGGGCAATTCGGATTCGACGCTGCTGCTCTATGTCGGCCGGCTATCGGACGAGAAGCAGATTGAGCATATTCGGCCCACGCTGGAAGCGCTGCCGAATACGCGGCTGGCGCTGGTCGGCGATGGTCCGGCGCGCGCCCATCTGCAGCGCTACTACGCCGATCTGCCGGTCAAATTCATGGGCTATCTGCGCGGCGAGCGGCTGTCACAGGCTTATGCCAGCGCCGATATCTTCGTCTTCCCCTCGCGGCTGGAGACCTTTGGGCTGGTCGTGATTGAAGCGATGGCGGCTGGTTTGCCGGTTGTGGCGGCGCGGGTGGGCGGCGTCGCCGATATGGTCCAAGAGGGCGTGAACGGCTACAGCTTCGCGAGCGGCGACCGGAAGGCGCTTCTGGAGGGCGTGCGCAAGATCGCGAGCAATCAGGAGAACAGGCGCTGGATGGGGCAGCAAGCGCGCGCTTACGCCGAGGGGCAATCCTGGGACGCGATCATGGATGAGCTGATCGAGGTTTATGCCGGGCTAATCGCGTCGCGGCGTCGGCAGCGGGTGGCGGTGTGAACAATCCGTTTTTTCTAACATCAGCCTGTGCAATTGAATTGTCACCATCTTTACTGCGGGCACGTTACATCTTTGGAATCCATAAGTCGTCTGCGCTCCTCTTCGCTCAATCCAATAGAAGACTTCAGCGTTTCGTGGTACCCAACTTCAAAGCCGTCAAACTTATGCAATAGTTCGTATGTCTCGGCATCCCACATACGAATATCGAATTGTCCAACGACCGCAAATCGACTGCCGTCAGGGTGCCATGCAATAGAATCTCGATAACGGGGTGAGGTATCCTCACGCGAATAACTCCCCCGTAATTGCTTCATTAGCTCCCAACTATGACCGTCAAATGCATACACATATACGTTACACCCAAGCCCGTTCAATACGACTCGACTGCCATCAGGTGACCAGGCTGCACTCACGCCCAGGTTCGCTCCTTTGCCCGATGCGCTATACAATGCTGGAATCTCTTCGGATGTCTCGACGCGTAGGTGATATACGCCTCCAGAGACACTTATCTCAAGTATGTCGCCATCGATACTGCAATCCGCCAACTTAAGTGAGCCTATAATCGCTGATTCTAGCATTCTGTTTTCTACCACATTCACGATATAGGTTTCTTCAGATCCCATAACGGCAACAGTACTTTCCGAGAGCCAGCAGACAGCTGAGATGTAGTTGAGGACGGCATATCTCTCCGATAGAGTTTCCTTAAAAGAGAAAAGCTCTGCGCTCGTCAAGGCATCCCAGATGTGTACTGTGCCGTAAAGTGTTCCGGCCATTACAAGATCATCAGTAAGATGCCAGCGAACTGTGCTCGTTACCCATTGGTCCCGTATCACTGTTTTGATTTCTTGTAAGTTGGCGTCAATAATGAGCATGGGAATGTCAGTGAAATGAGAATAACTGATAGCAACCAAGTCACCTTTAGCGTTCCAGTCTATGGTTGTCGGCGGATAACCAGCCATTTCTCGAGTCGCTACATACCCCGATTCAGTGAATTCCGTATCAAAGAACCACAACCCGGTATTGCTGCCAACCGCAATCGTTTCACCATCCGGGCTCCAGGCGATTGATGTCGCCCAGCCTCGTTCCTGGGCGGAACCAATGTTGGACAGCAACAGCAACAGGGCCGCGGCGAACCAGAGTCGTAGCCCGCACACTTTGTTCATCTCCCCGAATACGTCAAAGGCTTTGTCTCGATTGTGCTGGAGAATAGCCTAGCGACAACCTACGCCTTCCGTACGACTGGCGCGGCTACTCGGCCATCACGTACTGGCTGGGGCAGCAGCTGCGCGCTTACGCCGAGGGGCAATCCTGGGAGGCGATCATGGATGAGTTGATCGAGGTGTACGCCGGGCTGATCGCGGCGCGGCGGCGAGGCTTGGATCCTCGCGCTTGCGGTGCAGCTCACAGGTTACACCGGGAAAACTTTAACCCTCAGGCAGCTCCGAGTTCAACGCCTTGATGCACCGATTTTTCAGTGAATCGATCAACTTCAACTCTTGCTCATTTAGCTCGCCCAGCAACGATTCAGATAATGCCGGAAAGCTGACCTCAAATCCATCGTAGCGTCGAAGCAGTTTGTACGTCTCAGCATCCCAGACGCGAATGCCGCCGAATTGCCCAACAGCGGCGAACTGGCTGCCGTCAGCGCGCCACGCGAGCGAATCTCGGAATATAGTCGCGCCAAAATCTTCCACGAGAAAGATTCCTCCCGGAAACTTCGCCAATAGGTTACCGTTGTGACCGTCATATAGACGAAGCCGACAACCCTGCGCAGCTCGAAGAATCCTGCTACGATCCGGTGAAAATTCAAAATATTGGGTAGGCTCCCAATCGTCTCTTTCCAAAGGAATCACAATGTCCGCAGGATCGATTGCAATATCTTCAAACGCATCTACATAGGCGCCAGTTTTGGCATCAACCAGATATCCTCGGTGATTTAGAATCTTGTAGTCTTTATGGCAATCCGGGGGCAGCCACAGGTATGTTTCGAATGAATACAGCGTCTTCTTTAGTTCAACATCAACAACAAAAGTTTCCTTCTTGTGCATAAAAGCGATCACGCTCTCCGTAAACCAGCATACGGCTATAGTGGTATTCGGCGGTGCCTCTTCAGGCCAATCGCTTGGCTCAAACTGAAACACAGGCATCCCCGAAAGCGCATCCAATACAATCGACTTGCCCCAGTATCCTCCGGCAGCAATATGGTTATCCGAGGGATGCCAAGCAACTTCCGTCCAAAGCCACTCGTCCAAATACCCGAGGCTGATCTCGGTGATGACCTCAAGTTTATCAACATCAATTATTTGGATTTCACTGATTCCAGGGTAGCGGTCCCTTGGATACCCGACAGCAAGCAGATTTCCAGCGGCATTCCATTCCAGAGAAGCGGGCCAGTGCCACCATTCAGTGAGTCCTATGTCAACAAAGCCCACTTCATTGAAATCCGTATCAAACAGCCACAGCCCGGTGCTGCTGACTACCGCAATGGTATCGCCGTCAGGACTCCAATCGATCGCTGTCGCAATCCCTCGATCCTGCGCGAACGATAAGCCACCAATCGAGAGCAACAGAACGGCGGAAACAACCGAGATAAGCCTACGCATGTAGTTCTCCGAATACGCAGCTAGAGGCTTAATCTGCATTGTCGTGCGAGACTGGCGAGCGACAACTTACGCATTTCATACGAATGCGAGCGAGGCTACTCCGCCATCACGCGCTGGACCGCTTCAACCACACGCTCGTGATGCGCGCCGTTGCTGACGATCATGCCGGCGTTAGGCAGGGTGTCGCCCTGGGAGAAATCGAGGGGGCTTCCGTCGAGGTCGGTAGCCGTCCCGCCGGCCGCTTGCACCAGAGCGACGCCGGCGACATGATCCCAAATCTTATGAGCATAGCGGCTGCCTTCGCGCGGCAGGCGCATATACAGATCGGCATCGCCGCAAGCGACCAGGGCGTATTTCTCCATGCTGTCCAATTCAAGGAGGCGAGCATCACGCAGCCCGGCAAGTTCACGGGCGCGAGCCATGCGCGATTTGCTGGCGTGGGCGCGCTCGAAGCTTTGCGCGGCGATGAATTCTTCGGGCTTGGAGCGCGACGAGACAGTCACGCGCGTACCGTCGCCGGCGGCTAGTGGCGCTCTGAACGTTGAGCCGCCATGCGTGTAGAACAGGGCGCCTTCACCGTCGTCATAGCCGGGCGCGGCCACGATGCCTTCGGCCACCTGCCCTTCCAGTAGCAGACCGCAGGCGATGGCATAGTGTCGCCGGGCGAGGAAGCCTTTGGTGCCGTCGATGGGGTCGATCACCCAGGTGCGGGCGGCTGCGCGGTCGGCGCCGAAATCGAGCCAAGCCAGCAGATCAGCTGCTTTGACGTGCTGGCGCAAGACCTGCGTCAAGAGCGCGAGGATTTGGGCGCGCTGCTCCGCCGAGACCAGTTGAGAGAATTGCTCGCTCGATTCTTCGGCGACGACGGCATCGTCCGGGTAGCGCTGTTGCAGAGCGCGGCAGATGATGGCCTGCGAGCCGTAATCGGCGATGGTGACCGGTTCGGAGTGATCGCCGGCGGTTTTGGTTTCGGCGCTGAGGTAGCGCTCTTGCACGAGGCGGCAGAGTTTCGCCGCGTCACGCACAGCAGCGAGCAAGGCTTCCATGGTTTTTCCTGTGCGATTTGTTTCTCGCGCGCATAATAATCGGTCCCGCGCGAATTTGATATGCGCTGTTTTCTGCGTAAAGCAAAGGGACGAGCCGAAGCCCGTCCGCGGTTCCGATATCAAGCTCGAATTGGCGCAACAGCGGGAGCGCCGCTAAGTCTGGATGCGGAAATCGTTCTTGTCTTCCCCAGGCGGCCTGAAGCGTCCAGGCGTGAAAGACCTGACAGTGACAAAGAATATACCGGCCATCGTAATGACGAGCATCATGACGATGCACATTTCGGTTAGAGCAGGACCAAAGGATGCCATGCCAATTCCCCCTTTCACTATCACCCTTAGTCTATACAATATATACAGGGAATGTAAAGAGTTTTTCATGCGCATTGCACAAAGGCAGACTTTTTGCCGGGATTTCCCAGACATTTTCGTCTCTGATGCGCCCTACCAACGAGCTATAGAAAGGGAGCTAGACCAGGCAAATTACGTATTGTTCTGTAGTCTTTCGTAAGAATTGTAGCTGCGAACAAGCGAGACAGTTCAGCCGCTCATCGCATATTGGGGGAGGCAACGGCCCTGTTGCTTTAGCGCCACGACGGGACAAGGCAGACATATTCCGTCAGAAAGCGCGACACCACCCTTGCGTTTCACGGGCAAGTCATGTACATTCCTCTCCCTTTGAACTAATGTTCCATGTAAGATCGATTACAGGAGAGACCATTGAAAAAGAAGAGCGAGTTTTCAGTTGAAGGCTTGCGAGATTACAACCGCAGCGGACCAGTGCGCTGGATCATCTCGCATTGCTTGGAACACAAGCTCTATTTGTTCGTCGGCTTGTGCGCCTTCGCCTTGACTTACGTCTCCTTTTCAGGGGCGCGCGTGATGTTTGGCCGCGGCGCGGAGATCATCATCAATGGCGGGGACGCGCAGGCGGTGATCGCGGTGAGTCTCGCCGTCCTGATCCTGTCAGTAGCGGACGGTCTGTTCTCGCTGCTGGGCTCGATGGTGATGGTGATCTTGTCGACGCGGGTCGAGCGCGATTCGCGGCATGAGCTCTACGCCAGCCTGCTGGGCAAAAGCCAGACTTTCCATGACCAGCAGCGGGTGGGCGATATCATGGCGAGAGCCACCGACGACGTCCGGCAGCTCAACTTTGTGATTCACCCGGGCATCATGTTCATCTTTGATATGTTTCTGGGTTTCGCGGTGCCGATGATTTATATCGCCGCCATAAATTTGGAATTGCTGCTGGTTCCCGTCATATTTGTCATCGGCTATGTCGTCGTCGTGCGCCGATACATGCGCCGGCTGGAACCGGTGATGATGCAGCAGCGCATGCAATATGGCACGCTGAGCGCCCGTTTGGAGGAGACGATCAGCGGAATCGAGATCGTGAAAGTGGCGGCGCAGGAGATTGAAGAGCGCAAGAAGTTCAAACGCAACGCCTGGAAATTCCGCGACTTCTTCGTGCAGCAAGGCAAGATTGAAGCGGCTTATCTGCCCTTGCTAATGTTCGGCATCGCCTTCGGATTCTTTTTCCTGCACTGCCTGAATATGTACAGCCGCGGCATCCTCAGCATTGGCGATATCGTCGCTGTCGCCGGTTTGATGCAGGTGATCTCGTTCCCGGTTTTCATCTCGCTGTTTTCGATCAGCATGATTCAACTGGGCATCGCTGGCGCGCGCCGCATTCTTGAGCTCATAGAGCAGCGTTCGGATATCGATGAGAACCTGGGAGGGCACGGCGCCCCGGTGGTCGGCGCGATCGAGTTCGATCATGTGACCTTCAAATTCCACGGCAGCACGGTGTTGGAGGATGTTTCCTTCACCGTCGAGCCGGGGCAAACGGTCGCCATTGTCGGGCAGACCGGCTCGGGCAAATCCACGCTGACGCAACTGGTCAGCCGCACCTACGATGTCGATGAGGGGCGCGTAATGATTGATGGCGTGGACGTGCGCGATTGGAATCTGGATCGCCTGCGTTCGCAGATGGGCAAGATCGAGCAGGATATCTTCCTGTTCTCACGCTCCATTGCCGACAATATCGCCTTTGGCGTACAGAACGCCACGCCGAAAGAGATCGAAAACGCGGCGAAAGAGGCGCAGGCGCACGACTTCATCATGTCCTTCAACGATGGCTACGAGAGCGAAATCGGCGAACGCGGGGTGACCCTGTCCGGCGGGCAGCGGCAGCGGCTGGCTTTGGCGCGCGCCTTCTTGCGGCAGCCGCGGATTCTCATTCTTGATGACTCGACGAGCGCAATCGACAGCGCGACCGAAGACGAGATTCAGAAGGCAATGCGGAGGGCGCAGGAGGGAAGAACGACGATATTGATCACGCATCGTCTCTCTCAAATCCGCTGGGCGGATCGCATCATCGTTTTGGAAAACGGCCGAGCCATCGCGAACGGCTCGCACGAAGAATTGCTGCTCAGCTCGGCGCATTATCGGCGGATATTCGCGCGTTATGGCGCGGTCGAAGCGGAGGTCTACCCCTCCCCCTAGCCCCCTCCCCAAAGCATTAGGGAGGGGGAAAGCCTTGTTCCATAATAGCGAGTATCCGCTGAACGCGGCTATACGACCGGGACGCTTGCGCCAAAACGAAAGTTGACACTGTAGACAAGTAAGGAGTCAATATGGGCTTCATCATGGACGGCTTGGACGCCGAAGAATACGATCGCATTTATTCCGATTGGTCGCTGGTCAAACGCATTCTGGGTTATTTCAAGCCGCATCTGTGGAAGATGCTTGTAGTCGGCGGCGTAGTGTTCCTCAGCTCGTTGATGGATCTCATTCTGCCGGTGGTGGTCTCGCAAGTGCTGGATCAATTGCAATTCACGCCCGATTCATTTGACCCGATCGGGACGTCGATCATCCTGGGTGTCGCGGCGAGCGCCGGCTGGGTCGCCAACATGGTCCGCCAGTGGCTGTCGGCGGAGGCGGTCGGCGATGTCACATTGGATTTGCGCGAGGATGCCTTCAACGCCGTGACCGAGCGCGACATGTCCTTTTACGATCAATACCCGACCGGCAAGGTGGTCAGCCGCGTGCTCTCCGACACGCAGGCATTTTCCGAGACGGTGCGCTTGAGCATCAACTTGATGAGCCGCCTACTTCTGGTGGTCCTGCTGATCATCTACTTATTCACCGTCAATGTGAATATGACTTGGGTTTTGATGGCGATCATCCCCTTCATCGTCTACACGGCGCTGAAGTTCCGGACCGTGGCGCGGCGAACGGTGACCAATTCGCGCCGGCAGCTGGCGACGGTAAACGCGCATATTCAGGAGTCGATCAGCGGCATTGGCGTGGCCAAAGCCTTTCGCCGTGAGCAAATGATTTACGACGAGTTCAAGAGCGTCAATCATGAATCGTACGAGGTGGAGAAGATCAATGGCTTCGTCTTCGGCAGCATCTTCCCGATCTTGGTGACGATTGCCGGCCTGGGCGTGGCGGCGGTGGTCTGGTTCGGTATCAACATGGCGCAGCAAGGCGTCTTGACGGCTGGCGAGTGGTTCCTGTTCATTCAGGGCATGGGCATGATCTGGTTCCCGCTGACAAGCATCTCGTCATTTTGGAGCCAGTTTCAACTCGGTCTGGCGGCTGGCGAGCGCGTCTTCGCCTTAATCGACGCGGAAGCCCTGGTCAAGCAGAAAGCCGATGACCCGGTGGATCAATTGGAGGGCGAGATTGAATTCGTCAACATGGACTTCCACTACAACGAGGGCGAGCAGGTGTTGAAGGATTTCAGCCTGCGCATCCAGCCGGGCGAGACACTGGCGCTGGTTGGGCATACCGGCTCGGGCAAGTCGAGCATCGCCAAGCTGATCAGCCGCTTTTATGAATATCAAGGTGGCGAGCTGCTGATTGACGGCACCGACATCCGCTACTTCAATTTGTCGAGTTATCGTATGCAGCTGGGCGTGGTGACGCAAACGCCTTTCCTCTTCGATGGCACGGTGATGGACAATATCCGCTACGGCAAGCCGGAAGCGAGCGACGCCGAGGTGATTGCCGTCGCAAATCAGGTCGGTCGGGGCGATTGGCTGGTGAGCCTGCAAGAAGGGCTGGAGACGCAGGTCGGCGAGCGCGGCAATAACCTTTCGATGGGTCAGCGGCAATTGGTGGCGATTGCGCGCGTGCTGCTGCAAGATCCGGCGATATTCATCCTGGATGAGGCGACCGCCAGCGTCGATCCGTTGACGGAGACGTTGATTCAAGAGGGGCTGGATACGCTGCTGGGCGACCGCACGTCAATTGTAATCGCGCATCGGCTGTCGACGATCCAACACGCCGATCGCATCATCGTGCTTGAGCTCGGCGAGATCATCGAGACTGGCAGTCATGATTCGCTGATGGCCGCGGGCGGGCATTACGCCACGCTCTACAACTCGTATTTCCGACATCAGAGCTTGGAGTACATCGAGCGGATGGCGGGCTGAGTCCAATAATCATGAATTGCTTCTAGACCGCCGGTAAGTTATATTGGAGACAATTGATTTGCATTCGATTGTCGAAATGCCATCATATCTTCGGCAGGCGCAGCGGTTGCGTCTCAACGAGGACGAACTTGATGCGATTAAGGCAATCATTGCCCGACAGCCCTCTGCCGGCGTCATCATACCCGGATCAGGAGGCGCCAGAAAGGTGCGTATTCGCGCGAAAGGGAGAGGTAAGAGCGGCGGCCATCGCGTCATCACATTCTTTAGTGGGGTAGCGCTTCCAGTGTTTCTGTTGGATATCTATTCCAAGAGCGACAAAGCAAACATGACGCGCGGCGAAGTCAACCAACTGCGTACGATCATCGACGCGATTTCACAGGAGTATATGGAGTAGTTGTCATGACGGAGTTTGGTGAAAGACTCATTAAAAGTGCAAAGCAGGCACTTGAAATTGCCCAGGGCAAAGCCAAGCCCGGCACCTATCGCGTCACCCAGTATGACGATGACGGCAATCCGACGGTCACCGCTGATTTCAGCGAAGAGTTTCTGGCGCAGATTGACGCCGAGATCGCCGCTGAGCGGGAAGCGGAAAAGGAAGAGCAAGTTCAGGAACAGTGCGCCGAGGCACTGACGAAAGACGAAGCATGACACCCATCACTCTCACCGACAGCAACTTCAAATCTTACATCGGCGGCTCAGCGGCGCTGCTTCTGATCTCCGACGGAAACGACAAGCTGCGCAGCGACTTCAAGACGGCTTTTGACAAGGCAGCCGAAGAAGAAGACAGCATCGTCTTCGGGCTGGTGGATCCGACCGTCTACCACAAGTTGAGCGAGCGTTTCGATTATCAGAAGCGCGCGCTGCTCATTGGACTGTATCGCGGTGAAGTCCGCTTTCGGCGTTCGCGCCCCTGGGCCAGCGACCTGCCCGATTACATCAGCCAACTGAGCGAAGCCATCGCCGCCGATCTGCCACCAGAGGCGCGCGAGGCGGCAATCGAAGATGAGAAAGCGGCGCTTGCCATCCTCGACAAGCCGCTGGATATCAGCGACGCGACATTCGAGCAGGAGGCGATTCTGGCCTCGCACGAGCTGCCGGTGCTGGTCGATTTCTGGGCCGAATGGTGTGGTCCTTGCCGCCAGGTGAGTCCGATTCTGGAGAAACTGGCGGGTGAATATGCCGGGCAGATCCGCGTGGTCAAGGTCGATACCGATGCCAATCCCGGGCTGAGCCAGGCATTTCAGATCCGCAGCATCCCGACGATTGCCGTCTTCAAGCAGGGCAAGCTGATCTTCATGCAGCCGGGCGCGCTTCCGGAGCCATCGTTTCGCGAGTTGATCAAGCAGGCGATTGAACTGGAGATTCCCGCGGACGAGGCGGCGAGCGCGTAATGTCCAGGCGACAGCAGCCGCTGAGACCGAATCCAGGACAGTGTCACCTTGCCAGCCTACGCATCTTAGGTCACCGGCAACAACTGCTCGCCCGTGCGCCTGTCGATCACTACGGTCGAAACTTTCGAGTCTATTCTGTCCTCGCCGACATACTTTCTGACGAGCAGCTTGCTACCCGCCGGATGAATCGCCAAAGGGTGGTATCGCGTGGCTTTGTCTTCTAAATGGCTGAGGTCAACGAGTGGCTGTAGGTACACCGTCGGCAGATACCGGGGATCCTGCACGATGTCTCGCGCTTCCTCTGGGTCGCCGTTTTCTAGGTCGTAGGCGAACACATTGCGCTCCCACACCGATTGGCCTTCCTTGTCAACCTCTTCTACCGTATGAACATGAATTTGGCTGGAAGATTCGTTCAAAACGACGCGGCTGCCGTAGCCGTCATAAGGATACGTGTGAACAAGGCTCAGTACGCGCGTATTTGTGCGCGGCGAAATCATATCGATATCCCACATGCCGACACGATACTCGCAGCGTCGCTCAACACATTGCGGGCCCGCGTCGGGATGGGCGCCTTCAATCAGCGCCATATTATGCTGCTCGACGATGATGATTCGCTGGCGGATATCATCAAACAGCAAGGTGTGGAAAAACTCAAATTCGCGCTCCACCCGCATAATTTTCCGCCCGAAGCGAGGCGAGCTTCTGTCTAGATCCCAAGCCTCGATCTTGCCTTCGCGATGCAGCGCAAAGAGATCATCTTCACTGTACCAACTGTCGCCCCGCGCGCTTCGCGATACCGGCAGTTCCCATAGGGTATCACCGAAGGAATCCGAAGCCGGATCCGTATCCATTAGCCGGTAAAACGCTGGGCAGTCGGGGCAACGCGCTTTCCAATCATGAAGGACAAAAAGCGCTCGCGTCAGGTCTCCATTCCAGTACGCTCGCGGCTCCGCAGTCAGATCGCCGAATTCAACCGCCTCCAGTTCCTGACCCAGCCTCGCCGAGCCATACCTGATATCCATGTAAGCAAGGCGATGGTCAGTCCAGTACGCGGCCAGATCGCCGCCGTTGAGAAGCCGATGCGTTTCCAGCCGTGGCAGATGTGTATTGGCTACGGCGACGACAAAGCTGTAAAGCAGCTCTCCCTTATCGGCCGTCCAAAGCTGCTGTCGTACATGACTGTCCCCGTTGTGCGTGTGGATCGTGGTCGTAATGGTCTCCTCGTCATCCGACCAGTACACCTCGGAGATTAGAGCATTGGGAAAGGCGTCTATGCCAGGCACTCCGGCGTGATTCAGCACTATCAGGCGCAAGCCATCACTCTCGCGCCAGATTTCCACGCTTGTGTCAAAGCCGTTTGTATGCCAGGTGGCGAATTGTGTGCCATCGGGTTTCCAAACCCCACTAAGAATGTCGTTTCGATGGGCATGATAATAGGTGTCCAGCCCATGACTTGCCGCACAGTTCAGCAAGATCAACAGTATCACCGGCCAGCGTCGCATTATCGCCCGGCCCTAGCCAATCGCCGCGCCGGTCAAAAGCGCTAGGCTTTGCGAATCGTGCGGGGGACTGAACATATTGGGCGGGTGACGGTCGCGGCCGTCAAGCGCGCCGATGTAGGTCTGCGTTGTACCCAAGCTCGTATGCCCCAGATTCTGACGGATGCGCTCGAGATCCATGCCGAAGTCGTAGGCGTTACGGGCGTAAGTGCGGCGCAGGTCGTGCGGCTTGACCAGGCGCAGCGCCCCATCGACGCTGATGGGATAGGCATTCATGATATCGTTGACCGTCCAGGCGCCGATGCCGTTGGGGCGCACCGATTTGCCGCCGCGCCGAATCCCGCGGAAGACGTGCCCGGCTTGGATTTGAGCCTCGCGCAGCCAGGCGTCGACATACATCAGGCACCAGTTGAGCGGACCGTAAGGGATGAGCCGCTGCTTGCCGCCCTTCCCTTCGCGTATTTGGAGCGAAAGCTCGCCGCCGAGGTGCTGCCGCAGGTCGTCGACATGCAGCGCCGCCGCCTCGGCCGCGCGGATGCCGCTGCAGACCATAAGCGTCATCAGCGCCGTATCGCGCAGCCCGCGCAGGGTGGAAATGCCGGGCGCCTGCACCAGGGCGCTGACCTGATAAGGCTTTAGGCGCAGGTGCTCGCTATCGGCGCTGTCTTGCGCTTCGATGATCTTGACCGGCGCGGTGGATGGATGCAGCTCGTTCATCATGCGGATGAAGAATTCATCGACCAGCGCCCGCTGCTCGGCTTCGGAATCTTCGGGATTCGCCAATTCGTAAAGCAGATCGCGCACTTCGTTGCTGCGCGTCAATTGGTTGTAGCGGCCGCGGATGGTCGCCAGATGCGCCAGAACCGTTGGCGGCGACAGTACCGCGGGCAAGCTGTTTCCCCCTTTATCGCGGCGCGAGCGCTGATGCAACAGGTAATCGCGATAGGCGCCCAGATCCGGCTGATACCAAGTCGAGCCTCTATCAGAGAGCCAGTCGATGTAGAAGCCGAGGCGCGACTTCTGGTCTTTGTTGGGCGCGTCCGGCATCAGAATGGCGTAATTCTCGCGCCAGAGCTTGGAGCGACTGGCGTCGTCCAGGAGCTTGGAACCGTGATTCGTCGCTTGCATGCTGCTGATTATAGTACGAATGGCGGCGGCGCGTTTGTACTGGCGCGGCGGCCGAGACAAGCCGAGCGTAGACACTACGGTTCTCTCGCCCGTACAGATTGCTGTTTGGCGGGCGTGGAATGGGCGGGCGGGTCACAGAGTCACCCCTGAAATCCCAAACGGCGGTAGCAATTCCCGTCTCACGGTAATCACTCATTTGCCGCTATAATGACGACCACGATCCTATCAGCGCGACAAGGCGGCTTTAGATGAGCGAAGCGTTACCAGCAGACATCGGCTTGGAGCAATTCGGCCAGATCGCCCGCGATATTGAGGCGGAAGTCGGCAAGGTCATCGTCGGGCAAAACGACGTGGTGCGCAGCGTAGTCATCTGCGTGCTGGCGGGGGGCCATGCCTTGCTGGAAGGTGTGCCCGGATTGGGCAAAACGATGCTGATTCGCACGCTGGGTGACGTGCTCGATCTCCAGTTCTCCCGCATCCAATTCACACCGGATCTGATGCCGGCGGATATTGTCGGCACCGATATCCTGGAAGAGGCGGAAGACGGCCGGCGCGAGTTCCGCTTTCAGGCCGGTCCCATCTTCGCCAATCTGGTGCTTGCCGATGAGATCAATCGGGCGACGCCCAAGACGCAATCAGCGATGCTGGAAGCGATGCAAGAGAAGACGGTCACAGTTGCCGGGCGGCGCTATGATCTGGACGCGCCCTTCTTCGTATTGGCGACGCAGAACCCGTTGGAGATGGAGGGCACCTATCCTCTGCCCGAGGCGCAGTTGGATCGCTTCCTGTTCAAGGTCAACATCCCGTTCCCGGAAGTTGGCGAATTGGTCACCATCCTGGAGCGGACCACCGGCGTTGAGCAGCCGCAAGCGGGCAAAGTGGCTGATGGCGCGCAGGTGATCGGCATGGGACGGCTCGCGCTGAGCACACCGATTCCCAGCCATGTCAGCGAATATGTGGCGCGCATCATCGTCGCCACCCATCCGGACGGCGACGACGCGGCGCCTTTGATCAAGCAGTATGCTCGTTATGGCGCCAGCCCGCGCGGGGCGCAAGCATTGATCATCGGCGCGAAGATCAACGCGCTGCTGGAAGAGCGCAGCAACGTTTCTTACGACGATGTCGCCGCGGTGGCGCCGGCGTCCCTGCGTCACCGGATCCTGCTCAATTTCGAAGGGCAGGCTGAGGGCTTGAGCACCGATGCCTTGATCGCCGATACGCTTAATGCCGTGCCCAAGGTTGCGAGCTGAAGCATGACGAAGATTGCGATTCGCGAGGCGCTGCTGCCGGGGGAGACCGTACATACGCGATTGGCGCTGGCGCGCGAGCTGGGCTTCGCCGGCGTCGAATTTGCGGCTGACCAGCTGGACGAGCGAATCGACGCGATCGACGAGGCGCTGCGGGCGCATTACCTGGCCGCCAGCGGACTGAACATGGGCGAAGCCGATGGCTGGGTTTCAGCTGAAAGAGCGCGGCGGCAAACCGCAAACAATAGGCTGCGGGAAGCGCTGGCTTGCGCGCTCGATCTTGAGGCGGATTATGTGACCTTCGCGCCGCAGATTGGGGCTAGCGACATGCCGGATCTGACGCCCTTCGCCTCGCCGATGGACCTGCAGAAGGAATTGCTGATCTGGCTGCTGCGCGGCTTTTCTGATTTGGCCGATGCGATGGATACCAAGCTGGCGCTGCTTCCGCTCAACAGCGGGAAGACGGCATTCCTGACGCGGTTGGAGCAGGCGGAGTTGTTTTGCCGCGCGGTCGATCATCATCCCAAGATTTCGATCGCCGCGAGCGCTGGCGACATGGCGCTGGAAGAAACGGATCTGCTCGGCTGTCTGGACTCTCACCTGGAGCGGATCAGCGTGATCTATTTGGCAGATCGCAGCATGCGCCTGCCAGCGCGCGGCGGGCTGCCCTTCCCCGAGATTGGCAAGGCGCTGCGGAAGAGGGATTACCGGGGCTGGCTTGTGATTGATGGACGACCATCCGACAGCGAGCGCGGCCTTTCAGTCGAGCTCGCGGGCTGTCTTGCTTATCTGCGGGAGTGCGGGCTCGCTTGAATCTGCCACCATCCGCGGCCGTCAATTCGCGATATCCAGGATCGACTTGCCGCATTGCCCGTCAGAGCGCAGCACGTTGAAATGACCGCGGCAAAAAAAGCAGCCTGCGGGTTTAGGTTCAGCAGGCTGCGCGTGTGTTTTCAGTTGTTAGCGGGATGGCATTAGCCTATCATCCCGAAAGGTTAAGAACGGAATTAGTTCACGGAGTTTGACAAGCCGGCGCCCGGCTTGAACTTGACGACATTCTTGGCAGCAATTTGAATCTCCTCGCCAGTGCGGGGATTGCGGCCCGTACGTGCGTCGCGTTTATCAACGGAAAACGAGCCGAAACCAACCAGCGAAACCCGATCGCCGCTCTTCAGCGCAGCCTGGACGGAATCGGTAAAGGCTTCCAGCGCTCGGCCGGCATCCGCTCTGCTCAGCCCAGCCTTGTCTGCGATGGAACCGATTAAGTCTGCTTTGTTCATGTCAACTGCTCCTTTACGTCAATGTTCGCGAAGTAGTATATCACTTTTTCCGTTTTGCACAGGTTTAAATTCCAAAACTTTGCGACCGATACCACATTATAACGACTGGCGGATGCTGGACGAGTTGATCATTCTGCCGTCCGACGGCAGCGCAAAATCAACATAGCTCACAGAAAACAGCAAGCCCTAACCTGGCGCCAGCAAGGGGTTTTGCCAATTCTAAGATGCTGCAATCTAGCCATTCGTCATCTTGCCGCCGCCATGAATTGATCGACTTCCTCGCGGGTGGGCAAGGCATTGCGCCCGCCCAAGGCGCGGCAGTTCAGCGAGCCGACGGCGGAAGCGAAACGCGCCATCCGCGGCAGCTCCCAGTCTTGCAGCAGCGCGTAGAGAAAAGCGCCGTGATAGGCGTCGCCGGCGCCCGTGGTATCGACCACGTCTACGGGATAAGCGGTGAAGGCTTGCGTGCCCGCTTCCCAAGCGACAATGGCGCCCCGCTCGCCCAGGGTGACGACCGCGATTTCGGCGCCCTCGTCGCGAAGTCGCTCGGCGACGGCAGCCGGCGCCTCATTGGGCATGAGGGCGCGCGCCCAGTATTCGGGCACGATCGGCACATCGACATAATTCAGCAGCGGCTTAATCTCGGCATAAGGCAAGGCCGGATCGAGCAGGACCTTCGTACCCGCTTCCCGCGCCCAGCGCGCCGCCTGCAAGGTAGCCTCGTTCAGCGTATCGACGAAGAGAACGCGGGCGTCCGTGATGTCTGCGCGCGCGATTTCGCCGGCGGAGATGGGCCTGCCCGTCGGCGGGCGGCTAATAATGCTGCGATCGCCGGAGGCTTCATGCACGAGAATCAGGGAAACCTGCGACTCTCCGCCCGGATCAACCAGAAGTTTAGAGACGTCGACGCCTTCTTCCCGCAGGACTTGGCGGATATAATTTCCGCTGTCGTCAGCGCCGACGCGGGCGATGATTTTGGCGCGCGCGCCAAGCCGAGCCGCAGCCATCAGGGCGATGGAGGCCAGTCCTCCCGGCTGCCGATCATAGCTGATTGCCGTCATATTTTCGTTCCGGCTGGGCAGACGCGGCACGGTCACCAGATGGTCGACGGTGCAGATGCCGATGCCGACGATATCGGGGCTTGGGGGCATGGAGGGACCCTTCGCAATAGGCTTGACGCAGGCGAAATGTTTGCCTCTGTTTTACCACCGAGGACAGGGAGGACACAGAGGCGTTTTTCAGACAAGGCAGGCTACATTGCAGAAGCTGCAGGGGCGATTCTGTGAATCGCCCGCCAAAATTCTTGACATAAGGCATAAGGCTTGTCCGGTACTGGTCGGATCGTTTTCTTGTCTATGAAATGCAGGAGTTTTCCTACGCTTCACTACAGCCCCTCGCTGGTCACGACTCGGCTCACACAGTATATTAAACCCGCAAGAAAGGAGTCTGTAGGGGCGTTTCACTGAAACGCCCGTGCATGTGATCGTGTGTGATTTAGGGCGAGACAAGGGTCGCGTGGGTCGTGTAGACACTGACCGGCGACACTGACCGTCTCTCGCCCCTACAGCTCCCGAATTTGACAGGCGCTAAGTTGCTGCGACTTAGTAGCGGGCAAGCCTTATAAGGGCGACCCAATGGCTCGCCCCTACACTAGATCAACTTGTGCGATCATCCGACAATTGGAATGGAAAGCGAGCCGAATTACAATCCGGATGTCAATTGATGCGATATCAAGGAGAGAACCGCCATGGAAACGAGAACCGAAGCAATCGAAGCGATTCGCCAGCTGCCGGCGCAGCTACGCGAGTTAGTCGACGGCTTGAGCGTAGAGCAGTTGACTACCGCCTACAACGCGCCCGAATGGACGATCGCCCAGAACATCCACCATTTGGCCGATACGCACATGGTCTGCATCCGCCGCTTCAAGCTGATATTGACCAGCCCGCGCTTTCAATTCACCGCATACGATGTAAACGCCATAGCTGAGTATCCCGACGCGAAGGACGCCGACATCGAGCATTCCCTGAAACTTCTGGAAGGCTTGCAGGCGCGCTGGGCGATCTTGCTGGAAAACCTGAGCGAAGAGGAATGGGGCAAAGTCGGCATCGGCTCCAGCCCGGACCGACCAGATATGAACCTTGAACAGTTGGCCTTCGTCTATTCGCAGCATGGAATCAACCATTTACAGCAGATTCAAGACGTGCTGGACCTTATGCCGGGGTGAGCGAAACCCGCTTCGTCATCCCGACAGCGCCCCAGTTTGCCTTCGAGCGCACGGTCCTCAGCCATGGCTGGCGGATGCTGCCGCCCTTCACTTGGGACCAAGAGCGCCGGACACTTCAATACGTCTTTCAGAGCGCGGCGGGCGCTGTGCTACGGCTGCGGATGCAGGCGGTTGATGGCGGCGTTCAGGTCAGCAGTCCCGACTGCCCAGCTCCAGCGCCGGAAGAGGCAGCTGAGAATCAGCGCGCCGTCAAGACCATGCTCAATATCGAATGGGACTTGAGCGGCTTCTATGCGGCGATGGAGGCGCACGAGGGCTATGAATGGCTGGCGGACCAGCGCCGGGGCCGCATTCTGATCGCGCCGAGCCTCTGGGAAGACCTGGCGAAGACGCTGTTGACGACCAATTGCAGCTGGGCGCAAACCGTCAATATGTGTCGGCAACTGGTCAAGCTGGGCGCGCCCCATCCCACGATCGCGGATTGTTACGCCTTCCCCAGCGCGGAGCGCATCGCCGCCCTGGATTTCGACGACTTTGCCGTGCGGGTCCGCGCCGGATACCGCAGCGCCTACCTGCACGAGCTGGCGCGCAAAGTCGCCGCCGGGGAGGTCGACCTGGGGGCTTGGCTCGCGCTGGAAGGAGACGCATTCTACCGAGCGGTCAAGTCGCTGAAGGGATTCGGCGATTACGCCGCCGGCACGGTCGCGCGCATGTACGGGCACTTCGACAGAATCGCCATCGACACGGCCGCCCATGCCATGTTTGCCGAGCGCCACAATGGCGGCGTCAAGGGCAGCGTGGCCGATATCAAGGCGCGCTATGAACGATTCGGGGACTGGCGCGGACTGGTCTTGTGGATGGATATCATGCGGCATTACGGGGATTGAACTGGCATTGGAAAGATATGCCATAACGACGCGAACGGCGAACAAATAGCAACGTCCTCTCGTGATTTACATTACTGAATAGTACAATCATCTGCGTGGCGAAATCCTTCGCCAGGAAGCAAACAAGCGCCCTGGCCGGCGCTTGTTTATTCTGAAAGGAGGAGGCCATGAACGGTTATGTTCTCTTCAAGGCAACTGTTCGTGTCCACGGGCTTGTTTTGCTCGTGGTCATCTGGCATTTCAGACATGCCAGACGGCAGTAGCCACGTTCTCCCCTCAGTTATTGCTGAGGGGAGTTTACTAAACTACTTTACGCTTGTCAACCATTCTGTTACGCATAAGGCCTGCAAATGCTCTGGAAAAGGCCACTTACTTGTCGCGCAAAGAGGCCGCGGCTAAAAACTGAATTTGGTCAGGTGGCTACTTGCTCAAGAAATTCCCAATGATTTGTGCCATGCCGAGTCTAAAGTTTCTGGGCAGTGGCATTTATGAGTTTCAAGTGTTTCTGGATGCGATTGGACCGATTGGAGAGTGGGGAAAAGCTTGCCTCACAGTAGAGTAAGAGAAACCAAGGAGTATTTCAGTCATGTCTAAATCAGCCTTTCAAATTACTGATGACACCAAGAATGTCCTCTTCCGACCCACTTCAAAGAAAGTATATGCCGACGACAAGAACGCGCCGCCTCTTACGAGACGCACTCCGAAGCCGCCCAAAGCAAGACTAAAGCACGTTCAGACCGACGATAAGACGCAGAGCCAAAAAACCTAGCTTGCGACTTTTGCTGGCGCAATCGGTCAACTCTCAAGAGCGGATGAAAGCGCTCGCGTCGGCTTTGAGCTTGGCCAGCGATGGCTCGTGCACGTACATCATGTGGCCAGCTTCGTATTCGGCGATGGTGATATTGTCGCGCAGCGCCGGATCCAAGCCCATGTGCGCCAGCGAGTAGTAGGCGGCTTGAAAGGGTGTCGCCAGGTCATAATAGCCCTGCGCCACCAGCACGCGCATGAAGGGATTCTTGGCGAAGGCGGCGCGCAGCCCCTCGCTGGTATCGGGAAAGCGACCACCTTCGTATTTCCAGTTTTCGTTGACTTTGAAGCTGAGAATTTCGTAATTGAGGTCGGTTTCGTAACCCAGTTGCTCGCGGACGTATTGGTTGAAGACGGCCGCGTAGGGCGGCGTGATAGCGTGCATCGACGGATCGAAATCGAAGGTGGCGCCCTCCGCCGAAGCCATAATGCCGATGAAGCGGGAATCGAGGCGACCGACGGCGCGCTTTTCATCGCGCAGCAGCTCCTTGCAGAAGCTCATAATATTGATGCGCAGATCAGCTCCCAGAATGAACCGCTGCGACAAACCGGTGTAACGCGAGAGCCGCTCGGCGATTGCGGCGCGCTCATCTTCGCTCATGCGATCGCCCTTGGCCAGAGCAACGGTGTAATCGGCTTCCGCCCAATGAGCCACTTCCCGCAGCAATTCGCGCAGGTCGCGCTTCTGCAGATCGTCTTCCAGCTTCCCATGATAATGAGCGGCGGCGCAGAAGCTGGGCAGGTAGAGGGTGTAAGGCAGGTCATTGGCTTTGGTGAAGCGCAGGGTCTGGAAGTTCATCACCGTTGAGATGAGCACGATGCCGTTGAAGGCGATGCCGCGATCGATGAGGTGCCCGGCGAGCCCGGCGGCGCGCGTGGTGCCATAGCTCTCGCCGGCGAGATACAGGGGCGAGGTCCAGCGCTTCTCCCGCGAGAGATAGAGGCGGATAAACTCGCCCACAGCTTCGAGGTCTTCTTCCAGCCCCCAGTATTTCTCGTTGTCGGCCGGGTCGGCGGCCCGGGAGTAACCGGTGCCGACTGGGTCAATGAAGACCAGATCGCCCAAGTCAAGCCAGGTGTGGGCGTTGTCGATGAGTTTGTAGGGCGGTGGCGGCATGAAGCCTTCTTCGCCCATATCGACGCGTTTCGGCCCCAGCGCGCCCATGTGCAGCCAAATGGAAGCCGAGCCGGGACCGCCGTTGAAGACGAAGATTAGCGGCCTCGCGGCGGGGTCGGCGTCCGCGTCCAGGGTGTAGGCGGTGTAGAAGATCTGGGCGGCGATTTTATCTTTCTCATCTTTGAGCGGCATCTTGCCCACGGTCGCTGTGTAGGCGAGGGTCTGGCCGGCGAGCTCGAGTTGGTGGGCGGAGACGATGGGCGCCTCTTCGGTGATTTCGCCTTTCTCATTCGCGCATTTCTTCTCGGTTTCACTCATCTTGCGCTCCATACTTAGCTTCAATCAAACGATGCAATTCGCTGATGAGCGGTGGCAGCTGATAAGTTATGACATCCCACAGCACGTCAAGGTTGATATTGGTATAGTCATGGATGAGTCTGTTGCGCATGCCGATGGTTTTTCCCCAGTCAATCTCCGGCGCTAACGCCCTCGTTTCTTCGCTGACATGGTTCGCGGCTTCGCCGATGACTTCGACTTCTCTCACCAATGCCGATTTCAGCATCCTGTCATTCTCGATATCGGCGCGCGCGCGCCCGGTGGCGAATTGAATAGCGTCTTCAGCCGCGTCCCGCATATCCAGCAGGCGCAGGCGGTCTCTGTCCGGCTTCTTTGGCATAGGCTTGCTCCTGCCTGGTTCAATGCCATTCACATCGTATATCAGCTCGGCGCTTTCGATGACCTCTTGGCGAATATAGGGCTTGAGTGAGTGCGGCTCGCCCAGGTCCACCGGCCGCCCAATTATCTCGCTGAAATCCTCTTGCTGTCGAAAGATTTCATAGGCATCCAAGTCTGCTTCCGGCGCGTATTCCACCAGCAAATCGATGTCGCTATCCTGTGTGAAATCTTCGCGCAGAGCCGAGCCAAACAGCAACAGCCGCTTAATCGGGCGCTGCCTGCAATAAGCGCGGATTGCTTCCAGCGGCAGTCGGAATTCAACTGTCTTGCTCATTCGGTTTGCCACCCCCATGCTTGCGCGCGGTGGCGCAGTATACCATAATCCCGCCAGTCAATGAATGGGGCGCCATGCCGCCACGCCAGTTCCGCACGCAAGCCATCATCCTCAGCCGCCGCGATTTCGGTGAAGCGGACCGGCTGCTGACCCTGTTCACGCCAGCCCGCGGCAAGATCCGCGCCATCGCCAAGGGCGCGCGCAAACCGAGCGCCAAGGTCAGCGGGCATGTCGAGTTATTCGCCCGCAGCGACTGCCTCATCCATCGGGGGCGCAACCTCGACATCCTGACGCAAGCTGAATTGATCGAGCCTTATCTCGGGCTGCGCGAGGATTTAGCGCGAGGCGCCTACGCCAATTATGCGGCCGAGCTGCTCGATCGCTTCACCGCGGATGAGGAGGAGGCGGGCGGGGAGCTGTTCACGCTGCTGCATCAGACGCTGGAGCGCGTCGCCGAGGCGGCCGATCCCCGATTGGCGGCGCGTTTCTTCGAGTTGCAGCTGCTCGATCTAGTCGGCTTTCGACCGGAGTTGAGCGAGTGCGTCATCAGCCGGGCGGCGCTCAAGCCGGAGTCGCAGTATTTCAGCCAAGAGGAAGGTGGCGTCGTGAGCCGAGAGGCGGCACCACAAGTCTCGACGCGGCTGGTTGAGATTGACATGGTCACGCTGAAGCTGCTGCGTCACTTGCAGCGCAGCGCCGAGGCCTGGGAGCGGGTGAGCAGCCTGCGCGTCACCGCCGGGCAGCATCAGCGCGCTGAGCGCATCATGCTGGGTTATATCGCGCACCTGCTGGAGCGCAAGCTGGAGAGCGTCGATTTCATACGGCGGCTGCGTCAGTTTTCGCCGGGGGCATGAGAGGGAAGCGGTTTTGTCGAAGAGAAAAGGGGCGGCGCTAGTCGCTGTCTTTTGGCTCAAGGGCGAAGCCCATGCCTCTTGATGATGCCAGAATCTCTTTAATGGCGATTAATTCTTCCAATACGCGAGTCATCAGATTTTCAAGATTATCGAGACGCTTGGAATGATCAAGAAGAGTTCTCGAATGTTCCTGCAGAATCTTCGTATGCTCTTGCAGAATCTTGGTGTGCTCTTGCAGAATCTTCGTATGCTCTTGCAAAGTCAATCCTTGTTCGTCGAGGCGCTCGACAACTGCATCAAGACGCTTGGATTGCTCTTGCAGAATTCGAAGGGTTTCAGTCTGGCTATCGGCGGTCACCGCCGTCAGTTCTTCAAGTCGGACGATACGCACTTCTTGCGCTTCCACGATTTATCTCCGCGACTATGTCGTATTTCCAGCGACGGCCACTCAGCATAAACGCATTCAAGGTCTTCGTAACTTTAGCACACGTAACGATCTATTCGAACATTTCTCTATATACGCCCACGGTCGCCTCAGCGATGCGCTCGTGGGTGAAATGCGCCAGGAAGCGCGCCCTGCCCTTCTCGACCAGCTCGGCGCGTAGTGCGGGTTGATCGCGCAAGTCACGCAGGGCAGCGGCCAGCGCGTCGACATCGCCTTCGGGCACGATAAGGCCCGCATCGCCGATGACGCCGGGGATGGCGCCGCTGTCGCTGCCGAGCACCGGCACGCCGCTCGCCATCGCCTCGACCAGCACGCGGCCGAACTGCTCTTTCCAGTTGGGGCGCGTCAGCGAGGGCAGCACGAGCACATCAAGCTTGTGATACTCGGCCGGCAAGTCTGTCGAGGGCAGCTGCCCGATGAAGGCGGTCCTATCGCCGATGCCCAGAGAGCGGGCGAGCGCTTCCATCTCCTCACGCGCCGAGCCGCCGCCGACCAATCGCAAGCGCCAGTCGCCTTCCATTAGCGCGGCGGCGCGCAAGAGGATCTGCAGCCCTTTTTCCGGAACGATGCGCCCGATGTAGCCGATGGTGAATTGGCGCTCGGGGCGGCGCGCGGCTGGCTGGAATAAGTCGGGCGATGTGCCAAATTGCGGAATCACAGCCAGCGGACCGGCGTAGCCCTTGGCGCGCAGAACGTCGGCGGCGGCGGCGGTGCCGGCTAGGGCATAGTCGGTATTTCGCATGGCATAGCGCTCGCCCCAATTGAAGGGCGGCGGATAAGCGCGCTGGATATTCTGCCAGCTAAAGAAGAGCGATTTGGCGCCGAGGCGGCGGGCCTGCCAAAGCGCCTGCCAGGTCGCCAGGTTATAGGGTTCTTCGTCGATATGCACGATTTGCGGTTGGATCCGGCGCAATTCACGCGCCAGGGTCGGGTAGTAGTGCAAGTGGAAATTGCCGTTGAAGCGGATGGGAATCTCGTGCAGTTGATATCCTTCCGTATGGGCGCGCTCGAGCCGCTGCACGCCGCGCTCATCGCGCCACGATGGCGGCGCCAGCACGGTCAAGTCGACGCCCAAGCCAGCGATCGCCTCCAGCTTCGGCTGGTAGATGCCCACAATACAGGCTTTCGAGAGCATCAGGACGCGCATGGTCCCCCGGAAATATGAAACCGGTAGAGGCGGTGTCGGCGGTCAGTGTCGGCGGTCGGTGTCTACGTGACCTACGCGACCTACGCGCCCCTTGTCTCGCCCTCCCGCGACTCCCATAGCCAACGGGCGGCCCATTGGCTCGCCCCTACCGTGATCATGGACGTGCGAACTATATGATATCGAGCGGCGGTTCGCCACAGCGCGCGCTCGCGTCGTATACGCGGAAGTTGAAGTCGGGCAGTGAGAGCACGCCGTACGTATGGGAGGTGGCGCGGGCGCATTTGAAGGTATAAAGCGAACCGGGATTGACCAGGCAGCCGCGCTCGGTTTTCATATGCAGCGGTAAATGCGTATGCCCGGTGACCAGGACATCGGCTTTCAACGAACGCAGCACCATCTTCAAATAAGTCGTGGACAGGTGATCGCGATACATGCCCCACATATTGTTGCCCGGTTTACCATGGCACATGTATACCGTCATCCCCGCCAACTCGCCCTGCCAATCCAGGGGCAAACTGCGCAGGTACTGCCGATTCTCCTGCCGGAGCCCGTAGAGCCATTCGTCATGATTGCCACGCGCTACCGGGATGCGGCGAGAGCGAATCATATCCACCACGCGGTCGGGATCGGGTCCGCGCCCGACTAAATCGCCCGCGCAAAGTATCTGGTCTACGTTATGATGTTCGGCAAATCGATCGAGCACATCCTCTAGCGCAGCGTAGTCAGCGTGTACGTCAGATATGATTCCAATCTGCATCCGCACTAGACCTTAACCGTTCACTACATCACTCATTATAATCCAGCTTCACCTTGCTGTAGAGGCGAGATATGCCAGGACCGCGATGGCAGCGGGATAGGACAATGGCAAGCCGGCCTACTTCTGACATATTCAACAGCGGACAGTGCCGTCAGCCAGTTACACAATTGCAGACGGATTGCAGCTTGAATTGCTTAACAAATCTACAGAATCAAAAGCAATACTTCATCATAAAACTAAGTAAACTATATTAATTACCTTAAGTTACATACTTTTGTGAGAGTCTGCAATCATAGTGAGCAGGCGTGAAGGGAATTGGAGCGAGCGCGCCGGATGCGGTGGCCAACTTGGGGGAAATTCAGACTCCGGTAATTCGTACAAGAAATTCCTTTACTTCATTGTCGCTTTGTGATAAGGTATTGGTAGTATGGCATCTTGCGCTCTCGATCATCGCCATTGGATTCATCCGCAAGCTGGCTGTTAATCTATGCAATTTCCGTTGACGACAGCGCAACACGTTCAAATCTATTAGGATGGATACCAACACAGTTCTCCGAGAGGCAAGATGCCAGTCCACTCGAATGACATTAGCATCATGTTAAGAAAGTTCAGGCGATATCAACATGACCAGACTTACACTGCTGATCGCGACACTCGTATTGGTGATTCTTCTGCTGGTCGTACCGGCGATTGCTGGCAATGTGGGCGCCCAGCACTACAAGTTTAGCGTGAGCCCGGCTTTCCTGAATCTCGATTGAGCGGCGCGCGCCGCTTTGGCTCAGAGTAAGTTTTTTGAGCAGCACCGAGGACATTCTTCGTCCGTCACTTTGACGACGGCTTTGCAATCATCACAGATGGTAATGCTACCCTTTTGCAAGCCATGGTCGAGGGACACGCGTTCATCAAAAACGAAGCACTCGCCTTCCCACAGCGACTCTTCCCTTTTAACTTTATCCAGATAATGCAGGATGCCGCCGCGCAGATGGTAGACCGCTTGGAAGCCGCGGCCGAGCAGGAAGGCGCTGGCTTTCTCGCAGCGGATACCGCCGGTACAGAACATGGCGACGCGTCTGTGCCGAGCCGGGTCGAGGTTCTCGCTCATAAATCGCGGCAATTGATGGAATGACTCGGTCTCGGGATTGTGCGACCCGCGAAACGTACCCATCCGCACTTCGTAATCATTGCGGGCATCCAGCAGAAGCACATCATCCTCCGTGATCAGGCGGTTCCAGTCTTCCGGCTCGACGTAAGCGCCGGCGCGAGCTCGCGGGTCGATTCCCGGCACTTTCATCGCCACGATTTCCCGCTTCAAGCGTACCTTCATCCGCCCGAAGGGAATGACATCGTGAAAAGAATCCTTCACCAGAAGGTCGGCCAAACGCACATCAGCGCGCAGAAATGTAAGCGCCGATTCCACGGCGGTCCGCTCGCCAGCGATTGCCCCATTGATGCCTTCGCTCGCAAGCAGGATCGTGCCGCGGACGGGTAGCGCGCGGCAAAAGTCGAGCAGCGCCGGGCGCAAGTCCCGATAATCGGGCAGCGGAACAAACTTGTAGAAGGCGGCAATGCGGACCGGCTTTTCCATGGACAGGGCACTCTCCATCATACCCCGTTATTGTAGGCGGGCGACGCAACAATGTGCAGGCGAAATCGGGCGCTTGACCGGTGAGTGCGCTGGCGCGTAGGTTTCGCGCAGGCAAAGCTCGAGACTGCGTATGCTATACTCAATGGCATGAGGGTTGGACTGAACGCGCATTTGCTTTCGGGGCGGGTGGGGTATCGCCGAGCCGGGATTCACGGCTACATCAGCAATTTGCTGCGCGATTTGCCCAGCCAGGCGCCGCCCGATTGGCAGTTTGAGGCGATGGTGGGCGCAGGGAACAGCGCGGCATATCCCGGTGTCAGCATGTGGAGGGCGCGCCTGGATACCGAGGCGCCCTGGCGCCGCATCTTTTGGGAGCAAGCCGTGCAGCCCTGGCAGCTTCGCCGTTATGACCTCTATCACGCGCTGGCATTTGTCGCGCCGATCGTCTTGACCGCGCCGATGGTCGTCACCGTCTATGATCTAAGTTTTCTGCGTTTTCCCGCCCGGCTAAGCACCGCCCGGCGGCTTTATCTGCGCGCGATGACCGCTTTGACCTGCGCGCGAGCCCGGCGTGTGCTCGCGATCAGCCAGAGCACCGCGAACGATTTAACGGCGCGTCTGGGCGTGCCAGCGAGCAAAATTGACGTGACGCCGCTGGGCTACGACAAAGCCCTTTTTCGCCCCTTGCTGGGCGCCGATATCAGTCACTTTCGGCGCAAGCAGGGATTGCCGAAACGCTTCTGGCTCTTCATCGGCACTTTAGAGCCGCGCAAGAATCTGCCACTGCTGCTGCAAGCCTACGCGCGCCTGGGCCAGGCGGAGCGCCTGCCTCTGATCCTCGGCGGTGGCAGCGGCTGGAGGGCGCAAGATGTATTCGCCACGATCGAGCGCCTGGAGCTGGGCGACTGGGTCAAGCATGCCGGTTTCATCCCTACCGCCGACCTGCCGTTTTGGTACAATTGCGCGGAAGCATTCCTGTATCCATCGGTCTATGAAGGTTTCGGGCTGCCGGTATTGGAAGCGATGGCTTGTGGCACACCGGTCATCACGACAGACGTTTCGTCGCTGCCCGAAGTGGCGGGCGAGGCGGCACAATGCCTGCCACCCAGCGAAATCGACCTTTGGGCCGGGGCGCTAAGAGATCTTACGAAAAATGGTGAATGGCGCGAATTGGCGCGGACGCGCGGCTTGAAACGCGCACAACAGTTCAGCTGGGCGCGGACGGCCGAGCTGACCCTCAATTGCTATCGCAAGGCGACTCTCGCTCGCAATCGCCCGCTCGGCGAAAACGAAAAGGTGACACAGGTTGAAACCAAATAAACCTCGCTTAAGGAGCCGGCAGAAGCCCGTCTTAGCGAGCTGGCTCTGCGATACGCGATGAGTACGCATTTGACACTATCGGAACGCCCCACGCTGGAACCGCGCTGGCTGCTGCCATTGATCGACGGCGCGCTCGCTTTTCTGGCCTTCGGCGCCGCCTACATACTGCGTTACGACTTACAGATCATCCGTCCCGTCTATGATCCGCTGGAGCGCGGATTTGGACCATACATCCCTTTTGCCGCGCTCTACGCCATATTCATCTGGCTGAACTTCCAGCGCAATGGCTTGTATCGCAACATCGCGGGCCGCGCCTGGCTGGAAGAAGTGTACTATGTCGCCAGCAGCGTCGCCGTCTCCATCGTCATTGTGCTGGCGATGTTCTTCATCCTGCAGCCCTTGGCGACCAGCCGCCTGATGCTGATCTATGTCGCGGCTTTGACCCTGATCGCCAGCGCGCTTTCGCGGCTGATTCGGCGTTGGATATTGGCATATCTGCGTCATCAAGGTTTAGGCATACAACGTGTGCTCATCGTTGGCATGGGCGAAGTCGGCCGTTCGCTGCTGGGCATTATGCTGACTCGGCCGGAATTCGGTTATCGCCCGGTAGGTTTCCTGGATGACGACCAGGAGAAAACGGCCGCTGGCATGGGGCGCGTTGAGGCTTTGGGCGGCACAGACAATTTGGCTGCGGTCATCCATCGGGAGATGATCGACACGGTAGTCATCACCTTCCGCTGGAAGCACTATGACCTGATCCAGGCGCTTACCGAGGTCTGCCGCGAGACCGGCGCCGATGTGCGCATCGTGCCCGAGATCATGCAGTTGAATATCCGTCAAGTGCAAGTGGAGAACCTCGATGGCATTCCGCTGCTGGGCATCGGCGCTCATCGCTCCATGAGCCGAGCCAATCAACTGCTGAAGCGGAGCCTGGATGTTCTGGTGGTCATACTCGGTCTGCCGCTGTGGGCGCCAATCAGTCTCTTGGTGGCGCTGGCGCTCTACCTTGAGGGCGAAGGACCGGTCATTTATCGGCAGGCGCGCGTTGGCAAGGATGGTCGATCCTTCGAGATGTTAAAGTTCCGCAGCATGATCGAGAATGCCGAGGCCTTGCAAGAAGCGATGCTGCGCGAATCGGGCGAAGATCCGCGCCATCCCAAATTCGTCGATGACCCGCGCGTCACCGGTGTCGGCAAGTTTCTGCGCCGCACCAGCCTCGATGAGCTGCCCAATCTGATCAATGTCATCCGCGGCGAGATGAGCTTGGTCGGTCCCCGGCCGCCGACGCCAAACGAAGTCGAGCTCTACGAAGCGCGTCACACTCGGCGCCTGCAAATCACGCCGGGCATGACGGGCTGGTGGCAAGTACGCGGGCGCAGCAATGTGCCCTTCGATGAGATGTTCGAGATGGATATGTATTACATCGAGAATTGGTCCATCGCGATGGATATCGAAATCTTGATGCTCACCATCCCGCGGGTATTCCTGCGCAGCGGCGCCATCTAACGTACCCTTCTCCCCTTGGATCGGGCAACACCGTAACGGCGCGTGGCGGCGCCACAGCCCAGGTTGACCGTTTTCGTCAAAACAAGGTTTGTCTCTGTACGACACTTTACGACAATCTTTGTTACCCCCGTCCACCGATCAGCCGGCGCAGCAACGGACATGAATTGCCAATTGCTGCGCCCTTAGGCATAATGCGATCAACAGCACAGACCCCCTCGATAACTATGAGTGGGAATCATGGTCCCTAGTTTCCGAGTACTTCCTATTGTGCTCTTCGTCGTTCTGTTGAGCTTGAGCGCCTGCGAGTCGGCGTTGCTTCAAGAGAGTTTGACGGCGGCTACCCCTTCCCCTGCCCCGGAGATTGAGGCGACCGCCGGCGAGCCGGCCGATGTCCTGGCTGCTTTCATCGGCGCCTGGGCACGCGAGGATTACGAGGCGATGTATCGGCTGATCGCTGCGCGCAGCCGCGAGCTATATCCGCTGCAGCGCTTCATCAACCAGTATACGGCGGCGCACAGTGTCATTCGCTTCGCCGGCGTCAGTCACCGGCTGAAGACGGTGACCAATCAAGGCAGGACCGCCGTAATCAATTACGATATCGTGATTGACTCGCCGACCTTTGGCGAAATCACCGATGAAGATCGCGAGATGCGCTTGATTCAAGAAGGCGGCTGGAAGATCGCCTGGTCGTCGATGGATATCTTCGACGGCTTGTCGAGCCGAGCGCGCCTGACTGAACGCGCGGACTTCCCGCCGCGCGCCAATATCTACGATCGCAACGGTAAGCTGCTGGCGGAAGAAGGGGGCGAAGTCTACAGCTTATACGTGGTTAAGCAGGATATGCCCAACATTGAAGATTGCCTGCGGACTTTGGCGGAGGCGACCCTGCGGCAGATCAGCTCGCTGCGCGGCGACTTCGCCAATTATCTCGCCGAAACGCGCTTCCACGTTGCTGAGATGGACCCGGTCAGATTTACAAGATATCGCGAGGCGCTAGCGGCGGATTGCGCCATTACGCGGACGGAGGGACCCTTCAGCAAGATCCTGACTTATCGTTCGCGCAGCTACTACGGGCACGGCATCGCCACGCATATCGTCGGCTACATCGGCGCGGTGCCGGCCGATGAGCTGGAACGCTGGGAAGCGCGCGGTCGTTCGGCTGGGGACCTCGTGGGCAGAGCGGGCATTGAAGAAGCCTATGAAGATACATTGGCTGGCAGACCGCAGCGTTATCTGCGCATCGTCGACGGTGGCAGCCTGGTCATCCGTGAATTGGCCGGCGCCGTTGGCTCAGCGCCGAGCGCGGTGACTTTGACGATTGATCGCGACTTGCAGGAGATCACAGCACAAGCGCTGGCCGACGCCGTCAGCTATGCGGTGCCGAATTGGGGCGGCATCACCGCGGGTGGCGCGCTGGTCGCCCTGGATTTGCGCACGGGGGAGATCTTGGCTCTGGCGAGCTACCCCAGCTTCGACCCGCATATCTTCAATCCTGAGACTTCATACAACATTGGCAACGCCGTGCTGCGGCTGGACCGGGATGTACGCAATCCCTTCGTCAACAAGGCGCTTGCCGAGCAGTATACGCCCGGATCGGTTTACAAGATCGTGACAGCGTTGGCGGCCGCTGCGGAACGAATCTGGGCGCCGGAAGCGATTTTTGAATGCGGCTACATCTGGCGCGGCGGCGAATATGGCGATTCCGAGCGGCGCCGCACCGACTGGCGCCTGCTGGAAGATCGCGAACCGACCGGACCCGTCAACATGCCCCAGGCGCTGGCAGCTTCCTGCAATCCCTTTTTCTACGAGATGGGCGCGCTGATGTATCGCGAGGATCCCTTGATGCAAGTGCGTTACGCCGAACTGCTTGGCTTTGGCGCGCCCAGCGGACTGGTCGGGCTCGGCATTGAGGCGGCCGGCACGGTGTCGCCACCACGCGAGCCGGCGGCCGCGATCAATAACGCCATCGGTCAAGGCGAGGTGACGGTGACCGTGCTGCAAATGGCGCAATTGGCGGCGCTGATCGCCAACGGCGGGCAACTCTATCAGCCCTACATCGTCAGCCACGTTGGCATTGAAGGCGAAGCGGATTACACCGTGGTCAACGAAAGGACGCTGAAGGCGCAGTTGCCGCTGGACGAAGAAGCGCTACGGGTTGTGCGCGAGGGCATGTGCATGGTGACCACGGTGGAGGACCTGGGCACGGCCGAATTTGTCTTTCGGGGAGCGCCCTACCAGCTCTGCGGAAAGACGGGTACGGCGGAAACGGCCGGCAATCCCCATGCCTGGTTCGTCGCCTTTTATCCGCGGGAGAACCCGAAAATCGCCTTCGCCGGGGTGATGGCGCAATCCCGCGAGGGCTCGGAGGTGGTCGCGCCGCTGATCCGCCGCATCCTCGATGTCTATTACGGTCATCCTGTTGAGCCCTTCCCCGAGTGGTGGGAGGAACCCTACGTCCCCGTGAAATCTCAGCAGCAGGCGCTGGCCGAGTTTCTGGCCGAGGAGAATTAGCCGCTGCAGCCACCGCTGGGATAGCTGACGCTGGGCCGCCAGGCGGGCAGTATGTGAATGATCTTTTCCGGTGGGGGCCAGAGGTGATACACCCAGGTGTAGCGCGTGTGCGCCTTCGCCGCCTCCGCTTCGGCGCGGCTGCCGTAGCCAAGATCAATCCAGAAATCTGTGCTTCGAGGTCCGGCGCCGGTATCGCGTATCGTGCCTCTTCCATAGCCGGGCACGTAAACCGAGGTGTAATAGGGAATGATGTGGGGCTTCGCGGCGATGACGCCTTTTGCCAGCGTCGCACCGGTCGCGGTCGCGCGGCTCCCTCCTTGCGATTCCGGGTCATAATTCGTGGCAATCACGCAGACGCGGCGCCAATAACCCAAGTCGGTTCCGGGGACTGTGCCCACGACTTCGACCTTGGAGCCATAAGCAACAATCTTGTCAATCGGCGCTTCTACGACGACCCTTTCGATCAGCTCGCGCTCGACCTCGACGCCGTTTTCGTATCGGAGGCGAAAGCGGGTCTCTTCGGCGCCGGCTCGCCCTTCTTGCCTGACTGCGACCTCATCGAGATGCAAGCCAGCGTCCAACTGCGTCACTTGCGAAAAGTTGATTGGCACGCGTTCCGCGACGATTTCTTCCGTGACGCGCCTGACTTCAATCGTCATGTCCGCGCGGACGGCCGTATCCGCGGCTGGCAGAACATAATCCAAGCCAAAGAGCGGCGCATTCAGTTCGATCAGCGCGTCCCCCACAAGAGCCGCGCTAGTCCGCGCTTCAATGACCAAGCCATCGACCAGCAGCTTGACAGGCCGCGCCCGCTTGATGCGCACGGTGATTTCGGCGGCGGGCGCCGTATCCAAGGGAGGGCTCACCTGGTCGGTCGGATGTAAGGAGATGCCAGTTTCCAAGAGTGCGTCGCCGATGCTGTCGGCATTCGTCACAATGGTGGACGCGGCGCCGTCATCCATGATCGTCAGTTGGATGGCGCGGCGAATGCGAATATGCTGCGCCGGCACCGTCCAATCAGGCAGCGCATCGGCATAGGCGAGCGCGCCATTGACCCAGATCTTGTCCGCCTCCTGCACAGCGATGTCCGCGCTAACAAGAATATCCCAAGGATTCTCCAGCAGAGTCGGCAATTGGCGCTCGCTGCCGTCAACGATGATGGTGACCGCGCGCGGCGGCCGGAGGCGAATGACCATGCCCTCAACGAGTGGCTCGCTCTCCGAATATGACCGTTTGGCCCATTCCGCGGTTTCCAGCCCAAGCTCGCTCAGCAATTCGCCGACGGTTTCGTGTCGCGTCTGCAGCGATTGCAGGGCGCCGTCATCGTCTATACTGACCTGGATCGCGCCGAGTTCAGCTCTGTTCCGCGGCGGTATCGCGCGGAGGAATAGGACCAGCGTGAAGATAAGCGTACACGAGGTCGTCAAAATGATCGTCAGCAGCAGTCGGCGTTCGGCACTTGCCCGCCGGGGACGCTGGCTCCTGAATGCAGGGAGCCCGCGATGGCGTTCGCTTGCGGTCTTCGGCTGCTGGCTATCGCGCCGTGTCATGTAGCCGAGTTTACCCAGACGCCTCGGTAATGAACAGGAAAAGGCTGGACGCCATCACTTTACCCATGCAAGGGGCTCACTCTAACTTACAAAAATGCAGCTTGACATTGACACAGTCCGCACACATAATGAGACGAAGTATCAATAAGATAAGGGGAAGCGATTCATGAGTTGGGGATTCAGGCTGCTTTTAGTCTTTGTATGCGCAATGATTCTGTCTGGCGGAGCGTCACTCGCCAACGGTGATCAACTACACGTGGTGGCGACGCACGGCATTCTTGCGGATGTGGCGCGAAATGTGGCGGGCGACCACGCCGAGGTCAACTCGCTGGTTCCAGTTGGCGCCGATCAGCACGGATTTACTCCCACACCGAGCGACTTGACAACAGTAGCGACCGCTGATTTGGTTCTTATCAACGGCGCCGGCTGGGAAGAAAGCTTGCTGGACGCGGTGGAAAGCGCGGGCGAAGGCGGCAATATCGTCAATGCTTCATCCTGCGTAGAAATCCGACCCTTTGGCGCTGGCATGGGTCACGACGATCATGAAGACGATCACGCCGACCACGACCATGACGAAGATGAGCATGCTGAAGACGATCACGCCGACCACGACCATGACGAAGATGAGCATGCTGAAGACGATCACGCCGACCACGACCATGACGAAGATGAGCATGCTGAAGACGATGACCATGCCGATCACGACCATGACGAAGATGAGCATGCTGAAGACGATGACCATGCCGATGATGACCATGACGAAGATGAGCATGCTGAAGACGATGACCATGCCGATCATGACCATGATGAAGATGAGCATGCTGAAGACGATGACCATGCCGACCATGACCATGATGAAGATGAGCATGCTGAAGACGATGACCATGCCGACCACGACCATGACGAAGATGAGCATGCCCACGACGATCATTACGACGACATGGCGAGCGACGCTGATTGCGATGGCCACGATGCCGAAGTGGCCGCCATCGTTGGTGAGGAAGAGGACGGCCATGCGCACTTTGAGACGCTGGGTCGAGCCAGAGACATTGATTGCGTGGGCGGCCATGACCATGATGATGGCCATGGGCACGATCATGGCGAGGGCTCGTGCGACCCGCACCTATGGATGGATCCACACAATGTCATTTATTGGGCGCTGATGATCCGCGATTCGCTGTCGGCGCTGGACCATGCCAACGAGGACGCTTACGCCGCCAACGCAGCGGCTTATGCACAGGAATTGGTCAGTCTGGAAGCCGATGTCATCGTTCCAGCGCTGGCGGAATTGCCGGAGGAACAGCGCGTTCTGGTCACCAACCATGGGTCGCTGGGCTACTTCGCGACCAGTTACGACTTTGAGATCGTCACGATGGTCGTGCATAGCGTGTCGACTGAGGTCGAGCCGAGCGCGCGCGATGTGGCGGCCGTGATCGATGCGGTGCGCGACGAAGGCGTGCCAGCGATTTTCAGTGACATCCATCTCTCCGATGTGCTGGTGAATACGATCGCGAGCGAGACCGGCGTAGCGGTCGTCGGCTTGCATACCGATTCCTTGGGCGACAGTGAGGGTCCAGCGGGGACTTACCTCGATTATATGCGCTACAATGTAAAAGCGATTGTTGAGGCGCTAAAAGGTGAATGGCGTTAAGCGGCCCTTCGGTGATCTTATGCTGATTGGGTCGGTGGCGCGGGAGGATTATGACTTGGCGGCTTCGGCAATGAGAGAAAGAAGCCTCAAATCTGCGGGTGATCCTCCCGCCTTGCATGTGGATCGCGTTTCGGCCGGCTATCCCGGAAACCGACGGGCGCTGGACAAGGTCAGTTTCAGCGTGCAAAAGGGCGAGCGAGTCGCGGTGATCGGTCCCAATGGCGCCGGCAAGAGCACGCTATTCGAAGCCATCGTCGGCGTCATGCAAATCAGCAGCGGGAGCATCACGATCTACGGCGAGGATACCCATAGCAGCCACACCAATGTTGGTTACGTGCCGCAGCAAAACGCCATCGACTGGTCGTTTCCGGCTTCCGTCTTTGATGTGGTGATGATGGGGCGCAGCCGGCATATCGGCTGGTTCCGTTGGCCGGGCAAGAAGGACCGCAAAATCGTGCACGATATCCTGGAGCGCCTCAGCCTGGGAGATTTGGCCGGTCGGCAAATCAGCGAACTGAGCGGTGGGCAGCGGCAACGGGTATTCATCGCGCGGGCGCTGGCGCAAGATTCGCGCCTCATGGTGCTGGACGAGCCCTTCACCGGCGTCGATCAAACAGCTGAGCAGGAAATTATTGAATCGCTCGACATCTTGACCAATCAAGGTATTACGCTTCTCTTATCGACGCATCACATGGAGAATGCCGCTTTGCACTTCGACAAGATCTTGATCTTGCGTCAGCGCTTGCTGGCTTATGGTCCTCCTGATGATGCGCTGACGACCGCCAATTTGCGGGATGCTTTTGGCGTGTTTATGCCGGTCATGACGCCAGACGACGACTTGCTTATGTTCAGTCTAGATTATGCTGGCGAGGGCACGGGAAATGGATCCGATTAGTTTCCTGGCGGAGCCGCTCGGTTATGCCTTCATTCAGCGGGGCATGCTGGCGCTGATCTTGGTCGGCGGCATTAGCGCGATTGTGGGTTGTTTCGTGGTTGTACGCGGGATGTCTTTCTTCGGTGATGCTTTGGCGCATTCGATTTTGCCCGGTGTCGCCATCTCGTATACAGTGAGCGGCGGTTATGTCGCCACCAATCTCTTCCTCGGCGGCTTAGGCGCGGGGATTGTCTCGGCGCTAGTGATCGCCTGGCTGACGCGCAAGGTTGAGGTCAAGGAAGACAGCGCTATCGCCATTGTTTACGTGACCTTTTTCGCGCTGGGCATCGCGATTGTTAGCACGCAAGACAGTTACGCGGTTGATCTCTCGCATATTCTCTTTGGCAGCATCAACGGCATTAGCCAGACCGATCTGCAGATTGTGGCGGCAATGGGTGCGGTTGTGGTGGTGATCATCGTCCTGCTGTACAAGGAATTTCAGATCATCAACTTTGACCTTGGCCTGGCGCACAGCTTGCGCTTGCCAGTGGAAGCCTTGCGCGTATTGCTTCTAATACTGATTGCGCTGACGATCGTCGCCAGCCTCCAGGCGGTGGGGATCGCCTTAATGCTGGCGCTACTCACGACCCCGGCGGTGACGGCGCGCCTGCTGGTGAAGCGGCTGCATCACATGATCGTGATTGCCAGCTTGCTGGGCATCGTCAGCGGCGTGGTCGGGTTTTACGCGTCATATTATCTGGACATTCCCTCTGGCGCTTGCATCGTGCTGACGACAAGCGCGATCTTCGGTCTCGTATTTCTGCTGCAATCGGGCTGGAATCGAGTTCGCGAGCGCGAGTAGAAGGCAGGCCGGAATCGCTGCGACGCCGGCAGATTATTCCACAGCTCCCCAGTGCTCCATGCGCTCGAGCAAGGCTTTCATCCAGTCGGTCGCCCATTGCTGCTGTCCCGGGTCAAGTCGGTCAAATTGAGACTTGGTAACGTGCTTGTCAAAGCGCTCAAGGGCCCCGGGCAGCGTCGAGGCCTTTTCTTTGGGCTGGTCTTTCGTTACGGCAGTATCGCGTCGGGGATGCAGCCATTTGCGCAGCTCAAACTCGGCGATGTCCCAGTCGTCGGCTTTGATCCACTGCTCGCGCGTCAGCCGCAGCAGCGCCCGATACTGCCGAATGCGCGACGCGTTTTCGAAACCACAGGCGGCGCATAGCTGTTCGGCGCGGCCGTAGGGCACTCGCCACCGTTTTGAATCGGCTACCTGAGCGTAAAAGTCCTGCTCGCTTTCGAAGGTTTCGATTGGCCGGAAATTCTCCCAGCCGTGCATATCCATCAGCAGCAGAGCGATTTGCCGGGCGCGGGCGATAGCGTTGAGATTGTCGCGGGCGGTGTTCTCGCTGGCTTGGCGCCATAGATTGAGCTCGGCCACTCGCCGGGCCGGAATGGCGCGATAAGATTCGCCTCCGATATAGGCGTTTAGGAGATGGAAAACCACCCAGCGCCGCTCGCCAGTTTCTATTAGGTAGCTATCGCCTGAGCCAGCGACCGTGACGGGATTGGTCAAGCCATCCTGATGTATGCTGGCCGCCAGGTCGGCCAAGCGCAGCAGAGGCAATTCTGCGGCGGTGGCCTGCCGCTCTTCGCGCGCGCGCAATTCGACCTTGCCCATAATCAATGCCTCAAGGGGAAAGGCGCGGCCACTTTCGGTTTCCACCTCGTCCAGCCAGGCTTCGATCTGATCCATCAGCGGACCGCCGCGGAATCGCGATGGCACGACCCGCCGAGGCTGCATCGGATTGGGCTGAATTTTGAAGATGTCAATAGGTTTGGCGCGGATGATCGGCTTCGTCTGAATGTCGATGACGGGCGCGCCCATATCGTGCCCATAACCTTCGCTGGCGGCGACGCCCACATCAAACAGATTCTCATCGATTTTGACACCTCGTTTGCGCGCCGCGTTAGACATGATTGGCCACCCTTTCTTCAACGCATTTGACGATTTCCCAGGTTACCTGCGTGATCTTCGACTTCGGATGATAAGCGAAAATGCTGGCGGCATCGCTCTGCGACAACTCGCCCCACAATATGGTAAGCGGAATCGGCTTGGTGATGACGCGGGCAAAAGGCTTTTGCAGCAGCTTCAAATTTTCATTGTGCAGACCGGTAGTGCGCCGGAACATATTGGGGATGAGCGCAATCATCGATATCTCGCGCAAGCCCATTTGCCGCCGCTGATGGCTGAAGCGTTGCAGATTCTGCAGCGTCTGCTTGATGCCGTCGAAGCTCATCGCTTCCAACTGCGTCGGAATGATGATGTGATCGCTCGCCAAATAGAGCATGGCATGCAAGGTCGACCGCGTCGGCGCCGTATCGATGAAGACGTAGTCAAAAGCATCTTCCACTTCCTCCAGCTTATTGAAGAGCGCGAAGGAATCGGTGATATTGCCGACGATTCCGGCGGTCTCCGGATTGCCCGGTACCAGGTAGACTTCGCCCTCACATTCGCGATCGGGAAATTGATAAAGCGTGGACTCAACGAGCGTCAAGCACGCGTTCCAAGCGCCTCCATCCAGATCGTCGCGCACAAGCAGGTTGTAGAAGTAGGGACGTTTTCGTTGCTTCAGCGCGACCGTCAAGTGCGCTTGTGGATCGGCATCGATCATCAGCACCTTGTGGCCTAGGATCGCCAATCCAGCGCCTAGCTGCGCCGAGAGCGTGGTTTTGCCCACGCCGCCCTTCTCGTTGTATACCATCACCGTGCGCATTGAGTGTCGCCTATTGTACTCTCGAGACCAAGCATTCAGACTGTATCTATTTCAATTTTCGCCAAACGAAGAATATTCGCCAATGCAATGCGACATGATTCAGGTAGAATCCAATGAGACCGCAACGACTCTAGCCCGGGCAAAGGAGCAATCATGCGCTATGAGACCGAACTCATCATTAATCTGCCGCGCGATCGCGTGATAGAACTCTTCGACAGCTTCGAGAATCTCAAGCTCTGGCAGGAAGGTCTTATCAGTCATGAGCACCTCAGCGGCGAATTGGGACAGCCGGGCGCCAAGACCAAGCTCCTCTACGATATGGGACGCCGCCGCGTTGAGATGATCGAAACAATCATCACTCGCAATCTTCCGGACGAATTCTCCGGCACCTATGACGCCAAGGGCGTGCACAATATCGTGCGCAATTACTTCCATGATCAGGGCGACAGCACGCGCTGGGTCCTTGATTCCGACTTTCGCTTCCACGGCATGATGCGGCTCATGTCGCTCTTCATGCCCGGCAGTATGTTCAAGAAGCAAACTCGCCAGACGATGGAAGCCTTCAAAAGATTCGCCGAAAACGCCTAAATCAGCGCCGCTCTAGCAGTTGACGGGTCATGCCAGCATGACCAAGGTGCTCAGCTGTATGATCTAGGCCCCGAAGTAACGCATAGCCACGCGAAACCAGTTGCGACGGCCGTTCCATGTAATGGCTCACATCGACCACTTCATGCAAACGATCCACATCTTGCCCTGGAAACGCTTCCCGGTAGAATGCCAAATTCGCCGAAAACCGCGCCTTTAGCGCTTCCAGTTCAAATCCGGCCGCTTCAAACTCAGCTGGACGATTCCGCTCAATGACTTCATCAATGCCCAGACCGATCCAAAAGCGCTCGGCGGCCGTCACGTGCACGCCAAGGACGCAAAGCGAATTCATTTCTGGACCAGGCGACCAATCTAGTTCCGCGCTCGAGAGGCCATCCATATAATCGTAATACTCCTCATGCATCTCTTCCAGGCGCCTGAGTACGCTGGCGAATATCGTATCCATACAAAGAACTCCTATTCAGTTCAGCGACGACAAAGTCGAGATTGGTTACTGCCGTCACGAATCATTGAATCCGCAACATCACCTTGGAAGCTGCGTCCCACAGATCTTCCAAGCCATAGTAATCACGCTTCTCCGGCGCAAAGAAATGCACCACCACATCGCCGTAGTCCATCACGACCCAACCGTTCTCCGCCCGACCTTCATTGCTGAAAGGCAACTTCTGATATCTCTCTTTCACGTCCAGCCGCACGGTCTCCGTCAAAGCGCGCAAATGGCGCTCGTTGTCGCCGCTGCAAATGATGAAAAAATCGGCAATGATTTGGTCCGGTCGCAAATCGAGCAGCAAGATGTCTGCCGCCTTTCGCTCCTCAACCAGATCTACAATTTCATGGGCAAGCTTCAATGCGTTCAAATACTGTATCTCCATACTGCGGGCAACCGAACGAATGCGCCAATTCTAGCACAGCAGAGGCTCAGCCGATACTCGGATCTCCCATTCACGCCCTCTTGCACATTCGCCCGCCTCTCATGGTAGAATCCAACAGCATCCGTTCCATTGACAACATTTCGCTCACCAACGGGGTCCGCAGCATGCGCAGCGTACATCCAAAACTGCACAGCATAGCGCATTGGGCGCGCCAAAACGACGACATTCGTGCCCTACTCGTCACCGGTTCGCTAGCGCGACACGACGACACAACCGATCAATTCTCCGATCTGGACCTCCAGATCATTGCGCAGGACCCCACGCGCTACACCGCCAACGACAATTGGCTGCATGACTTCGACGACGTATGGATCCGCCATCCACTAAACCAAGACCTCCCGTATCGACTGGTATGGTTTCGCGGTGGTATCAAGGTCGATTTTCAGTTCCTTAATGTCGACGACTTTTACCCCGTGATCACCGACGCCCCGCTGCCCGATGAATACATGAGGGGCTTCCACGTCATTATCGACAAGGACGCTCTCTTCCGCAACCTGGCGCCATCGCCGCGCGTCTTTTCACAGCCGCCACCACCTACCGTCGCCACGCTTCTAGAAACGATCAACGAATTCTGGTTTGAGGCGATCCATGTCGCTCAGTTTATCCGCCGACGCGAGTTTTGGGTGGTCAAACACCGAGATTGGACCATGAAAGGAAACTTACTGCGCCTACTGGAATGGCATGCCCATTGCACAAGAAAAGAGCCGGTAAATACCTGGCAGCTTGGCAGGCGCATCAGTTCCTGGGCCGATAACAACGCCACTGAATCGCTTACGCGCATCTGGGGCAGCTGGGAAACGCAGTCGCTCTGGGAGGCGCTCTTCGTCCAGCTCGCCCTTTTCCGGCGTCTAACGCTAGAACTCGCTCAAGCACTCGACTACGAATACGATGACAAGACGCATCAGGAAATCAACAACTATATCCACCAGCTACATCTCAAGGATACCGAAGCAGCTATCAAAGACTGAATTCGCCATCCGGCTCGAGGACTATGGCGCCCGCTGATGTCTCCCGCTCGACGCGCCCCGCCCAGGCCGCCGCGTCCTGCTCGATCGGCGGGAAGGTATTGTAATGCATCGGCGATACGAGCCTGGGATTCAAGAAGCTGATTGCCCGGATTGAGTCATCCACGCCCATTGTGAAACAGTCGCCAATGGGCAGCAGCGCTAAGTCAAGCCCTTCGTCGCCGATAAGCTTCATATCACTGAACAAGCAAGTATCACCAGCGTGATACATCGTCGCGCCGCCCCCGCGAATCACGAACCCGTTTGGCTGACCGCCATAGGTGCCATCCGGGAAGGAGGAACTGTGATGCGCCACCGTCCACTTGGCGCTCATCCAGCCATTACTGAAAGTACCGCCCGGATTGCCTTGAAACACATTTTGCACGCCGTGTGCCATGTACCAGTCGCCCATCTCAAAATTGCAGACGACCAACGCGCCAGTACGCTTCGCGATCTCTACTGAATCGCCGACGTGATCCCCATGCGCGTGCG
>JAPOWK010000080.1 GCA_026707665.1 Chloroflexota bacterium
GGCGGCATCGCCTACAAGCATCCGATCTTCGCCGAGCTGCTGGCGCATCCGCTGATCGTATCGATCTGGCAGGAATATCTCGCTGACGAAGCTGTGATCTGTTCGACCTGGTCGGCGAACACCGCCTATCCCGACTACGACAAATATGGCTGGCATCCCGATTATCCCTACTGGTGGATCAACCAGCCCTGGCCGCTGGAGCAGGTCTGCGGGCAGACGATATGGCTGCTGGATGACTTCACTGAGGAGAATGGCGGGACCGGCTTTATGCCCGGCAGCCACTTGAAGGGGCATCCGCCACCCAAGGAGTGGAACCATGAGTGGCCCATAGGAGCGCAGATCCTGACGGGACGCCGCGGCGGCGCACTGGTTTTTCATGGCGCATTATGGCACACGGCGCGCCCCAACAGAAGCGACAAAGCTCGCAGCGCTTTGCTCGGCATGTATACGCGTCCCTTCTTTCTGACGCAAGAAGACATGCTGGCGCAACTGGACAAGGTGGAGAATCCTTCAGAGATGCTGCGGCAATTGATGGGCGCAAAGCGGCATCAACCGGGCATCATCGGCGGCTGAAGCCAAGCATTCACTAGAGGCGGCGATACTCTCGGTACCATTCCCAAGTCTGGCGCAGTCCATCGCGGACGGAAACGGACGGCGCAAAACCCAGCAGCTCACGCGCTTTGCCGTTGTCGCAGAAGGTGATCGGCGGGTCGCTCTGCGGCGTCGGTACAGACACTGTATTGATATGCTTGCCCGCATATTCCTCAATGATCTCGACGAAGTCTTGCAGTGAAATGGGCGCGCCGCAGCCCAGGTTGATGATTTCGTAGCCGAGCGGGCGGTCGAGCGCCGCCACGACGCCCTGCACCGTGTCGGCGATATAAGTCCAGTCGCGGTGGATATCGCCGCCGTTGAAAAGCTTGATGGTTTCGCCAGTTTGCGTCGCTTCCATCAGCCGCCAGGGCATCATATCCGGGCGCCCGGCGGGACCGTAGACATTGAAGAAGCGCAGTGCCGTCACTGGCATTTCGACGAGGTTGTGGTAGGTGTGGGCGAGCAGCTCGGCGGCGCGTTTGCTCGCCGGGTAGGCAGCCAGCGGGCGGTCGGCGCTGTCCGTCTCGACGAAGGGCAGAATCTCTGTCTTGCCATAGACGGAAGAAGTTGAGGCTAAGACGATCTGCTCGATCTTCGCTGTCTTGGACGCTTCCAACAGATTCAGCGTGCCGGTGACGTTGACATCCATATAGAGGCGCGCCTGCTGGACGCTTTCGCGCACGCCAGCCATCGCCGCCAGGTGCGCGACATGGGTGATGCGATGCTCGGCGAAAAGGCCTTCAACCAGCGACCGTTCGCGGATGTCGCCTTCAATGATGACGCAACGGTCATAGTGGCGCAGCCGCTCGGCGTTGCGGCGCTTGATCGCCGGATCGTAGTAGTTGTTGAAGTTGTCGATGATGACGGCGCGGTCGCCACGCAGTAGCAGCGCTTCGGCGACGTGACTTCCGATGAATCCAGCCCCGCCCGTTACCAGATAGGTCATGCCGATTTCTTTCGATTCGAATGCTAAAGGTATTGGAGCAAATTACTGTAACTGTACACCTATCGCCGACTCGTTCATCACCTAACAAAAGGAAAACCCGCTCGCAATGGTGAATACGGAAGCTGCGAGCGGGTTTATTTAACCGAAAGTTATGGACAACCAGCTAGTTGGATGTGCGGTTCGCTTCGGTCTGAATCTGGTGCTCATGACCAGGCTTGTCAAATTGAGTTCCTTTTTTCTTCCGCCTATTATGACGGTCAAGAAAAGCGAAGATGGCGATATATCCTATTATCAGTACAACAACGTAAATGATCATCCACTCTGTTGACCACATTGTCATGATGGCGCCTCACTTTCTGGTGAAACTCGTAGCTTGTACTGAAGAAATCCACATATTAAGCAACTTAACACACCTAATATCAAACCCAATATCGCAATTGAGCGTATCGGAATATCGGGATCATCCGCGCGCAGATTCATGAAGATTATACCATATACGACACCGCAGAACAGCATTGCCGGAATTAGCAACGTTGTCAGTCGCCGGTAGAATCTGCTATTGAAAACGGAATTCGTAGATTTCTCAAGTTCATTCCTGGTCGAAGCAAGCAATACCAGTGATAGCATATATAGCTCTGTGCCACCAAGGATATTCTGAAATTGTATTGGCTCACCCTTCATAACGGACAAGAGGAACGCAATTGACATTGGAAAGAGAGGGACGATAATTGAGTAACTAATCCAAGTCGTCATGCGCCATTGCTCTACAGAAGACAACTTATCGACTGATATGTTTGTAGCGAACAGTATGACACAGGCCGTCGTCGAAGACGATTGTGCCCATTTGGCATTGCTGGTCACTCGGTTTCGCAAGCAAGGCCAACCAGAATCGATTCCAATGCAGCGAATGATTCAATCCTCACCAGCCGATTCCGCACTCGCCGCGACCCCGGCTCATCCAGTTGATACTTGCTGATCTGCCCGCGCATTTCAAGTATGGCGACACGTTCCGGCAGGCGCGTGGTCTCCAGCGTCAGCTTGGCATGCCGCAGAGCAATCAGCGCCCGTTCGGATCGTGAGAGCTCGGGCAGCGCGACGCCGGTTTCCAGGTAGTAGTCGATGTGCTGGAATAGCCAAGGGCGTCCCAGAGCGGCGCGCCCAATCATCACGCCATCGCAGCCAGTGTAGTCGAGCATGCGGCGGGCATCTGCGCCGGAATGCACATCGCCGTTGCCGATGATCGCCATTTGGCGGGTAGCGTCTTTGACGGCGGCGATCACATCCCAGTCGGCTTCGCCGCCGTGCCCTTGCCCGGCGAAGCGCGCGTGAACGGCTACTGCCTGAGCGCCGACCGCTTCGGCTGCTTTGGCGAAGGGAACGGCCGTCACGACGCCATCTTCAAAGCCGCTGCGGACTTTGACCGTCACCGGCACATCAACCGCCTTCACCACCGCCTCGACCACCGCCGTCGCCGCCTTGACATCACGCAGGAGCGCCGCCCCGCCGCCCTTTTTTGCGATCTTGGGTACCCAGCAGCCCATGTTGATATCGACGATATCGGCGCCGTGATCGACCACAACGCGCGCCGCTTCGGCGACAACTCGGGGGTCGACGCCGAAGAGTTGCACGGCGACCGGGCGCTCGTCGGCGCGCCAGTCAAAGCGCTGTTTGGCGCGCTCGCGTGAGTTCTTGACGATATTGCTGCTAATCAATTCGGTGCAGACGAGACCGCAGCCGCCGAATTCGCGGCAGAGACGGCGCAAGGCATAGTTCGTATGCCCGGCCATCGGCGCCAGGAAAAGCGGCGGTTCGATCGTGATGCCGCCGATGAGCAGGGGCTTGAGCGCAGTTTTCGTCGCCAGCATGGATCGTCGATTCAGAGCAATTCTTCTGCCAGGAAGCGCAAGGCGTCAAGCGAAAAGAGGGTGACATTCAGGGTCGTGACCGGCGAATCGCGCCAGATTTGCAGGCGGTCGCGGATCCGCTCTTTTGAGCCGACCAGGGCGACCGCGTCGACTAGCGCGTCCGGCACGGCCATGATCGCCTCGCCCTTGCGCCCTTGCAAATAAAGATCCTGAATCGTATCGGCGGCCGCTTCAAAGCCGTAGCGGCAAGCCAGGTCGTAGTAGAAATTCCTGCCTTTGGCGCCCATGCCACCAATATATAGCGCCAGGACCGGCTTGATCTGATTGCGCGCCGGCTCCAGATCATCGTCGATTACAACCGTGACCGATGCCGCGATGTCAAAGTCGCTCCGGCGCTTGCCATCTGCTGCTTTGGCGAATCCCGCTGCGACCGCCGCCGCGTAGGTCTCCTGATAGTGCGCTGGCGAGAATAGCATGGGCAACCAGCCGTCAGCGATCTCTGCGGTGAGCGCGACATTCTTGGGGCCGATCGACGCCAGATAAATGGGCATATCGGCGCGGCCATGGAGGATGCTCTTCAGCGGTTTGCCCAAGCCGGTCGCATCGTGCCCGGCGTAGGGAATCTGATAATGCTCGCCCTGATGTACGAGGGGCGCTTCACGTTCGAGGATCTGGCGTACGATGGCGACGTACTCGCGCGTTTTTGCCAGCGGTTTGCCATAAGGACGGCCATGCCAGCCTTCCACCACTTGGGGACCGGAAAGACCCAGCCCGAGCAAGACGCGCCCGCCGGAGAGTTGATCCAGGGTCATCGCAGTCATCGCGGTCATCGCCGGGCTGCGCGCGGGCATCTGCATGATGCCAGTACCAAGTTTGATCTTCTTGGTCAGGGCGCCTATCCAAGCCAAGGGCGTGATGCAATCCGAGCCATAGGCTTCCGAAGTCCAGACGGCCTGATAACCGAGACGATCGGCTTCGAGGATGAGATCCAGCGGCAGGTCAATGCGCCCGCCCGAATAGCCGACCATCAGTCCTAATCGCATAGCAATACTCCGTTCGCGAAATGTGCCGGGTTACCAAAACAGCATTGCAAAGTTTCGGTCACAGGAACAGTGTGATTTATGCGCCACTTCGCCGGCGGTCCACCCAAGCCCGCACCCGCGCCACGGCATGTCGCATCCCAATGATCATGGTCGCGGCGATGGAATTGAAGGCGACATCAATGAGATCAAAGACGCGGTTGGGCAGCAGCGACTGTACACCTTCATCGAGCCAGCCCAGCGATATGGAAATGATCAGAGCGAGCAGGGCGGGGGCGGGAACCCGGCGTCCGTTGTCTCGCCTCTCAAGCAACGCTTCATGGACGAGGGCGGCCACCAAGGCATATTCGAATAAATGAGTGCGTTCTTCCCAAGACCCGAGCCGCAGCCAAGCCAGCAGATAGACGGTGAGGATGCCAATTCCGACCGCGATCTCCGCGTGGCTCAGCCGCTTGTCGATGAAAAATACCGGAATCACGACCAGCAGCACGATGATGACGAATACGAGGTTGTTGCCGACGCTATTGAGAATGCCTTCACCGAGCGCGGCGACAATCGCGGGCGCCTGACCAAGTGTGGCGTAAATCGCCGCCAAGACAATGGCAAGCGCAATCCAGAGCCGGCGCTCCCGCTTGGAAGTGAAGACAGTCATCATCTTCATCAATTCGATGAATGAAACCGATTGGGGAAGATTCTAGTTGAAAATGCAGGTTTAGCTAGGTTTTTGGGCGGCGTGGCAATTTCGCCGACTGACGAGTGGTAGATTCAGGCGACGATTGACTTCGAGGCTTTGACTTATCTTTGCGCTAAAGCTAATATCATCTACTGATTGACAGCCCGTTAGGATAAGAGACAACAAGATGAATGGACAAGAACTGATACAGGCTTTGCGCGCCGGGCAGCGCGTTTACGGCACGGCGATATACTCGCCCTCGCCGATCTGGCCGCGCGTGGTGCAGAACCTCGATCTCGATATGGTCTTCATCGACACCGAGCATACGCCGCAAGATCGCAACATGATTTCCTGGATGTGCAACGCCTTCGCCGCGCTGAATCTGGCGCCGGTGGTGCGCATTCCCGAGCCCGATCCATATCTGGCGCAAATGACGCTGGATGGCGGCGCGCACGGCATTATCGCGCCCTACATCGAGCATCCCGACCAGGTCAAGGAATTGGGCGGGGCGGTCAAATTTGGTCCACTGAAGGGAGACAAGCTGCGGGCGGCGCTGGATGGCGAAGCGGAACTGGAAGCGGAACTGGCGGATTATCTGGCGGCGCGCAACGCGAACAAGGCGCTATTCGTCAATATTGAAAGCGTCCCCGCGTTAGAGCGACTGGATGAGATTCTGCAGTCGCCCTGGATCGACTGCGTGCTGGTGGGACCGCACGATCTGTCTTGCAGCCTTGGCCTGCCCGAACAATACGACCACCCGGTCTTCGATAAGGCGATCCGAAGCATCATCAGCAAATCGCGCGCGGCCGGCGTCGGCATCGGCATTCATCACAACTTCACCCATCACGAGATCGCATGGGTGAATGCCGGCGCCAATTTGGTCATGCACAGTTCCGATATCTCATCCTTTAATCGCGCGCTAACCGCCGAATTCAAACGCATTCGCGCGGAGACGGACGATGTCGGGCAGATTGTCGACGAAAACGTTCACTTCTGAGTCGCTTATTCTCGTCGTAGGGTCGACACTTGTGTCGCCCTGAATTGGCATGCTAAGCGGGGAGGGCGAGACCAGGGGCGCGTAGACACTGCCCGCTGACCCTGCCCGTCTCTATCCCCTACAACGTTCTTTTAGATTGAGTGGAAGCGGACCCTAATGTACAAGATTTGGTTTGAGAAAACTGTGCCGGATGCATACCGGCATATGTTTGAAGATATCGCCCACGGCATCTGCCCGGGCGATCACGCGAAGAGCGATCCCTACCATCTGCTGGAGCAAGCGCACGGCGTGGTAGGGGGCGGGGCGGCTTGGGATGGTCCCGCCCTGGATCGCGCGCCAAACCTGCTGATCATCGCGCGCACCGGCGTCGGTTATGACACGGTCGATGTGCCGGCTTGCACCGCCCGCGATATCGCGGTGGTCAACGCTCCGGACGCGCCTACGATCTCAACCGCGGAACAAGCGGTCACGCTGATTATGACGGTGGCGCGGGACATCAAGGGAATCACCAACGAGCTTCAGCGCATGCTGGATAGCGGCCAGCAGAAAGATATTTGGGGCGCCTATGTGGCTTGGGAGTTGCACAGCACGCAGCTTGGCATCGTCGGCTTGGGGCGCATCGGCGGGCACGTCAGCGGCATCGCCAAGGCTATCGGCATGAAGGTGGTCGCGTATGACCCGTATATCTCGGATGAGCGCTTCGCCATGCTGGGCGTCGAAAAGGCGAATTCGCTGGAGAAGCTGCTCGCTGGCTCGGACTTCGTCTCGCTGCACCTGCCGCTCAATGATGAGACCTACAAGCTGATGAATGCCGAGCGCTTCGGCCAGATGAAAAGGGGCGCGGTCTTCATCAATGTCTCGCGCGGCGGGCACGTGGACGAAGCGGCTTTGACGGATGCTCTCGACAGGGGGCATCTCTTCGGCGCGGGCTTGGATGTAACTGATCCGGAACCGCCGCTGGCGGGAAACCCGCTGCTGGGACGTGACAACGTTGTCATCACGCCGCATGTCGCCAGCGCTACCGTGGCGGGCCGGCCTCGCCTGACCATTCATGCGCTGGAGCAGGTCGTCCAGGTGCTGCGCGGAGAGCGGCCGCCGCATCTGCTCAATCCCGAAGTCTGGGAAGCGGTGCGGGCGCGCTGGGAGGCCATCCAAGGCTGACAGCCGATGCCCGCCTTTGAATCCAACCGCGTCAAATCGAAATACGATCTGCTGGCGCCGGACGGCTCCGAGATCCGTCTGCTGCACAGTCTCTCTGGCGCGAGCGTCGTGCATTGCGCGCTGCCGGTAGGCAAGGTCTCGATTCCGGTGAGGCATCGCACAGTCGAGGAAGTCTGGTACTTTCTGGCTGGGGAAGGGCAGGTCTGGCGGAAGCAGGGCGGGTGTGAACTGGTACTGGATGTGCGGTCGGGCGTCAGCTTGACGATTCCCCTGGGCACAGCGTTTCAGTTTCGGAATACGGGCGCTGTCCCGCTGGAGTTCATCATTGCGACGACGCCGCCTTGGCCAGGCGATGATGAGGCCGTGGCGCTGGATGCGGGGCGCTGGCCCTGGTCTGAACACTAACGAGCCATCTCTTCCGCGACTTTTAAGCGCGCGAATTGCATGAGGTAAAGATCAGATTTGGAAAATACCCTTTCTGTTATTTCAGCAGAAGTTGTGAACCGCGTCTTTGTCTTCGCGCTGGCCTTGCCAATATGTCTTTTCGCTTATGGGCGGTTGATTCCCCGTCTGTCGCCCGCTTCCAAGATCCTGGCAAGCATCGCTCTTTTGGCGCAGGGACTGGCGGCCGGCTTTGCGCTCGGCTTGCTGCCGCTTCAGAGCAACATGTTTTGGCTATGGGATCTTCAGCGGAAATACAACATCCCCAGCACACTCGCGTCGACGCAACTGGCGCTCGTCGGGAGTCTGGCACTGGGGGCCGCCCGGCTGCTCCGGGAGCGCCCACCGTGGCAAAGTCTTTACTTGGCCGCGGCCGGTATCATATTCCTTTTCATGGCTCTCGATGAATATTATGCCTTGCACGAACAAATACAGAATTGGAAAAGATACTATTTGGCGCTCGGCGCGACGCTAGTCGTTGCAGCGCTTCTTGTGGCGATGCGCTCCCCCCGTCGCGCATGGATTTGGTATTTCTGCTTTGCTATTGGTCTAGCCATTGCCGGTTCGGGCGCCGTTTTCATCGAACTCTTGCCCGTCAGCTGCGGCGCCATGGGGATCCTGCATCTGGAAGGATGTATAAACTTTGCCCTTTGGGAAGAGTCCTTAGAGTTTCTTGGCGTTTGGCTGGCTATGCTTGCGATATTGGGCATGTTCACCGACGCGCTGCCAACGCCGAATACACGAATCCGACACCTTCTCATCGCGGCCCCGGTTGTCTGGCTACTGTCGCTCGCACTGAACTCCCTCGTCCCCCAGCTCGAAAGTCTGCTCCTGGCGCAGCCCGCGTCCATCGAGTATGAGACAAAGATCAACTTGCGCGGCTACCGTATCGACAGCGCCGCCGGGCAAGTTCGCCTCTATATCGCGTCCAAGCGCGGGAAAATTGAGGGGTTGGGTTATACGCTGGATCTGGTGGACGCGGACAGCGGGGAGGCGCTGGCCAGCCAGAGCCAAGGGGCGGCGCCCCATAGCCGATACTGGATGCTGGAACCGGGCGCTTTGCTGCTTTATCCGCAATGGATGCAGATAAAACTGCCGGCTCTCCCTCCATCGGGTCGCGCATATTGGATCGTCCTGACCTTGTGGCACAAGGCGGAGGAAACCCAGGCGCCTCTTCCTGTCCTATCCAGCGATCATCCATTGCTTAGCGACACAGAAGTTATATTGGCTGAATACGTCGCGCCCCCTGTTTCCCCATAGCGGGCGCTGGATACGTATGGGCGGCAAGAACGCTTTGGCCGCGAAACGAGAAGCGCAGGCCTCAGTCCCGCGCTTCTCGCCGCTGAAAGTAGGGGTTGAGTTAGGCTTCTTCGCTTTCGCCAAGCGCTTCTACATTGCCGTTTTCGGTCGTTGTCTGGCTGCTGTCATAGCTGCCCCAGAAGCTGAAGAACGCGCCATGACGCGGGCGCCATTTGCGCCAGCGCCGCGAGCTATCGCTGAAGTCCGCATCGAAAGCGTCTGCGATCATCGCCTCGTAGCGCTGATTGCGGTCGGCGGCCGCCGCATTTATCCCGTCAGTCGCTTGCGCCACCAAGGTTGATACAACCGAGGCCACATCACCTTCATTGGCTTCGATCAGTTCCGCGAGCGTCGAGCCTTCGAGCAGCGCGCTATTCAGTTCTGGCTTGTCCAAGCCCGTCGCCACGGTTAGGGTCTCGTCCATATTCCAGACGCCAAAGAGTTCACGAACCGGATTGCGCCGCCGCCACCAGGGGAAACGCCGGCGTTGGCTTTCGTTCAAGGCCTCGGTGAAGCTTTCTTCCAGGCTCTCAATCGAGGTTGCCGCCCGCGCATTGATCTCGTCGGAGGCTTGCGCCACCAAATCAGCGATTACGGCATCGACATCGCCCTCATTTGCTTCGATCAGTTCGCTCAGCGTCGAGCCTTCGAGCAGGGCATCACGCAGCGCTTCGGGCTCCAATCCAGTCGCTTCCTGGACGATGGGCTCGTAGAGCAAAGCTTCAAGGCCGCTGAGCCAGCGACCAAAGACGGCGTAACCCTTGCGGGCGGGCGCGTCATTGGCGCTGACAGCGGCGGTAAACAGCGCCAGCAGCGCGAGGACTAGGGTGAAGCGTTTGACAATCATTCTGGACACCTCCTCAGTGTTCTGGGCGATGCGCGCGGGATTGCGCCCACCGCCGGATCACATTATCGAGGAGGCTTGTTGCCAAAGTTTGGCGTCGATGTAAATAGTGTGTAAGGAGGCTGTAATGCGGTGAATAATTGCGCTCATCGACAGCGCTGGCGCTACCGACGCCCATGAGTTGTGGGGAATAGAAACGCGCAAAGCGCTCGCAACGATAGATGCATCCAGTCTTGAGTGTCGCTAAGGCCGTCCCTGCCCGACCAAATCAATAAACTTGATGGTCGCTTGAATCCCATTATAGAAATTCTGCAAGTAGATATTCTCGTTGGGACCGTGCGCGCGGCCGCTCTTCAGCCCGTAACTCATGATCACCACTTCTTTCGCCACTTTCATACACTCGAATGTGATGGGCACGCTGCCGCCGGCGCGCTCGAATACCGGCTCGACGCCCCAGGCGTAGGCGTAGGCTTCGGCGGCTGATTGCATTGCCAAGCCCTCAACATCCAGAAGAACCGCCTCAGCGCCCATGCCACCGAATTGGAAGTCGACTTGTACAGTTTTCGGCGTGATGCTCTTGATGTGCTCGACAATGCAATCAAGTACGCGCGCTGGATCCTGTCGCGGCACCAGGCGGCAGGTGATCTTGGCGAAGGCGCGCGCGGGCAGCACCGTCTTCATGCCGGCGCCGGTATAACCGCCGTGAATGCCATTGATCTCCAAGGTCGGGCGGGCGCCCAGCCGTTCGGGCAAGATATAGTCCCTTTCGCCCCATAGAGCCGGCGCGCTCACGACCGCATCCCATTCCGCTTGCAGATATGGTTCGACCTCTTCCAGCAGCGCGCGGTCTTGCGCCGTCACCTCCGCCACATCATCGTAAAAGCCCGGCACGGCCACGGCGCCGTTTTCATCGTGCAGCTGCGCCAGAATCTCGCAAAGCGCTTGAATCGGGTTGTGCACCGAGCCGCCCCAATGCCCGCTGTGCAGATCGCTGACGGGCGCTGAGACGTGCAATTCAAAGGCGGTGACCCCGCGCAGCCCATAGGTCAGGCTAGGTTGATCGGGCGCCAGAATCGCGCCGTCAGAGATCATGGCGATATCGGCCGCCAGCCGCTCCGGATGCGCGGCAATGAAGGCGTTGATATTCTCGGAGCCAGATTCCTCTTCGCCTTCCAGCACCATTTTGATATTCACATTTGGTTTGACGTCGCTCGCAAGCCAGGATTCCACCGCCTTCAAGTTGGACATGACATGCAGCTTGCTATCGACCGCGCCGCGACAATAGAGGCGACCGTCTTTGAGCGTCGGTTCAAAGGGTTCGGTGTCCCAGCCATCGGCGACCTCGGCCGGCTGCACATCATAGTGGCAATAGATCAGGATCGTTGGCGCGCCCTCGCCGGCGCCATCCCATTCGCCTAGCACTAGGGGGCAGCGCCCCGCGGGCATCAGGATCACTTCGGCGCGATCCATGCCGATGCGCAGCATCATCGCCTTTAGCCATTCGGCGGCGCGCGCGACATCTTTCGCGTGCTGCGGCTGCGTGCTGATCGTGCGGATGCGCAGCAGCTCCTGATACTCGTCGAGGAATCGTTCCTGGTTCGCCTTGGCGTATTGGTAAGGGTTGCTCATGTCTTGCCCCGTGTCTGGTCTCTATTGGCAGCCAATCCTGTGCATGATACCTGATGCGCTTGTGGATTCGTATCCGATAATTGAACGACCTAGTATTTTTTGCAATTACGTTTGATAATAGTAATTCCCCCTTTTGTAAACCATCGAGAAAACATTCAACCCTATGTCATTCCACAACCTAGATTTGAATAGCGCCTTGCTACGCGTCGTCAAGCGGGCAGGCTACACTGAGCCGACGCCGATACAAGTCCGCGCCATTCCGCATATCCTGAAGGGGCGCGACCTTATCGGCTGCGCCCATACTGGCAGCGGCAAAACCGCCGCCTTTGCCTTGCCCATCGTGCAAATGCTGGACCCGGTCTCGGGAAGGCGGCGCATCCGCGCGCTGGTGCTGGCGCCGACCCGCGAACTTGCAGCACAGATTGATGAGGAATTTGGCAAATTCTGCCGAGACGCCTCACTTAGACACGTGGCGATCTTCGGCGGCGTCGGTCAGCAGCCGCAAGTCGATGCGCTGCGGCGCGGCGTCGATATAGTCGTGGCGACTCCGGGCCGTCTGCAGGATCTGATGAACCAGGGGTACATCCGTCTGGATCAGGTCGAATTCTTGGTGCTGGATGAAGCCGACCGTATGTTGGATATGGGCTTTATCAACGATGTCAAGCGGATTATCAAGCAGCTGCCTAGAGTGCGCCAGACGATGCTGTTTTCAGCGACTATGCCGCCAGCCGTTCAGGACTTAAGTAAAAGCATCCTGAAGGAACCCATCAACGTGGAGGCGAATCCACAAGCGTCAACTGTGGAGAGCATCGCGCAATCCATCTACTTTGTTGAAAGCGGCGATAAGCGCGCGCTGCTCAAACATATTCTGCGAGATCCGGCTTCGGAGCGCGTATTGGTATTCACTCGCACCAAGCATCGCGCCAACAATCTGGCCAAACAGTTGAACCGCGCCCGTATTCCCGCCGAAGCGATTCATGGCAACAAGTCACAGTCGGCGCGCACACAAGCCCTCTCCAGATTCAAGTCCGGTCGTACCGCCGTCTTGGTCGCGACCGATATCGCCGCGCGGGGCCTGGATATCGAATCCGTGTCCCACGTCATCAATTTTGATCTGCCCAATGTCCCGGAAAGTTACGTTCATCGCATCGGTAGAACCGCGCGAGCGGGCGCGTCCGGCATCGCGTATTCTTTCTGCGATGTCAATGAACGGAAGTATCTGCACGATATCCAAAAGCTGATCCGCAAACCAATCTCGGTCGTGGGCGAGCATCCGTATCTTTCAGCAATCAAGCCGCCACAAGAGCCGACTGCCGAAGACAAATCGCCGAACGGAAAACGCGGCCGGCGAGGACGGCGCTCACGGGCAAACCGTAGGGCCCGTGTCTCGCATCACCGCGCAAGTTAAGCGACCCGGGCGTACAGCCTAGCTCGACTGCGAAGCGGAGGGGCCTTACATGAGCAACTTGCAGAAGCCCAAGGTTGTCGTGATCGGCGCGGGCAGCCTGTTCTTCGGGCGGCAAGCCATTTGGCAAATGACGCACTCGCCGCATCTCAACGGCGGTACGCTGGCGCTGGTCGAAAAAGACCCGCAGCGCATCGAAAAGATGGGACGGCTGGCGGAAATGGCCGTTGCGGAAGCGGGTGTCGGCTTGCGGATCGAGACCGCCTCCGATTGGCGCGATGTCTTGCCCGACGCCGATTTCGTTGTGCTCAGCTTCGCCGCCGACACCGTACATTATCGCGGGCTGGACTGCCAGATCAGCGAAAAATACGGCGTGCGCATGTGTAGCGGCGATACGATTGGTCCCGGCGGCATATTCCGCGCCATGCGTGAATTGCCCCTCATCATGGATTGCGTCGCCGATATCGAGCGCCTCTGCCCCGAAGCCTGGGTGATCAATTACATCAATCCCAGCACGGTCCATGGCATGGCGATCGCTCGTTACGCTCCGGCGGTCAAGAGCTTCGCCCTCTGCGATTCGCTGCACATGCCACATGTCAAGATTCGCTATGCGCAATACGCCGGTCTTATTGCCGATGCATCGGAATGGAATGCCGAACTGGACGCTGACTTCGATCTGCGTATCGCCGGCGTCAATCACTTCACCTGGATGCTGAAAGCGGAATACCAAGGTCGCGATGTCAGCGCGCGTATCGCCGAGCGCCTGCGCCGCGGCACGGTGAAAAAGTCGATGGATGGCGACCTTAGCGCTAAGGCGCTCCACAACGACGCCATCGGCTATCAGCTTTATGAGATTTTCGGCGTCATCCCCGTCTGCGTGTCGCATACCAAGGAATATGTGCGCTTCTATCAGGGGCACGGCGTGCTGCCTGATGAGATTCCACCGCTTCTGATCTGGGAGACCGATACGCGTTATGCCCGCCACGCCGCGATGTGGCGCCAGGTCGATGACTTCATCAGTGGCGCCAGGCCGATCAGCGAGTTCAAGACGGCGCTCGGCCCTGACCATGCCACTGACATCATCGAGAACATGGCCGGCGGGCTCGGTCGTCCCTTTTACATCAACACCTATAACCGCGGCGCTGTGGAAAATATGGCTAACGACGCCTTTCTGGAATTGCTTTGCGATATCGATATGAACGGACCGCGTCCGCGCCCGGTCGGCGAGATGCCGCGGGGATTGCGCGGGATGCAGGAAGTCGTGCTTGATACGCATGAACTCACGGCGGAAGCCATTGTCAAAGCGGATTACCGCTTGCTGCGGCGCGCCCTGATGACCGACCCGCTGACCAATTCAATCGCCGATGCCGATGCCATCCTGCGCGAATTGCTGGCGGCCGAGCGTGAGGCGCTGCCCGATCATTGGTATGACGCCGCCGCCGCGTTCTAATGCCGGGCGACTAATACAGTGAGGGCTTCTCAATAGGATGCGTCGTCTGGGGCTGACGCGTCTCGGCCGAGCGAATGCAGGCATCGGCGACGACCAGCGACATATAACCGTCCCAGGCTGATGGGCCGGTCGCGTCCTTCCGGCCTATGGCGTCGATCCAGGCTTGAACTTCGTCGAGATAGGCTTGGCCAAAGCGCTGGGGCCAATTCGATGTAATCGCGCGCGACGCCGTCCCCGCCTGGCGCAATGAGGGGCTCGGGTGGCTCGCTGACTCCACGTTCCCGGTTTCGCCCGTCACTTCCACCGTCACCTCGTAGCCATAGCCGGAATCGCCATTGTATTCCAGACTGCCGATGGCGCCACTGTCAAAGATCACCTGAATATCGGCGAGACGCGCGCTTCGCGGATGGGCCGGGTCGACCGAAACCCATTGAACGTAGGCGCTGCAGATCTCCTCGCCCATGATCCAGCGCGCCGAATGGATATCGTGAATCAGCGAATTCGTGATCACCGAATCGATCGTCAGTTCACGGATGAAGCGAGGATTGATATGAACGCTGCGGAACTTCAGCGCCGCGCCGATGACGCCGCCATGCAGCAGGTCGTAAAGGTCCCGGTGCGCCTGATCGTACTCGCGCATGAAGCCGACTTGGACCAGACGCCTTCCGGCTGCCAGCTCGGCGCGCAGGACGCGCTCGGCATCGGCCATCGTTGTCGCCAGCGGCTTTTCGCAAAGCACCGGTTTGCCCGCTTTGATGCAGGCGATGGCGAATTCGGCATGGGTCCGGTCTGTCGAGGCGATCAGAATCGCGTCCACCGCCGGATCGGAGATCAGGTCGCCGGCATCGGCATGGACACGGGCGCCATCGCAGGCGGCCGCCACGGCATTCGCCCGCTCATGGTCGATGTCCATTACAGCGACGACCGTCGCGCCGCGCGTGCGCCGCAGCAAGTTCTCGGCATGGAGGCTACCGATCATGCCCGTGCCGATCAAGCCAACATTGATGGCTTCGCGTCCCATGTCGTATTCCTCTCTGGTTGCAAATCCTCGCGCGAATGCATTCTGTTTGGGGATTGTAACGGCTTGAGACAAGGTTGCAACTAGCGCGGCCGGCGAGGAGTGGTGATGTGATTGATTCCACTCTATCCCTCCCTGATATCCAGCTTTCCTGAGACCGGATTATTTCTTTTCATGTCTTCATTTTCAGCGCGCTCCAATCGGCGGAATAGTGGTTAGATTAAAGTTTCAACTTTGTCCGTTTTTCACCGTTTCGGACAAAGAAATATTTTTTTCGGACATAAAGCGTAGTTTGGTGGCCGAAACGGTCAAAAAGCAGGCGGCAGTCGGTATGAATTGGGTTTGCAAACGAGCCGATTGGACCGACGCCAAGGCGCCCCTGAAATACCCCAAGTTTCGCGAGCAGATCGGGAAAGTGTATAGATAGCGTATGGGTACGGGGGGGGGGGGGGGGGGGGGGTAGCCCTCGGTCCGGCGGAGGCGCATGCAAAATGGAAGCAGGCCGTTGCCGACTGGATTCGGGTGGAAGGTTGCGTCAGCCATAGGAGAAAGCCTAGCATTGTTTTGAGGGGAAAGCGCGATTAAATGTTCGCGCATAGTCGCGCAGGTCGCGTACACCGACCGCCGACACTAACCGTTGGGCGCGCATTTGCTTGACAGCCTCCAGCGCAAGGCTTATGATGATGCGCGATTTCGTTCAGGTACAACGCTGAGGCGCCAATGTCCATGGCAACGCCGCCCACCCTGTTGGCAGTCGATATCGGCGGCACCTTCACCGACCTTGTCGCCCTCGACATCGCTAGCGGGCGCATCGCCGTGGAAAAGCTGCTCACGACTTATCCCGATCCGTCGGCGGCGGTGCTGGAAGGCTTGGCCGGTCTGCTTGAGACAGCCTGCCTTGCGCCCGAATCCATCCGCTATGTGGTTCATGGAACGACGCTCATCACCAACACGCTTATAGAGCGCACGGGCGCGAAGACGGCTCTGCTGGCGACCGAGGGCTTCCGCGACGCTGTCGAAATCGGCAATGAGGGTCGCTACGATATGTACGACCTGGCACTGAAGAAGCCGACGCCGCTGGCGGAGCGCCGACTGCGCTTTGATCTGCCCGAGCGCATGCTGGCTGATGGCCGGGTTTGGACGCCGCTGGACGAAGCGCGCGCCCGCGAAATCTGCGCCGTTTTGCGCGCCGAAGCTATCGACTCCGTCGCCATCTGCTTCCTTCATGCATACACTAACCCGGCGCATGAATTGGCGGCGCTGGCGATCGTCGGCCAGGAATTGCCCGAGATCTCGATCTCCGTATCGCATCAAGTGGCGCCCGGCATGCGCGAATATCTCCGCGCTTCCACCACCATCGCCAACGCCTACGTCCAGCCCATAACCGAGCGCTATATGCGGCGGGTCGAGACCGGTTTGCAGGGCTGCGGCATCGACGCCCCTTTGAATATCATGCTCAGCAGCGGCGGCACCACCACCGTAAAAGCGGCGCGCGCTTTCCCCGTGCGGCTGGTGGAGAGCGGCCCCGCTGGCGGGGCGCTAGCGGGCTTGTATTGGGGGCGTCTGCTGGGAGAGAAGGACGTGCTCGCCTTCGATATGGGCGGCACGACGGCAAAGGCGGCGCTCACCCGTGAAGGTGAACTTTCAATCAGCCACCAATCGGAAGTGGCGCATGTACACCGCTTCAAGCGGGGCAGCGGCTTGCCCTTGATGGTGCCGATGATCGAGATGATCGAGATCGGCGCCGGCGGCGGCAGCATCGCCCATTTGAATCCGCTCGGCTTGCCCGCGGTCGGTCCGCGGAGCGCCGGCAGCGCGCCTGGTCCCGCTTCTTATGGCATCGGCGGGATGAATCCGACTGTCACTGACGCCGACCTGTTGCTGGGTTATCTCAACCCCGATTATTTCGCCGGCGGGGGCATCAAGCTGGATACAGCGGCGGCGCGCCAGTCCTTTGCTGATTTGGCGGCTTCGCTGGATCTATCGCTGGAACAGATGGCTTGGGGCGTACACCAACTGGTCAATGAGAATATGGCGGCGGCGGCGCGCGTTCACGCGGCGGAACGCGGCCTGGAGATTCGCCGTTATTGCCTGGTCGCCACTGGCGGCGCAGGACCGGCGCATGCGTGCGGGGTGGCAAAGGGATTGGGCATCAGCCGCATCATCATCCCGCCGCTGGCCGGCGTCGGCTCGGCCTTTGGTTTCCTGACCGCGCCCATCGCCTTCGACTTCACCCGCAGTTACGTCGCCAAGCTGAGCGAGTTGAATTTGACGGAACTCAACGACATCCTGGCTAATTTGGAACGCGAAGGCAGAGACATCGTCGAAGCCGCGGGCGTACCGTCTTCTGACATTAGCGTGCGTCTGCAAATCGATATGCGCTATGTGGGGCAGGGTTACGAAGTGCGGGTGCCCTTCCCGATGGAAACGCTGACCGAGCGGCATATCCGCCAGATGCAAAGCGCCTTTGAGGACGAATATCGCGCCTTTTATGGCCAGCTGGCTGATGGCGTGGCAATCGAGGCGGTGAATTGGCGCGTGTTGATCAGCGGCCCGACGCCGGATATTGAAAGCGCCCCGCAGGCTGAGCCTCCGGCGGGAAATGACGCGCCGGTCGCGTTTCGCCCGGTCCTCTTTGAGCCCGAGACGGCGCCGCAAGAGACCCCGATTTATCGCCGCGAGCAGCTAGGCGGGGCTTGGTCGGCGGCCGGACCCTTGATCATTGAAGAAGCCGCGTCGACCACGGTCGTTGCGCCTGGCTGGTCGGCCCAGGCGGCTGCGGGCGGCTGCCTGCTGTTGACGCGGGAGACTGCGTAAGTGTGATATAGTGTACCAAAGCCAACGGGCTCGCCCTATCTGTCGCGAGCCCCTTAGAGTCGCGGGATTCCCAAACAAGTTCTCTCGTCTTCCACTAGCTCCGTGTGTCCAGCGGTCGAGAGGTTTGTGATGGATTTCTCCACACAGGCAATTAAGAGTTACCGGAAATCGGGGAACACGGTCAACATCTCCTAAAGGTCGGGGTTGTCTGGAATAAAACCTTCACTGGCCAGTATTTTGTTGACGCCGCGCATCTCTTGTTGAATGTTCTCGAGTATTTTCGTATGCTGCTCTTGGGTGTCTTTGATCGGTTTCAATTCAGATTGGAGGGCAGCTACTACCGCATCAGCAATACGCTGCTCATCTGAAGACAGCTTGGGACGTCGTGGTGGATCGCTGTCATATTGCTGTGCTGCCTGCGCCATGTGGATTCTCCTTGATTACATGTCATTATATTACCATACCAATGAGGCATGATAACTGCAACTTTCAAGATTTTTCGAAGGCGAATTTGTTATCCCAATAGCCATGAAGACCAAGAGGGCTTGGCCCAGGATCGCAGTCAATGATTGACCCCATCACACTCGAAGTCATCTGGAGCCGGCTGATCTCGGTGGTCGATGAGCAGGCGGCTGCCCTGATTCACTCCTCCTTCACCACGGTTGTGCGCGAGGCGGGCGATCTTTCCGCCGGCGTTTTTGACCGCAGCGGCAATATGATCGCCCAATCGGTCACCGGCACGCCGGGGCATATCAACACGATGGCGAATTGCGTGCGCAAGTATGTCGTGCCGCATTATCCCATCGACAGTTTGGAACCGGGCGACACGCTGATCACCAACGATCCCTGGGAAGCCTCCGGCCATTTGTTTGATCTAACCATCGTCTCGCCCGTCTTTTATCGCGGGCGGGGCGTCGCCTTTTTTGCCAGCACCTGCCATGCGGTCGATATCGGCGGGGCGACGATGGGCGGCGACGCGCGCTCGCTTTATGAAGAGGGGCTGGCGATCCCGTTGATGAAGCTCTTCAAGGCGGGCGAGGCGAATCGGGAACTCTTCGATATCATCCGCGCCAACGTCCGCGTGCCCGATCAAGTGATCGGCGACATCTACGCGCAGGAGGTCGGCAATCAGGTTGGCGCCCGCAAGCTGATCGAAATGCTGGAAGAATACCGACTGCCCGATATCGAGGAGGTCTCGGCGCTGATCCTCGACCGGACGGAGAAGGCGGTTCGCGCCGCGGTCCGCGCCCTGCCCGATGGTACTTATCGAAACACGATCACGATTGATGGTTTTGACGCGCCGCTGACGATTGCCTGCGCCATCATGGTGGCGGGCGACGAACTGACTGTCGACTACGGCGGCTCGTCGCCGCAGGTCGATCGTGGCATTAATGTCGTGCTCAATTACACCCACGCCTACACGACATACACGCTGATGGCGGCGCTAGCGCCGGGTATCCCCAATAACGAAGGCGCCTTCCGTCCCATCCAAGTGCGCGCGCCGCTCGGCTCGATTCTCAATTGCACGCGACCGGCGCCAGTCAGCGCCCGCCATCTGATCGGCCATTTCGTCAGCCAGCCGCTCTTGACAGCGCTAGCGGAGATCGTGCCGGAACAGGTGATCGCCAATGGCTCGGCCGGGCTCTGGAATACGATGATGGATGGCATGGACGAGCAGGGCGACGAATTTGCCTATATCTTCTTCTCGGCCGGCGGCATGGGCGCCGCCCACGATCGAGATGGGCTATCGGCGACCGCTTTTCCCAGCGGCATCATGGGCGTGCCGGTCGAAGCGATTGAGACAGCCGCGCCGCTATTGATGCACCGGCGCGAATTGCGGCCTGATTCCGGTGGCGCGGGGCGCTTTCGAGGCGGCTTGGGGCAGGTGATGGAGATGGAAATTATCACCGGCGCGCCAGCCAATCATTCTTGCATGTACGATCGCACGGGTAACCCGGCGCTGGGTTTGCATGGCGGGAAGCCCGGCGCGGCCGGCGAAGTGCGGCTCTCCGATGGCGGTCGTCCCCATCCCAAGAGCCATTACGTGCTGGCGCCGGACCAACGCGTGATCCTCGAATTGCCGGGCGGCGGCGGATTTGGTCCGCCGAATGAGCGGGATCCCGAGCGCGTCCTGGCTGATGCGCGGGCCGGTTATGTATCGGTCGAGGCGGCGGAACGCGAGTACGGCGTAGTGATTGACCCGGCGACCATGACCATCGACGAGGCGGCCACGGCGGCGCGGCGGAAGGAGAGGGATTCATGAAGGCGCAGCACTATGACGTAATTGTGGTTGGCTTGGGCGCGATGGGCTCGGCGGCGCTGTATCAGGCGAGCAAGAGCGGCGCGACGGTCCTGGGCATCGATCGCTTTGAGCCGCCGCATACCCTGGGCTCCAGCCACGGCGACACGCGCATTACCCGATCGGCCATCGGCGAAGGCGAGTGCTACCTGCCTTTCGTCCGGCGCTCAGACGAGATCTGGCGCGAGCTGGAAGCGATCAGCGGACGGGCGCTCTTCCATCGCAGCGGGGGCCTCATCATTGCGCCGCCGAGTTCCAGCGCGACATTTCATGGCGAGGGCGACTTTGTCACGGCCTCGGCGCGCGTGGCGGGGCGGCATGGCATCGCGCACGAAGTCATCGACGCGGCGGAAATCAGGCGGCGCTATCCGCTGCTGAAGCCGCGAGAAATCGACCGCGCCTATTATGAGCCGGGCGCCGGCGTCTTGCGGCCCGAGCGCTGCATTGCGGCGCAGCTTGATCAGGCGCGTCACGCGGGCGCGATCATCCGCAAGGGCGAAAAGGTGACGGGATATAATGCGAGCGCCAGCAGCGTGACGGTGACCAGCGAGCGGGGCAGCTACCACGCTGACAAATTGATCTTGTCGGCCGGCGCCTGGATGGCTGACCTTGTTCCGGCGGCGTACCGCGCTGGCATGCGCGTTTGCCGTCAGGTGATTTATTGGTTCGAGGCGGAAAGCATCGGCGCTTTTCGGCCCGAAGTCTTCCCTTGGGTGATTTGGATTGGCGATACGCTGGCGGACTTCTGGAGCGTCTTTCCCGCGCCGCTAGATGGCGTGGACGGTGTCAAACTCGTGACCGAGCAATACCATACCTCGACGCATCCCGATGAAGTCAGCCGCGAGGTCACCACCGATGAATGCGACGATATGTACCATCGGCTGACACGACCGCGCATCGACGGTTTGCGCGACAGTCTAGTCCGCGCCGAAGTCTGCCTGTACACCGTCACGCCCGATGAGCATTTCGTCATCGATTTTCATCCCGATTCCGAGCGCGTGGCAGTTGCCTCGCCCTGTTCCGGGCACGGCTTCAAGCACTCGGCCGCCGTCGGCGAGGCGCTGGCGCAAATGGCGCTGGACGGAAAGACCACGTTTGATATTTCGGCTTTCAATATTGCGCGTCTTGCCGACGTTCAGGAATAGAATTGTACGGGCGACCCGGTGGGTCGCCCATTCGAACGTTGCGTGTACGGTGGCGCAATGGAGGGCCAGTCACCGGCAGACCCGTACACGCCTTGTCGGATTTGAACAGGAGAATCCCCATGCGACTCGCAGGCAAAACGGCCATCGTAACCGGTGGCGCCAACGGCATCGGCGCGGGCTGCGCGCGGCGCCTGGCGGAGGAAGGCGCCAATGTCGTCATCGCCGATATCGATGACGCGGCCGGGCAGGCGCTCGCCGGTGAATTGGGCGCGAACGTTCTCTATGCGCGCGCCGATGTTTCCCAGCGCGCATCGGTCGAGGCGCTGTTTGACGACGCGGTCAAGGCATTCGGCGCGGTCGATATCCTGGTCAACAATGCCGCTTTCGTGCACAAACCCGGCGTCATCGCCAATTTCCTCGAATACAGCGAGGAATCTTGGCAGAAGACGCTTGCTGTGAATTTGACCGGCATGTTCCATTGCTCGCAGGTGGCTGCTCGCCTGATGGCGAAGCGCGGGCAGGGCGGCGTCATCATCAATTTGAGCAGCGGTGGCGCCTCACGCGCGCATCGCCACATGTTCGGCTACGACACCAGCAAGGGTGGCATTGAGGCGGCGACGCGGGCGATGGCGCTCGATCTGGCGCCGCTGAATATACGGGTGAACGCCATCGTGCCCGGCAGCACGCGCGTCGAACAAGGTTCGTCGGTCGGCGATGCGCCGATCCCGCCCTCTGCTGTCATTCCGCTGCCGCGCCAAGGGACGCCGGCTGATATCGCGGGCGCCGTCGTTTTTCTCGCTTCCGATGACGCCGCCTATATCACGGGCACGCGCATCGTGGTCGACGGCGGCATGGACGCGCAGTTGCGCAGCCCGGCGGTGGATTTCACGTTTGATTACAGCGAGTATCGTTAGTTTGCCGAACATCTGAGCACAGCGAACGAAAAGCGTCTCACCCCGACAATGTCCTTTTTCGCATGCCGTGGATTTGGTCGGGAAAACTACTCGCTCACGATTTGTCCCGTCTCATCGCTGCGATAGCCGCTCTGCGCCCCCAGCTCGCGTTTGAAGGCGTCACCCCGCAGTACCGCCAGCAATGCTTCTACCGCATCCGTCTCCAGACGCCGCTGAGGAATCACCAGGTCAAAACGCTCCCAGACCAGACCGATGAAAGCCAGCCCCAAAGCCTCGGCTGCCGACCGCAAGCCCATGCCACAGTCACCGATGCCATCGGCCACCGCCGCCGCCACTGCCAGATGCGTATATTCCTCGTGCTCGTAACCGGCGATCTCAGCGGCAGGCATCTCGTGCTGCGCTAGCAAGTGATCGAATAGTAGACGCGTGCCCGCGCCCCGCTGCCGATTAATGACGTGCGCGCGGCGAAGGTCGGCGATTGAAGTGATGTCATTCGGGTTGCCGGCCGGCAAGATCAAACCCTGCTCGCGATGAGCGAAGGTCACGAGCGCAACCGGCTCGTTCGGCAAGTATCGCTGGAGATAAGGGACGTTATAGGTCGCGGATTCCGGGTGAAAGAGATGGCAGCCGGCGATGTGGGCTTCGCCGCGCCGCAAGGCAATCAGACCGCCGAGCGAGCCAACATTGACCGAAACAAGCCGCCGGCCCGCGGGCCGAGAGCGAAAATGCGTCGCCAGCAAGTCCAGCATGGGGTCATGACTGCCCATGATCAGCAAGGATTGCTCAATGAGGCTAAGGGGCTGATAGAGGGAAACCCGCAAGGTTCCACCGCGGTCGACGCCTTCGTGGAAGCGCGGGATATGCGCCAGCCCGTCGGCCTCGACCAGCGAGGTGATGACGCCGGCGCCCCGCTGCAAGGGCGTCGCTTGCAAACGTCCGTCGGTCGTCGCCAGGGCCACCCGGACGAAATCATCATCGCCGATCGGCGACGCGATCTTTTGCGTGGAAAAGGCTTCAACAGTTGAGAATTCCGGCGGCGCCAGTCCCAGCCACTGTCTGATGAGCGGGACGATGAACAGTTCGCCAGTGAGCGCGGCGCTGACGGGATATCCGGGCACGCCGATGACGGGAATGCCAGCGACCATGCCGATGATCACCGGATGTCCGGGCCGTACGGCGATGCCATGAACCAGCAGCTCGCCCGAGGCATCAATGGCCTGCGCGGTGAAATCGTGGCTGCCCGCCGATGAACCGGAGAGTATCAGGATCAGGTCCGGCCCTGATGCGATCGCGTCGCTCAAAGCGCGGCGCAATTCGCTTTCGTCATCGCCGACGATGTCGGTTGCGCTCGCCTCACCGCCGGCTTGGCGGATCTGACTGCTGAGAATCAGGCTGTTGTATTCGATTAGCTGCCCGCGCTTCGGTCGTTCAGGCGCTGCCACCAGCTCGCTCCCGGTCGGGATGATCAGGACGCGCGGTTTACGCCGGGCGGTCACGCTTTGATGGCCGCAGCCGGCCAGCGCGCCCAAATCCACCGGGCGCAGCGGATGGTTGATTTGCAGGACTGTCTCGGTCGAAACCATGTCTTCGCCCATCAGCCGCACATGCTGCCAGGGCGCGACGGCGGCATAAATCAGAATGGTCGACTCGTCGCCTTGATTGGTATTTTCGATCATGATGACCGCATTGGTCCTTTCCGGCAGCGGATCGCCCGTGTTGACCGGAAAGGCGTCGACGCCGAGGCGAAGAGGCAGCGCCTGTGTCTCGCGCGCCGAAAGGGTGGCGGCGGCCGAAACGGCGTATCCATCCATCGCGGCGCAGTGAAAATGCGGCGAAGATAATACCGCGCGCACGGGTTCCGCCGTCACGCGGCCCAGCGCCTCGTCCAGCGGGACAGGCTCGCCGGGGGTGGGGGGCGCTTTTCCGGCGCTTTCCAAGGCGGCTTGCAACTTCGCCCGCGCCTCGTCCAGAGGAATGTCTTCAAGAAATATGCGCCGCTTCGACATGGCTCGGGAGCCGCTCAGAATCGCTCAATGTCGACGATGATGCCCGCGTCGTAGCCACCGGTATTCAGCGGCACGCGCAACAAGCCATCGGCGACGATCAGCGTGAAAATCAGATTCGATTTGCCGAAGACGGGCTCCGCCAGCCTCTCTCCATCGGCAGCGCGGGCCAGTTTCACCGGCAGCCAGTCCTCGCGGCCGGTGACCGAGGCGACGCGCTGCGCGAGCCTGGCTTTTGTCGTGGCGGGCGGTTCCGGCCTCATTCCCTGGTAGCGCGCGATCAAATGTGGCAGAAGTTGCCGCGCCACTAGCAGCGCCGAGACCGGATTGCCCGGCAGGCCGATGACGGGCTTGTTCTTGCAGACGGCGATGATCGTCGGCTTGCCCGGCTTGGTCGCCAGTCCGTGCTGCAAAACGCCGGGCTCGCCCAGCCCATTGATGACATCGCGGGTATAATCGCGCGCCGAGACGGAACTGCCGGCGCTCAATAGCAGGATGTCGCAGGCGTCAAAGCCCGCTTCCGCGCGTTGCCGATAATCCTCGATGGCATCGGCCGCGATTCCCAGCCGCAGCGGCCGGGCGCCATATTTTTCCGCCAGCGCGCTCAAGGTGTAGGCGTTGATGTCGCGCACCTTCCCCGTCGTCAATTCAGCTTCGGGCGGCGTCAATTCATCGCCGCAGCTGAGGATGCCCACGCGCGGCTTCGACACGACATTGACCTCGTGAATGCCGACCGCCAGCAAGCCGCCGATATCTTGCGGTCGCAGCCGATGCCATCGCGGCAGGATCAAGCCTCCCGCGGCGACATCCTCGCCCGCTTGAATCACATTTTCGCCGGGCGCGGCAGCGCGCAAGATTTCGATTTCGCCTTCATTGACGGTCTGCGTGTGTTCCAGCATGACGACGGCATCGGCGCTTGCTGGCAGCATCCCGCCGGTGTGGATGAGCAGGGCATCGCCGGCGTCGATGTCGTCCCGCGGCGCTTCGCCCATGCGCAGTTCGCCGCGAAGGCGCAGGAAGGCCGGCAGCGACTGGCTTGCGCCGAAGGTATCGGACCCCCGTACCGCGTATCCATCAACCGTGCTCTTGCGAAAAGCGGGTACCTGCTCGGGCGAGCGAATGTCAGCAGCGAGGATGCGGTCTGGCGCGGCGGCGGTCGTTATAGTGTCCGCAGGGGGCTGCGGCTGCCACTGCTGGTCGAAGAGCGCAAGCGCATCGGCGGGAGGTAAGACTTGGAAGAACTCGGGCGAGGGCATTTTGTTCTGATCCCGCTCAAACCAATTTCAGCCGACAGCCTAATAATTTTACCATGAGGGCTGGCAGCATGGCTTGCCTGCAAACGTTGAAAGGTTTATATCATGCGTAGCGACCTTGTGCACACTACACGAATGTTGGTCGTTACGTTTGTTTATTATGCCTTCATAAATATGAAGGAACATTACACTTCAATTTAGTCACAAAGGAGAAAGTATCATGTCTAGTCGCACGATTCGCATCTTCTTTGCAGCGCTCTTTATGTTCTGTGTATTGCCAAGGGCCGTTTTTGCTCAGGACGATGGCAATCCCCCTGCTGATAGGCCGACTAGCGTAGAGCAGATGATCCCTTTTAGTGTCTCCGATGTTCGTCAGAATAATTCTGCGGCGATACAATCGCTTCGGGATGCGGGTCTTTCAGACGAAGAGATAAATGAAGTGCGAAGTATGGTAATGGCTCCATCCGTTGGCTTGGGTCAGCATGCTCAATCCGACATGACTCGCTGGTTCCTTCGTCAGTGTAACGTTGGACAGAGGTCATGGATTGTCTTTGACATCGGTCCCGGTGGGCTTGGTACACTGACGACTTATCAGCAGTTTTCTAATCTCACCACGATAGTCGTAGATAAGGAGGAAAATGCCTGTCCTGTTGATGCAATTTGTGGGTACATTTCGTGGGTGCAAAGAGCGGGCTTGGCGCCGCACATGTGGGGAATACGCTACAATGGTCCGGTCGCGGCCCGCTACTCGTGGTGTTCGGGTTAAATGCAGAGCGCAGCGTTTCATCGCTAAAGCAAGGTTCTAAGGAAGTTGTTGTGCCCGTCCTGGTGTGCAAAATACTTAAAGCCACTGGACGGGCACGATTCAGGCAAGAGGTCGCAGTATGTCGATAGTCACGGGCTACGTGGACGATGATGAAGATCCTTTCATTTACTTTAATAGGGCGGAAAGGAAGCACTTACCGGTCTCGGATCAAGCGCTCAACTTGCTCATTTCAGCGGCCAAGCGATGCTACCACTTTCTGCATCCGACAGAATCAAGGATGAGCGCGCAGGACTGCTGGTCGCATTACACGCGCAGCAACTACTGTGCCTTTCTGCTAATACAACGGATTGACAGTGGACTTGGAGTTGATCTTGCTGCCTTATGCGCTAGGGTCGAGATTCCTTATATTGAAGATACACTACCGGTCTTGATAGCGGCATTCAAAGAGTGCCGCTCTATGTGGTCCGGCGATCCTTTCGGTTACGAAATTGAGACACATTCTATCCTGGACGACATCGGAGGCAAAATGTATCCCAATTGTTTCGATCGGGATGTCTATCGGCAGTTAAACGACTTCTTCGCGGATTTCCTATCTGGCGAGGAATTCACCTGATCGCTAAGATCATTCTCCACCAAGCCCCAGCCGCCAGCTATGCGTATAGACGCGCATGCCGCCGCTGCGAACGTAGCCGGCGACGCAGATCTGCCAAGCCTGCGCCAGTTCCACGGTGACGCTTGTCGGCGCTGTGCGGCTCGCCACCAGGGGGATGCCCATGCGCCGCGCCTTGCCCAGCATCTCCGAGCTGATGCGCCCGCTCGTCAGCAAAATCCGGTCGCGCGCGTCGATCCCGTCGAGCAGCGCCTGGCCCGCCACCTTGTCGACGGCGTTGTGCCGACCGACGTCCTCGGCGCTGACCAGCAAGCCGCTCGCATCACCAAGTACGGCGGTGTGCACGCCCCGCACCGCATTGTACAAGCGCGCAGCGCCCTGCAACTGCCGCATCAAGCGCAGGATTATCGCAGGTTGCGTGCGGAACGAGGATTCGAGCGCGGGAAACTCTTTCGAGAGCTCCTGCCCGGTCACGCCGCCACCGCAGCCCGTCGTCAGAATCATGCGGCGCGGCAGATTGACTTCGCCGCGCGTCAGGATCACATCGGCGACCGCTTTCGTGCTGTTGAGCTGCAGCAGCGCAATCTCGTCGGCGGATTCGATGATTGCTTCGTTGTAGAGGAAGCCGACGGTCAGCGCTTCCAACTGCACCGGGCTGCACATCATGGTCGCCAGGGATTCGCCATTGACGTAGATCGAGAGCAGCTGCTCGTCAATGACGCCGCCATCGACCTGTCTGACCTGGTCGCCTTCGACAACCTGATAGCTGAAAGGCAGCGCGCCGTCGAGCTTTTCCCTAGCTTCACTCGCCATCAGTCTTTTCCGGATTGCGCTTCCGCCCCCGCCGCGTCTTCTGGCGCATCTCGTCGGCGCCCCAGCCTTGTTCCAAGCCCCATTGCACTTTCGGCTTGAGCGCGCCAGTCGGGCAGACGCCGATGCATTGGCCGCAGAAGACACAGGGCGATTCAGTCATCGAGATATCGAATGCGGTGGCGACCGAGGTTTCGTGCCCGCGGTTCTTCAGCGTCAAAGCGAAGGTGAATTGCGCGTCTTCGGCGCAGACTTGCACGCAGCGCCAGCACAAGACGCATTGCTCGTAATCGCGGATGTAAAAGGGATTATCATCAATTAACGTATGTTCACGTAAATTGGCGTCAGGGAAACGCGCTTCATCAGCGGCGTAATCGTCCATCATCTCTTGGATCTCGGGCGCTTCGTCCAGGTTAACAGAGGCATTCAGCATCTCAAGGATGGTGCGGCGGCTGCGCTGGACCCGTTCGTTTCGCGTTTCGACGTTGGAGTCGGCTTGGCATTCGGCGACGCAGGCCGGCTGCAAGACGCGCCCGCCATCGACATCGACGACGCAGATGCGGCAGAGTCCGTTGGGCGAGGTCGCCTCGTGGTAGCAGATGACCGGGATGTCGACGCCGGCTTGCTGGGCGGCATCCAAAATTGTGGCGCCCTTGGGGACCGCTAACTCGTTTCCATCGAGCCTTAGCTTGATTGCGCTGTCAGCCATGTTCTTGTCCATTCTGCTCAAACAACTCCGGAAACTTCTCAATCGCGCTCATGACGGCGATCCCGGCTGTATGACCCAAGCCGCAAATCGATGCTTCCGTCATCGTCAGGCCGATATCCATCAACCGCTCGGCATCGCCCGCTTGCGGCGCGTCCAGCCGCTCGAGAATCTCAACCTGTCGCTGGGTCCCCAATTGGCAGGGGAAGCACTTGCCACAGCTCTCGTGCTGGAAGAATCGCCCCAGCCGCTTCAACATATCACGCAGGTCAGTCGTCTGATTGAAGACCATGATCGCGCCGGAGCCGAAGGTGCTGCCGATCGCGCGCAAATCTTCAAAGGTCAGGCGAACGTCAATATCATCCGGTTTCAAGAACGTGCCGGCCGCGCCGCCCATCAAGACGGTCTGCAATTCGCCGATGACGCCGCCGCAGACGTCGTCGAGGAAGGCGCGCAATGTGATGCCTGGTTCTATCTCGTAAACGCCTGGCTGGCCGACATGCCCGCTGACCGAGACCAGCTTGGGACCGGCGCTGCCTTCCGTGCCGATTCCCTTGAACCAGTCGGCGCCTTTGTCGATGATGCTCGGCACGGCGCAAAGCGTTTCGACATTGTTGACGGCGGTCGGCTGGCCGAAGAGGCCGAATGTCGTGGGGTAGGGCGGTTTCATTCGCGGGAAGCCACGCTTGCCTTCGATCGCTTCAAAGAGCGCCGTTTCTTCCCCGCAGATATAAGCGCCGGCGCCGCGCCGCAGCTCGATGTCGAGCGCGAAATCGCTTCCCATGATCGCATCGCCCAAGAGGCTGCTCGCTTCCGCCTCCCGAATCGCCGCCGCCAGTATCGCCGTCGCCCGGGGATACTCGCCGCGGATGAAAATAATAGCTTTGTCCGTGCCCACTGCGTAAGCGGCCAAGGCGATACCCTCGAGTAACAGATGGGGCCGATGCTCCATCAGCACGCGATCTTTGAATGTGCCCGGCTCGCTTTCGTCGGCGTTGCAGACGACATACTTACAATCGCCAGGCGCGCCACGAGTGAACTTCCATTTCAGCCCGGTGGGGAAGGCGGCGCCACCGCGCCCGATTAAGCTGGAGGCTTCTACTTGGGCGATCACCTCTTCCGGCGTCATGTCTTGGATGGCGCGGCGCAGGGATCGGTAATTGCCATAATCAATGAGCGTCTCCGGCGCGGATACAAGCGCTGTGTTGAGGAGAACCGAAGCGGAATCGCCCGCCGGTTGGAAGTATTCGCCATGCCATTCGCCCAGCAGCCCACTGACCGATACATTGGGCAGCGCGATATCGGCCTTCCCGCGCGCGCTCGCCAAGGCGGCGGGCGCATAATCGCACAAGCCCAAGCAGGGCGAGTGCTCGACCGTATATTCGCCGTCCTTAGTTGTCTCGTTGTCGTGGATGCCCAAGCGCTCGCACAGTTCATGCAAGACCCCGTCGGCGCCGGCCAGCGCGCAAGTCGGATCGGTGCAAACGCGAATGATGCGGCGCCCGGTCGGCTCGTCGTGGAAAAGTGTATAAAAGCCGATCACGCCAAAGATATCGGCTTCCGGTACGCGCAGCAGGTGCGAGATTCGATGCACATGTTCGGGGCTGATGCTGCCGAAAGCGCCTTGCACATCCCAAAGGACCGGCAGCAAGGCTTCGCGTCCGCGGCCTTCGTACATTGCCAATAGCGTATCGACGCCGGATTGAGTCGTCATAGCCACATTGTAACAGATTGTGGCGTCAGTATTCTCCGCGTCTAATTTGCCGCGCGGAGCAGAAGTTCGGCTTCTGCAAGTTCTTCGGGCGTGTTGATATTGGCAAAGGAGCGCCCCTGCGGGTCAAAGGCGGCATAGTCGCTCTCGTCGAGATAGTGGACGCGCATCTGTTCGTAGAAGCGGATGATCTTCAGCCGGTCGGCCGCAAGCTGTTCCGCGATGGGCGTGATGCAAGTTGTCTTGTAAATCGCGTGCAAACCCTGCGGGTAGCCGTCGACGCGTGGCACAACGATGTCGTTGTCCGCGCGAATTTGATCCACCATGTAGCGCAGCAGGTCGGTGCTGACGAAGGGCATATCGCAAGCCAGGACCAGCACATCAGGACTACGCGCCTGCAACAGGGCGGTGTAGATGCCGCCGAGCGAGCCCTTGTTCGGCAAGAGATCGCGGTACATCGGCAAGCCCAGATGGGCGTACTGCGCCGGCATGTTCGTGATCAGGATCGTCTCGGCTTGGCCCAGGTCGGCGCTGCGTGTGATGACATGCTCAATGAGCGCTTTGCCGCCGAGCTTGACGAAGGCTTTGTCGCGCCCCATGCGCCGGCTCTGTCCACCGGCGATGATGGCGAGGGAGAAACTCATGTCCGGCTGGTCAGCAGGATTCATGTTTTGTATCTTCAATTGAGAGGATCGATTCGAGTTGTGAGATCAGAGGTGGAAGATCATCCACTGCAGTTTTCCAGAGCACGTCAAAATCAATATCAGTGTAGACATGCACCAAATGATTGCGCATGTCAATCATGTCTCTCCAAGGTAAATCGGAATGCCGCGTTTGAAAATCAGATGAAACTCGGTTGGCCGCTTCACCGATGTCCTGAATCAACTTGGCCAAGCCAGATTGCAGCACTACATTGCTCTCGACCGCTTCTCGGTCAGCGGAATCGACAAAAGCCTGGGCGACTCGCGCGGCATGCAGCATATCCTGCAGACGCGAGCGATCATCCCGTTGGATCTTGGGCATAAATGAGCCTGGCGCTTGCATCCACTTCCTGGCGAATGTAGTGCTTTAATCCGTTGCGGGTGCAAAGATCTACCGGACGCCCCACGATTTCGCTCAACTGTCTCATATGTCGCGCCATTGAAAAATAACCGACAGGCGCATCGGGTTCGTATTCGACCAGCAAATCTATGTCGCTCTCCGGCGTCAATTCATTCCGCGCGGCCGAGCCAAACACCGAAAGGCGCCGTATTGGCTGCGTCTCGCAGTAGGCGCGAATCTTTTCTAGCGGCAGGTTAATCGTGACAGTCTCGCTCATGGTTTCAGGTATTCCAATCGCTTGTTTCGGCGCTAATCATCTTCAAGTATGCGCCGCAATTCGGCAAGGAGTGGTGGAATATATTCAGAGACGGTAGTCCACACTATGTTCAAATCAACGGCATAATAGACATGAACCAGTTTATGCCGCATAGCAATGATATCGGCCCAAGGAATGGCGGGGTTCAATCGACGTGATTCCGCCGTGACATTATTCGCCGCTTCGCCTATGACTTGCAATGTTCTGGTCAAGGCCAGACGCAGGAATATATTTTCGTCGAGGGAATTCCGCGCTGCTCGGGCGGCAAGGCGCTCCGAAGTTTGCGCCCATTCCTACATATGACGAAAACGGGTCGGATCATTCGCCAGCGACTTCGGCAAAGACAAGTGTCGCTCCGGCAAGAATCTGCCGCCTACCAGTCGGTTCAAGCTCGTTTGGCGTACGCAAGTCTACTGCGCTGACCAGAATCTCGCTCAATTCGCGTTCCTGGCGCGCCATGTCTATATATGTTACGGATGCATCAGGAAGATACTCTACCAGCATTCCAGTATCAGTTTCCGGTCGCAACCAGGCATCAAAGTCTGGTCCTAGCAGTGACAAGCGCTTTATCGGCTGCGTCTCGCAGTAAGCGCAGATTGCTTCGACCGGCAAGGCTCGGGGAGCCGCTATCTCGCTCATGATCTTCCCTACACATTAACTAAACAAGCCACTGCCGATTGTAGCGCAATGCCGGCTCAATGCACATAGCGGACGGGGTCTTTGATCGCGCCTTGCTCATCCAGCGTGGTCGCCGCTCGCTCCACCTTCTCCAGCTTGACCGCCGCCATCTTGAAATCGGGGATCTTCGCGCGCGGGTCAATCTTGTCCAAGGTCAGCAGGTTCGCCGCCGCCTCGACGAAGTGGAAGGGCAGGAAGAGCGTGCCGGCCGGCGAACGCCCGGTGACCATGACCTGACACTCGACCGAACCCCGCCGAGACGTCATGCGAAGCCAATCGCCGGAGACAAGCTGCAACGCGCCGGCGTCGGCCGGGTGCATTTCTACAATCGGCACGGGAAAAGCCTCTTCCAGCCGCGAGTTGCGCGTCATCGTGCCGCCATGCCAGTGGAAGAGAACGCGACCGGTCGTGAGGTGATAGGGATACTCCTCATCCGGCAGCTCGCTCTCGGTGCCATATTCCAACTCCCAGAATTTGCCTTTGCCGCGCGGGAAGTCTTCTTCGAATAGATAGGGCGTCCCGGGATGATCGGTGTCTGGGCAGGGCCAATGCACGCCGCCTTCTGCATCCAGCCGCGCGTAGCTGATGCCTTGGAAATCGGGCGTCAGCGCGCGCATCTCTTCCCAGATCGCTTCGGGATCGCGGTAGTCAAAGCCGGCGCTTTTACCGATGCCGAGCTCGGCTTCCATGCGCCTGGCCAGCGCGCAGACGATTTGCCAATCCGGTAAGGACTCGCCGACCGCTGGCAATGCCTGCCGCACCCGCTGCACTCGCCGGTCGCTGTTGGTGAAAGTGCCCTCTTTCTCGGCGAAGCTAGCCGAAGGCAGAATCACATCCGCCATTTCGCCGGTCTCATTCATGAAGATATCGATGCAGACCAGCAAATCCAGTTCCTCTAGAGCGTGCTGCGCATGGGAGAGGTTTGGCTCGCTCATCATCGGATTCTCGCCCATGACGATCATCGCTTTGATCTGCCCCATGAGCGCGCCGTCGACCATTTCAGTGACGGTCAATCCGGGCTGCGGGTTCAACTCCGTGCGCCAGGTTGATTCGAACTTCCGCCGGATCGCGGGATCAGCGACTGACTGATAAGCGGTGTAGACATTGGGCAAGCCGCCGCTATCGGAGCAGCCCTGCACATTGTTCTGTCCGCGCAGGGGATTGAGCCCCGTGCCGGGTTTGCCCGCGTGGCCGCACATCAATGCCAGATTCGTCAGCGAAAGCGCATTGTCGGTGCCGTGCGTGCTCTGGCTGATGCCCATGCCCCAGTAGAAGGCGGCGCGTTCGGCGGTGGCGTACATCCGCGCCGCTTGTCGAATATCAGCTGCCGGAACGCCGCTGATCGCCTCCGCCCATTCCGGCGTGCAATGCTCTAAAGATTCGATATAGTCTTCAAAGCCTTCAGTACGGGCCTCAATGAATTCGGGATTAAAGAGATTCTCCGTGACGATGACGTTCGCCATCGCCTGGAAAACAGCGACATCGGTGCCCGGTTTCTGCCGCAGCCAGAGCGTCGCGAAGTCGGTCAATTCAATCTGGCGCGGATCGATGACGATGAGCTTGGCGCCGTTGGCACGCACCGCCTTTTTCAGGAACAAGCTGATGACCGGATGCGTCTCGGTGGTATTGCTGCCGGTGACGATGAAGGTATCGAGATGCTCCATCTCGGCGATGCTGTTGCTCATGGCGCTGGAGCCGATCGCCAGTTGCAAGCCGGTGACGCTGCCGGCATGGCAGAGGCGCGCGCAGTGATCGACATTATTCGTCTTCATCACGGCGCGTACCCACTTCTGAAAGACGTAGTTGTCTTCATTGGTCGCTTTGGCGCAGGCGTAGGTGGCGACGCTGTCTCCGCCATGCTCGCGTATTATCGCGGAGAGCTTTTGGCTGACAAATTCGAGCGCCTCATCCCAGCTGGCTTCGCGGAAATTTCCGCGAGCGCCATCGCGTATCAGCGGCTTCTTGAGGCGGCGCGGATGGGTCGCGAAGTCGAGCCCGAAGCGTCCTTTGACGCAGAGATTGCCATAATTGGGCGCGCTGTCGAAGGGCGCCTCCACGCGGTAGATCAGGTCGTCTTTGATTTGCAAGTCCATTTGACAGCCGACGCCGCAGTAAGGGCAGGTGGTGCGCACGGTGGAATCGGGTTGCAAGGCGTTCATCGTGAATTCTCGGTAAGCTAATTCTAAGTTCATTATAGCGACCGGCGATGCCAATGCCAACAAGGGCGCTGGTGGCTAACGGTGAACACGGCTTTTGAAATTGTGCAATCAGACGCTAGAATAACGGCGAGTGCCAACGCGCAAGAGGAAAGGAAGCCGACTGTGAGCTATCTGGCGAACGACGCGCTGCCAAAAACTATGCCCGCCATCGTCTGCCACGGACCGGAAGACTATCGGCTCGAAGAATGGACAGTGCCGCAGCCGGCGGCGGGCGAAGTGGTCATCCGCGTGCAATCGGTCGGCATTTGCGCCAGCGACCTCAAATGCTTTCAAGGGGCGCCGCTCTTCTGGGGCGATGAGACGCGCGAGGGTTATTGCCAGCCGCCGGTGATCCCGGGCCATGAATTCGTCGGCGAGGTGGTCGCGCTGGGCGATGGCGCCGGCGAGCGGTATGGTTTGCAGTTGGGCGATATCGCCGTTTCGGAGCAGATCGTGCCCTGTTGGAATTGCCGTTTCTGCAAGCGCGGGCAATACTGGATGTGCCAGGACAAGCATGATGTCTACGGCTTCCGCCAAGCCACGATCGGTGCGATGGCGGAGTACATGCTCTTCCCGGTTGGTGCATTGAATTATAAAGTGCCTGACTCCCTGCCCGCCCACCATGCCGCATTCATTGAACCGCTTGGCTGTTCGATTCACGCGGTGGAGCGCGGCGAAATCACCTGGCATGATGTTGTTGTGATCGCCGGCTGCGGACCGCTGGGCTTGGGCATGGTCGCTGCCGCCCGCCTGAAGAATCCACAACTGCTGATCGCCATTGACCTCAACGACGAACGGCTGGAAATCGCCGAACTCTGCGGCGCCGACATGAGCATGAATCCGAACAGGATCGATGTTATCGACGAGGTAATGAAGCTGACCGATGGCTATGGCTGCGATGTTTATATCGAAGCGACCGGTTACCCGGCCGCCGTACTGCAGGGTTTACAGATGATCCGCAAGCTGGGCACATTTGTTGAGTTCAGCGTCATGCGCGAGCCGGTCACCGCTGATTGGACCATCATCGGCGATACCAAGGAGTTGAATATCCATGGCTCACACTTGAGTCCCTACACGTATCCCATTGCTATTGATATGCTGAGCAAGGGTTTGCTGCCGATGGATCGCATCATGACGCATCAACTGCCCTTGACGGACTTTCACGCCGGTATGGATCTGGTAGCTGCTGGCACCGAATCTGTTAAAGTCACCTTGACGCCTTAACCCGCCGGGCAATCGATGTAGGGGTGACCCCTTGCCGCGCGTAGACACAGCGGGTCGGTCGCCCGCTTAAGACGAAGCTCTACGGTCGACGCTGGTGTCGCCCATCATCCGAAACTGTAGGGGCGACTCGGTGAGTCGCCCGTCGAAGGAGACATGTTTTGACTCAAGCACTTCATGGCAAAGTCATCATCATCACCGGCGCCAGTTCCGGCATTGGCGAAGCCGCAGCCAAACTGCTGGCGGAACAAGGCTGCAAACTGACGCTGGCCGCCCGCTCGGTCGACAAGATGGAAGCGCTCGCGGGGGCGTTGGCCACGGAGACGCTCGTCTTGCGCGCCGATATGACTGAGCCGGCTGATATTGAGCGCATGGTCGCGCGCACTTTGGAGCGCTTCGGCCGCATTGATGTCATGCTGGCCAACGCCGGCGTCTATGTCCCCGGGCAATTCGCGGAAGGGGATATCGATGCCTACTCGATGATGCTCAAGCTCAATGTCGATGGCGTATTCCGCTGTGCCCACGCGGTGATTCCAGTCATGGCGGCGCAGGGCGGTGGTGATATTATCGTCACCAGCTCGATTGCCGGTCACATCGATATCGAAGGCGAGCCCGTTTATAGCGCGAGCAAACACGCGGTGCAGACCTTCGTTCACACGCTGCGGCGGCAAGTGGCGGAGGATGGCATTCGCGTCATGTCCCTGGCGCCCGGCCCGGTGGCCAATCCGATGCAGCGGCTATATGAAGCGGAGGAGCAAAGGCGCGCAGTCGAAGAGACCGGCTCGCACCTGGCGTCGGAGGATTGCGCCGATGCGATTCTATTCATGCTCTCGCGGCCGCCACACGTCACCATTCGCGATGTGGTGATCTTGCCGCAGATGAACCGGGTATGATGCCAGCGTACTCCGCCAATATGGTAGGGGCAACCTATCAGGTCGCCCGCCGACAGCAATTGTACGGGCGACTGACGGTCAGTGTCTACGCGACCCGGTGGGTCGCCCACTAATATGAAGAGGAACTCGCCAATGACCGACTCTCTCGCTGACAAAGTCGCCATCATCACCGGCGCCAGCTCGGGCATCGGCGAAGCCTTTGCGCGCCGCTTGGCCGATGAGGGCTGCCGGTTGACGCTGGCCGCGCGCTCGGTCGACAAGCTGGAAACCCTGGCCTCCGCGCTGGAGGCGGAGTCGCTGGTAGCGCCCGCTGATATGACCGATCCCGCCGACATCGCCGACATGGTCGAGCGCACACTGGAGCGTTTTGGGCGCATTGATGTGATGTGCGCAAACGCCGGCATCTATGTTCCCGGCGAATTCGCCGATGGCGATATCGAAGAACTGACCCGAATGCTCCGGATCAATGTCGACGCGGTACTGCGCTGCGCTCACCAGGTCATCCCGCCGATGCTGGCGGCTGGCGCAGGCGATATCGTCGTGACCAGCTCCGTCTCCGGATTCATTGATGTGCATTGGGAGCCGATCTACAGCGCGAGCAAACACGCGGTACAGACCTTCGTGCATACGGTGCGGCGTCAACTGGCGGGCAGCGGTGTTCGCGTGATGTCGCTGGCGCCGGGGCAGGTGGCGAATCCACTTTGGGGCTTCCACGAGGCGGCCGATATCGAGCGCGTCTCGGCTGGCGCGCGCACACACTTGACCTCCGAGGATTGCGCCGAAGCGTTGGTCTACATGCTGTCTCGCCCGCGACGGGTCACTGTTCGCGATCTGGTGATCCTGCCACAGAATCAGGTGAATATCTGAGGGGAGTCGCGCTTATGACAGATTCGCTCAGGGACAAAGTTGTCATCATCACCGGCGCCAGCTCGGGCATTGGCGCAGGCGCCGCGCGCTTATTGGCTCAGCAGGGCTGTAAGCTGGTTCTCGCTGCCCGCTCGGTAAAAAAGATGGAAGCGCTGGCAGCGGAGCTACCCGCGGAGTGTTTGGTCGTTCGCGCCGATATGACCGCGCCGGCGGACATTCAGAATATGACGGCGCGCGCGCTTGAGCGTTTCGGCCGGATTGATGTGCTTTTCGCCAATGCCGGTATTTTCATTCATGGTGATTTCGCCGCGAATGACATGAAAGACATTTCTGACATGCTCGCGATCAACGTAGCTGGCGTCTTACGCTGTGCTCATTCGGTCCTCCCGACCATGAAAGCGCAGGGTTCCGGCGATATTCTCGTCACCAGCTCGGTGGCTGGCCACGAGAAGCTGCACCGTGGTCCGGCTTACGGCGCGACCAAACACGCGATTGAGACTTTCGTCAATACGCTGCGGCGGCAGATTGCGCAAGATGGTATCCGCGTGATGTCGCTGGCGCCAGCGCGGGTCGCCAACGAGTTATGGAACTTGACCGATGCGGATGAGATTGAGAAGGCGACGGTCGGCGATCAGCATTATTTGAAGGTAGAAGATGTGGTAGAGGCAGCCGTGTATATGCTCACGCGGCCGCGGCGGGTCACGATTCGCAATCTAGTCATCATCGCGAAGCAGCAGGATGTTTAGGTGTCGACGGCAACTTGCGTCAAGTCTTTAGAGAATGCGTTCCTTTTTGAAGTAAAGCCTGCAGATTGTTAATGGAGAAATTCGGAACTTTGTTCCGTGGTTTCGCAATCCCACACTGCCCGGTTTGCTCTCGCGACAGTCGAAGTCGATTGCTATTGATCCGCGTAGCACTTCCTGTATGAAGTCAGCGAGGTGAAAAGTCTCGTACGCTTCAGCGTAAAGAAATGTCACTTTGCGTTTCTCTACTTCACCCTTGACCAAAACGAGTCGACGTAGTTTAGCTCCAGCCGCAGCAATCAAGTCATCATAGGACCAATAGGGAGCTGGACCACCTCCACTGCGGGGACGAACGACAAGTCTCCGTAGCTTGTCGTCCGCTCTCACCCTAAATCGGTCAGATTCGCCTTCAATTGTGTGGCGAAAGCTTAGTCTTCCTTTCGTATCCAGCCATCCGTATTGCTTAACCATCATTCGCATCACGTGCTCGGGTCCGTTTGCTTCCTTGTGAAAGAGTGTGAGTAATCGCGTCCGATTGCTAAACCACTTCAACTCCCAACCCGGACCGTCTGGAATGTCCATTGAACCGGCAGACAAACCAAGCATATCCTCCAAGAACATGCCAGCTGCCCCGGACCCCTGATACCGTGATCCTTCCGGCATGCGGAATTCTCCATGATCTATCAGGGCACGTATCCTGCTGAAGAGCTGTTCTTTATTGCGTGGTGGCTCGCCCCTATCCAAATTCATAGGAGAGGTCTGTCTATGGCGCTGATGCGCTGTCTAGCAAGCTCGCAATACTCCTCACTTATGTCGATTCCAATCCAGTCTCTATTAGATTTAACGGCAGCGACAGCAGTAGTGCCGGAGCCGATAAATGGGTCGAGAACGACTTTTGCATCCGTGGAATCTATACATCGTTGAGCGAGCGCCTCGGGGAACGGCGCTGGATGCGGATTATTTGACTCTTGCGGAATCTGCCAGACATCACCTAGCGCGTTTGCCTTTGGCGCTAGCCGGAAACCGGGCTTTGCAATTAGATAAATCACCTCATAAGTAGGCAGGAAATAGCCGGGATTGAAGTTAATTCCACCTTTGCGTTGCCAGATTATGATTTGCCGGACGGGAAACCCGTCAACGATGTCGGCTCGATCCTGTAATAAGCCGCCTTGTACGCGCCATTTGTGGTTATAGAAAATCGCGCCAGTTTCGCTCAAAACTCGCATCATCGCCTTTAGACATGAACGCTGCCATTTTACATAATCCTCATGGGGCAGGGCATCGTTATGATTGGCGTAACCTTCAATTAGAGCGGCTTGCGGCCACTTTCCCCCGCTTCCGTTCTTTAGTCCGTTGCCTGTGCTGTTCTTGATATTGTATGGAGGACTCGTTACGACGACATCAACTGAACCAGCCGGCATCTGGTTCATTAGGTCTACGCAATCGCCGCGATGCACCTTACCCAACCACTGTTGGATTTCCGACGGGGAGGTCGTATCAGGAGAAACCTTAACTTTCATTGATACCCTCCCCCCTTGACTATAGCTTGCTATTCACCATGCCGCTATTAGTCCGCGAACATTCATTCTAATTGTACATCGTAGTCATTCGGTTGTCGATAGTAGCTTCCGCGCATTCGCCAAACTCTGCGGCACGCCTTCCGCCAGCGGCTCCTCCGCGCCTTCGTATTCCAGCGACCACCAGCCGTCATAACCCGCGCCATCCATGACTGCGCGAATCGCCGACAGGTCAACCAGTCCTTCACCGATCACGGACCCGGTCAGCAGTTGCCCGTCCGGGGCAGTGAAGACATGGCTGGCCTCGCCGCCGGACGCGCGGCGCATATCCTTCAAATGCGCCAAAACCACCAGGTCAGCCAAATCTGTCGCCGCTTCGGTCGGATTCTGTCCAACGGGCAGGAAGTTGCCGGTATCGAGATTGACACGCAGCGCCGGCGAGGCGACCGCGTCGATGATGGCGCGCACTTGATCACTGCGCCCGGCGAACTTGCCGTGATTCTCCAGCGCCAGGGTGACGCCCCGTGACGCGGCGTAGGCGGCGCCGGCGGATAAGCCCTCCAGGATCCAATCCAAGCCTTGCGCCTGCGATACGCCTTCGCGCGCGCTGCCGCTGAAGACGCGCAGGATGTCTGTGCCCAGCTCCAGCGCGATATCGACGCCGCGTTTCAAATCGTTCAGTTCCTGGGCGCGGGCGCTCGCCTCCGGCTGAATGAAGTCGTTGCTGATGGAATACACCGCTACTTGCATCCCGGCATCCGCGATCCGCTGCTTAACCAGTGGAATCTCACGCTCGGCATCGGTCCAGAAGATATCGAGCAATTCCACGCCGGCGACGGCTTGCGCGGCCGCGTAGTCGACAAATCCCATCAAATCGAGCTGCCCGGCTTGGATCGCCCGCAAGCAGCTATACATGCTCAAGCTCAGTTTCACGTTGGTACCCCCGCTGATTCATAGGCTGATTCAATCACGCGCATCACTGCCAATCCGTCTTCGCCGCTCACCAGTGGGCTGGCTTTGGCTTCGACGCAATCGAGGAAATGCGCCGCCTGCCGCGCGAAGCGATCGGGCGCGTCGATCGGCATCTCGGTCCAATCGGCATCGTCCGCCAGCTGGTAACGCAAGCCAGATGCCGCGTTGTAGTCGATGACGGCACCCCCTTCGCTGCCATGGATGCGCACGAAAGAGTCGGACACGGGCGTTACCCAGCTGCAATTCAGCGTCCCCAGAACGCCGCCACTGCTGCGTACCAGCAGCGAAGCGCTGTCTTCCACCGCAATCGGCAGCGTGGACGACAAGTAGGCCTGCGCTGCTTCAATTTCCTGCCCGGTAAGAGCGCGAAAGATGTCGATGCTGTGCACGAGCGTATCAATCAAGATACCGCCGCCGGCGATATCGGCGTCGGTGAACCAGGACTTTCCCGCCCGCGCGAAACGAAAGGCGAAGCGATTCTCAATCTGAACGAGTTCCCCCAGCTTGCCGCTGCGAATCAAGTCTTGCGCCGCATTTAGGGGCGGGTGAAAGCGATGGCAGAAGGCGAATTGCAGTAACTGTCCGCGCATCGCATCGACGATGGCTTGTGTCTCAGCGAGCGTACGTGCAGGCGGCTTCTCACAGAGCACGGCGATTCTCTGTATTGCAGCCGCTTCAACAAAGGGAATCCGAAACTTCGGCGGCGTACAAACGCTGACGGCATCGGGTTGAAGCTGCTTGAGCATGGCCACGCCATCGGTGAAAACCCGTCCACCATAAACTTCGGCTTTGGATCGCGCTGCGGTCTCGTCTACATCGGCGATGCCAACGATTTCGCAGCGTTGAGTATGCGCCGCGTAAGCGCGAAGATGCGCCCCGGCGATCCCGCCCGCGCCGATTACGGCGACACGTATTCGTCCCATTTGATATTCCTCAAACTAAGGTAGCGCCAAAGGTCGCATACGGCGAGAAAATATAAGTGTCACTTTCCCTTAGAACCTCCATAAATCCTCTTAAATCCCCTTAATTTCGCTTGAATCTCTAAAAAGTATCGACACGGTATTAATATAGAGCGGCATTTTCAGGGGGGATCCCTGGTATTGGCGACAGCGCTCGCCTGAAGTGTCGAATTGAGAACCAGACATGTTTGGCCCATGGCCTGAGTATAACCGGGTTTACAGCGCAAAAGGCGAACAATGTGTCGCGCCGGGGCGAGCAGGCCGCGTCGACTTTGACCGTGTGGAAGGCGACGCGGCGCTGAGGGAGAATCATCCTTTCAATCCCGTCAGCGCGATGCCACGCACGAAGGTCTTCTGTGTGAAGAAGAAGAGCACAATCGTCGGCAGCATCGCCAGCGTCGAGGCGGCCATCATCAGCTGCCATTGCGCGCCGTACATATTCTGGAACAGTTTCAATCCCAGCGATATTGTCCAATCCTGCTGATTCTGCAAATAGATGAGCGGACCGAGGAAATCGCGATAAGTTTGCACAAAGGTGAAGAGCGCCACCACTGCCAGCGCCGGGCGCATCAGCGGGATCATAATGTACCACAAAATGCCCAGCTCGCTGGCGCCGTCGATCTTGGCGGCATCGCTCAATTCCAATGGGATGGTGAGCAGGAATTGCCGCAGCAGGAATACGTAGAGCGCGTTGCCGAAGAAATGCGGCACGACCAGGGGCAAGAATGTGCCCACCCAACCGAGATCGCGAAAGATCAGATACAGTGGAATCAGCGTCACCTGCGATGGCAGCATGATCGTTGATAGATAAATGAGGAAGATGATATTGCGTCCGGGCCAACGAATCCGCGCGAAGCCATAGGCGATGAAGGTGCAAGACAGGACCGTGCCTAAAACCGTCAAGCCCGAGATGACAATCGTATTCCACATATAGCGCCAGAAGGGGATATAGGTGGTGGACTCGCCGAAGTTCTGCCACTGTGGATTGGGCGGAAAGATCGGCGGCGGCTGCTGGAAAATCTCCAGATCGGTCTTCAGCGCTGTCACAATCAGCCAGTAGAGCGGGAAAATATAGGCGACCGCCATGATGATCACGATGGTGTAGGCGATCGACTTCTTGATGCGATCCTGCACGATGCGGTTTTCCCGCCAGTGTATACTCGCCGTCATCGCTTAATCTTCCGCATGGTAATAGACCCAGCCGGCTGTCTTGAACAAGAAGACGGTGGCGATCAATACGATCATGAACAATATCCAGGCTTGGGCGCTGGCATAACCCATCTTGAATTGCTGGAAAGCCGTCTGATACAGATACATCGAATGGAACATCGCTGAATTGGCGACGCCGCCAGCCGATCCGTCGCGCGTGGCTGTCATCACCCAGGCTTCGGTGAAATATTGGAAATAGCCGATGACGTTGACGATGATGGTATAGAAGATGACCGGGCTGATCATCGGCAGCGTGATTCTGAAGGTCTTCTGGATCGCGTTGGCGCCATCCAACTCAGCCGATTCCAGCAGGTCGTAGGGCACATCCTGCAGGCTCGCCAGATAGATCAGGATGGTGTTGCCGCCAAACCAGGCGCCCATGAAAATCAGCGACGGTTTGACCCACTTGGGGTCGGTGAGCCAGCCGATCGGCGGCAGACCAATGAACTTCAGGAACTCGTTCAGAATGCCGAATTGCCCGTTGAAGATCCAGAGCCAAACGATGGTCGAAGCGACTACCGGCGTGATCGACGGGATGTAGAAGATGCTGCGATAAAGCGACAGACCCTTGATTCTGGTATTGAGCAGAAGCGCCATCAGCATGTTGAAGACGAGATGAATCGGCAAGCCAATCAGCACCATGTAGAGCGTATTGCTGATGCCGATGCGGAAGACGCGATCGCTTTCGATCAGGAACTTGTAATTGTTCAAGCCGACCCAGCGCGGCGGCTGCAAGATGTTGTAGCGCGTGAAGCTATACTGCAGCGACTGAACGATAGGACCGATGTTGAAGACGAAGAAGCCGATGATCGCTGGCGAAATGAATAGCAAGCCAACAATCAGCGCGCGCCGCTGCTGCTTGGTGAGTCGAGGTCGACGAATTGATATGGTCATTGAGTAAACCAGCCGGCGGGCAAACTGCGTGTGACAGCCATCGGCCGACGGGCGCCGGCTTTACGACACTGACTTGAAAAGATGCTGACGTAGGGGCGACCTACTAGGTCGCCCGAGTATACACATTTTTGAAACGGGCGACCCACCGAGTCGCCCCTACCATTCGACACGGTTGGCGCCGGTCGACGCTACATCATTGCCATGTCGAGCTCGCGTTGCACCTCTTCCGTGACGCGGTCCAGCGCTTCTTGCGCGCTGAGCATGCCGGCTTTGACCGAAGTCTCGGCTTCACCCAGGCGCGAATTGTAGAAGTCGTTCACTGGAATCTTGGCCGGACCAAAGGCATTTGGTCCATTCAGTAAGTCCAGCGCCAATTGGAAGCGATGATCGCTGACGAAGCGCTCGGCTGTTGCCGCGCCTACATTTCGGCAATGCTTTTGTGTAATATGCCTAAAGCTTCTCTAATATTTCGGTATATTGTAAACAATTAGAGATGTACTCCCAAATTATCGAAATCAAATTAAGGGGGCAGACATGAACAGGTTAATTGTAGTTTTGGTGGTAGCGATGTTGTTGCCAGGGGCAATAGGTTTTGCCCATGGCGTTGGCAGGGGCGGCGCGCAACCTATGAGTTGGCCGTACCACTACTGTAAGCTGGATGTGCCAAACCAAGCAATCGTATCCATTAGGTACCAGCACTGGCCATGGTCAACCGCCATTCGGAATGCCTGGCGTCAAACCATTTTAGAAAAACCAGGCTATTTTGTCCGGTGGGACTGGAATTCACAGCGGGTCCGAATCGTCGTGTACGCCGAGAACGTAGGTGGAGGCGGGCCGATGCCTTCAGCAACAAAGACCTGTACAGGGGAGGACTAGTATACCCATCGCAGACCAAGCGACCCAATCATCGCCCGGTACCTCGGTACCGGGCTTTTCGTTTCAAATGTGCCGATGGTGTGTTAAGGCAGCGGCAACCAACCGCGACGATTATGGCTTGTATTGCAAACTTTGTCAAAACTGCCTCGCCCGTGAGACAATAGTGGCATGAACCCCAGACCGCCAATCAGGGGAGAGACGACGATGACATCCACGCCGGATCGCGACATGCGCGACGAATTCTTCAATATCACCCTGCTTCTGCTCAGTATCGGCATGTGGGCATTCATCGTGGCCGGCGACCTTCTGCCCGGCAACTTGCCGGACATCATCATGTTTGACATCGTTATCATGATCGCCGTCTGCGGGCTTAGCTATTTCATCAAGACGCGCAGCTTCAACTTTGCCTGTTTCTTCTTGCTGTTCTGCATCGCCTTGATCGCCGCACAGATCTCCATCGCCAGCGCCGACGCCGCCGTGCTTTACCTCATCCCGACCAGCCTGATCGTCGCCGTCATCTTGCTGACGCCGGCTTGGATCGCGCTCGCGTTGATTGCTGACTGCCTGTTCCTGATTGCCTTTGCGCCGCCGTCTGAACTCGCCTTTATGCTCGTTTTGTCGACGATCAGTCTGGCAAGCGTCGGCCTGCTCAAGCGGTATTTCGTCAATCTATTGAAGATCAGCCAGGGCTTTCAGGATTACGCGGCCGAGCAGATGAATGAAGCGCGCGCGAGCCGCGCCAAGCTGGTGCTCATGTCGAAACAGCTGCAGGAGTATCAGGAACGCCTGCGCGTCATCAACAGAAAGCTGGAGATCGCCTTCGAGCAAGCCGAAGAATCACGTTTGGCGAAGGCGCGTTTTGCCGCCAATGTCAGCCACGAATTGCGCACGCCGATCAATCTGATCGTCGGTTTCAGCGAAGTGATGATCTTGGCGCCGGAGGTTTATGATCGGCCCTTGCCCGCCGGCTATCGCGCCGATATTCATGCGGTTTATCGCAATGCCAGGCACCTGCAGAATTTGATCAACGATGTGCTTGATATCTCCCAGTTGGAGGCGCAGCACCTCGCAGTTGTCAAGGAGAAAGCCAACTTGCGCGACAGCGTGCGCGACGCCAGCGACATGGTCGCCGATTTGATCGCCAAGAAAGGGCTCGCTTTTGAGATTGATGTTCCGGCCAACCTGCCCGACATGTGGTTCGACCCGGTGCGTATCCGCCAGATCCTGCTCAACCTGCTCGTGAACGCGGTGCGCTTCACCAGCGAAGGCCGCATCACGATCGAAATAGTCGTTGATGAAAAGGAAGCGATCGTCAGCGTCATCGATACCGGCATCGGTTTGAGCGAAGCCGATATTAAGAATGTATTTGAAGAGTTTTATCAAGTTGCTGGCGATGACCCTGGAGGCGAAAGGGGCTCGGGCTTGGGCTTAACGCTCAGCCGCGAGTTGATCCGCTTGCATGGCGGGGCGATGACCGTGAGCAGCGCCGGCTTGCCCGGGCAGGGGAGCCGCTTCTCGTTCTCGCTGCCGACCACGCAAAACCTGGTCGCGCAGATGCCGACGAGCAATCCGCTGGCCAAAGCGATCGACGCGGAGAAACGGATCCTGGTCGTCGATGCCGATGAAGCGGTAACAGGCTTCTTCACCCGCTATTTGAAATCTCACAAGGTTCGTGAATGCAACACCGAGGCAGATGCCTTACGCGCGCTTGTCAAGTTTGAACCGGATGTGCTTTTGCTGGCGCTCGACCACCCATATTCGCAGTTGCTCGATGAAGTCAGACGGCGTCACTTTGGCCTGCATGTCGTTACGATTCCCACGCCCAGCGGCCGATCTGCAATCCGCCAGCGCGGCGTCCATGATTACCTGGTCAAGCCGGTCTCGCGCGCGATGTTGCAAAAGGTGCTATCCCAATTTGGAGAGGGCTTGGGTTCGATCATGATTATTGATGACAATCGCGATATTGTACGCCTTTTTTCACAGACCTTGCGCAGCCTGGACGCTGGCTATCGCATTCGCGCCGCCTACAATGGGCGGGAAGGCATCGCGATGATGCGCAAGCGCCCGCCAGACTTGCTAATGCTGGATGTGCTGATGCCGGAAATGGACGGCTTCGAGGTGATCGGTGCGATGCAGGCTGACATGGCGCTGCGCGATATTCCCGTCATTTTGGTCTCGGCCAAGGGCGCCAGCGAATCGATAAGCCCCGATATTCACGGCGAGATTACGCTCAAGCGCAAGAGCGGCTACTCGCCGATCGAACTGGTAACCTGTGTGCAAGCGCTCATCGATAGCGTTCGTCAGCCCCCCGATCTCACGCTCATGAATGCGCGCCGCAGCATCGAGACGCCCGCGTGAGCCCGGCCGAGGAAATCCGCCAAGGAGGCAGAAAGGTATGACAACGGAACTGGGACTGGAAGTCTTTCTTGAGGCGCATGTGGATCGGTTCGCCGGTTCGCGCTTTGGCTTGCTGGCCTGCCCCAGCAGCGTCGACAGCCAGTTGCGCAGCAGCGTCGAGCGCTTGCATCGGCATCCGGCTGTGAAGCTGGCCGCGCTCTTCGGTCCCGAGCACGGCATCCGCGGCGACGCGCAAGCCGGCAGACTGGTCGCGTCCGCCATTGACCCGCGCTCCGGGCTGCCCGTCTACAGCCTCTATGGGGAGCGAAAATCACCGACAGCCGAGATGCTGGCCGATCTTGACGTCATCCTCATCGATCTGCAAGATGGCGGCGTCCGCTTTTATACATTTCTGGCGACCGCGCTCTACCTCATGCAAGCGGCGAAGGCGGCTGGCGTCGCCGTGATCCTGCTGGACCGCCCGGCGCCAATCGGCGGAGAACGCGTTGAGGGTCCCCTTCTTGACCGAGCTTATACCTCTTTCGTCGGCCCCTATCCACTGCCCATCCGCTATGGCATGACGCTTGGCGAGGTCGCGCAGTCTGTGAATGAGCGGGAGATTGGCAGCGAGCTGACGGTGATTCCGATGCGCGGATGGTCGCGGGTGATGTGGTTTGATGAGACCGGGCTGCCCTTCATCCCGTCGTCGCCCAACCTGCCGACGCTGGATTCCATGACGCTTTATCCTGGGACTTGCCTGGTCGAAGGCACGAATCTGTCCGAAGGCCGAGGCACGACCCGCCCCTTTGAATATATCGGCGCGCCCTGGATCCACGCGGAGTCGCTGGCTGATGAGTTGAATGAACGGTCGCTGCCGGGCTTGCGCTTTCGACCGGTCTATTTTGTGCCGACCTTCAGCAAGTATCCGGGCGAAGTATGCGCTGGTGTGCATGTTTACGTAACGGATCGAGACGCATCACAGCCGGTGAATGCCATGCTGCATGTTTTGCAGACGCTGAAGCGGCGCTATCCAGATGATTTCGCCTGGCGTCCGCCTTGGGACGATGGCGCGCGCCCGCCGATTGACCTGCTATGGGGCAGCGATAGCCTGCGCCACTGCATCGACGCGGACGAGTCGGTCGAATCACTGATCGAAAGCTGGCAGCCAGAACTGCGCGATTTTGAGCGAGATCGCGCGGCTCACTTTCTGTATTCATAGCGGCAGCGGCAAGGGATCAGCCAACGACAATCAACTCCTGCCAGCCATTGGTGAGCTTTTCGCCGCCGCCTGGTCTGGCCACCACTACATCCTCTACTCGCGATGAATAGCTGTTGATCTGCATAATGCTCGGCTCAATGGTGAAGAGCATGCCTTCTTCCAGTGGCGTCTCATCACCTTTGGTCAAGAAAGGCGGCTCATGTACATCCATGCCGATGCCGTGCCCGAGGCGGTGTCGGAAGGCTTCACCGTAGCCCGCGTCCTCAATCACCTGGCGCGCCGCGCGGTCCGCATCCGTGGTGGTGGCTGCGCCCGCTTTCAGCGCCGCCACGCCGGCCGCCTGCGACGCCATCATCACATCGTAGACCCGCTGAGCCTCGTCGTCCGGCTCGCCGAAGAAGACCGTACGGCCGAAGTCATAGCACCAGCCCTCATAGATGCCGCCGAAATCGAATAGGATGGACACCGGCGGATTTAGCTTGCGATGCCAACTCTCCATTCGCGCGCCAAATAGCAGGGGATGATCCGGTCCCGAATTGTAAAGCGATGTCGTGAAAGATTGACCCAGCGAGCCATGTTTACGCAGTTGATAATTGACTTCTTCAACGATTTCCAGCTCGGTCATGCCGAGGCGCAGCGCCTTCAGCGTATCGGCGAACGCAGCTTCCGTGATGCGCCCCGCTTCTCTCATCAGGTCGATGTCCGCTTCCGTCTTGATGACGCGCATCGGACGCAGGAGCGCCGTCCCTGAGAGAAAGACCGCGCCGGGCAGCAGCGGCTGCAAATGGGAAATCGTCTCGCCCGTCGTGAAATCACTAATCGCCACCCGCGGATTGGCCGGCAAGTTGAATCCATCGAGAATCGCCTTGACCATCTCGGTAGGTTCATCCCAATCGCCGAGGACGCGGATGTCGATGCCTTCCAGCCGGCTCAAGCCGCCGAATTCCGCTGTCATCCGCGGCAATGGTAGCACCGGCGCCTGATGGGGTGTGATCCAGGCGCCCTCGAGCCAGTCGCCGGGATGAATCGTATTGCCATAATTGGGAAAGTCACGCGGGACGCCGGTTAGGTATTGCAGGTCGGATGAGATGGGGAAGAAGGCGAGATCGGCGTTCTCGGCGAGGATATGCTGAAATCGCTGCAGGCGGTCGCTGGACATGAGGCCCTTCCTTTAACTAAAGCGAACTGCCTGAATCATAGCGCGTTCGCGCCAATCTTTCATGCCTACCATACGAATACCCTACGGCGAAATGCAGATGGCTTGTTACCGGACTACACTTGCTACACGGGATGAGAGCGGACTGGTAAGGAAAAACTATGTGCAAGTCTGCCCTGATACTTGGCGTTCTGGTACTTTTGACCGGAATGCCCGCGGCTCAAGAGGTGGGTTTTTCCAGCTGCAGCGATGCGGACTGGGAAGTGCTGGGCGGCATTGAGGATGAGTATTACGCGCTGCTCGAAAGCTCTGTGTTCTTACGCGATCCGAACAAACTGCTCGATGCGGCAAAGGCGCATGCACAGTGGCGGAGCGAGTTGCTGCCTCGCTTGCCCAACTGTCGTGAAGCGCATGAAATCGGCATCGCGATGGTCCAGATGATTGGCGATGGCATTGTTACTTCGGTCTTCGAGGAGTTTTTAGCGGTTTCGCGCGCCGAGAATCCGCTGACGCCGGCCTTGCAGGATGGCAGTACGCGGATATATCTGCTGTATTTGCGCGAGGAGGAAGCGGACGAAAGAGCGACTGAACCTTCAATTGATGCGGACGCTCTTTGCTCGGTTTCCGAAACGGGCGCCGATTATCAGTTATTGACTGGCTATATCGATTTGATTGAAGCGCGGAAGAATGCGCGCACCGTTGGAGATCTGCTGGACCTAGCGGCCATCCAGGTAGCCTGGCGGGCGCAAATGTGGCGCCAGCTTCAGGCCTGCAGCGAGGTATTTGATGTCGTTTATGCCCTGAGCCACCTGATGAGCGACCTGATCGCTTTGCCCGCCTTGCTTGGCGCCGGCGTTGATTTGGAGGCGAATCCGTATCTGGAAGCTATTGGTGCAGCGCAGACCTTGCTTCAGGATTTCTTCAGTGCGCAGTCGCTTCAGCAAGGGCCCGAGCAAGTTCCGCCTTTGAGCGTGAATCTTCCGCCTTGTGGACAAGATACGCTCGAAGGCATGGAGCGCGGCAAAGAACCCTATGTTGAGCTTGTCTTGCAGATGAATAAAGGCGTCTATAGTAACGAGGAGTTGATTGGCTACGCGGAAGGGATGCTTGCCTGGCGCGACGAATTCCTGCCCGAAGCGCCACCCTGCCAAGAAGCGGTGGCGGTCGCGCTAATGGAGTCATGGCTGACGGGCGATTTCATCTCAGACACCGTGGCGATGTGGATTGGGGTGCCAGCGCAAGACAACTTCTTCGCCGAGCATCGTGCTACCAATAATGCGCGATTGACGGCGCTCGTAAGGGATATTCGCTCGGCAGACCATGCTGCAGCGCCGGTCTCGACGCTTGAATCGTTACCGGCCTGCGACGAGGCGCAGCTTGATGAAGTCTTCGGCAACATGCTCAAGACAGTTCGAAGTCTGTCCAAGAACGCTGCAATGATTGACGACGCCGGGAGTTTTCTAAGTTACGGTCATTATCAGGCCTTTTGGCGAATGGACGTCTGGCGGCGCTTGCCCGCCTGTAGCGAAGCATTCGCTATGGCAATGCTGATGAACGAGTTTGCGTCTGATGCCGTATCGTATCATGCTTTGCGCTTTGTAAACGTGAGCGACGAAGACAATCCATTTTGGGAAACGCTGGGGCGTCAGCTGGAGCGGTTTGAGGAGTTAGCCGCTGCCAGCGGACTCAACTGAACCGCAATCGTCTAAAACAACTTGGAGGCAAGCCTTATGCGACAACTTCTTATTCTGGTCCTGCTGCTTGTTTCACTCGCCGGCGTCATCCACGGACAGGAACAGGGCTTGCCAGCCTGCAACGCGGCGCAGCTCGCCCGTACCGACTCGTATATGGCCGATCATTTCGATTTGATGGGCTATGTGATGACCCCGGAGATGGTGGGAGCGCTCTCGCCGTCTGCCCTTGAAGACCTCGGCGACTTAATCCACGACGAGAGCTCCAGCAAAATGCTCAGCGAATATGGTGATGTGCTAATCACTTGGCGCGAGGCATTCTGGGATTCCCATCCCATCTGCGATGAAGTCTTCGAAATCGGCATGGCAATGGATGAGTCGGCTTCGGATATGGCCGCCTTCCTGGCTTACCAGTTGGCCGGCGTCGCCGTCGAAGACAATCCATACGTTGAGGGCATGAGAAACGGCATCGGTCTGCTCACCATTCTACTTGGGGAATTGCCGGATCAGCCGCCCGCAGAGAGTGACGCGCCGGCGGCCGACCTCCCGGCATGCAGCGATGACGATCTTGGCATCCTGTCCGAGGAACTCGCCGTATACCGCGCCTTGCTGGAAGTGCCGCCTCGCACTTACAGCCTCGTCGGCCTGGCGAAGTATGGCCTGGCGCAGCTCACCTGGCGCGACGAGCTATGGAGCCGCCTGCCTCCCTGCGATCTGTCGCTGCAGGTTGGCTTGCTCATGAGCCACATCACCAGCGATCTCGCGATTGAACTCGCCTTGGAAATCGGGGAAGTCGCGAGCGAGGGAGCGCCATTCTCCGAGCAGATCGCGGCGGATCGCGCGCGACTCGAAGAGATATCCGCGCCTATCGACGCTGTAGGAAGCGTGCAAGCGCAGACCACGGCGCTGCCCGAATGCGGCGACGATGAGATGTTAAGGTTTGCGGCGGCGAATCAGGAATTCCCTGGCCTTGTGGATGCGCTTGAGGCGGCGGAAACCGTGCCCGATCTGCTGGCGGCGGCGGAATTGCATCTGGCTTGGCGGGAGAAATTCGAAAGGAATCTGCCCAACTGTGCTGGTTCGATGGTGACAGCCGGATTGATGCTTCGCGTCACTGGCAATTATGTCGCCTCGCTCGCGCTGGACATCGCCGGCATCATGCCAAAGCCGGACGCGGAGATGCCGGTCAAGCCACATCTCTTCGGCATACTTACCATGGGCATCATCGCCGACGAATTCAGCGAGGAGATTGCAGCGAGCGGCTTATCGCCCACCGAGCTTGCGGAAGCGGCAACAGGCGGCAACCTGCCCGTCTGCGAGGAGGGCGACATCGGCTTGAGCTTCTACAATCTCTTTGTTGCATATGACGATCTGGTCCAAATGGCCGACAGCCTGGAGACCGTTGGCGACGTCATGGCATATCGACAGGGGCAGATCGACTGGGCTGAAAACCACATTGAACTCTTGCCCGGCTGCAAGCAGGCGGTGGAGGCCGGCTACATGATGTATACAATCTTGGCCGACTTCACAGCCGCCTACGCCCTGCTGATAGCCGGCGCCGATGTGGAAGATATCCCCTACGCCGAGACCATCTGGATCTATCGCGACCGGCTGGATGCCTGGCTGCAAGAGGAATTGCAGTAATTCGCGCGGGACGGTTCCCGGCTCCCAATTTAGGTGAATAGAATTCAGCGTGTCTCCTGGCGTCGTTCATCAAACCCGTGGCATTGTCCGACGCTGACTAGCGGACGCTCAATGGCTAAACTAGACTTGTAAACGCCACGCGAGCCAACAGGTATGCGCGAAGGAGCAATCTTGTGCGTAAATGCTTAATCCTCGGTTTAGCGCTGTTATGCGCAGTCAACTTCACGCGCGCTCAAGATTTGGACTTGCCTTTTTGCACGCCCGAACAGTGGGAGAAGATGACAGAGATTCGCCCCCGATTCGACGAAGTGGATGCGTTGTTAGAAAGCGTTGAAACGGAAAATGACTTTCTCGGCTACTTCGCAGCCGCTATCGACCTGCGCAACGACCTATGGCGGGACCCGCCCCTTTGCGAGCCCTATATCGAGATTGCTACCTTGGTCGGCCAGATTTCGAATGACAATGTCATACTCAATCCTATGTACTGGTTCTACACAGGCGACAATGATACCGATCGCCGTCTGGGTGGAGACGAGTGGAGTGCAGGCGAACTCGCTTATCTGTTTGGTCTGGGCGCCAAGTCAATTGCATCGGTTTTGGGCTTGGGACCCTGGGAGGCAAGCGATGAAAACAGCGAGATTCCCGCAGCCTGCTCCTATGTGCAGAAGCAACGCATCATCCGCGCGAAGCGGCAAGACTATGTCAATATACTGCGCGGGGGATTTGCCGTAGATACAATAGAAGACTTGCTTCGTTTTGACGAGGAGCAGCTGGCCTTTCGCGAGACCGCCCTTGCGGACTTGCCGCTTTGCGCCGATGCTTTCGACGCTGCGCGGCGTATGGCTCATATAAGTGGCGACTTTGTCGCGGCGCACGCGCTGGCTTTCAGCGGTGTGGCGCCAGCCTCCAACCCGTCGCTCCAGCAAATCGTGGGACATATCGGGCAGCTTCCGGCTTGGATCATCCCCCGGGAATACCTCGATCCGGCGCGTGTTCGCCGCCTCTTTGACTACAACCTGCCTCAATGTACCGAGGCACAGCTTGCTGAAGTCGCGGGGATATCGCATCCGCTCCTTGGTATCGCTGGCGAATTCGACGAAAGCGCCATCACCGCAGCCACGCGACAGCAGATGCTCGCCTACGCCACTATCGAAATCGCTTGGCGCGCTGAAAATCTGTCGCGTTTTCCTAAATGCGCCGAAGCCTATGAGATTGCCCTGCTGATGAGCCAGACCGGCACGGACGTCGCGGTGGCGGCGGCGATAGCCTTCTCAGGCGCGCCGCGGGACGAGAATCTTTATCTCGATCAGGTGCTGCGCGGCATTGAAGCGCTGCAGCTGCGCCTGGCGCAACTGCCCGAGACGACCGTCTCTGGAAGCGCCGCGGCCGCAAACACGTATTCGCTGCCACCGTGTACGATTCCACAGTTGCGGGTCATGGGCGATATGGTGGTCGTGCCCTATTATGAGGCCGCGCAAAACGCGCTCAAAATTGATGGAGCGGACGCCGTGAGCCGTTATGCGGAGGTGCAATTCGCCTGGCGGGCGAACAACTTGCGCTACCTGCCGGCTTGCAGCGGCGCCATTGACTTTGCCTATCTGTTCAACAGCCATACGGACAACATAATCGCCGCGTACGCCCTCGGTGTGTACCCGCGCGTCATCGCCGAAGCAAATCCCTACGTCAAAGAAAACGATGCTTTTCGCGACCGGTTTGATGTCCTGGTGGCCGATCTCGTTGCCCTGGCGCCGGAACTCAAGCTCTGATGCGTTAGTGGCCTGCCTTGCCTAGCGCTCCAAAACGACGTGTTCGACGATCAGAAAGAAGGAAGAATCATGCGCATTGTCTTGCTAGTTTGTCTCGTCGCAATGTTGAGCGCACTTCCGTTGGCGCAGGCGCAGACCAGCCAATTTCCGGTATGCTCTGAAATGGAGCTCGCTTATGTTTTGGAGTTGCGTAGCGACTATGACGCGCTCGTCGATAGCTTAAGCGCTGGTGAAATCTCGCTCGATGTCGCGCTCGCTTACAGCGCTGCCCAAATCCAATGGCGCCAGGACCTTTGGACCGGGCTTCCTCCCTGCGCCGAAGCCATTGAAGTCGCCGTACTTATGAGCCACATCTCGAACGATCTTGGCGCCTTGACGGCACTGAACTATGCCGGCGTGTTGCTGAGCATGAATCGTTACAAGGATCGGCTCCACTTTGAAGATAATCTGCGTGATCGGCTGCAATCTCTGTTTGAGGCAATCTCTGCCTTGATCGAAGGCAAGGCGCGACCGGCCGAACCAGCGCCGGGCGAGCGTCAATTGGCGACTTGCGAAGATGCGGATGTGCGGTCGCTGATTGTGGCTCTATTGGACAGTCAAGATCTGATCGTTGCGGGCTCTGAAATCCGATCTCGCGGTGAATTGCTGGACTATGTAGACGCAAAATTGGCATGGCGAGATGATGTCTGGTATCAACTGCCGCCTTGCGCCGAGACTCTGGAGATCGGCCCACTGATGAGCGAAGCCGCCAATGACCTGGCCACCGCTATCGCTTACAGCCATGCCGGTGTATCTCCAGCGGAGAATCCCTTTGCCGGTCCCTTGCAAGATGAGTTCAATCAATTGGGTCTGTGGCTGGAAGAGATGCTGGTCCGATCCAGCGGGCAAAGCGAGACGTCTCTTCAAGTTTCCGACGATGCCAATCTTCCGCTCTGTTCGGATCAGGCGCTGGCTGTCTTGGCGGATAGTCTTGCCGACGCCTCCGATCTCGTAGAATCATCTTTTAGTATCGAGTCCACCAGCGGGTTGCTCGCTTTCAGCGCTGAACTGATCGCTTGGCGCAAGCAGTTGTTCGCGCGCTTGCCATACTGCGCCGAAGCGGTCGAAACAGGTCTGCTTGTTGCGAACTTTCTCGCTGACCTTGTTTCCGCCTTGGCGCTCGGTTATGCCGATGTTCCGGCGGACGACAATCCTTTCTGGGAAGAGACAACGGGAAAAATGCCGCAGGTGCATAAAGCGCTGGATCGTTTGTCACTCCATGCCGGCGCGGCGGAAACCATCCCCGACACCGTGACAATCTTGCCCCCCTGCACACAGGCTGAACGGGAGACTCTGGTTCTACAGGGAACGGAGTTGCAACTCTATGAAGACCAAGCCGCCGAAATTGAAACTGTCGATGATCTGTTGAGCTTCAGCCGCGTGCATCTATTCATGCGCGAAACCTGGAAGTATCTGCCGCCTTGTCACGAAGCGATAGAGACGGGTCTTCTGCTCATCCAACTCACAGCCGACACAATACCGTCAGCGTCATTTCATCTCTTTGCCGGCCTGCCCCCGGAAGAGAACCCGTATTGGGAGCAGCCACATCAAAAGCGGGAATCCATTTACGCGTTGCTGGCGGCCTTCCTCGGCGACTGAAAGGCGGCATCTGCAAATCAAGAATGTCGGTATGAATTGTCGATTGAAATGTACCAAGCCATCCTCTTCGACCTTGACGACACCTTGTTCAGCTTGCGCGGCTGCGAGGCGCAGGCGCTGCGGCGGACGCTTGATGATGCCCGGCTTATGACCGCTATGCCCGCGAGCTACATCGAGTCTTACGCGACAATTAGCTCGGGCTATTGGGCTGCGCGTTCGACTAACCGCAGGACGAAATATACGCGCGAAGAGGTGGTCGAGTTGAGTTGGCGTGACTTCATGTCAGCTCACGACTTGGACGAAAGCCGGTCAGCCGCATTGGCGCAGCGTTACTGGAAGGAGTTCTGCCGCTCCAGCGCGCTCAATCCCGGCGCGGAAGCAGTTCTGCAGCGGCTGTCGAAAACGTATCGGTTGGGCATGGTCACGAACGGCTACAGTGATTCACAGCGCGGACGACTGGAAGCGGCGGGCTTGCAAGAGGTCTTCAATCCGCTGCTGATCTCGGAAGAAGTTGGCGTAGCGAAGCCCGATATTCGAATCTTCGAATTGGCGCTGTCGAAATTGGAGCTTGATCCAGACGAGGTCTTGTATGTTGGCGATTCTATCAGCCACGACCGCGAGGGCTGCCTGCGAGCCGGTATTGACTTTTGTCACTACTGTCCAGAGCCACCACCCTGTAATCTGCCGCCAGTCAAATATGGCATCCGGCGGCTGCATGATCTGATCGCGATCCTTCCGTCGGATCTGACGCCCTGGTCATCAATTTGAGAAACCGCCTCTTCTGTCTATTGCTGCGCCTCGCATAATCGCTTGCCCAAGTGCTGCGCTATGTACACTCTCTGCAAGCCAGTTGGTTGCCGCTGGTATGATTTGCCCAGCGCTGATTCTGTATAGTGGCGACCGTCAGCGCTATGAATTAGACTTCAATGCATCAACACCATACGTTGGAAAGGATGACAAATGCGCCCAATACTTCTTCTAATGGTGCTTTTGCTATTTTATCCGGTGTCGATTGCTCAAGATCAGGACGGTTCCTTTCCCCCCTGTATGTTGGAAGACTTTGAGAAACTGGCGCAATTGAAGTCGGACTATGATCCATTTAACAGATTGGGTTACCGCGCCGTGAGCGTAGATTTGCTGCGCGCCCTCGCCGAGCAACAATATGAATGGCGCCGTGGCTTAAATGATGGCTTGCCGCACTGTATTGAAGCTCTCGAAATAGGCTGGCTAATGAGCCAGGTAAGCGGTGATATCGTCGCCTCCGCTGGTTTGACTTTGGCGGACCAGCAAGCCTCGCGAATCCTGGCGCCAGCGACGCGAACGCGCTTTGCGATGGAAGAGCTTTTTGAGAATTTCGAGGACTCGCTCTTGCCAGTGGAAGATTCGCCCGCGCCGGCGGTGGCGGAAGAAGTCAATCTCGCCTGCTCCGACCTCCAATTGGAAGTTCTCGCGCCGACCATTCTGCTTGGTTTCCACGAGATCCTCGATATGGGTCTTGTCGTGGACAATTTGCAGGATTACTTCACATACTTTTACACGCAGAATAAATGGCGCCAAGACCTCTGGCAACAGCTGCCCGAATGTAGCGAAGCGGTCGAATACGGCCTGCTTATGAATCAGATCGCCGGTGAATTTCTGTCTATGTATGCGTTTAAGATGGCGGGAATATCCGATGAGGAAAACCCGAGCGTAGATCATGTATTCGAGGATACCGCCCGATTTGAGGCATTGCGCGAGGAGCTGATTGCCGCGCTTGATCGCAAGACTACGGTGAAGACTTACTTTGTTGTGGCGGGTGGCCGGGTGAACATCCGATCCTGCGGTTCCACTTCATGTGCTGTAATCGGCATTTTCGACCGCGGCGAAGAATTGCGGGTAATTGATGATTCCGGCGATTGGTACCAAATCCGCCTTCCCGATGGCAGGAAAGGCTACATTGCCGGTTATTTGGCGGGCGCTGATCCGCCTTGAGAGAAATGTAAGATGGTGATTTCGCTACGTTTGCCCGATCTCACTCGGTAATCGTCACCTTGGACAGGCCCCGCGGTTTGTCCACCTCGTAACCGCGAGCGAGCGCTTGCTGCATGGCGAATATCTGACCGGGCATCACCGCCAGGATTGGGCTGAGCCACTCCGGCGTCGACGGTATCGTCATGGCTTGCCGGCCTTGACCGAGCAAGTCGCTATTGTTGCTGATGACTAGAGTTTCGGCGTCCAATTCATTGAGCCGCTGGCACATATCCACCATCCCGGCGAGATTCTTGCCGTGTGGCGACACCAAGATGACCGGATGCCCGCGATCAATAGCGGCGATGGGGCCGTGGCGGAAATTGGCTTCGCTATAGCCTTCGCTGGCGATATAACTCAATTCCTTGACCTTGAGGCTGATCTCGCAGGCGGTGGCATAATTAAAACCTCGACCCAATGTGACCAGGCGATTGATGTAACGATAGCGCTGCGACCAAGCCGCGATTTCGTCGCCGAGGCGCAGCGCCTGCGCCGCCAGCCGGGGCAAAGCGCCCAGATCCTTCCACAGCGAGCCATTTCCGGCCAGGGCGCCCGTTAGCATGGCGATCACCGTCAGCTGCGCGGTATAGGTCTTGGTGGCAGCCACGCTCAGTTCCCGCCCGGCGAGCAGCGGCAGATGATATTTCGCGGTCTGCGCCAGCGGCGACTCCTCGAAGTTCGTGATCGCCAGCGTGAGGGCGCCTTGCTGATTCGCATCGCTCAAGACCGTCCGCACATCCTCCGCCTCCCCCGATTGCGAGACGCCGATGACCAGCGCCCGGGACAGGTCAGGGGGCGTGCCGTAAACCGTATGCAGCGATGGCGTCGCCAGCATGACCGGCAGGCGCAGCAGCCCCCCAAACATGTATTGGGCATAATGAGCGGCGTTATCGGACGTGCCTCGCGCGGCGATGCAAGCGAAACCCGGGTTGAAGTCACGGATGGCGGTGGCCACCGCTTCGGTTAGCGTCTTGCCATCGTTTAGCAGCCGTTCGATAACGGCCGGCTGTTGCGCGATTTCCTTTTGCAGATGCATAGCGCGCCATTCCTTTAATCGTCCAAGTGGCGATAATTCACGCCCAACCAATCCAGGCAGGGCAAATGCGCTTTCAACCGCTCCAACAGGGCGGCGTAGTGGCGTTCCGCCGGATGGTTCCACAATATGTCGGCGATGGCGATGGCGCGCGGAAAAGCCATGTATTCCACGTGGTTCGCGCTTGGAATATACTCCGTCCAGATATTGCCCTGCCCGCCAAGAATGTGATGCCTTTTGTCCGGCGCGATCTCCGGTGGCGCGACGACGTATTGCCATACTTGATCCAGCGTCAGCGTACGGGCGATCGCCGGTGGCTCACGCGTCCAGTCCTCGTGCTGATAATAATCCAGATAACAATAGGTAGTCGGCGTCATAATCACATCGTGCCCGGCGTTGGCCGCGGCGATGCCGCCGTCGCTGCCGCGCCAACTCATCACCGTCGCGTTTGGCGCCAACCCCCCTTCGAGAATTTCGTCCCAGCCGACCAGGCGGCGTCCCCGTTCATTGAGCCAGCTTTCGATCTGACGAATGAACCAGCTCTGCAACGCGTCTTCATCAGCCAGCCCTTCGGCTTTGATGCGCGTTTGACATTTGGGGCAGGCGCGCCAGCGTTCCTTTGGCGCCTCGTCTCCACCGATGTGGATGTATTCAGAGGGAAAGATCTCCAGCACTTCTTTAAATACGTCCTGCAAGAATGCGAAGACCGCATCGTTGCCGGCGCAGTAGATATTGCTGTCGATGCCCCAGGTCGTGCGCACCGCGTATCCGCTGCCGGCGCAGCCGAGATGAGGATAAGCGGTGAGGGCAGCCAGGCTGTGGCCCGGCAGTTCAATCTCCGGCATAACGGTGATGCCCCGTTCGGCCGCATAGGCGACGATCTCGCGCGCCTCGTCCTGCGTATAGTAGCCTCCGTAGGGTTGACCATCCCCTTGATTCGGGTCAGTCGGAATCTGCGTTTCCGCCCGCTGGGAGCCGATCTCGGTCAGGCGCGGATACTTCTCAATCTCCAAGCGCCAGCCTTGATCCTCAGTCAGATGCCAGTGGAGGGTGTTGAATTTGTAGAAAGCCATCGTGTCGATGAATTTCTTGATGAAGCCGACCGGGAACATGTGCCGGCCGACATCGAGATGCAATCCGCGCCAGCCGAAAGCCGGCGCGTCAGTGATGGTCAGAGCCGGAATCTCCCAGGCGACATCTTCTTGCAGCGAATCGGCCAGTACCTGCGGCGGAAGCAATTGTCGCAGCGTCTGCATCGCGTACAGGAAACCGTTTCGCTTGCTGGCGCGGATATCGATTCGCTCGGGCGCGACATCAAGCGTATAGGCTTCGGCGCCAACAAGGTCAGCGGTTGGAACCAGCAATATCGCGTTCGTTACCTGCGCTCGTATGTCGTCGTCAAGCGGATGCACAGGAAGGTCGAAGCCGGTGGCGGGGCGCAAGTAATTTGCCAGCATTTCACCAAGCGCGCGGTCAGAGGCGAACAAGCGCGTGTGAGCATTCAGCCTGAAGGCGCCGGGCTGGCGCTCCAGTCTTTGCGGTTGGGGGAAGAGAGTGATTGCGGGCATAGTCTTATGAGCCTCGTTTTCCTTTTGCGGGCGATCAGGTTGATCGCCCCTACAGGGCGTTTAGATGTCGTCCAGCGAAATGACGGCGCTCAGGTTCTGCGGTCTGTCGGGATCGCAGCCGTTATGGATGGCGCGGTGGTACGCCAGCAATTGCAGAACGGGCAAGTACAACACCGGGCTGCACCAGGCGGGCATGTCCGCCGGCAGCCTTACATACTCATGATTCTCGATGTGAGCTTGTCCAATTGCCAACACTTTGGCGCCCATGTCAGCCATTTCGTCTAGCACGCGAATTTCGTGCTTGGCCGCTTCGGGCGAGATCAAGCCGATGACCAGGCTGTCTTCGCCCACCATCGACATTGGTCCATGGCGGAATTCCAGCGTGTGATAGGCTTCGCTGTAGGCGAGTGACATTTCCTTCATCTTTAACATCGCCTCGCAAGCGATGCCATAAAGCGCGTCGGACCCCAAAAAGAAGAATTTCGATATCGCCCTGTTTTCCCCCAGCGAGCGCGCCAGGTCGCCATAGCGCTCCAGTAGGTGGCGGCACACGTCCGGGAGCGGGCGGCTGGCGGCGAGGTCGTGGCCCGCGATGAGGGCGGCGAGCTGCTGCACGGCGACTAACATGCTGCTGAAGGAGCGCGTCTGGGCGACGCTGGCTTCCTGCGCGGCGTCAATGGCGATGGCGAGGTCGGACTCGCTGGCGAGCGGACTGCCGCTGTCGCAGGTGATGGTGGCCACCGGACCGCGGACTTTCGCTTTGAAGTGTTCTTGGGCGCGCAAGGTTTCGCTGGTGACGCCCGAGCGCGATACACTTAGCAGCCGATATCGTTGGCTCGGAATACAAATCGAGTGTGAATGCAGCAGCAGCTCGGAGGCGGGGCAGGCGAGGGCATGACAGCCGGCTTGGCGCAGGAGACTGGCGGCCGTTTGCGCCAGATAATAGGTCGAGCCGCAGCCGGTCACAATGATTTGGTCGAAGGCGCCGGTCTCCAGCCATGATTGCAAGAGCGGATCCCGAGGCTTGAAGGCAGCGAGCGCTTCGACCCAGACATCAGGCTGGCTCATGATTTCCCGCAAGGTATGCTGCCCAACTGGCATGAGTGTTCCTCAATCGCGCTTGACTCCCCGTAATACTAGCAGAGACTTACGTAATTCGCAGATTGGCGGTCGGAATCCGCTCAGCAATCCGGTCGCTGAGGCCCGGACAATCAATGATATACTCGCCGGAGAAGCGCGCTTATTTGATTGCAGTCTGGACGACTCCTCTTGTCGCGAATTTTGATAGAAAACAGCCAAGTTTGGCAAGACGACGGATTCATCGCCGGGCAGACGCTTGTCTTGCAGGACGGCTTTATCGAGGGCTTGTTTCTGCAGGCGGATATTGAGCATCAGCCCGGTGATCGGCGAATAGATGGCCGCGGCTGCTATGCTCTGCCGGGTTTCATCGATCTGCACTTGCACGGCAGCATGGGCTTTGATGTGATGGATGGATCGCTGGCTTCGTTGCAAGGTCTGTGCGATTTCCTCATTCAAGGTGGCGTCACCGGCTTTCTGGCGACCACCATGACCGATTCCGCCGAGCGCATAAATGCCGCGCTGTCGGCGCTGAGGGCATTTGCTCGGCTCTCGGGCGCCCCCTTTCTCGGCGTTCATATTGAGGGACCCTATCTCAACCCGGCTTATCGCGGCTCACAAGCGGAAATGCACCTGCGTGAGCCAAGGCGCGAAGAATATATGCCCTGGCTGGAGACTGGTCTGGTCAAAATGATCACTATGGCGCCGGAAATTGCTGGTGGCGAGGGCTTGATGCGAGAGGCGCTTGCGCAGGGCGCGATAGTCTCCATCGGACACAGCGGCGCCGGTTATGATGCGGCGACCCGCTATTTCGCTGCGGGCGCGCGCCAGGTGACGCATACCTTCAACGGCATGCCAGGCATCCATCACCGCCAGCCTGGTCTATTCGTCGCCGCGCTCGAGAACCCTGATGTCACCTTCCAGATCATTCCCGATGGCATCCATGTGCATCCGGCCGTGATTCGCATGCTGGCGCGTCTCGTGGGCAGGGAACGAATTGTGGTGATCACCGATGCGATGCTGGCGACTGGGCTGGGCGACGGCCAATATGCGACTGGCGATGCCTTCGTCACGGTCAAGGATGGTCAAGCGCGCTTGGCAGCCGGCGGCTTGGCTGGCAGCACATTGACGATGGAGCGGGCGCTGCATAACATGATGCGCTTCTGCGATTTGTCGCTGGCGGAAGCATTGCCGATGCTGACCCGCGTGCCGGCGCGTTCGATTGGCATGTATCCGCAGAAGGGTTCGCTGAAAGTGGGCGCGGATGCCGATGTTGTCATTTGGGATGCAGACATGGGTGCTCAGGCGACATTCGTAAAGGGACAGCTCGTCTATCAGGCAAAGGGACAATGCGCTGCGGCTATTGCGGACGCGTAAATCACCGCTGTGCCTGCGGGGCGCCCGACAGCGATCTGAAGCGTTTTCTGGCGCGAGGCGGTCGCGCATATTTCCCCAAAGGGCGTGAGAGCGCTCCCCAATGGGCGACGCCCCCGCAAATCAAACGGCGCGAACGACGAGAGCTGCAGCGGCATTATCGCGAATGGTATAGTCAGCTGGTCGCGGATAGTGGCGAGCGCTGCGTCAACTGTGGCGCGGGGGATAACCTGGTGCTGGATCACGTGACGCCGATTGCCCGAGGCGGGCGCTCAGAGCTGGGGAATCTTCAGATACTTTGCGCGGAATGCAACCGGCTCAAAGGCAAGCTGATGATCGACTGTCGCGCCTTCACACATCCAGAATAAAGCGCGCCGCCGAACTGAGGCGAGCCCGGGTCGCATCGCTTATCAACTCTCGAAAGTTTGTTTGCGGGGTATGGTGGCGCCGAGTGAAGTACGAGTGCAGGGCATAGCGCCGGGACCCGGTGCGATTGACCGTGCCGCCGTGCCAGAGATGCGAATTGAAGACGACGACCGTGCCCGCCTTACCGGTCACAAGCGCTTCTTCCGGGTGCTCTGCCCGCGGATCATCAAGCGCCGTTTGCGGGACTTGCCCCCTGCGATGAGAACCCGGTACGATCCGCGTCGCGCCATTTTCCGGCGTGAAATCGACCAGGAGCCAGATCGAATTGCAGACCTGATAATTGCTCGGATCGACCCCTTCTGACCAATCGGCGTGCAGCGCCTGGTGTCCTTCGCCGGGCAATGCGGCGCGACCATTGAGAGACGAGAGCTTGAAGTCGCCTTGAAGCACGTGGTTCATCGCCGCCAGGACGCGGGGATGGGTGAAGCAGATATCGAAGAGCGCGTCTTTGTCTACCAGGTTGGCAAGCCGCTCAGTGCCGGCCTCCTGATGCACTTCCAGACCGGCCTTCTCGCCTTCCTCGCGAATGAGCTCTTGAAAGCGAGTGCGAAGCGCCTCAGCCTGCGTCTGCGGAATGAGAGCCGGCAGAGGAAGAAAGCCGTGTTCGTCCAGCTGCCGCTTTTCGGCGCGGCTGAGGGTTGTGTCGGTGACGCCGAAAGAAGAGAGGGCCGTCTGCATATTCATGAGGATCGCCCTTTATACAATCTGAAGCTGATTAGACTACAGTTGCCGCGAAAACGCTAGCGATTCGCGCCGGCTCGGGCAGCAGTCGCAATTTTCTTGGAGACTTGGTATACTACGGCGCGCTTTATCGCGGAATCGCGGCGAATCGTCGTGATGATGCGGTTTTTGCAAATTTACCGTAAGCGGATGGGAGTGTTCCATGAGAGTTAAAGCAGGAATTCTTATATCAATATTGGTCTTGCTGACCGGCGCTTTTGGCGTTTCGGCGCAGGACACCTTCTTCGGCAAGACGGCCGAAGATCTCTTTCCGATTCCCGAAGTCGCCGAGACCGAGTTGGAGCAGACGCTGGCTTTTGAGGCGCTGCTGAATGCCGACATCCCCGATGGCCACGCCCTGGGCGAGGGCAAGACGATCACCTTTGGCGTGCTGGGTCAGGGTTCGCGCGGCGGCATCTCCGGCACCATTTACTTCTGGCGCAACGCCTTTGAAGCGGCGACCGGCGCCGAGCTGGAGATTGTTGAGATTCCCTACAATCAGTTGGGCACGACGATTCCAGCCGACTTCTTGACCGGCCAGTACACCTACGATGTCTTCATCGGCGCCGCCTGGCAATATGGCGATTGGATCAGCAACGGCTGGATCCAGCCAATCGACCAATGGATCGGCGATGAGCGCTTTGCCCACTGGTCGCCGGAAGATACCGCGCCCGCTTTCCGCGCTCTGCTGCAATGGGGCGGCGAGACTTACGGCTCGCAGATGGACGGCGATGCGCAGCTGCTCTATTACCGCCACGATATCCTCAGCGACCCCGAATGGCAGGCCGCCTACGAAGCCGAGGTTGGCTCGCCGATGCCTTATCCCATCGTGACCTGGCAGGATCTGCTGGCGATCACCAGCTTCTTCAATGGCAAGGACTGGAACGGCGATGGCGATCCCGATGATGGCATCAGCCTCCACCTGGCGCCGGGCGGGCAGGGACACTTCCACTTCGCCACGCTGGCCGCTTCCTTCGCGGTGACGCCAGGCGATGGCGATAACCCGCGCGCCGTCAGCAAATACGACAATGTCTTCTGGTTCGATCCGGACGATATGACCCCGCTGATCAATGAGCCAGGCCACGTCATGGCGCTGGAATTCCTGCAAGAGCTGGCGGCGACCGGCCAGGAAGCGCAGTTCGGCTGGCAGCTGGGCGAAGCTTGGGATAACTTCCTCGGCGGCAACGCCATCGCCACCTTCAGCTGGGGCGATGTCGGCTCACTGTCGCAGAACACCGAGCGCTCCGCCATCCGCGGCAGCCTGGGCGCGGACGTCACGCCCTGTTCCAGCGAATGGTACGACCGCGAAATCGGCGAGGTGGTTGTGGATACCGAGAATCCCAACTGTGTCGGCAACACCACCGGCGGCTCCTGGCACCCGACCATGTCGGCTTTCACCGAAAATCCCGAGCTGACCTACTTCTACATGGCGCTGATCGCCAACCCGTCCATCAATTTCTACAACGCCACCACCGGCTGGCAAGGCGTCGATCCCTGCTGCACCTATCAGCTCTATGCGCCGCGCGGGACGGCTGTCTCCGAAGATTACACCGCCGTTGGCTTCGATGCTGCTGACATGGAACGCTATATCAACGCCTACGGCTCCAACGTTTATGACAAGCCGACTTCGGTGACCTACCTGCGCATTCCGGGCACGCTGGAATACATCCAGGAGACGCTCGACATTCGCTTGTCAGAAGCGATGACCGGGCAGTCGTCGGCGCAGGAAGCGCTGGACAACACGGCCGAAGACTGGGAAGAAGTCACCGACGATCTCGATATCGACAGCCAGTTGGAGATCTACCAGCAGGCTATCGGTTACATGGGCGGGATGTAAAGACCGTTCCGCTTCTCAACGATTGTAGGGGCGACCTATCAGGTCGCCCGCTTTCCACAACCTAGCTGTTTCGGGCGACCCACTGGGTCGCCCCTACAAGTTAGCCGCGTAGGCGGGCGAAGGCGCAAATCATGTCCAACAGCCGCGCGAAATACCTATTCTTAATGCCGGGCGTCTGCTGGATACTCGCGTTCACGCTCTTTCCATTGGTCTATTCCTTTGGCTTGAGCCTGACCAATTATCGCCTGGGCAAGAACCCCAAATATATTGGCTTCGAAAATTACGCCGAGATCCTGGGCATCGGCGATGAGAAAGTTGACAAGAAGGCGGTGAGCACGGCGAGTTTCAGCGCCTTTCTTTTCCTGGGCAGCACAGCGGCGACCTTGATCTTCGGCACCTTTGTCGCTTGGGTCTTCAATCATAATTTGCCTTTTTTGCGACAAATGCGGGCGATCATCACCATGCCTTTGTTCGCTGCGCCTATTGCCCTCGGCTGGCTGGGCGTGGTGCTCTTCAACGAGCAATCGGGACCGATCAACAATGTTCTGGAAGGCATCGGCTTGGGGCGCGTGAACTGGTTCATCGAGCCCATGCCGGCGCGCCTCGCTGTGATGTTCACCGATGTCTGGCAGTGGACGCCCTTTGTCTTCATCGTCGTGCTGGCGGCGATGCAGTCAGTGCCGGATGATTTGTACGAATCGGCGCGCCTGGATACCAAATCGAACTGGCAGCTCTTCCGGTCGATCACCTTCCCGATGATCGCGCCGGCTTTGGGCACCGTGATGCTGCTGCGTATGGTGGAATCGCTAAAGATTATTGATATTCCTTATAGTTTAACGCGCGGCGGTCCCGGCTCGGTGACACAGACTTATGTCTATTACGCCTATGAAAAGGGTCTGGTTGGCAGCTTCCAACTGGGGGAAGCGGCCGCCTTGGCTTATCTCATGGTAGTGGTGGCGATTGTGGTCTCATCGGTTTATTTCTATCGCGTGCGCGAGCGCTTTGAGTAAGGATGGGAGACCCCTCCTCCAGCCGCTGTTCCCCCCTCGGTCCCCCCGCTCAACGGGGGGCGGACTTCCGTCGAGACAGGGAGGGTGGCCAAAGCCTGAGTAAGCCTGACCCCATTTGAATGGGCGGACCGAGGGGGGGAGACCACAGGAGATATGCCGTGACAGCCAAAGCCAAAACGCTACCCCTCACAGAGCCGCGGAGTCCACAGGCGCGCGCATCTCTTGGCGATCGACTGATCGTCGCGCTAGCGATTATCTGCACCTTCATCGCCTTTTCGCCCTTCGGCTATGCGATATTGACTTCTTTCAAGTCGCAATGGAAAGAAGGCTCCATCATCCCCTTTGTCCAGTTCGAGCCGAACCTGCAGAATTGGCAGACGGAATTCGGCTCCGGCGGACCGGAGACCTTCAAGGCGCTGCGCAACAGCACGCTGATTTCGCTGGGCGCGACGCTGGTGGCGACCTCGCTGGGCACGCTGGCGGGTTATGGGCTGGCGCGTTTCAAGTATGGCGTGGGCAATCGCAATCTGGTCTCCTGGTTTCTGTCGCAGCGCTTTTTGCCGCCGGTGGCGACATTGATCCCCTTCGTGCTGATGTTCCGAGATTTGAAGCTGCTCGATACGCTGCCGGGCATGGTCATCGTCAACGCGACTTTCACGCTGCCCTTCGCTGTGCTGATCATGCGCGATTACTTCGCCGACTTGCCGCCGGAAATGCGCGAGGCGGCGCTGGTGGATGGCGCGGGGGAGTTCACCACTTTCTTGCGCATCGCCTTGCCCTTGGCGCGGCCCGCATTGGTGGCATCGACATTGATCTGTTTCGCCTTCGCCTGGAATGAATTCCTCTTCGCCAGCGTGCTCGCCAACCGCGATTGGAAGCCCTACCCGATGCTGGTGGCGGGATCGGATACGGTGCGCGGCATCGACTTCGGCTTCGTGACCACGCGCATGCTGATAGCGGTGACGGCGCCGGTGATCTTGTCGCTGATGGTGCAGCGCTTCATCGTGCGCGGGCTGACCTTTGGGGCGGTGAAGGGGTAGGTTCAAACAGTAGAAGATGTGGGGGCGATCCACTGGGTCGCCGTTTTTGTTTTCGCCAAAAAGGGGAGTCTGTAGGGGCGTTTCGCCTAAACGCCCTTGTTTGTGATAGCGCGAGCTAGGTCGTGACAAGTCTCGCCCTTACAGCCGTCGCTATAATTGCCTATGGAGATTTGCAGATGTATCAGAAGTGGGCACAGAGATGTCACGACACAACGATATATAAGGGATCCGTCGGGCGTCTAAGCGAGACGTCCCTACAAGGCGTGTCCGCATCGCAGAAAGCCTGTTCTTCGTACATTTTACCCCATCCCCGGCCCTTCCCCAGTGAACTAGGCAAGGGTGACTCGACGGCAGAATCGTGAAATTCGGGTGCCGAAATCGCCAAAATCCCTTAACACTGAGTGCGCTGCAAGAGTGCTCCCCCTTCCTTAGCTTGCTGGGGAAGGGGGTTGGGGGGATGGGGTGTAACCGGCGAGATAGCTTGGCCCAGTACCGGACAAGCTCTACAGGTTTCGATGTGAGCGTTCAGCCCCCCACAATCGTGTGCGACTGCTCGCGCATGTATTGCTGGAGGTAGTACCAGCTGCCGGACGCTTTGTTGCTGCCGGTGCTGCCTTTCCAGCCGCCGAAGGATTGGTAGCCGGGCCAGGCGCCGGTGGTCGCCCCGGTCGCGCGATTGACGTAGAGCACGCCCGCTTCCATATTGTCCAGGAACCACTCGACCTCGGCCGGGTCTTCGCTGTAGAAGCCGGCGGTTAAACCGAGGGCGACGCCGTTGGCCAGCCGCATCGCTTCATCCGGACTGTCGTAGCCGCGGACGGCGACGATGGGCGCGAACATCTCGTGCTGCCAGAGGCGGTGATCA
>JAPOWK010000092.1 GCA_026707665.1 Chloroflexota bacterium
CCTTCCTTAGCTTGCTGGGGAAGGGGGTTGGGGGGATGGGGTGTAACCGGCGAAAAAGCATGGCCCAGTACCGGACAAGCCCTACATTATACAGTTGTCGGGACGACAATCAGGCGATAGTCACAGCCTCGTTCAGATACACATCCTGAATCGCGTTGAGCAGGCGCGCGCCTTCGTCCATCGGGCGCTGGAAAGCTTTGCGGCCGCTGATGAGCCCCATACCGCCGGCTCGTTTGTTGATCACGGCGGTTTTGACCGCCTCGGCGAAGTCGTCCGCGCCGCTGGCGCCGCCTGAATTGATCAAGCCGACCTTGCCCATATAGCCGTTGGCGACCTGGTAGCGGGTCAAGTCGATGGGATGGTCGCTGCTCAGTTGACTGTAGATTCGCTCATCCAGCTTGCCGTAGGAGGAATCGCCGCTGTTGAGCGCCTGGTAGCCGTAATTCTGGGTCGGCAGCTTCTGCTTGACGATATCGGCGCCCAGGGTCACGCCGAGGTGATTGGCTTGCCCGGTGAGATCGGCGCTGGATTCGTGATTGACGCCGTTAATCGTGAAAGCGGAATTGCGCATATAACACCAGAGCACCGTCGCCATGCCCAATTCGTGGGCGAAGGCGAAGGCTTCCGCCACCTCGACCATCTGGCGGTTGGAATCTTCTGAGCCGAAATAGACCGTCGCGCCGACAGCGACCGCGCCCATATCCCAAGCCTGCTGAATCGTGCCGAACATGATCTGTTCGTGCGTGTTGGGATGGGTAACCAATTCGTTGTGATTGACTTTGACGAGGTAAGGGATGCGATGGGCATAGCGGCGGGCGGTCATGCCAAGTACGCCGAAGGTCGACGCCACCGCGTTGCAGCCGCCCTCCAGCGCCAGCTCGATGATCTTGGCGGGATCGAAATACGCCGGGTTGGGGGCGAAAGAAGCGCCGGCTGAATGTTCGATGCCTTGATCGACAGGAAGAATCGACACATAGCCGCTGCCGCCCAGTCGGCCGCTGTCATAAATCTGCTGCAAGCTGCGGATGACCTGCGGGTTGCGGTCGCTATCCAGCCAGACGCGCTCGGCGAAGTCGGGACCGGGCAGCGCCAGATCTTCGCGCGCGATAGTCTCGCAGCGGTGGTTGAGCAGGGAGTCGGCTTCGGCGCCGAGGTATTCGGCGATCGTGTCGACGCGGATGTCGGGAGATGCGATTGCCATTATTGCTTCCTTTGGTCTATTCGGCTTACGCTCAATTATATCAGCAAGCTCCGCTATTCTCTGTGTCCTCTGCACGCTCTGCGCACTCTATTTTTATGAACCCCCACGCGTCAGTACCGCAGTAGGGGCGTTTGACCCGCAGTGTCTACGCGCGGCGCTGAAACGCCCGCTTGAATTTGGAGTCTCGTGCGACGGGCGTCTCGGCGAGACGCCCCTACAACGAACGGAAAATATCGCGTCTGTTACCTTGTGTGAGCCAAGGTGTGACATGCGAGAGACAGTGGTTAAAATGGTGCCCATGGACGCACCGGAATCTTGCGACAAGACACTGAAACTGCTACGCCAACTGCGAGACGCAGCCGAAGCGCGCGACCCCGAGCGCTGTCAATTCTTGCTTAAGAGCCTGTTCATGGACCTGGAGTTCTATTCCGCGCTGGCGGTCGTCATCGAGCGAGCGCAGAGCTTTCTGGAGACCTTTGAGCACTATTACCCCGACGGGCAGTTCGCGCGGCAGATTTTGACGCAGATGGTCAATACCGGCACGGCGCCTTCGCGTTTGCCAGCGGAAGCGGAGCGAGACTTCGAATATCCGGGCGGCGCCAATTATATGAAGGCGCTGTCAGATCTGGCGCATGCCCTGCAGCCCGGTCCGCTGCCGCCGCGGATCGGCTACCTGGTGGAGGCGACTGTCAACGCGATCATGGCCGAATTGGTCGAGCACTATTACGGACGGCGCATGGAGGCTTGGCAGATTCTGCGGGCGAACCCGGAGACGCCGGAAGCGCGCGCGATCGCCTACGCCTTCTGGACCGACGACGAGGTCGCTCTGCTCGATACCGATCACTGGCTGAGCCTGGCCGACAGCATCGAGGCGCAGCTCCGGCGTCAGTTGCGCTAAGACCGCCAGAATGTTACATTTTCAATAGCTCCACGCAAGCAAAAATGGCAACCGAACTAGGTTTTCAAGTATCAATACCATCGTACCTTGTACGGGCTAGCCGGTGGCTCGCCCACTTTCGCCAAATGAAGCCAACTACGACAATGCATAAATTGCTTGAAACAGGGCCTGGCAGATAAGGACGTTTGAGATGAGACAAGACGAGTTCGGCTTGGAAGCGCCGCCGGCCGGGCTTTATGACTACAGCGCGGAAATCACCACCGGCATTGACGGCTTTGACGCCGTGACCAATGCCGACATCGAGCAGTTTCACGCGCTGGGCTTCCTCGTCATCCACAATGCGATTGATCGGGCCGCCATCGAGTCGGGCCGCGCTGCCATACGCGATCTGATTCTGAATCGAGACAACAACAACATCATGGTTGAAGCGGTTGTAGGCGAGCGCTTCTATGAGTTGCCTGACGAGGAGCGGCTGGACAGCGTGCGCAAGATGATGCCGGTCGTCCCCTTTGACGCGCGACTGAAGACGGCATCGGAGAACCCGGCGCTGCTTGCTGTGCTCGGCAGCATCATGGGCGAACCCGCGGTTCTGTCGCAGGATCAGGCCATGCTCAAGCCGCCGCGGATCGGGCGCGAGAAGCCCTGGCACCAGGACATGGCTTACTTCGACTATCCGCCAGGGACGACGATCGTCGGCGCCTGGATCGCGTTGGACGAGGCCACCCCGGAAAATGGCTGCATGATGGTCATCCCCGGCAGCCATCATGAGGGACCGATGCCCCATTGGACGCGGCGCGATTGGCAGATCTGCGATACCGATGTGCGGGTTGGCGAAATCGTCGCCGTGCCCTTGCCGCCGGGCGGCTGTCTGCTATTTCACTGCCTGTTGCATCATGGCAGCCCGCCAACCCGCTCGCATCGCCGGCGCTGGGCGCTGCAGTTTCACTATGGCCCGGCGAGCGTCAATCGACTGCCAAACAGCGATCTTCGCTTGAACGTCTTCGGGACGGAGGGGCTAGACGCCACCTGTTAGGCGCGATCTCCAGGGAGAAGCCGTGATCTTCGTCATATTTATTGTCGCGAATCTGCTGCTGATGGCCGCGCTTTTCGCCTTCGGCATGTATCAGTTCATGCAAGTTGAGGAGAAGCGCAAGCGCAGCCGGCTGCTCACCGATGCTGGCATCGACGTAACTGAACTGCAAGCCTTGGTGGGCGCCGACAGGCAGGAAGAAGCTGTCACTCGGCTGATGAGCGCGGCCGATGTCGACCGTTTCACCGCCGAGTCCACCGTGGCGAACCTTAAGGAGCGGGGGGCTCAGTAGTCCCGCCCAGCCGCCTGAATATGCGCGAGGATGTGCGCCGCGCGGACGTCCCAAGTATGATGCTCCAACGCCTGTTTGCGAGCGCTATTCCCCAACCGCGCGCGCAGGTCGCCATCATGATGAAGCCGGCTAATCGCGTCTGACCAGGCGGACACATCATCAGGCGGGAGCAGAAGGGCTGTTTCGCCATCTTCCACCACATCTGACCAGGCCGGCAGATCCGAGGCGACTACGGCCCGTCCGGCGGCCATATACTCGAACAATTTCAGCGGCGATGTGTAGTGGCTGAATTGCGCGCTGGGCGGATGGGGCATGGCGCAAACATCAAAGGCGCTGAGATAGCGGGGCACCTCAACCGGCGAGACGTGACCGGCGTACAGAAAGCGGTCGGGCGGGGCGCCTAAAGCCAGCCAGCGCTTTCGCAGCGCATCGGCCATATCATCGGGACCGCCGACCAATGCCAGATACGCGCCCTCGATTCCAGCCACAGCCTCAACCAGTGTGCCGACTCCCTTGTCAAGCCCGAGTGTATGCAGCCGGCCGACATAACCGATGATGAAGGCCTCCTGGCGCCAGCCGATCTGTTGGCGAGCCGACGCTTGGTCGGGCAGCGGATCGAAGCGCGCGCGGCGGATGCCATCGTGCGCGACAATGACGCGAGCGGGGTCGGCGCTCCGTAAACGGATTAAATCCGCCTGCAACAGCGGCGTGATGGCGATGATGCTGCCCACATTGGCGACGACATGATGCTGCAGCGCCGCGCCCCGCCCCGAAGCGGGAAACTGATGGACTTCGTAAACTAGCGATCTTTTCGCTTTCAAACGCATTGCCAGCGACAAGATGAATTCATCGCGGCCGTAGTAGATGTCGGCGCGTGTGACGAGCAGCAGCAGCAGGCTGACCAGCGCGTAGGACAGCTGGAGGATGTAGAAAGCAACGCGGGCGCCGGCGCTGTCGGCGGGGAATAGCGGAAAGATATCAATGCAAGGAATGCGGCGAACCTTGAAGTTGGCGCGGACGCCGTAGTAGGCGTAGGGATCGGCGATCCGCCTCATCTCGCGCGTGTTCCAGCGGCGCGCGACCCAGAGCGTCACATCGCAGCCGGCGTCGGCGAAGGCTTCGCAATTTTGCATGATCTGCAAGCCGTGCGCCTTTTCGGTAGGCAGGCGCATCAAGGAGATGTAGAGCAGCTTGGGCATAATGCGCGGTTCGTCAGCTAATGACGATTATACAACTCAGGCTTTGGCTTGACGCGGCAAAAGCAGACTGAGCGCGCCGGCGACCGCAATCATCACGGCGACGATCTGGAAGGTCAACGCCAGCCCGATCTGGTCGGAGATGAAGCCGATGGCGAGCGAACCGATGGCGCCGGTGGCGAAGATGAAACCCAGAATCGCGCCCGAGGCGAAGCCTTTGCGCATGGGGATTAAGTCTTGCGCCATGACGACGATCAGGCTGTGCGCGCCGCCGGACAAACCACCCGCGGCGATCGCCAGGAAGAAGGCGAAGGCGCCCTCGTAAGCGGGCAGCAGAAAGAATGCAGGCGCCGAAAAGAGCATGCTGAGCATCATCACCAGCCGCCGATCAAAGCGATCCGCCAGCCGGCCGAAAACCAGACCGGAGACGGCCGAGGCGATCCAATATGAACTGGTGATGGTGCCATAGGCGGCCGGGTCCCAGCCTTTCTGCTCGAACAGGACCGGCACAAAGGCGACCGAGCCTTGCTGGCCCAAACCGCGCAGCAATACGATGACGCCGAGGACCAAAAAGGCGAACAGCGGCAATTTCTGCGCCGCGCCATTTTCCCGCTCCGCCTTCCGCTTGTTCTGTTCCGCGTGATGCTCATGATGACGCGGGATGCTGCTGGCCATCAGAAAGATGGCGGGCAGAGAAAGTACTGACATCAGGATGATCGGCGTAAGATTATTCTGGATGCCGAAATCGGTGATGCCGACCGCCCGGCCCATCTGCCCCAAAAGATCCGGGTTTGCACGTTCGAGCAGGATGCCGGCAATCGCGGGACCGAGCGCCAAGCCCGTCTGCCCCATCAGGAAGAAGACCGCCATATTGAAGGCGGAGCGCCGCGGCACTGCCTCAGCAGAATGTAGCGCGCCGACCGGATGCAGGGCGCCGCTGCCAATGGGCGCCAGCACGATCGGGATAAACATCAGCCAATAATGCCGGGTTGCCGCGGCGAGAATGACCGCGAGCGTGAACAGACCGACATGAAAAGCCAAGCCGAGCGTGCCGAGCCAGCGGCCGCCGGAGCGATCGGCGCGGATGCCGAAGAAGGGCTGCGTAATGGCGCCGAGCAACTGCGCCATGCTGACCGCCAAGCCGATCTGAATATTGCTCATGGGCATGATGCCGGCGGCGAGAAAAGTCAGCAGCACCGGCGTCATCGACGCAAATACATCGTTAGTCAGATGCCCGATGCAGACCGACCACAGCAGCCGAACATGACGCGGCATAAGGTGAAGCCTTCGCTCAAATGGCGGCAATGATAAACTCAGTATTGGTGGATGAGAATGCGGATTGTGGCGGATATGAAGGTGGGGCTGCCGTTAATCGATATTTGTCAGTCTCCTCCAGACTTCACTATCGTTCACATCATCCTGGTCAGACTTGGAGCAGATATGGATAATTACGATGGATTCGCTTGTTTAAAGATAATATATGACGCGAAAGCCACCCCGTTTACCGCGGCCTGCCGACCGATTCGTCATGCGTATCTTGTATATCGGCAGGCCGAATCCGCGAATAAAATCGCCGCGGACGTTCTTGTGTTGCATTTCCGACTCTAGCGCTGCCAGGTCGTCTTCAATGCGCCGAAATCGTTTCCGCAGACGAGCGAAGTCTTTGGCGAAATCTTCCAGATACCTGAATTGCACTGGCATCGGCGAATCGATTACTCGCCGGTTTCACGAAGAAAATCACGGAACTGCTTCTCCGTAAGCACATGTCCTGCCAAGTATCCCTTCCAGCTTTGCTTGATACCCTGCAGGACTTCCTGACGCGTCTCCTCGCGATAAGGCTCGTCATCATCTTCGGCCTCAAGCGGCGTCGGCGTATAATCGCCCGCCTCAAACTCCGCGTCCGCCTCGCGCAGCGCCTCGACGATCTCTTCGTCGCTTGGCTCGCCGAAGATCTCTTCATACAATTCCCTCAACTGCGCCTCGGAAAGCGCATCCAGGTCCACTTCCGCGATTCGCTCGCGGTCAGTCTTGTGCCCGATTTTGACCTTCGATTCTTGCTTCATCACTGCCTCCGCTCGCCTGGCGCGGTCACCCTTGTATATTGTAGCAGATTGCATCATCCTCTCGACCTTGATAGGGCAAGGCGCTATCGACAGACGCGCTGCCAACTGACGCGCCAACAGGCGGGCAGTTCACAACAGACGAGGACAAACCATGACCATTGATTACAAGGCCCTGCAAGCCATCCCACAGCGCGAAGAACCTTATCATATTGTGGTGACGGCGGCGCATCATGACGATATCGAATTCGGCGTGGCCGGCAGCGTCGCCCGCTGGATCCGCGAAGAAGGCGCGACGGTGACCTATATCATCATCACCGATGGCGGCGCCGGCAGCAACGAGCCGGACATCAGGCGCGAGCAATTGGTCGAGCGGCGCTATCAGGAGCAGTTGGAAGCGGCGGCGCGCGTCGGCGTGGACGATGTGCGCTTCCTCGGCTATCCCGACGGACAGCTGGAAGCGACGCTGGACCTGCGGCGCGATATCACGCGCGTCATCCGCGAGACCAAGCCCTACCGCGTCGTCTGCCAGGACCCCACCGCGATATTCGTGCATCGCGGCTATGTGAATCATCCCGATCACCGGGCGGCGGGCGAGGCGTCGGTTTACGCGGTCTTCCCCAGCGCCGAGACGCGGCCCATTTTCCCCGAGCTCTTGGCCGAGGGCTTCGAGCCACACAAGGTTGGCGAGCTCTACTTGAATTTGACGCAGTCGCCGACCCATTTCCACGATATCAGCAGCACGATTGACCTGAAGATGGCCGCTCTCAGCGCGCATGTTTCGCAGATTGGCGCCGGCGAAGACTTCGAGAATGGCGCCAAGAAGTGGCTGACGCAGGGTAATCGCGACGGCGGGGCGATGGTCGGCGTTGAATTCGCCGAGTATTTCCGCGTTCTCAAGTTTGATGAGGAGCGCGAGAGCTGGTACAAAGAGGAGATGGAGCGGCGCGAACGGGAAATGGCGCTGAAGTAAATGCGGCCTGCGGTTTGATTCACCACCGAGGCACAGAGGTCACAGCGAGGGCGATTCACAGAATCGCCCCTAGAGATCGTTGGTAGAGCGGGCGACGAATAGAATACGCGCGCGGGTCACACAAATGGCGATCCCGCGAAAACTCGGATCTGTAAGGCTTGTCCGATACTGGGCCATGCTTTCTCGCCGGTTACACCCCAT
>JAPOWK010000134.1 GCA_026707665.1 Chloroflexota bacterium
GAAACGACAACGCCCGCCAGCACGACGGAAATGCTGCCAGTCATCATATAACCCTGCAATTGAAAGATGCCGATCGTGATCGGGTAGTTCTCGTGCTGCAGGAAAATCAGCGGGCGGAAGAATTCGTTCCAGTGGAAATTGAAGCTCAGTATTGCCAATACAGCCAAACCCGGCTTGACCAGAGGCAGATAGACACGATAGAAAAGCTGCCACTGATTGGCGCCGTCTATCAGCGCCGATTCTTCCAGTTCTATGGGTATCGTCAGATAATACTGGCGCAGCAAGAAAGCGCCGAATGCTGTCGGCGTCGCCGGCAAAATTAGCGACCAGACCGTGTCAAACAAGCCTAGACTGCGAACGAGAATGAAAACAGGTATGACTGTCGCCTGAATCGGAATCATCATCGTCGCCAAAACGACCCAGAACAGCAAGTCGCGCCCCTTGAATTCTAAACGGGCGAAGGCGTATCCGGCCAGCGATGCGGTTATCAACTGGCCCAGCACCGTGCCCCAAGTGATAATCGTGCTGTTGAGAATCTGCCGCGCGAAGGGCACAGTCTCGAACACCTGGGCGTAGTTTTCCCACGCGAAATCGGTCGGCAGCCACTTTGGTGGTACGGTAAAGGAATCAACGCCGGTACGCAGGGAAGTCGAGATCGTCCACATAATCGGCGCCAGCACGACGCCGCTCATGATGGCAAGAATCATCAGTGGTATCCAGCGACCCAACTGATGAGATATCACCTGCTTTCGGTGCTCAGCAGCCGATACGTCTCCGGGCATTCGCGTCACGTTGGTCGACATCAATCTGCTCCCATGCCCGCCTACTGGTAGAAGACGCGATTGCGCCAAAGCCACATTTGCACGATCGCCATGACCAGAATCATCAGAAAGACCACAATCGCGATAGCGGAACCGTAACCGAACTCGATGTGCTTAAAGGCGTGCTCGTACATCACCATGACTAGCGTGCGGCTGGCATTGCCCGGTCCGCCACGGGTCATGATGTAGGGCTCGTCAAAGACCTGTAGCGCGCCAATCACGCCGGTGACGGTGGCGAAGAGAATCTGTGGGCTCAGCAGCGGAATCGTCACTGACCATAGCCGGCGCAAGCCTTGGGCGCCATCGACATCAGCCGCGTCCAGGACTTCTTGCGACAAATTAGATAATCCGCCGAGGAATATTAAAAAGGTGAAACCCATGTTGCGCCAGGCGGAGATAATCGCGATGGATATCATCACCAGATCGGATGAGGTCAGCCAAGGAATCTGCGGTATGCCCAGCAGCGTCAAATAATAATTGAGTGGACCGAATTCTTTATGAAAGATATAGCCCATGAATACGGCGACGGACGCGCCCGACATCAGCAGGGGCAAGAAGAACGCGGTGCGAAAATAATAGCGCAGCCAAATCCGGTTGATGCGATGCACAGCCAGCGCCAAGATTAAACCAATCGACACCTGACTGCAAACAGCCATCACGGTAAATTTGACAGTGTTAACCAGGCCGATGATGACGCGTCTGTCTTCCAGCAGTCGCTCAAAGTTTTCTAGACCGATGTAGTCGGGCGGCTTGAAGATATTCCATTGAAAGAGACTAAGGCCGAATGAAATGAAGACCGGCCCAGCCGTGAATACAAAGATGCCGAGCAAGGTCGGCAATAAGAATAGATAACCCAGCAAGGCGCGCCGACGCCGCAGCCCATCCATGGTATCCTGCATCAGCCAATGCCAAATGCCGCCGCCCTTGGCTGTCATTTCACGAGATGTCATTCCTGTGCCTCAGCTTGATAAAAGGGTAGAGCCAATACCTTATGTACTGGCTCTACAATTCGCAGTTGCTTGCTTACTCTTGGTAATACTTGCGACCTTCGCGATTAGTCAGCGATTCCAGCTCGGCTTGCATTTCATCAAGCGCTTGCTGCGGTTCCATCTCGCCGGAGGTCGCGAAGCCGGTATAGGTGGTGAAGATTGTGGTCATCGGGTTCGACCAGGGCGGCGCCGGGATCGGTGAAGTCGACGGATGCTCATCCAGCGTATCGTAGAAGACATCGCTGTTGGCCGGTCCCGTCGTCTCGTAGGCATCCTTCTGGCTGTAAGAGCGGCGCGCCGGCGTCGTGATGATCACCGGATTGAAGAAAATGCTGCTCTGGAAACCTTCGTGACTGACCTCGATCTTCATGAACTCCCAGGCTTCGTCGGGCGCTGTGGATGTATTGCTAAGCCAGTGGCCGCCCGTGCCGAACTGATGCTTCTGGTTGCGCCAGGCGGGCCAAAGCTGTACATCAAAGTCACCCTTTTCCATGCCCTCGTTGGCGAGGCGGCCAGCCCAGAATCCGCCAGCAGGCGTCATGGCAAGCTTGCCGGTGGCATAGAAGCCGGTGAGCGTTTGACCGGTGCCCATGCCGATGTCTGGTGTGACGCCTTCTTTCCAGATGTCTACAACCAGTTGCAGCGCCTCAACAACCTCGGGCGAATTGGCGACCGGCACCTGCCAGCGGAAGCCACCGCCACGTCCGGCGGCCGCCATGTCACCTTCGTAGTAACCGTCCCAGACCCACTCACCACCGGGCGCGCGTTCCTCGGTATAGAGGTTGCCGCCAGCAACGAAGATCCAAGGCATCCAACTGCCCCAGAGGCGGTTCGTCCAGCCATAACCGAAGATATCGGTCGTGCCCGCGTCGTTCTTCTTGGTGGTGCCGCGGGCGATCTCGAGGAAGTCGTCCTTGGTCCAATCGGGACCCGGAACATCGAAACCGTTGTCGGCCAGTACATTGGTGTTGAAGTACATGTTGGCGGCGTTGAAGTCGCGCGGCGGCTCGTACAAGCTGCCTTCGTACATCATCGCCTCAACCAGCGAGGGGTGGACATCGGAGAAGAAGTCGGTCCAGAAGTCCTGATCGGGATCGCCGGTGATGAGGTCATCCAGCGGCGCGGCCAAGCCTTGACCGGCGAACAGTTGGCAGGCCTCGGTCGCGGCATAGCCGACATCGATTGACTCGCCAGCCGCGACCAGCGCCAGAATCTTGGCGGCGACCTCTTCGTGGTCGATACCCGTCAGCACGACCCACTCAACATTGACATTGGGATTGCGCGCCATTTGAATATCAGCGACTGGTTGCAGCGTGTTGTCATCGAGACCGGCCGTCTGCACCTTGATCGTCACCGCATCCTGCGCGATCACCGTGACCGGCAAACCACTCATGACCAAGCCGGCGCTGCCTGCGCCCGCCAGCTTCAGCAGATCACGGCGACTCATTTTCTTATCTGCGCTCATGTTTCCTCCTATAACAAGCCTATACACCTGTGAGGTATTTCCACTGCGTTTAATTCAGTCGTCACCTCCTTCATGCTCGCTGCAAACTAATCGAAAGACGCGCCTTCATATTGCTGCCTTAGGTGGACTCGCGTCAGCCGTAAACATAACATGTATTGGGCAACGCAACAAATGAAAAACTATAGCCGAAATAGAATCTAGAGAATAGTAGCGCAATCAGGTCGCATTCGCAAAGTAATCCCGCTTTCGCGCCAATTCGCCATCCTGATTCCAGGCATCACCAAAGGGATAACCGGGGAAGAAATGCGACTTGGGTAAACGCAGGATGCCCGCGTCGCAGCGGGCGCGCTCGCGCCGTTGACCACACATCAGCAGCCCGGTGTCAGCCCAGAGGCTCTGCGCCAATTGATAGGCGTCATCGGCGCGGTATTGGAAGACGACGCCGCGCCGCGGTTTGCCGCTAATATTGGCTGGCGAGCCATGCAGCGTCAACGCGTGGTGGATGCTGATGCCGCCCGTCTTCGGCGTGATATTCGCCACGCGCGCGCCATCTTCCCAGAGGTAACTCTCCTGGCAGTTACCGTGAAACAAGCCATCCTCATCGTGGTCGAGCAAGCCCAGCTTGTGGCTGCCGCGCACCATCTGCATGCAGCCATTTTCGGGCGTAGCATCATCGAGCATCACCATCACCGCTACCAGCTCGCTGTTCGTATGGGGGAAGTAGGCGAAATCCTGGTGCCAGGCAAAGTCGCCCACCCCCTTCGTCGCCGGTTTGGTCGCCAGCTTGGAATGCTGCAGTTGAATGTCCGGTCCAATCAGCGGCGTAATGCGCTGGAGAATGCGTGGGCTGCGCGCCAACTCCATCATCAGCGGATGCTTGACTGTAATCTCCAGCAAATGGACTGTCCGCGTATCGACATCTTGTTTGCGCCAATCGCGCAGGACCTCCGGTGTGGCGGCCGCCTCTCGCAGCAATTCGATATCTTCAGCGGGAAAGACGTCGTCTATCACCAGGAATCCATCGACCCAGAACGATTGAATTTGCTCGTCTGTCAGGCCGATGTTTTTGTTAACCGGTGTCAGTTGGCTCATCTGACTGCTTCCTAACCCATCGCTAACCGGCGGGCCATTGCAAGCGTTCATCCGGGGTACGGGTTAGGTCCATCGGCTCGACATCGCCTTGGTAATCGGGAATCAGCGTCGCGATCTTCTCGCGGGCGTCGGCGGGCCAGGTCTCGTGCTGCCGGTGGAAGGCCTCGTGGATCCAGCTCTGCGTGTCCTCCTGCAAGTCGGAGAAGAAGGGATGGAACCAAATGGTGATGACCGTGCGCTGTTCGCTCGACGCGTTTTCGTGTGTGGCGTGGAACATGCGCGCATCGCCGACGACCAGGTCCCCCGCCTTGATTGGCACATCGACTTCATTGAGATAATCTTTGAAGCGCGGGTCATCGGGGTTGTCCATGCGGTTGATATCTTTGGTATGCGCCTCGCCCATCTCGTGCAGAACATGACGATATTGGTGACTGCCGGCCAGAAGACGCAGGCAGCCGTTCTCCCGCCGCGTGTCTTCGAGGTAATACATGAGGAAGATCATCGGCGCCCGTTCGCTGTAGGCGCGCCCGTCCTGCCACATGATGCAATCCTGATGCCAATACAGACGCGGTCCGCCAGGCGGCTTGCTGATGATGACCGCTTTCCAAAACTTGATATCCTCCAGTCCCATCTGCGCCAGCGCCTCAAGCGCTCGTGGATTGCCGACAAGATCGGCCAATTCGGGATGGAAATTGGAGTCGATCAAGCTTCCGGGCGCCTTCGTGTTTTCGCGATGTTGCTGGTCATATTCAGCCAGCGCGTTCTCAACACAAGCGCGCGTTTTGTTCAGCAGGGCTTCGTCGGCCACATCGGGAATGACGCAGAAGCCATCTTCACGCAGCTGTTCGGCCAACCGCTCGGGTGAAACTGTCGATTCCACAACAACCTCCTATTATCGTGTGAGCGCTACATCTTCATGCCGCCCTGGGTCAAGCCTTCGATGAAGCGCCGCTGCATCAGCAGGAAGAGAATCAGCACCGGTAGCAGCATGATGACCGAGGCGGCGTTGGTCAAGCCCCAATCGCGCGTGAAGCGCTCCTGGAAGGCGCGCAGGCTGGTCGCCACTGGCTTTAGATCCGGCTGATGCATGAAGGTGACGGCGATAAGAAACTCATTCCAGACGCCCAAGCCGACGATCAGCCCGGTCGTAAGAAAGCCGGGCCACGACAGCGGCAAAATCACCTGCGTCATAACCTGGAATTTGCTGGCGCCGTCGATTTTGGCCGCCTCGATGAACTCTTTCGGCAGCGCCACCATATAAGAACGGATGAGGTAGGTGGCGAAGGGCGACGAGGTCGCGCAATAGATGATGATGAGCCCGAGATGTGTATTCAACAGGCCGAAGTTCTTCCACAAAAAGAACAGCGGCACCACATAAAGCTGGATCGGAATCGCTGTGCCGACCAGGAAATAAAAGGCGATCACGTTGGCGCCTCTGATCTCCAAGTGCGCGAGGGCATAACCGCCCATGCCGCCGACGATTAACACGCCGATGACCGTGCCCCCCGTCAAGATGGCGCTGTTCTTGACCGTGTTGGCGTAATTGCCGCGCTCATAAGCCACCGTGTAATTGTCCCAGCGCGGCTCCGTGGGAATAGAAAAAGGATTCTGCGCGATCTGCTCGCTGGTCTTGACGGAATTCAGAAAGAGGACAAGCACCGGACCGAGCGCAAAAGCCGCCAGCAAGAAGAGGATGACGTGGTTGAATGCCGTCGTTTCCGTACGGCCTGAGCGCAAGCGGTTCATATCTCCCATCCGCGCCGCCGCAGAATGACGAATATCGCCACAATGCAAGCTGTGATCAGCGCCATCGTCACGCCGATCGAAGCGGCATAACCCACCTCAAAGCGGAAGAATGACATATTGTACAAATAGGTGCCCAGCACTTCGGAAGCATGGGCGGGTCCGCCATCGGTCAACAGATAGATATAATCGAAGGCCGGCACCGACCAGATCATGATCATCAGCAAGGTGAATACCAGGGTCGGTCGGATGCCCGGCACGGTCACATGACGGAAACGCTGAAAACGGCTGGCGCCTTCCAAGATGGCCACCTCATACAGATCAGGCTGCACCTGGTACATCGCCGCCAGGTAGACGATCACCAGAAAGCCCCAGAAGTGCCAGGAATCAACAAAGGCGACGCCGTATAACGCGGTATGTTTGCTGCCGAAGACGCGGATGTCGAAGCCCTCGATTCCCTGCTTCGCCAGCCAGGCGCCGATGCCGTGACGGGGATGCAGCAGCGTCCGCCACAATTCCGTATTCACCACGCTGGCGATGACATAGGGTATGAAGAAAGCCACGCGATAAACCATCTGAAAACGCTTGATGCCCGAGAGCAGGAAAGCGCCCATCAAACCCATGAAGACCGGAATCGTCAGGAAGAAGATCGTCCATATCACGTTGTGGCTGAGCGACTTCCAGTAAATCGGATCGTTGATCAGCCGATCAAAATTCGCCAGACCGACGAATTCCGGCTGGTTCAAGCCCGACCACTTCGTCATGGAGATGTAGATGCTGGTCAGCGATGGGATGACGATGACGATCAGGTTCAGGGCGACGACCGGCGCCAGGAACACGTAGTTCGAAAGGATTTGACGCCAGCGGTAGGCCGTCGATACCCCGACGCGGCTGTCAATCTTGAATGCCATCTATAGACCCCATCCCCGACCGTCAGTGTCTACGCGGCGCAGCCCCTTCCCGGCGGTCTGTGTCTACGCGACCCAGCAGGCTAGGGAAGGGGAGTCAAGCGCGGAGCTATCAAGTCTCCCCCAGTTCACTGGGGGAGATTTAGAGGGGGTAATTCGTGCTATTCGCGCGGCAAAATCGAAAGCACGAGGCCGTCGGCCGCATCCTGCGCCCATTCGGCCGCGTGATTCTCCAGGTACTCCTCCACGCTCAATTCGCCCGCCCAGACCAGCTCGATGGCTTCCCAAAGCTGCTGATTGGCGCGCGCGGGCCAGAAGGTCCAAGCGGTGTAGCCATAACGCCCCGCGCCAGTGGTCGCGGCGAAATCGGAATGGAAGCGCAGAACGCGCTCATCGGTGCCAGGCGGGAAATCATCAATCTCATACCGCAGCGGTATCACCCATTCGCCGAAGCCGGTGGTCGAAGCCAGTTCGAGGATGCGCGCCTTGTCGCTCAAGAGGAAGTCCAGCACGATGCCAACTTCTTCCGGGTGTTCGGTCGCGGCGTTCACACCCAGATTGCCGCCTAGCGCCAGGTCATAAGAGTAGGGGCCGACCTGCATATCCGCGTCTTCGCTGAAGGGCGGCAAGGGCGCCCAATCCCATT
>JAPOWK010000158.1 GCA_026707665.1 Chloroflexota bacterium
CCCCTGGTCGTGATCCGCCTCCAGCCGCGCCAGCTCACCCACCAGTTGATTAATCTCGCTACCGCTGCCGTTTTGGCGCCGCTTCATCAAACCAATCCCGCCCAGCAGCGCCCCCGCCAGAGCAACAGCGCCCAGCAGGAGGGCGGGCAGCGCTTCACTGGTGACGACGAAGCGGTCATCGCTGCTCGTTGCGAAGGGATTGCCGCTGATGCCGAAGCTGATCCGCGGATCGCGATCCAGCCGCAGGGCTGCGCTAAACGTCTGGTAAGCGCCGCTCTCTATTGCCTTCCCTTGGCCCAGCCAGTCGCTCTCTAGCCGCAATTCCTCAAAGACAGTTACAACCACTTCAGCGTCTAGCGGATTGTTGAATTTCTGCTCGAAGCGCGCGCCGTCTTGATAGGGCAGCCAGAATTCCAGCAGCAGATCGTGAACCTCGCCGGGCAGCACCGGCAGCGTGTCAATTGCCGAGTCGGGCAGCCCATCCACATCCTCAATCACAACATAGCGCCCGTTCGCTTCACCGCTCAAAAGCCGCGCGCCCTCTGGAGATTGAATCAGCAGTGACGCTTCCCGCCCATCCTCGAAGCCTCGCCCGCTGGTATAGATGCGGTCGGAATCGTTGCGATAGGTCAGGATCTGTGAGATATAGAGCCCCGCGCCCATGCCTTCCAGCTTCACCGGCTCCAGCGACAAAGAGATGCGCGCGACGCTGACTGCCAGCGGGTCGTTCGTCGCATCGTATATCGTAATCGTCTGCTCGGCTTCTTCCAGCGGGAAAACGCGCTGGCTGAAGAGCCGCCCCGCATACTCCGCGCCCACTGCATAATCCAGGTCGGCGGAAATTGGAATTCCGTCGAAAGCGAAGCCGCCGTCGGCCTCGGCAGTCGTCTCGGCAACGCGGAAGCCGACAGCGGCATTGCCGTAGCGGAGCTGCACGGCTGTATCTGCCGGCAGCCGGGCCCCCGCCGTGCCATGCAGCACGCTCCCGGCGATTTCGCCAAGGGGCAAACGCGTTTCTGCCTCATCCCCCACCGACAGCGAGGTCCAGCGCGCATAGGCGGTCGCCGCCGCCGCTTCGGAACCGTTCAAGGCCCATTCAAAGAAGTCGCGATTCAGACTGGCCGCGTATTCCGCATCGCTGAAAACTGGCGGAATTAACGCGGGCAATTCGCAATCGCCGCAGCTTTCGCGCCAGATCCGCTCTCCCCTTGCCACCAGCGCGTCATCATAAGCCAGCGTATAGCTGTAGAGCGCCACATCCCAGCGTTCCGCCTCGTTGAGCGCATTCTCCCAAGGCGGCATCAGCTTTTCGATATTGCCTTTCGTGATGATGTCGAACCATTCAAGTGGCGATTGTGCCATCACCTGCGCGCGGTCGGTCATGTCCAGCGGCTGCTCGACACTGCCAGCCAGGACAAGTTCGCCGCGTCCGTCGCCGCTTAGGCCATGACATTCGACGCAGCGCTCGGCGAAGATGCGCCCGCCATTTGTCAGATTGGGCTGCCAGTCGCCCACGGCCGCAATCGATCTTTCGCTGGTCACGCGTGGGGGCAGGGTGGCGATGATCGCCGGTTCACCGCCCAGTCCGCTGCAGCTGGCCAGCAAGAGGGCGATTGTCGCGAGAATGACGGCGAAAGTAGAGATGCGCTCGGAGAAACCGCCGTTTACGCTAAAGACCCTGAATCTCTCTATGAGCACAAATCTTGATAAGTCAATTGCTCGCAAGGTCTAGCTTCCCTTCCGACGGTCAGTGTCTACGCGACCATAGCCTGCTGGGGCAAGGGGCCGGGGGATGGGGTTTGCCGATTGCGAATAGACCCTTTCTCAAGCGTCTTCCCCCTTGCCTGGCACGGGCTGCAGCGCCGCGCGATAAGCGGCCACCGCTTCTTCCAGCGCCCGATCGAGTCGCTCCGGGTCTGCCCCAGCCATCGGCGAGCTTCCCTCGCGCTCCAGTTGATCCTGAACCCGCAATAGCCGAATCCCGCGCTGCGCCCAAACTTCGCGCTCGGCGTGGTAATCGTCTTCGCTGATCTTGCCGGTGGCGAAGTCCTCATCCAGGTCGCGAATATTGCTCAGCACGCGCTCGTAATAGGTCTTGACGCGCTCGCTCTCCAGGCCCAGGCTGCTCCCGGACCTTCGTCTCTGCCGCGCCGCACCCAGCAAGGGATGCGCCACAATCGCCAGCGCGATCAAGCTCAATACCAGCGCAAGCAGCAATCCAGGAATGCTCATCTCGCTTCCGCCAGCAGCGCCGCGATATCGGCGCTCACATCGTCATAGCGGACGTTGCCGATGAAAAAGCGGCGCACCTCGCCGCGTCGGTCGATGAGAAAACTTTCCGGCGGCGCCTCTACCCGATACAAATTCGTCACCCTTTCACCGATGTCCTCGCCATTGGGATAACTGATGCCGAATTCGTCGATGAATTCAAGCGCCTTCCGCCGCGAACTCTCCAGCATATTGACCCCGAGCACCTTGAAGCCCAGAGCGCGATAGTCTTCATAGAGCGCTTGCAAATCCGGCGCTTCATCGCGGCAGGGCGGGCACCAGCTTGCCCAGAAATTGATTAAAACCACTTGACCGCGATAATCGCTCAAACGGAAGGCAGTCCCGTCAAAGAGGGTCAGCGCGAAATCGGGCGCCGGTCCGCTCGTTGGTCGTCCCATATTCCGGCGCGAGAGCTGCACGCCCAAAGCCAGCGCCAGCGCCAACACGCCAGCAAGCAGCGCCAGCGATCCCATACTGAAGCGACGGCGGACAGCAGGCGCGGCCTCGTCCCACAGGAACTCCAATCCGTCTTTCTGATTCAGCATGGTCACGCCGTCAGCGCCGCCCCCGCACATCGTCTTCAAGGCGCTGCCGATAAGCTTCGTCGCTCAGCTCGCCGGCGCGTGCGGGCAACGGGTCCGCGTTCAGTTTCGGCTGGGCGCCGAAGCGCCGAAAAGTGAAGACGCCCGCGCCGATCGCCAGCGCAGTCGCCAGCAGCGGCATGAGCACGGTCAAAGCGCGCAAGACCGGATCCTGCGGCACGCCGACGACGTTATCTCCAAAGCGCGCCACGAAACTATCGATCACCTCTTGATCGCTGCGTCCCCCCGCCAGCTGCGCCCGAATCTCCGCTTTCCATTCCACGCAGGCGCTCGTCTCGCAGTCGTCCAGCGGGATATTCTCGCATACCGGGCAGTACATCCGTTCCGCCACCCGAATCACATCATTGTCCGTCACGCCCCCATCCTGCGCCCGTACCAGGGCCACAGAAACCAATAACAAAATGTACAGAGTAATGCCTGCGCGCAGGGCGTATACTCCCAATCCCTCATTTTGGGGGAGGGGGCCGGGGGGTGGGGGTAGGATTTGCGCCGTCATTCTCCAACCTCGCGCTTCTGCCCTACAGGCGTCGGAACGACCTTCGGATACGCCGCAATCAGCGTGCCGATCACCAGCAGGATGCCGCCCCACCAAACCAAATTCACCAGCGGATTGATATAGATTCTAAAGGTCGCGCGCTCGCGCTCCCCCCCCATCAGCAGCACATAAAAGTCGTTCTCCAGCGTGCTGTGCGCGCCGGCGATTTTCATCGGCAGTTGCGGATAATCGTCGATCCGCGGTCGCAGCCGCGCGATTTCGCCGCCATCGCGAAACACGGTCACCGCCGCGATATTCATCATGCGCCCGTCAAGCGCTTGCGCCCGCACAAAGTCGTCATAGCGCAGCGCATAATCGCGCACGGCAATCGTCTCTCCGCGCGTCAAGGTATGCTGCTCCTCGGTCTGAAATACCGTGCTTGCGATCACGCCGATGCCGATCACCGTCACGCCCAGGTGTACGATATAGCCGCCATAACGCCGCTGATTGCGCCGGAACAGCGCCGCAAACGCCCGGGGCCAGCTCTCGCCCAGCGTCCGCCGCCGCGCCCGTGCCCCGAGATATATCTCAAACAAGGCGACGTAACCGGCGAAAAGCGGAGCGCTATAACCGAAGACGGCAACGGCGATGCCCGTCCCGCCGAGCGCAATCGCCGCAATGCTCGCAACAGTCAGGGCAAGCGGCAGCTTCAGCGCTGCGCCCAGGCGCCGTAGCGAGGTCGCGCCCCAAGCCGATAGCGGCGCCACCCCCATCAACAGATACATCGCGATGAATAGCGGCACGACATAGAATTCAAAGGTCTCCGCGCCGATGGTCACTTCTTTTCCCAGCAGCAGCTCGGATGTGATCGGCAGACCGAAGCTGCCCCAGAAAATCGCCAGGAAGAGCGCGATGAAGACCACGTTGTTCAGCACAAACAGCGACTCGCGGCTGAGCAGATTGGCGAATTGACGCTCGTCGCGCAGTTCGCCGCGCCGCCAGCGCCACAAAAGCGTGGCCAGCGCGAGAAATGTCATCGCTGCCCAGAAAGCCAACATGGGAAAGCCAACCTCGCTGCGCGCGAAGCTGTGCACGCTTTCGATCACCCCGCTGCGAGTGGCGAAGGTGCCGAACATCACCGCCGAAAAAGCGGCGATCACCAGCAGCATATTCCACAGCTTCAACATGCCGCGCTTTTCCTGAATCATGACGCTGTGGATGAAGGCGGTGCCCACCAGCCAGGGCAGAAACGCGGCATTCTCCACAGGATCCCAACCCCAATAGCCGCCCCAGCCCAGCACATCATAAGCCCAGCGCCCGCCCAGAATCAGCCCGATGCTCAAACAGATCCAGGCGATCAGCGACCAGCGCCGCGTCGCCTTGATCCAGCCCGTCGACAGATCGCCCGACGCCAGCGCCGACAGGGCGAAGGCGAAGGGAATCGTGAATCCAACAAAGCCCAGATAGAGCATCGGCGGGTGGATCACCATGCCGAAGTGCCGCAGCAGCGGATTCAGCCCCTCGGCGCCCGCGCGCAGGTTCGCGTCGCTCGGCGCGATCGCCCCCGGCGGAATCAGCGCGGTCGATACCACCTGCTCAGCCGGCGGCGCATCAGCCAGGATCCACCAGCGCTCGAATGGATTTTCCACAATCAGCGACAAGCCGAGAAAGAATGCCAGCGTCGTCATCATCGTGGCAATGGCATAGGGCATCAGCCGCCGCTCGCCCCGCCAATTGAGCGCAATCGCCGCGAAGGTGAAGCCGCTCATCAGCAGCGACCACAACAGCAGCGAGCCCTTCTGCGAGCCCCACAGCGCCGTGAAGCGATAGATCGCCGGCGTCTGCGGATCAGTCACGCTATACACATAGGACAGTTGATACTGCTCGGTCATCAAAGCGCCGACCAGCGCGCCAGTCGCCAAAAGAAGCGCGGGAAAGGTCAGTAACGCGGCGTTGCGTCCGCTGAGCGTCAGCCCAGCCGATGCCGTAAGCGCGCCAAAGACCGAAGCGAAAATTGCATAAAGCGCCAGCGCGAATGCCAGCGTCAACGCCGCCAGTCCGATCTCAGCGGTCATGGCTCAAGCCGAAAGTAATGAACAATTGGCGGTCGTCCCATTAGCGAAGTCTGTGCCGTTTTTTCACCACAGAGTACACAGAGGGCACAGAGGAGTCGTATTGCATTCGCAATTTCTCATGCAATCGAGAATTAGCGCCTCCAAGGGCATTCTCGAATGCTGAATCAGGAATCGACGCAAATGTCAGACGATGGTCGTCGACGCCTCTGTGTTCTCTGTGTTTCCTCTTTTCCTCTGTGGTGAATCTTGTTGTGGCTATGGACATCGCGCGACTCCCAATGGATTCACCACGCCTACTGATGTTCCGGAATGCCACTCAAGCCTTCGGGCGCTGTTGACTCTTCAAAGCGGCTCGGGCACTTCAGCAGCAATTCCGTCCCGGCGAAAACCCCATCCCTTCCCAAAGCGCCGGTGAGGATCGCCTGCGCCTCATGCTGCAGCAAGTCGGGGATGGCCGCGTCTTCCACTATGACGGACAACCGCGGCGCATTTCTGTCAAGCAGCGCCTCGTGCAGCGCCGTCGCCAAATCGTCGTATTCGCTTGGGATATTCACAATTTCAAAGCGGATGATCGCTTTCTCGCTGTCGTAATCGATGCTCTCGCCATCGACCGCGCCCGATATCCGCACAGTACGCCCTTGATACGACGGGTCATCCAGCAGATCTTGCACCGTGATGAAGTAGCGTGCGCCCTGCAGGGTGCCCGAAATCAGCAGATAGAGCACCGCCGCCAATATCAGCAAGCCCGCGCTGATGAACTTCAGACGCGCCGATCGTTTCTTCTTCGGATGCTTCGGCTTCTGCCAGCTATCGTTAGTCATCCAGGTCTCCGACGCGCCCGATTCTCAGTTGTTTTCTGCTTCGTCGTCGCCCGTCGACTGTCCCCAGCGAATGACGAATACGCCGATGATGCCGGCGATGCCCAGAAAAAGCACCAGCATCGTCATCCCTTCGTGCGAGGATGAGGCCTCACCGTCTTGCGCCAGCGCCGTGCCAATCGGGCCAAGAAGCACGGCAAGAATGATCACGATTCGAGTCATCGCCTGTGCTCGTGATTGCTTACTCATGATTTACTCCAGAACAGCCAATCTCTGTGTTGTCTGTATTCTCGGTGTCTTCGGTGGCAAAACTGGTCGCTCATACTAGGTTGTCCCCAGTTTCGAAATGTCGTATACCGTAAAAGCCACTAGCAATACCAGCGCCGCCGTCGCCACCACCAGATAGCGCCAGCGATGCGCATAACCAATCGTCCAAAAGCGCCGCAAGCTGAAGAAGATCGATGCCATCGCCACCAGGTTGATCAGCAGCAGGATCGGCAGCGTCGCCTCAGCCGCAATCCCGACGATCGGCAGCAGGAAGGGCAGCAAGACGTACTGCAAAATGCAGCGCGCGCCAGAAAACATCAGCGACAGCGTCAAAGCATTCTCCGCGCCCCGCTGAACGGATTCTTGTTCACCGGCGGCGACCGCTGTTCCGCTGCTATGGACAAACAGCAGCCTCGCCATCAAGTTGTCCGCCCGACTTGCGTTCACGGCCCTTCCTCATACGATCGCGATTGGAGCGCCCCGTGGGTCGTCCGCGCTCACAATCGACAAGCGCATTTTATCACAGCTCAGTTCGTCAATATAGAGACTGCTTCCGCGCGGGAGCGGTTTCTTGACGCACAGTTGCGCCGGTGTTACGCTGAAAGAATTCTTCATAAAGGTGGGGGGTTCAATGAGACACCTTTGGACGACGGTTACCACCGAACACACGGTATCACACGATGCCGGGGAACCTGAATGGCTTGACCTGCCGATGAGCGACTATGTTTTGCCCACTTCGGCAAACCTGCATGCACTGCCACTGGAACACCAACTCGACCCGGCATGGCTGATTCGGTCAAAATGGATGATTGATGAAGTCGACGTTGGCGTACCGCTTGCGCCTATAATTGAATACAGAGACCCCTTGGGAGTAACTCTGTACAATCAAGTGCCAAACTTGAGCAGCTTTGAAGACGCAGTCATTTCGCGAGAGTATACAACTGTTCCGATTGTGCTGGATCTGTCCTGGACTTATATATGGTATACTGTACCCGGACTTTATACGTTTATCATACGTTGGACAGGCAGCCGCGCAACCAGAGAGACTGGCCAATTCGCTTTGAACATTACTGATTTGGGAAGTGGAGCGAGCCATGAATGACAGACTGACTCCTAAACAGCTTCGGGAACTTGTGGATTTTCACAAGACAGAACGCGCCAACCAGCCCCATATGAGGCCCACCGGCAGGATCATCACCGATCCGGAGGAAATCGCTAGACTTGAGCCGCCAGGCATTCTTTCTGAGTATGTAATCAGAGTCGATCGTTCCCCGACCAATGAATATGAGCAGAGGGACGCATAGCAATTACATGAAAAACATCTGGACGGTTTTCGTTGTTGATTGAGGAATCTTAGGGAAACAGCGCCTTGACACGCAAGCTTACGGCTGAGCAGCTGAAGAAACTCCTTGAGTTTCACCGAAGCCCTCGCGCGGCTCAGATGCGAGGCAGGAACGAGATCCGCGTCTTTACGAACGACGAAGATTATAGGCAATGGCGGCGCGAGCAACGAGAAGAATACTTGGCGGAGCGCAAACGCCGTAAAGACGGTGATATTGACCAACAGGACGAGAGCGGCGCCAAACGATAGCGCCCTCGTCAAGCCGCATACGCCCGAACCGCTTCAGTGTGCCTCGCTCTACTCGCTCTCCAGCAACTGATCCTGGCTATCCAAGAACGCCACCAAATCGGCCAGTTGCTGTATCGTCAGTTGACCGCCATAAAATTCCGGCATCACCTCGGCGTAGTCCGGCGTGATGTAATCAAGCGGCCGCACGATGCTCTCCACCAGAAACTGACGATGCGTATAATCGGCGTATGAAGGCAACTTCAGCCGAATATCGTTGATCCGCGTCCAGGTGCCAGCGGTCAATGGCGCGATCGCTTCGTTCTCGTGGCAGCCGGCGCAACCCAGTGGCGACCCGCCCAGCGCCGGCTCCAAGCCATTGTAGAGCAGTTGCCCGCGCAGCGGATCGCCATATACCTCGTCCAGCTCGGCCAGGATCTCCTCCACATCTACGCCCACTGACTGCGCCAGGATCAAATCGTCCAGCGAGGCGAAATCCAGCACCTGTTCGAGCATCACATTGACTTCGGCTTTGTTTGGCGCATAGCCGCAGTCGAGCGCCATAGACTGATAGATCGCGCCCAGCCGGAACAGGTTGGCCAGCGCCAAGTCGCGATTATTTGCGAAATCCAGCGTCAAGTAGAGCGCGAATGTTTCCTGCTGCCGCGTCAGCTCTTCATCCGTGCAGCCGACATATACATCCTGCGCCGGCGCTGGCATCACTACTGTCAGAAGTAGCAATATGAGAATGCAAGATTTTTTCATCATACGCTCACCTCGGAAATCAAAAAGCCCCCGCAACCGAGGGCTCGTGTTTGCTGTTTTCCACCGATCACTCCTGCGTCAACAGATAGGCGACAATGTCCGCCAATTGCTGATCGGTCATGCGCAAGCCGAAGTTCACCGGCATCAAGCCCGAACTGTAACCGTCCACCACATAATCGCCGGGCCGCGTGATGCTCTCGACGATGTATTGCTCGATCGTGTAGTCCGCGAACTGCGGCAGCGTCAGCCGCTCATTCCGTATCCGCGTGGCTGTCCCAATCGTATCCGGCGCCGACGCGCCATCGCGGTGGCAGTCGGTGCAGCCGAATTCCTGGTCGTAGAGCATCTCGCCACTTACGGCGCTGCCCACCACTTCCTCAAGCTCCCAACGCTGCATGATGCCCAGGACATTGTCGCCCGCCGGCGGCGGTGGCGGTTCACTCGGCAAGGAGCCATCTGCCAGTGGCTTGCCATATTGAGCTACGGCGATGAAATCTTCCGTCGTCCAGTTTTCGCCCTTGTCCCAATTGAGGATGTATGCCGCCAAATCCTCAATCTGATCCTGCCGCAAGGGTCCGCCCGCCGTCTGCGACCAAGCCGCCATGCCGGTGCTGTTGGGATAAACGCGCGCGCTGCCGGGCCGCCCGTGTATCAGGGTCGTGACGACATAGCCATGCAGATCGCCCGCCCAGCCCACCTGCGCCAGCCGCGTGCCATTGGTGTTGAAAAAGACCTCAACTTCGTTATCGCCCGTTTGCTCGATATCGACAATCGTATCCCAAAGCGGGAACAAATCGTTCTCCACCGCGGTATCCAGCGTCTCGAGGATGGCGGTGCGCTCTGTGACCGCGGCGTTAATCGCTATGTCCTGTTCCTCGACTTGCGCTTCCAGCTCAGCGATCGCAGCCAAAATCTCGTTCTGCCGCTCTTCCGTCGGCGGATTTTGCGCATCGGTCAATTCAGCCAGCAAGCTGTCGATCTCTTTGTTGAGCCGCACCAGCGCTCGATTGGCATTCGTGATCGCCGCCGTCTGCAATCCAACCGGGTCGAATCCAAAAAGATGCGGATTGTTCAAGCCGGGCGCGCGGTCGCCAGCGCCATATCCCTCTTCACCATGGCATTCAGAACACAGCGAGGCGAACAATTCGGCGCCGCGCTCAATCGAGCGACCGGTATGCTGCCGCACGAAGGATTGCATCCGCGCTTCTTCGTTGATCGCCACCCAGCCCACCAGGATCATCATGCCGACAAACATCGTGATGCCCGCGAGGATGCGACCTTCGATTGACCTGATGAAGAGAATGTTCATTGACTTATCCTGTGTCCGCTTCGCTCAGTCTCGCGCCTAATCGAAATAAGCCGACGCTTCGTGGATAAACAGATGGTCGCTGTAAATGCGCCGCACCGGTATTGGATTGCCCTCGGCATCGACCTGGTCGGAGTAAACCAGGATCGGATCGTCATTGTCGTCCAACTGAACCTCGCCGCCTTCGATCAGAACGCTGTCCCAGCTCACGACCCAATCCAGCCGCTTCAAGCCGGCTTGATTGTCGGTGATCACCAGGGAGCCCCAGACGTTGGGCAGCTCGTTCGGCTCAGCTTCCAGATGATGCGCGAAAGCCTCCATCACCCGCATCAGCGTCGGCGCCTCAGCCGCGGGAATCGTCCGGAAGCGCAGCGGCAGTTGATTCGCGCCCACATGCTGGTCTTTCAATTCTTGTATCATCTGCGCGAATTGCCCATTGGCGAGAACTTCGGCATTGATCTCGGCGATCATGTCATTCGCCGACATGTCATCATGATGATGCATTTGCGCTGTCGTATAGGCGCCGACGATCATCTGATCAAAGGGGATCGTCCGGCCGACGCCAACCTTGCTATGCGCCGGCTCGAAGGTCAACTCATGCACAATTTCGGTCTCGGCCGATGTCTGTACCGCGAATTTCGCCAAGCCCATATAACTCAATATGGTCGTCACAGAAATCAGCAGGCTGGCGATCGTAAGCATGAAACGGCGATGGGCGTAACGCCGGCTCGGCGTCACATCGAGATAGGGCAGCAGCGCCAAGCCCCCCAGCGCAATCGTCGGGAAAGCAACGCCCCAGAAGAATTTGTCCCCCAGCTTCAGCGCGCCCTGAATCCACAAGAAATACCAAGGCGCCGTCGTGCCCAGCGGCGTCACCTGCGGATCGGCGTGATTCTCCAGTGGCGCATGATAAAACCAGATGCAAAGCACCGTGATAATGAAGGTCGTCGCCCCCAGCCACATCATCTCGTAGGTCAGCATGTCGGGGATGAAATAAACGCGCTTGTCCAGCGGCACCCGCTTGGCGGTGTCTTCGCCGATGTTCTCCTTCTGCGGCGGCAAGCTGTGCCCGTGAATCACCACTTTGTAATAATGCACGCCGAAGAAGACGAAGAGCAGGGCGGGCAGCGCCAAAACATGCAGCAGATAAAAGCGCAGCAAACCATTCGCGCCCAACTCCGGCGCCCCGCGCAGCAGCAAATTGACCTGATCGCCCACCACCGGCGTCGCTTCCGCCATCGACGCGCCGATCGTCACCGCCCACAATGACAGCTGATCCCAAGGCAGCAAATAACCGGAGAAACTCAAAAAGCCCGTAATCACTAGCAATAACAGACCGGTGAACCAGGTGAATTGGCGCGGCTTCTTGTAAGATCCCGTGATCCAGGTGCGCATCATGTGCATCGCCACCACCGCCACCATGAACTCGGCGCCCAGGCGGTGCATATCGCGCATCAACTGACCCAGCGGCACATTGCTCAAAATCGTCAGCATATCGCCGTAAGCGATCTCCGGCGATGGCGTATACCAGAGCATCAGCAAGATGCCGGTGATCGTCTCGAACCAGACAAAATAGGAAGAAAGCCAGCCCAGCCGGAAACTCGGATACATGCCCGTCACATCGCGATTGAAATAAGACGGGCGCATGTGCAGCCAAAAGCCATCGGCATGCGGCGTCAAACGCGGATTGGGCCGCCGGCTCGCCGTTTCGCCGCGGAATGCCTCGCGCAAATCCTGTACATTCAAGCCCGCGGTCAGGCGCTCGACCGAATCGTCGATGCCTTCAAACACCGCTTTCTTGAAGCCTTTTTCCTTGACGTCATCGAGGAAGGACGGGAAGGGGAGGATGGTCATGGAAACTCCTCGTCGCTAAGCCAGCGGCGCTACGGGTGCAGATCGCCGATGATGCGCGCGCCCGTGTCAATCTGTATGCTTGTGATCGTCCGCTCGGGATCCAGCGGAATCGGTCCGCCATCGGTCGGTGTCTCGGCCGTGCTGCCATCGGCATAAGTCACCGACGTGATAAAGGTGTCCAGGTTGCGCGGCGCCGGACCCTCAATCCAAACCCCGCTCAGCTGGAACTTCGAGCCATGGCAAGGGCACTCAAAGCGACCATTCGTCGGCACCCACTTCGGCAGGCAGCCCAGATGCGTGCAGACGCCGTAGAGCGCCCGCAAGCCCTCGCTTGTCCGCGTCACATGGAAGCGCCCGGCCGGCACGCTGGTCGGCGCGGAGCCAACGCCCGGCAGCTCCTCGGGATTGAAGGCGAAAGTGCCGCCGAATTCGCCTTCTTTGAAGCGCGGGAAGGCGAACCAGATCAGCCCGGCGGAAGTCTGGCCCAGCAGCAGGGCAATGGACGCGCCCCAAATATAATAGAGGAATTCGCGCCGGCTGGGCGCGGCTACCTGGACGCTCGGTCTCGCCGCCGCCCGGGCGACTGGCGCGCTCATCGCCGTTGGATTTTGTGTCGCTTCTGCTGTTGCCATAAGCTTTCGATGTCCTTCCACTTCAAGAGGACTTCAAGCGTCATTTCGCCAGCAAAGATTGTCATGTCAATAGCAAGATTTTCCGATAGTTAAATATATCACAATCGAAGCGGGAGTTACAAGTGAAATGTTTTGGGGATTCTGGCGGCGGATGTACCGCCTTATAGTCTTGACTTGGCCGACCAGCATGCATAGTATGGAAAGGCAAGGTTACGGAGTATTCGGACAACGGAATGATAAAGGAAATCCATCAGATTAGCGGAGTCGGTAGGTTTAAGAATTTCACACCGATTCCTCCAATTGAGTTGGCGAAAATCAGCGTAATTTATGGCGAAAATGGCAAGGGCAAGTCTTCGCTGGCAGCAATCTTTCGATCCATATCAGATGGCAGCCTTGATGAATTAGACCGACGCACGACAATTGGGCTAGACAAGAAATCGATAGTCTTCAGTCGTGACGGTGGTGGCAGAATTGCTTACTCTTCACCGGGGCTCAAATGGAGCCAAACACTTGACGACCTGCTGGTATTCGATGAAGCATTCGTTCACGAACATGTCTGTATCGGTCCTCTAGTTGACATCAACCAGCGCCGAAACCTGAACACGGTGATTCTTGGAAGCACAGCAAGGCAACTTGCGCGAGATGAGCAAGTATCAAAGTCGACGATTAGGGGCAGAAATAGCGAGATCAAAGCCGTAAAGCAAGCAATTGCGTCTGAAATACATCGGCCAGCTTCAGAGTCGGTGAATCCTTTGTCATTTGACCAATTCTTGCAGCTTCAGCCGGTGCCGGACATAGACGGCAAACTCGCGCTACAGAAGCGACTCGCGGATAAATTGCGCCGTGTCTCGGATATTCGTTTGAGGCGAGAGTTCGTCAACGTAGTGCTGCCAGAATTCCCAATCGACGAAATTGAAGGACTATTGAAGTTAAGCATTGAAGACGTAGAAGCGAGCGCAGAAGCCCGAGTTAAAACGCATCTCCGCAAGTTCACGGGAGATGGCCTTGAAGATTGGATTGAACGAGGAACTTGTTTTACGAGTGACTCTGGCGACGACTGCCCTTACTGTGGGCAGTCCCTGCAATTGTCAACTCTGATCCGACATTATCAAGCATATTTCAGCGACGCGTATAGAACTCTTAAGGCAGATGTCGAGGAGTTTTCTGGCAAGCGCCTACAATTCAAGTCTGAAATGGATAGCGTCAACAAAGCCATTGCAGACAACATTGGGATAACAGATCTTTGGCAGTCAGAACAAATGGAGGGACTTGTCTTTCCGATTCAGGATTTCGAAGGGATTCGGCAGGCACTAGATGAAATGGTAAGTTGCGCCGAGACATTGCTTACGGAAAAATCCAGACGACCGCTAGAGCCTAAGTATGTAAGCGTCGACTTAAGTGACGCGTACAAGACATGGTTAGATGTTAGCCTAAGTGTATCCGAGTACAATCGTCATCACGGAGAGAACAACGAAGCAATCCGTAGACACAAGGAGGGGCTGACCGCGGGCAACCTGGACGAAGTCGAAACACAAATACTGATCTTAGAAAATACTCGCATACGGTACTCCGACAAAATCGCGAGCCTTTGCCACAAGTACTCTCAACTAAGTGAAGAACAGACGACAGAAAGACGCCGGTTAAAGGCCATTCAATCCAGGATTAGGCAACAAGTAAAGCAAACCTTCACGGATTACGGAGATCGTGTCAATTATTACTTACGTCGACTGAATGCGGACTTCACCCTAGTAGATCTGAAGCAACGTGCGGATAGCACAAAGAGGCAAGCCGAATATCACATTGGTCTGCTGAGCGAGAAAATTCCTGTAGGCGGCGACAAGACGGCGGACGGCGGCCAATCTTACAAGAACACGCTGAGCGAAGGTGACCGGCGAACGCTGGCTCTTTCGCTCTTTCTTGCGCGGCTTAAGTCAGCGGACAGGGTCGACAAGAAGATCCTAGTCTTTGATGATCCCGTGACGAGCATGGATGATAATCGTAGTTCAGGCACAGCAGACTTGATACTTGCGACTTGCGAGAGAGTGAGCCAGGTGATTGTGCTTTCGCATCGGAAACGATTCCTACGAAACTTTTGGATTAAGTACAAGCGTAACCCGAATCGCTACGGGATGTTGCGCCTGTTGGAAGTTTGTCCTCAAGAAGGCAATGCCGACTTCAGCGAGATTCGTCCCAACTGGGATATAGAGCGCGCAACTGAAACGGACTTTGAAGAAAACGTACGATATTTGGTTGAATACATCCGAAATTCATCTCATACCGGTATGAGCAGCGCCGCGCCTAAACTTCGGTTTATCCTTGAGTCTCACTATGAGTGGCTCTATCAAGACGAATTCGCCGAAGGTTCAATTCCTTTCGGCGTTTTCATAGACAGGGTGTTGGGATGCACGAAGTCAAGTCGACTATATCCGCTGAAACAGCAAGTTGGCCAGGAATTACGACGCCTAAATGAAGCCACATCAACCTTTCATCATCCCGGTAGTCTCGATCTTGAGGAGACTGAGTTTAGACAGCTTTGCAAAGACACACTAAACCTGATTGGGCGTAAGTATTGAGTCGGTCGTCTCTGCGCCCTCTGCAAAACTCGGTGTCCTCGGTGGTGAAATTCCCCCACACCCCCCTCAATACGACTTCGCCACAATCCCGTTCGCCTCCTGCAGCTCCCGAATATAGCGAATGACCAGCCCCACCTCCTCGCGCGAAACCTGCGACTGCGCCGGCATATCCCCGTAGGGCCAGTGATGCGCCCGCACCCCGTTCGCCGCCGCCAGATAGAAAGCTTGGTCCGAGTGATGCCCCGGATTATAAATGTCATGAATCAGCGGCGGACCCAGATTCGTCCCCGCCGCATTCGGACCATGACACTCCGCGCAGTTGGCGTTGAAGACCGCTTCGCCTTTCACCGCCGCTTCTGATAGCGCCGCCGGCGTCACCTGCACCGTGACCCCCGAGTCCTCCTCAGTCGTACGCGACACAATCACCAGCGCCGCCACCACCCCGAACACAATCCAGGCGACGACCGCCAGCAACACCATCCGCTGACGTTTCTTCATCGCGCGCAGCCGATTCCGTTTCTTCATCTACTTTTCCTCTTTTGGCGCTCCCGATTGACAGCGTACTCGCGAAGCTATGCGAACAAGCCGATTCACGCCTGAACAGACTGTTGTCATCAATATAGCCATATCCGACAGCGAATGTATTACGGAATCGTTTTTTCTCTGTGCCCTCCCCAAAACTCAATGTCGGCGATGGTCAGAATCGCGAACATTTGGTCGCCCATTGCGTCCCATTCCCCGCTACCCTAATCCCAAACGCAGTTCAACAACCGAATCGCGCCGCCGCCGTCCTTTGCCGTTATTTGCCGAAAAAAACTTTCTGCCGGCAATGGCAAATCCCGCCCGAAAATCGCCCCAATCCCCGCCGCCACTGCTCTTCACCCTTTGCCGAATCGCCAATTCCTTTTGCCGCCAGACCCCCGCAACGGCAAACCAAAGCCCGTCCTCGGCAAATCGGGCCATTCTTCCGTATTTCACTCTGTGTCCTCTGTGCCTCTGTGGCTAAAATACGCCCATGACCACTCGCATCATCCAACACAGCCCCGTCACCTGGATCGACATCATCCACCCCAGCGCCGCAGACGTCGAATCCCTCCACGCCCGCTATCCCTACTTCCACCCGCTCAATCTGGAAGATATCGTCAGCCCCATCGAACGCCCCAAGCTCGACCAGGACGACGACTACCTCTTCCTCGTCATGCACTTCCCGCTCTGGGATTCCCGCGACGAGCTCTCCCGCCCCAGCGAAGTCGATTTCTTCCTCGGTCGCGATTATGTCGTCACCGTGCACAGCGGCGCGCTCAAGCCCCTCGCGGCCGCCTTTGAGCGCTGCCAGACCGACGCCGATGCGCGGGAGGAGCTTCTAGGGCAGGGCGCCAATCACCTCTTCCACGCCCTCATTGATCAGCTTGTCGATTACGTATTCCCCATCCTCAACAAGGTCGATCGCCGCGTCCACGCCATCGAAGACGCTCTCTTTGAGTCCAACGCCAAGCGCGTCATTCAGGAGCTCGCTCTGCTGCGCCGCGATATCATCTCGCTCCGCCGCATCATCCGTCAGCAGATACCGATTATCGTGCAGCTCGAAACCTGCGATCATCCCATCTTGCACGAGCACATGGAAGAGTACTTCGGGGATATCGCCGACCACCTCTTCAAGCTGCGCGACATCGCCGACGAGAACTTCGAAATCATCAACAGCTTCGCCGATACCGCCGACACCCTGGCCGGTTATCGCATCAACGAGGTCATGCGCATCCTCACCGTCATCTCGGTCATCATGCTGCCGCTGACGCTCGTTTCCAGCATCTACGGCATGAACATCGTGCTCCCCTTCGCCGATGACCCGCACGCCTTTGCCATCACGGCCGGCATCATGATCGTCATCGTCATTCTGATGCTCGCCTGGTTTCGCAAGCGCCATTGGCTATGACGCCCGCCATGCTCCCGCCCGCCGCCTATATTGATCAGGGACGCGCCCTCGGCCAAGCCGTCGAGCGCCTGTCGCGCGCCGAACGTATCGCCGTCGACACCGAGTCCAACAGCCTGCACGCTTATCGCGGCGTCACCTGCCTCGTCCAGCTCTCGACCGCTAGCGAAGATCTGCTCGTTGATCCGCTCGCCATCGCCGATGTCAGTTCGCTAGGCGCCGTGCTCGCCGATAGGCGTATCGAAAAAGTCTTCCACGCCGCCGAGTACGACTTAATCTGCCTCAAGCGCGACTTCGACTTTGATGTGCGCAACATCTTCGACACCATGGCGGCCGCCCGCGTCTGCGGCATTCAGCGCATCGGCTTGGGCAATATGCTGGAAGATCTGCTTGGCGTCCGTCACAGCAAGAAGCACCAGAAGTACGATTGGGCGCGGCGCCCCCTGCCCGCGAGTGTTCGCCGCTATGCCCAGGTCGATACGCATTATCTGCTGGCCTTGCGGGATGCGCTGGGTGAGCGGCTGCGGTCTCTTGGCCGGCTTGAGGAAGCGCGCGAGTACATCGCCGATATGATCCGCTTCGAAGTGAAATCGGAGGAATTTGACCCTGAGGGCTTCTGGTCTCTGGCGCGCCCAAACTCGCTTAACCCGCAAGCCACCGCGGTCCTGCGCGAACTGTATATCTTGCGGGATGAACTGGCCAAGTCCCTCGACCATCCGCCGCAGCGGCTGATCTCCAACAAGGTGCTGCTCCAAGTCGTCAAGCGGCGCCCGCGCTCGGTCAAACAGCTCTACGATTTCCCTGGTCTGCCCGCCTGGCTGGTCCGCCAGAGCGGCGACGAGATTATCGAAGCGCTGCGGCATGGCCTGTCCAGCCGGCTGCCAATCAAACGCCCGCTTCAGGAGGCGATCCCACCAGCGATCTCCGAGCGTTATGCCGCGCTCCACAGCTGGCGCCGCGAGACGGCGAACACACGCGGCGTCGAGTCCGATGTGATCATCAGCCGGGGGGCGCTCTGGGAGATCGCCCGCCGCAATCCGGCGTCGGCTGAAGACTTGCGCGGCATCTGCGGTCTGGGTACCTGGCGCCGCGCGACATACGGCGCTGAGCTTCTCGCCATTGTCAATGGCTGCGAGTAGCGCCCATGCCTCGCCAGGCCCGCCTGCCGCTCTGGGATGACCAGTCTCGTGAACAGAAAGCGGAAACGCTGCGTGAAATGCTGTTCGATTTGTACCGTTTCCAATTGGGCGGCGCCCTGGCTGAGATTGTTGCCCAACTCAACGCGCATCAGCCAGCCGATGCCAAAGAAGCGCGCGACATCCAGCGTATCAAGGCGCTGATCGCCGAGCATCCCAATATCTTGAGTAGGAATTGCGAAATCGGGCATATCACCGCTTCTGCCGTGATTGTCCATAGGGATTCCGGGCGGACGCTTCTCCATTGGCATAAGCGCCTGAATCGCTGGCTGCAGGTTGGCGGGCATATAGAATATGAAACCGACATCGCCCAGGCGGCCCTGCGCGAGGCGCGCGAAGAAACCGGCTTGCCCGATCTGGCGCATTTTCCTTTGAATGCCGCGCCCGCGCCGATTGACTATGATGTGCATACCATCCCCGAAGCCGGCGGTTATCCCGCGCATTTGCATCTTGATTTCCGTTACGTGCTGGTGACGACAGAACCCGCCGCCCTCGCCCCAGCCAGCGGCGAGTCGACGCGCTTCCGCTGGCTGAGCTTTGCCGAGGCGCTGTCCATGGGAGATGCCATCGACGGCGCGCTGCGTCGGCTATTGCGAAAAGCCGCAGCGCGATTCGGCTTCGAGTATGAAGGGAATCAGGATTAGCGCGCATATTAGACATATTCCACATCCCGGCGAATTAACACTGTATCGATATTGACAAAATCACCAAAGGGGCTACACTTAGAGCCAAGAAGCGAACGCTATGGATCGATTCCACCTGCGCCAGTCCTTAAGGATGCGTCTGGAATCTAGCGAGGCGCTTCTTTTTTTGTCCCTCGCGCGGCCGATTCTTTTCGCTGATGCCGAGCGGCTGTGCTAAACTACGGGCAACGACCCAGCCGAAAGCAGTTAACCGATGTCGACCGACCGCAGCGAGCAACTCCGCGCTATCAGAGACGCCGTCGTCAATCTCAAGCAGTCGCCACTTTACGAGTATCGAAGGAACAACAGATATTTCCCGGTGATCGGGCAGGGCGATCATAATGCCGATATCATGTTCATTGGCGAGGCGCCGGGCAAGAACGAAGCGGAAACGGGCCGTCCTTTCTGCGGGGCATCCGGGCGCGTCCTGGATGAGCTCCTCGCGTTGATCGATCTCAGGCGCGAAGATGTCTACGTCACTAACATCCTGAAGGATCGGCCGCCGAACAACCGCGACCCGCTCAAAAACGAAATTGAGCTGTATACGCCCTTCCTTGAGCGACAGATCGAAATCATTCAGCCGAAAGTCATCGCTACCCTCGGCCGCTTTGCGATGGAGTTCATATTGCGTCGCTTCGGCGCCTACCAAGCGAATCAGAAAATCAGCCAATTGCATGGCACGATCATCAAGGTGCGAACCGGTTACGGCCGAGCATCTGTCGTGCCGCTCTTTCATCCAGCCGCCGCGCTTTACAACGCTAACCAACGCGAAACGATGGTGGAGGATTTTCAAGTTCTGAAGCAGTTTGACGCCCCGGCGCAACCCGGTCCAATGCGGTTGCTCTAGGGCGGAAAGGCAGGAGGCGTTTCGCCATGGTCTTGGAAAAACAGTTCATCAGCGCGGAAGCATACTTTGAGATTGCGGGTTTACCGGAATACGAAGATCGCCGTATCGAACTTGTTGAAGGAGTTGTCGTTGAAATGTCTAAGCCAGGCGGCAAACATGGACAAATTGCAATGAGGCTCAGTGTCCGTATCGGCAGTTACGTTGAGGCGAATAATCTGGGGATCGCCACCACTGGCGATACGGGATTCGTCGTGGAGCGCAGCGACATTGGACGAGACACTGTCCGCGGATTGGATATCGCCTTCATGAAAAAGGGACGCGTTCCCGATGAACTTCCCGATTCATTGTTATATTTGGCCCCTGACTTGGCTGTCGAGGTCATATCGCCAAGCAACAAGGCGAGCGACATCGAAAAGAAAATCCAACAGTTGCTCAATGCTGGCACTTCGGTGATCTGGATCGTATATCCTGATTTGCGTACCGTCACCATTCACACCGCTGACGGGGCCACTACGCTTTTCGAAACCGACACTTTGACAGGCGGCGACGTTCTGCCGGGCTTTGAATTGCGCGTTGGCGATATCTTTCCCCCTTAATTGGAGCGCCGCTTCGGCGCCGTTCAAGCGCTTGAATCCGATATGGACGAAGTTGATTCCCTCGTTCAGATCCTGTGGGATTACCTGCTGGTCGGCCATTCGCTGCGCCAAGCCGACTGCATCTTCGTGCTTTGCAGTCACGATATTCGCGTGGCCGACTACGCCATTGACCTTTATCAATTGGGCTACGCGCCAGTGCTTCTATTCTCGGGCGGTGTGGTTCAGCAAGACGAGGCGCTGGGAGTCTTTTGGGATATGACGGAAGCGGACATCTTCGCGCGACGCGCCAGCGCGCGTGGAATCGTGCCCGACCAAATCTTGATCGAGAATCGCTCCGCCAATACCGGCGAAAACTTCCGCTTTACGCAGCGCTTGCTTGCAGAGCGCGGATTGGACTTCCAGTCCTTCATTCTGGTGCAGAAACCCTACATGGAGCGGCGCGTTTTCGCCACCGCGCAAACGCACTGGCGTGACAAAGAGGCAGTCGTGACATCGCCGCCGATCAGTTGCGCCGACTATCTGCGCGGCCAGCTCCCGCGCGATGCCGTGATTCAGCATATCGTTGGCGATTTTCAGCGCGTCAAAGTCTACGGCGAGAACGGATATCAAGCTCCGCAAGCGATACCGGCAGATGTATGGAAGGCGTTTGAGCGGCTGGTCGCCCTGGGCTACGACGAGCGGCTGATCAAACGAACGGTATCTAGACGCTCAGATTGAGATCCAGCAGTATCGCGGCGTGGTCGCTCAATTCACCGGAATCCAAATTCTCTCCCCAGTCGTACTCGCACGATGTGACACGCGCCTGTAGATCGGCATTGACAAATGCTTGATCGAGTCTGTATCCGTTTCCATAGGGCGAATACCACGTTGGCGAATCGGCATCAGGATGAAAGACACGAAACATGTCGTGCCACCCAATGTCTTCCAGGGGTTTCATGACTGACTTATGGTATTCGACTGAGTTTTCGGTCTCTTCGTCGAGGCCGGTTACTCCGGTATTCATGTCACCTATGAATACTCCTGGACCGAGCTGCCACTTCCTAGCAACATTTAGAAGAGCCTCATAGTATTCCAGCCTGCCAAGATGGATGCTCCAAGGCGCGTGCACAACACCGACGTGCATGCGACGCGCTGCATCCACATTGGCGAGCAGCCAGTACAAGTCACCATAGGGCACTTCTGGAATCGATTGCGCCACGTGATTCAACTTGAAGCGGCTCGCTAAGAAGACGGCGTTCCAACTGGGCTCGTCTTCATTGACTGCCGATAGCTGATGTTCGTAGCCGGCATCGGCCAGGCGCTGCGCGATCGTTTGGCTGGGCGCGGTCCCGCGAAACTCGGCGAGCGCGACGAGGTCCGGATTCCAATCGAGAATCTGCGCGACGATTCCTTCTGCGCGGCTGCCGCCGCCGTGCTGGATGTTCCAGAATACAATTCGACAAGGCCGGTCATTTGACATGTTCACCTCAACGGATGCGCGTGACTCGGCGCCGGCACATCGTCGGGAATCGGACAGTGGTAGGGATTTCTTTCAATTACGGCGCGAAACTCAGCTTGCGCCCGCTCCAGAATCTCCGGCGACAGTATTAGCTCGGCGGCTGCCAGCGCCATCACCTTAGCCGCGTACATCATGCCCTTATGCCCGATGGACGTTCGCCCGGTCGCGACGACGCCCCAGGAATGCGCCGCCGCCCGGCTGGCCCAGGTCGCCGTTTGCAGCATGCTGCAAGGCGCATACCAGCTCATATCGCCCATATCCGACGAGCCTGGCGAGACTAGGTCTTTGTCGCGGCTGGGAAAGACATCTCCGATCAGCGCTCGCTCTGCCGTCTGCGGGTCGACGCCGTAGCGCGTGATAAGCGTTTTCACATTGGCGTCTCCGAAGCGCTGGTTGATGGCGGCGGCGTAGGCTTGCTCTTCCGCGGTGAATTCGATACCGCCCAACTCGCGCATGACTTCGTATTGCAGGTCAGCCAATACCTCGTTGGACAAGACGCGCGTCGAGCCGGATTTGTAGACGATTTCGACCTGGGTGTCGGTCATCATCGCCGCGCCCTTCGCGACACGGATGACGCGCTGGCTGACGTCTTCCAGCGTATCCGGCTCGATGGCGCGCACATAATAATAGCTTTCGGCGTAATCCGGCACCACGTTCGGCGCCAGGCCCCCGCTCAAAATGGCGTAGTGCAGGCGCACGTCATCGGTGACGTGTTCGCGCAGATAATTGACCCCGATATTCATCAGTTCCAGCGCATCCAGAGCCGAGCGACCTGAATGGGGATCAGCCGCGGCGTGGGCGGTCCTGCCGTGGAAGCGGAAATAATAGCGATTGACGCTGAGGAGGCTGCCCTTCATTGCCGAGTTGATATACCAGGGATGCCAATTGAAGGTGGCGTCCAGATCATCAAAGGCGCCCGATCGCCCCATAAAAACTTTGCCGCTGCCGCCTTCTTCCGCCGGGCAGCCATAGTAGCGGACGGTGCCGGCACGTCCCGAGCTTCGCAGCCATTCCTTGAGGGCGACTGCTGCCGCCAGGCATCCGGCGCCCAAGAGATTGTGGCCGCAGCCGTGCCCCGGCGCTCCCGCGGAGATGGGGTCGGGCGTGTTCTGATCCTTTTGCGACAAGCCGGGCAAGGCATCGTATTCGCCGGCGAAGGCGATTACGGGCTTTCCCGAGCCCCACTCGGCGGCGAAAGCGGTGCTCAGCCCGCCGATATCCCAGGTGACGCGGAACCCTTGCGCCGCCAGATAGTCCGCCTGCAGCTTCGAGGCCTTAAACTCCAGAAATTGTAATTCCGGGTTATCCCAGATTTCGTCTGACATTCTCGTGAAGCGCCGCTCATGCTCGTCGAGCCAATCGGCTATGTCCTGCTTCGTGCGCATATTGCCTCCCACCCTGGCATGAATCACTTTGCCAGATGTTAACCTCTACGGCAAAAACAGACTATGCTCGTTCACGACGCCAATTGCTGGCGATGATGCCGGAGAAGGCGCGAGGCTATACGCTGACGGTGGCGATCACCTGCTGATTTGGTTCTCTACTGTTGTCGGCGGGCAGCAGCTCGGCCGAGGTTTCCGCCAACGCCAGCGTCAAAGTGCGGAATCCCAGCCGGTGCCCCATATCGCGTATCGCCACCAGCAGCTGCGTGCTCAGGTGCCTGGGCGACCAACAATACACATCGGCGCTGCGTTCGTTGTATAGCTGCTGATGGAAGCAGACGAGCGCTTCATGCCCCGACGCGTTGATGTAATGACGATGTTTGCCACGTTTGATAATCTGGGGGATGCTGCGCCAGTGTTCGATCCACTCGCTCTCCCAGAGGGCGCGCGGGCTGGTCCAGCGCCCAACCGCCAGCGCCCAGTCGTCGATTTGGCTCGCTTCCGTCTTGGCATATTCCTGGCTCTTGTAAAAGCTCTGGCCGATTTGCGCATTGATGGAATAGCGCGTCAGACGAAAGGCTTCGCTGGCGCCGAAGTACCTGCGATAATAGGTCGCCAAATCCTTGTCGTAGTCCGGATGCGCGACCGAAAGCCGCCCCGCTGCCCGAGCCTTGCTCAGAATCGTATCGGCCAGCGTATGATGGTCTTCATCGGAACAGCGCTCGTCCACCAATAATTCAGCCAAGTGCAGATGCGATCCCATCGGCGTCAATTCGCGATTGAGAAATGCTTCGGCATAAGCGACTATCTGCCCGCCATCGACCATCACGAAAGCCAGACCATTGCCGCTGAGCACATGGCTGAGCCAGATAGAGCCGGTCTCCAAAGACATCCAAGCGCCGCCATGCAGCCAGCGCTCGTAAATCGTCAGCTCCTCGTAAGGCAAATCTTCGACTTGACCCTGCTCGTTCAGCCGCTGCCAAACGGGTACGCGCCCGCTGAAAAGCGCTACGATTTGCCGCGTGTCATCGAGTGTCGCCTGGCGTACCAACATGAGTGATATTCTGGCGGCCTGCTTGCGTCCGCTCGCTGCCGATTCTAGTATAGTATAGCGCAGAGCGCGTTTTGACATGGGAGGCTGCCGCCGCAACCTGCGCTGGACTCTCCGGCAGCCGCATGGCGCTACAATTCCAAATCAGGGAGACTGGCATGTTGCTGGCTCTAGACATTGGCAATACAAATATCCACCTGGGCTTGTGGGATGGCGCCAACTGGCAGCTTTCCTGGCGCGCGCGCACCGTCGCCGAGAAGATGATGGACGAATACGCCATACTGATTCGCAACTTTCTGGATACGGCCGGGGTCAAGCCTGATGAAATCGCCGCCCTTTGCATGAGCAGCGTCGTGCCTTCGCTGACGCCGACTTTTCAGGAGTTGGCGCGCCGCTATTTGAGCCTGGAGCCGCTGACTGTCAACAGTGAAACGGAACTAGGCATCGCCATCGCGATTGACATGCCGGAGCAGGCCGGCGCCGATCGACTCTGCAATTCAGTCGCCCTGTCTCAGCTCTTCGGCGCGCCCGCCGTCTGCATCGACTTTGGCACCTCGACCAACTTTGATGTCTTGTCCGCGGACAATGCCTACATCGGCGGCGTCATAGCGCCGGGCATTCTTCTGGCGCACGATGCTTTGGTCAGCCGCGCCGCCCGACTGCACAAAGTTGACCTGCTGCCGCCGCCGCAGCCTATAGGACGGAACACGGCGCAAGCCATGCAGTCGGGCATTTTCTGGGGTTATGTCGGCATGATCGAGTCGCTGTTACATCGCATCCTGTCGCAGCTTGATGAGCCAGAGACGAGAGTTGTCACAACAGGCGGTCTGGCGCCGCTGTTCAACGCCCATATCGACTTGATGGACGAGTTCGCGCCCGAACTCACGTTGGATGGCTTGCGGCTGATTTACGAGCTGAATCGCGGGAAATGAAAATGCCCGCGGCGGGGCATTGTACAGGCTCCGTAGCTTGGACTTGAACCAAGAACCTAGCGGTTAACAGCCGCCCGCTCTGCCAATTGAGCTACTACGGAATAATATCTTGCTATACTATCAGTATGAAAACTGGCTGTCAAGATAGTCTTACCGCGATGAGGCGCTGCCAACTGCGCGTAAGACAACGCGATTAGGAGCGAGCACCCTGGAAATACGGACCCTGGCCAACCGCCGAGAATTCGAAGACTTTTTCTCTTTTCCCTGGCGGCACTACGCCGATGACGCCAATTGGGCGCCGCCGCTTCTTTCGATGCGAAGGCAGCTGTTGGACAAATGCAAACATCCAGCCTGGAAGTACATGGAGGGTGAGTACTTCGCCGCCTGGCAGCGGGGGGAGATTGTCGGTACGATTGCCGCCTTCATCAATCATGCGCACAATCGCTTTCACGACGAGAACATTGGCTTCTTCGGCTTGTTTGAGTCAATAGAGGACGAGTCGGTCGCCCGCGGTTTGTTGAGCGAAGCTGCCCGCTGGGTCCGTGCTCGCGGCGCCGACGCCATTCGCGGTCCGGCCAATTTCACGACCAATGAAGAGTGTGGCTTGCTCGTCGACAACTTCAGCCAGCCCGTGATCATGATGCCCTATAACCCGCCATATTACGCGGGCTTGATTGAGCAGGCCGGTTTCGAGAAGGCGATGGATCTGCACTGCATTTACCAGGATCGGGAAACCATCGAGTCGACAAATTCGCTGGAGCGGCTGGAACGGCTCGTCAAGCGCGCCTCAGAGCGCAGCGGCATCAGCGTGCGCAGCATGGACGCGGGAGCTAAGAAGGCCGAATTCGAGCGTTTCCGCGAAATCTACAATGCCGCCTGGGAGAAGAATTGGGGCTTCATCCCGATGAACGATGAAGAATTGGAAGCGCTGGTTCGTGAACTCGGCATGCTGGTCGAGGCGGATTTGGCTTTCTTCGCCGAGATTGCCGGAGAGCCGATCGGCTTTGCGCTGACGATTCCCAACTTCAACGAAGCCCTTCAGCGCGCTTATCCGCGTCCTGGCGTCCCGGAATTACTGACCATGGCTCAGGTCGCTTGGCACTGGAAGATTCGCCGGTCGATCCGCGGCGTGCGCATGCCGCTGATGGGCGTCAAGCAAGAGCATCGCAACAAAGGCGTCGAGTTGGCGATGCTGCTTGAGGTCATGAAGGCGCTGCTGCCGTCGCGCTACGATTATCTCGATTCAGGCTGGATCCTCGAAACCAACCCACTCATCAAAATCAGTGTCAGTCTCGGCGGCCAGATCTACAAGACGCATCGCTTTTATCAGAAATCGCTGGCGCCTTAGCGCTCGGCAAGCTGGCTCAGCACCTGCCTTGTCGCTTGTTCGGCGGTGGCATCGCCGTGTAAGACGTGTATCAGCGCTTCCTGCATGAGACGCGGCGCTGTACCACCCTCGTTTTCGGGCAGTGGAAGCGTGGCGTTTTCCAGCAAGTCGACGAAGAATTGGCGATCGGCGCCGGCCGGCAGGCTGTCGTCCAAGAGCGCCGGCTGCGTCGGCAAATGATAGAGCGCTCTTGCGAAATCGGCGTGGAATTCCGGCTCCATCATCCACTCAAGATAACGCGCCGACAAGGTCTGACGGTTCATATCCGGCGTGACCAGCACCCAAAGCCAACCGTCGCGAATCGACTGGCCGCCTCCGCTTGCAGTCGGCACCTGAACGGCCCTTAGCGTTGCGTCCTGCTGCTCCGTCATCGCGAAATATTCGCTGGCGCGGAATACCGCCAACTGTGAGCGATCGGCTCGATTGACGAACTCGGATTGGTAGGCGGTCGGCGATTGATACGTGAGCACATCAGGCGCCACCAGTCCCCGATGCGCGAGATCTTCGTAGAACTTGAGCACGATGCCCAGGGCTTCCTCGTTGATATTCATCACGCCCTTGCTGGGCGTCATACCACCGGCGGAAAGATACTGCAGATAAAAGGTCTGATTCAGACCATTTGCGCGCGCCGCCGGAAACAAGAATGCCGCTTCATTGGCGAGAACATCCGCAAATGCCAACCGGTATCCAGCGGTCTGCACGGGCTGCGAATGTACCGCCAATAGCACATCGTAAAGGTAGGGCAATCCGTAGAATTCCATGCCTGCTTCCAGCGGAATCTGTCCGAATTCCAGCCCACCGTCCAGATCGTTTATCAGTGAAGACGAGAACAAAGTCTCCATAGATTGCAGATATTGCTGCGACTGCGCCGGTGTGAAATCGCGGCGGCGAATCAAAGTGATATCGGGCAAGGCGGCCGGCGCGACGTCCTTGCCGGCGCGGATTGTCGACATGATGCCGCCGATTTTGCCGACGTCCTTGATGCGGTATTCAATTTCTATATTGCCGCTGCTGCTGAAGGCGGCTGTGTGCTCGCTAAGCAGTTGAAAGGCGTCGCCGGATTCATCAGAAATCAGCGGCGCGGGCAGCCAAACCCGCAATGGCGGTTGCGCTGCATCGGCGTCCAACGAACCCTCTTGCGCATGAATGCCGGCCACAGCAAGTAGGCAAATGACAGTTGAGATCGTCATCCATATTCTAGGCACTATCCGGTCCTCGATTTCGTCTTCCTGGTCTTTTCCGCGTATCCGTCTTGATTCCTGAATCACGACGCTTGGCCCCCGCTAAGATGGCGACGAGAAGGCTTCAATGACGCGCTGCACATCCTGCGCAATCGTGATCATGCCATGATAGCCGTCGCCTAGATAGGGGCTGCCTTCCATGATCGAGATGACTTCTTCCCACATCGGTCCATAGCATACGAGCGGGCGACGCGGGACGCCGCCAATGCGCATCAATTCCCAGGTTTCCGCAATTTCGTGCAAGGTGCCGATCCCGCCCGGCATCGCCAAATAACCATCGGCATGCTCCACCATGTGCAGCAGCCGGTCGCGCAAGTCCGCATAATTCACGGTCTCGTCCAGGTAGCGGTTTGGCTGAACATTGAATTGCAAGCCAATCTGGTCGGTGGTTACGCCAATGACGTGGCCGCCGGCCATTTTAGCGCCCTTGCTGACCGCTTCCATTACGCCGAAGTATCCGCCGCTCATCACTGACCAGCCAGCCTGCGCAAGCGCTTGGCCAATCCTTACCGCGTCTTGGTAGACTGCGTGATTTGGGGAGACTTGGGAACTGCCATATACGGTGATCGTCTTCACAGTTTTCGCAGTGTTCGCTATCGTATCTTGTCTGCGAGTATATCAGACATGGCTCTCGGAGCGAATCAGCTCTTGTCATCCTCGCCGGCTGACAATATGCAGGCGCTTCGGCGGGCGTATCCTCGCGGCGCCCCCAACATTTGGGTGCAACAAAGATAAGTATATGGAGTATAGTATGATTGCGATTGGGTTAGTTTGAACGGGAGATACGATGTTCAACAGAACTTTGAACCTGCTGATAGCCACCTGCTTGCTGCTACTAGCGTGTGCGGGTCTTAGCGCGCAATCCAATTATGAGGGCATAGACTATTGCGCGATTCTGTCTGAGAGCGACTGCCAGTTGCTGGAAGCGAACGAGGAAGCAATGTGGTATGTCAATTCCTTTGCCGTCGCGTTTGCGGCAACTGGCGAAACCACATACGCCAACAGGGCGGGCGGTTCGGAGCAAGTAACTCTAGACATCCGCGGCAGCGGGCAAATGGCATTTGATGCCGAAGCCGCCGCTGACTGGTCCACTATCGGCGCTGATACGCCGCAAGCGGAGAGAGTGGACATCTTTGACCGCATATTGACGAGCATTGTGGGCGCGCTGTCCGTGACGGTTGTGGAATCATCCAGCGAGGGGACTAGCGAGACTTCAATCAATGCGCTTATGGATAGCGGCGTTTATTTGGTTGATGCAACTACCTTGGAAAGCCTTTCGGGCGAAGCGATGGATGGCGTCGAATGGCTTGGGGTTGACGTCAATGGCGCTATGGAAACCATCATGGCTATGCCGGATATCGCCGCCAGCATTGACATTACCCCCATGCCAAATGCCGCGGACTTGGAAGGTATAGAACAAGTCTTGACGATTACCCGCCTTCCCGACAGCGAAGTCAATGGTGTCGCTGTAGCCGTTTTCGACTACGAGTTTGATGTCCCGGCTTTCTTCAAATTGCCCAGTCTGAGCGAGGCGATGATGCAACTCCAGAACGAAGACGCGATTACGTTTGCGCTGCTCAAGGTGAGGATGTCGGACATGCTTGACAACACGCAACTGTCGGTCCGATCTTACGTTGGGCTGGAAGATTTCTACACTTACCGCGCAATCGCCGATTTCGCGATGGAGTTGGATGGCGAAAGCATGGGGTACGCGAGCGGAGGCGTAGCGAGCGCTCAGTTCAGCATTGACGTGGTCATGACCGAACATAACCAGCCGGTTGAGGTCGAAATACCCGAGGACGCTTTCATCCTGCCCTTGAGCCTGTTGCTGCAGATGGGAAGCCAATAGTTGACAGTAGCAACGGACGGGTTGAAGGTGACCCGTCCGGTCCAGTCTATTCCTTCAAATGGAGAGCGGAGAGGGTGGGATTCGAACCCACGGTACCCCGGAGGGTACAACTGTTTTCGAGACAGTCCCGATCGTCCACTCTGGCACCTCTCCCAAGTGGATAGTCAGTATACACGCTCGGCGACCAAATTGAAAAGCGTCTTGCGAAATAGGCGCGGGTTTCCGCTATGACCGTCGGGCGACTCACCGCCGCGCGTAGACGCAGCGGGTCAGTCGCCCCTACCGGGCTACGAGTTGCTGCGGAGTTGGCGGAAGAATCGGCGAAGCAGTTCTGCCGCTTCGTCGGCGAACAATCCGCCTTCGACATGCAAGCGATGATTGAGCCGGTGGTGCCGGGTAAGATCAAAGACGCTGCCAGCCGCGCCCGCTTTGGGGTCGGACGCCGCGTAGACTAAACGGGGCAAGCGCGCCAGCACCATCGCGCCGGCGCACATCGCGCAAGGCTCAAGCGTACAGTAAAGCGTCACATCATCGAGCCGCCATGAATTGAGCGCGGCGGCCGCCTCCCGCAAGGCGATCATTTCGGCGTGCGCCGTGGGATCCTTGTCCGCTTCGCGCCGGTTATGGCCGCGCCCGATCATTTCGCCTTGATGAACGGCGATCGCGCCGATTGGCACGTCATGCGTATCCAGGGCGCGCTCGGCATGCCGTAGGGCGAGTCGCATCCATTTCCGGTCGTCTTCCGTGATCGGCATCGTCAGAAGAGGCTCATTTGCTCGGGCGCGTCCGGATCGCTCTCGCCCTCGTCACCGTCATCGGCAGGCTCGGATTCCCCTTCTTCCGACTGCAACGCATCAGCCGCGACGCTGTCCTCAAATGTGACCGATTCAGCGGCGTCCGGCTCGTCTATCTCAGCGATATCGGCGCTGGGGAAAACTCGTGTCTTCTTATCGTGGTGCGATTCGGGCTCTGGCGCAAGCGGCTGGCCCTCGGCGTCAAATTGACTCTCATCGACAGCAACGCAATCGGGACATAAGCATTCAGCCGGATGCGCTTGCGCTGCTTTGTGTTCGCCGAGAATCTGCAAGTCGGCGCGGAAGTCTTTGCCGACCTCGTCAACATGCATCGTCGCTTCGATCCGCAACTGCGTCAATTCGCTTTCGCGGAAGCCGACCTTGCTCATCACTTTCGAAAGCGAATCTAGGGTCACGCGATCGTCATTGCGCACCACGTGTTTGTAATGCTCGCGCAAGCTGCGCAGCCATTCTTCGTGAAAGACGCTCTGCGGGTCCATAGATCTGTCTCTAAAACAGCAACCGGTCGACGCGGCTGCCTATTCCCGGAACCGGTAGATTACCGTTACGTCTGCTGCTCCCGATGGCGCTGATAAAGACGCGTAAGATGCAGCAGGTTTTCTTTGCCCGGGTGATGCAGCGCCGCGTCGCTGATGCGCCAGGTCCAATTGCCGGCGGCGACGCCCGGTCGGTTCATACGCGCTTCCTCGCCTAAGCCTAGCACATCCTGCATCGGCATGATGAAGACCCTGGCTGACGAGCGCATTCCGACCCGCGCCATGGTCCAAACAATATCGTCAACATCTTGTCCGAGATAATCATTGACGAAGGCGCGCGTTTGTTCATCAACTTCATTTTCCCACCAGCCGCGGGTCGTATTGTTGTCGTGGGTGCCGGTATAGACGAAGGAGTTGACTTGGTGATTGTGGGGCAGGAAGGGGTTGGCTGGTCCATTCCAGGCGAATTGAAGCACCTTCATCCCGGGCAAGCCGAAATCGTCGCGCAGCTTTTCGACGCCGGGCGTGATCACGCCGAGGTCTTCGGCGATAATGGGCAGCTCGCCCAGCGCCGCCTTTATCGCCTCAAAAAACAGCGCGCCCGGGCCCTCCGCCCACCGCCCATTGACCGCGGTCGGCTCGCTCGCCGGGATTTCCCAGTAAGCTTCGAAACCGCGAAAATGATCAATGCGAATGAAATCGACCAGCCCCAGCAGCGCATTGATCCGCTCAATCCACCACTTGAAGCCAGCCGCCTTCATCACATCCCAGCGATAAAGCGGATTGCCCCAGCGCTGCCCGGTCGGGCTGAAATAGTCGGGCGGCACGCCGGCGATCACCCTCGGGCTGCCGGCGTCATCCAGATAGTATTCGCGCTGATGAGCCCAGACATCGGCGCTGTCATGCGCGATGAAGATCGGCAGATCGCCGATGAGTCGGATGCCCTTGCCTTGCGCGTATTCTTTCAGCGCTGTCCATTGACGATAGAAGAGCCATTGTCGAAAGCGCTCTAGATTGACCTGCTCGGCGCAAACTTGGCGCGCCGCCGCCAATGCCGACGGGTCGCGCCGCCGCAATTCGCTCTCCCATGCTGTCCAGGGCCGCAGCTTGTGCTGCCGCTTCAGGGCGATGAACAGAGCAAAGTCTTCCAGCCAGAACTGATTTTCACTGACAAATTGCCTGAACGCTTGAGCCAGCGCCTGATCGGGATTCGCCGCGAAATTTCGGTAGGCGAGCGCCAACTTCTGATTGTGAAAGGGGATTACCCAGCCATAATCGACGCGATCCGTCGGAAAGGGCGGCGTATCGGCGAGGTCGCCTTGGTTCAGCAGCCCTTCTTCGACCAAGCGATCGAAGCTGATCAGGTTGCTGTTGCCGGCGAAAGCGGAAAGCGTTTGATAGGGCGAATCGCCATAGCTGGTTGGTCCCAGCGGCAGCACCTGCCAGATGGACTGCCCCTGCGTTTCCAGCCAGTCGACGAAGCGATAAGCGCCGGCGCCCAGGTCGCCGATGCCGTATTTGCCCGGCAGCGATGTGGGGTGGAGCAGGATGCCGCTTGAACGGGGGAGGGAGATCATTTTGACCAACGCGATTTCCGCGGATGCGCAATGTCAAGCGAATGCAATTGAGTCCGATTCATTGTTGAAACGTAGACGTCCCATTCACCCCCGAACCACCAACGGTAACCGAATCGCAATGTAGAGTAGCGCTCCCATTCCGCGGGCCTTACAGACGCTTGTGCGGTTTTGCGCAGTTGGTCGATTTCGGCGATGAACTGTTTGGGCAGAGGTTGATAGCCTCTTTGCCCTTCCCGTATCACGTTAACAGAAACGTCGGCTTGTGGAGCGGCGACATCGTCGATATCTATCGAGACGAAAGTATGGTTGAAGCGCGACCTTGCCCAAGAACAAATCGCAGGGTGTTCAAATTGCATCAACAGCCCAATGCCTTGTACAGAACAGGCGTCAAATTGGCAATGCTCTACAAAGTCGAGAATCTGAATATCGCTGGAACCGTGCCACGCCAATTGTCGCGCCACGTCGTAGTAAAGGAGCCAGGCCAAATTGCCAGCGGAATGCTGATGATTACTGATGGACTCGAAAAACTCTTCACTGAACTGAAGCGCTTCTGGTATTCGGCATTCGCCTGCTCTGGCGAATATGATAGCCACAATAATCGGCAAGGCAATCGCGATCATAATAATTCTAAACCAGATCTTAAGCGCTAGATTTCGTAGCTTTAGCATGACTGCAAACTTGCTGACAGGTCTCAGGGTCCCAACATATCAGCGACCGATTCGACAGCCTTCTCCAGAGTAACCTTTATTTCTTTGCCATCACGCAATCGCCGCAGCTTGACGACGCCGGCCTCGATCTCATCGGGACCGGCGATGACGACGACGGGAATGCACTTTTTGTCAGCATGGGCGAGTTGCCGCCCCAGCTTGCGCTTGCCCAGATAGACCTCGGTATTGATGCCGGCTTCGCGCAATTGAACCCCGATCCGCGCCGAATCGCGCCGCGTCTCCTCATTGAAGACCGTCACCAGCGCTTGCACCAGCGTGCCACCCAGTTGAGGCGGATAGAGCTTCAGCTCGTCCATCAAGTCGATGATGCGCTCGATGCCAAAGGAGGTGCCGGTAGTCGGCAGGCTTTGACGGCGGAACATGCCGATCAGATTGTCATAGCGTCCGCCGCCGCTGATGCTGCCTAGATTTGGCTCGGAGATGACCGTTTCGAATATGGGACCGGTGTAATAGCCGAGCCCGCGCACCATGGTGAAGTCGAAATCGTAGTGTTCGCTAGCGACTGCGGCGTCGTTCAGCAAGTCAGCCAGCTCCCGCAACTCATCCAAGCCCTTGTCTTCGCTGCCGATTTTCTCGGCGATTAGGTCCAGGCTCTTCTCGCCACTTTCCTTCGACTGAATCAGGTCCATCATGCGGCTGACCGCTTCGCCGTCGATTCCCCGTTCGATCAGTTCGCCCTTCACGCCGTCGGCGCCAATCTTGTCAAACTTGTCGACGCTGCGATAGAGATCGGGCAGCTGTTCTAGCGGCACGCCCGAAAACTCGCCGATGGCGGCCAACAATTTTCGGTGATTGATCTTGATCAGGAATTGCGGGAAGCCGAGGCGCTTGAGAATCTCGTGCATCATGATCACGATTTCGGCATCGGCGCTCATGCTCGCCACGCCAACCGTGTCGGCGTCGCATTGCCAGAATTCGCGGTAGCGCCCTCGCTGCGGACGTTCGCCGCGGAAGACCGGCGCGATATGGTATCGCTTGAAGGGCAGGTTGAGTTGGCTTTCGTATTGGCCCACCACGCGCGCCAGCGGCACCGTCAGATCGTAGCGCATTGCCAGCGGCTCCCGCTTGCTGCGCCCGTGCTGCGCGGTGAAGATCAACTGCTCGGCCTCTTCGCCATATTTGCCGAATAGCGTCTCATGCAGCTCGAGAATCGGCGTATCGATCGGCTCGAAACCGAAGAGGTGGAAAACGTCCCTGATGATATCGAGAACGTAATTGCGCCGCAGCATCGTCTCCGGCAAAAAGTCTCGAAAGCCTTTGGGCGCGCGCGGCGCGATGAACTTGCTCATCAGCCCTCCAAAAGGGACAATCGCTGAACACTCGAGACGATGCCGCCCCCGCGTTCAGTGGGAGCTGCGCTTCAAGCGGTGGCGGCGCGGGCGGCCAAGGCTTGACGCTTGACGTCTTCAATTTGCTCGTAGTGCCCGACCTCGTGCGACAAGCCGAACAAGAAAGCGGCTGGCGCGTTCATCTCGCCGAATCTGGCGGTGAAACGCTCGGATACGTCGCGGCAGACGCCGAGCAGCGGCGCATCGGGCCAGGTCTCCAGATAGGCATTGCGCATGCGGCGGCTCTCTTCCAAGCGCTGGCGGACCTGCGCTACGGTCGTGATATCGCGCCAGGGCGTCTCGTAACGCGGGCGTTCGGATGCCGGCACTCCCCGCGCCAAAAGCGAACTCAAGGCGGCGCCCTCTTCCGAGCTGGCGGTGACGTGCGCGATCAGATGCCCGAAATTCCAGCCGATCTCCTCTTCGCCTTCGACGGCAAAGGGATCGTCCGCATTCGGGTCTTCCGGATCAAAGACAATATCTTCATCCCCGAGCCCATCCAGCTGGCTTAGCAAGAAAACGATGCTCTCGTCGCTGAGCTGTTTCAGCTCGGCGGGTCCGATGTTTTCACGCGCGGCGTATTCCATGTAAGTCAAATCGCCATCGCGCATGGGTGAAAAGTCAATCATTTTGGCCGCTCCCCTATTGCTACACTAATGGCTTCTCATTCTACTGATGGTAGCGAAATAGACAAGCTTTCATACAGATCCGCCTGACTCGCGATGGCGTGTGCACAGAGCAATATTAGGTGGGCTCAGAATTGTGAATGGTTCATCCTGGCTGGTTGGTGAATCGCTGGCGCAATGGTAAACTGAATCTGTCAGTCTGAGCCGACCATCAGCCCAGAAAGCGCGCGCTCACCATGTTGACAGACGTGGAAAAGATGCTCTTTATTCTGCTGGCGCTCTTTTCCTTGGGCGCCAGTTTCGCCGGCTTTCGTGAGATGTTCCAAATTATCGGGCGCGGGCAGGGCAAGCTTCGCCTGGATGGCATCCTCCGCCGTACTCTTCAGGCGCTGGCTGCCTATCTCACGCAGCGCACGACCCTCAAAACTCGCCGGCTGACCAGTTTGCTGCATTGGGGCGTCGTCCTCGGCTTCACCTATTATTTTTTGATCAACGCTCTTGACCTGCTTATTGGTTTCCTGCCCGGCTTTGAGCGGCAACTGGCTCGCCTGGGATCTGTCTACGATGCCTATCGTTTCTTGGGCGATGCGCTGAGCATCATCGTTCTGGCCGGCGTCTCTTACTTCGTCTTGCGGCGATTCGCGCTGCCCAACAGAAAGGCGCTGCAGTTTCAGGACAATGTGCTCTTGCATCCCAAAGTCAAAGCCGGTGGCGTATCCGCTGACTCCTTGATCGTCGCCGTCTTTATCTTGCTGCATGTTGGCGCGCGTTTCCTGGGCGAGTCGGTGGCTGTGGCGCAACATGGCTACGATTCGTTCATGCCATTCGCATCTTCCGCGGCGGGCCTATGGTCGAGCTTGGATATCAACGCGCTGGAAGCGATGCGCCATTTATTCTGGTGGATTGCGCTGGCGGGTATTCTGCTGTTCTTGCCTTACTTCCCGCAGAGCAAACACTTGCACCTCTTCATGGCGCCGCTGAATTTCATGACGCGTCCCCAGCGGCGCTCGCTGGGAGCATTGGCGCCACTGGATTTCGAAAACGATGAGATTGAGCAATTCGGCGCGGCCCGTCTGGAGGATCTGGACAGAACGCATATCCTGGACGGCTTCGCCTGCATCATGTGCAACCGCTGTCAAGATGTCTGCCCAGCTTATGTGACCGGCAAGGAACTGTCCCCGGCGGCGTTGGAAGTCAACAAACGTTTCTTAATCAATGAAAATTGGGACGAGCTAGCGAGCGGGGCGGATTCCGGCTGGACGCTCGCCGGTGGGCTGCTCAGCGAATCGGCGCTTTGGGCGTGCACCGCTTGCGGCGCTTGCATCGACATTTGCCCGGTGGGCAACGAGCCCATGTTCGATATTCTCGATATCCGGCGCGATGCCGTTCTGATGCGCAGCGAATTCCCGGCGGAATTGCAAGGCGCCTTCAACGGCATGGAACGACAGGGCAATCCCTGGCAGATTGCTGAGCCGCGCGGCCGCTGGACAGCCGGGCTGGATTTTCCCGTTCCGACGGTCGCAGAGAATCCGAATTTTGATCTGCTCTATTGGACGGGCTGCGCCGTGAGCTATGATCCGCGCGCGCAGAAGACGGCGCGGGCATTGGTCAAGCTGCTGCACGCGGCCGATGTCAATTTCGTCATCCTGGGCGACGATGAAAGCTGCACCGGTGATGTCGCCCGGCGCGCCGGCAACGAGTACCTCTACTATGAGATGGCTTCCGCCAATGTCGAGGCGCTCAATGCGCTCCAACCCAAGCGCATCGTCGTCACCTGCCCGCACTGCTTGCACAACATCGGCAAAGAATACGATGACTTCGGCGGTCATTTCGAGGTCCTGCATCACAGCGAATTAATCAACGAGCTGATCGCCGCCGGGCGGCTGCCGCAAGGGGCGAATGCGGCGCAGTGGAGCAATGTGACATTTCACGATCCCTGTTATCTCGGCCGCCACAATGACATCATGGATGCGCCGCGCAATGCTCTCAAGCGTCAGAGCCTTCCGCTGGTGGAGATGGCGCGCAATCGGAAGAATTCCTTTTGCTGTGGCGCGGGAGGCGCGCAATTCTGGAAGGAAGAGGAGCCGGGCGATCGCAAGGTCAGCAGCGAACGTTTCCAGGAAGCCGCATCAACGGGCGCGAAGACGCTGGCGGTAGGCTGCCCCTTCTGCATGCGGATGTTTGAAGATGCTCGCGCGGAAGCCGGCGGCGGACCCCAAGTCGCCGATATCGCGGAGATCATCGCTGAAGGCATATAGAGTAGCTGACCACGAACCCGTGATTTGCTTCAGCGCCGTGTTTCGTCGCGCGCGCGAATTTATCTCGAATATGGCCGCGGAGGCTGACTTGACGACCTTTGATTTCACCGAAGTGCCGACGCTGGAAACGGAGCGGCTGCGCTTGCGGCCGATCAGCAGAGCCGACCATGACGATTGGCTGGCGGTCTGGCATAGTCCGGGCGTGCTCGATTATCTCATCGACTTTGAAGGGGCGCCACAGGACGAGGTCGCCCGTGAGATCATCGACTGGGCGGAACGAATAACCCGCGAAAAATCCGGGATCCGCTGGGCGATTGCGCTCAAGCCGCAGGACCGCATGATTGGGTCCTGTGGCTTTCATTTGTACGAAAGGCGCCACCGCCGCGCCGAAATTGGCTATGAACTGCACTCGGACTACTGGCGTCGCGGCATCATGTCCGAGGCGACGCAAGCCGTGCTGCAATTCTGCTTCGAGCGGCTGGGGGCGCACCGCCTGGAAGCCGATGTGGTCGAGGGCAATTCCGCCTCCGCTGCGCTGCTCAAAAAAGTGGGCTTCACGCTCGAGGGTGTCTGGCGCGATCGTGTCTTCAAGCGCGGCGCCTTCCAAAGCCTCTGGCAGTTTGGCTTGCTGGCGCCTGAGTTTCACGCGCGGCAGAAGGCAACGAATCGCGAATGAACCGACTCGGCCGGCTGTATCTGGGCGCGATGGTTGGCCTGCTGCTTTCTGGCTTTGCCTTGGGCGCGCAAAAGCTCAACGCGGACAATCTCTGGCTGGATGAGTTGTATTCGCTTTCCAATATGGGCGTCTTCGCGCAGCCCTACAGCATGCCCGAGGTCGTTGATTCCTTGACCGAGCACAGTCCAAATCACGTGCCGCTCTACTTCTTCCTCGGCGCGCAGTGGGCGCGTTTCGTCGGCTGGTCACAACTGCCCATGCGCTATCTGTCTCTGCTCTTCGGCATTCTGTTTGTCGCCTGGACTTATCGCTTCGCGGCCGATACGCTCGATCGCGGGACCGCGGTACTGGCTGCCACCCTCGTGATGACGAGCGGCTTCATCCTGCTCTATTTTCATGAGATCCGCATGTATACGTTGCTGCTGTTGCTGCTGCTCATCCATGCCTGGCTTTACTGGCGGCTGAGCGCCAAGGCTGCCTCCGCACGGTGGGAGTGGCTATTCTTTATCTTGACCGCGATCGCCCAGCTCTATACGCATGTTTTTTCCGTATTCGTTTTTTTTGGCTTTGGCTTCCACCATCTGATTTTCGCGCGCAGAATCAGGCGCTGGCGCGGCATTTTGCTTGCCTGGATCATCAGCGGCTTGGCTTTCCTGCCCTATGCGCCGGGCTATCTTCGCGGAGCAATGGCCGAACGCACTATTGCTTCGTTGCAGGAGACCGCCTTGAGCGCGCCGCAGTTGGCAAGAGAACTGGCAAATATCATGGTCAACGGGCATGAACTTCTGTGGCTGCCGTTACTGCTTGTGGCGGGCGTGGCTCTGTGGAAAGAGCCAGACTTCTGCATCCTGCGACTTCTGGTCATCGGCGCCGGCATCGTTTTGTCCTTGATGCTTTTCAACGAAGTTCTCCCCCTGATCGATCAACTTCGATTCCGCTTCTTCTTGGCCGCTATGCCCTTCTTCGCCATTTTCTGCGCTCGTGTTCTTTGGCGTACCGGTCGATTCCGCGTGGTCGCCCTACCCTTCTTGCTCTTTTGGATCGCGGGCGGGCTGCAGATTCATGGCTTGGGTGACAGCTGGGGGTATGCCGGCAGGAATACGCTTTTCGTTGACATACCGCCATTGTATAAATTCGCCGACTCGCTTAATGAGAGCGGGAATGAGCTGGATTTGGTGGTCGGCTTCAGCCGGTCCAAGTTCGTTGACTGGCCCCTGCGGCACGGCAAGAGCATCGCTGATTATTACTTCGGCGCCATCTTGAAACTGGATCATACATTTTTCCTGGATCCGTCAGCCGATGGCGAATTGTGGCTGAACATCAGTCAGCAGTTGGACGACTATCCGTATCTGCTATTGGCATACGAGCCCCATGACCGGTCGCCGGTTTTCGAAGAAGTTGCCGCGGTCATTGAAGCTGAGTATGCTGCCTGCGCTGTCATCGTGGAGCAGGCGGATCTGTTCGTAAGGAGATTTGTACACAGCACAATAGCCTGCAACCGCCAATACCAGCCTATCCACTACGAGAACGGCATCAAGATCGTGGACAAATTCGGCGGCTATGACGCGGAGCGAGACATTGTCCGTGTGGTAACCGGCTGGGAAGTCGCCGATGAGGCGCAGCTTGACGACTACAATGTCTCTATTCAAATGATCACGCCCGATTGGCAGAAAGTCGGGCAAACGCCTGACCGGCATTTGCATGACGATGTTCTCAAATGGAACGCGGCGGAGATTTCAACTGCCGATTTATCTGCCGGCACATATCGAGTTGTCGTCATATTATACGACCGCCACAGCGGGGCGAAAGTGGCGGGCATCGATCAGTCAACGGGAGAAGCGGGCAATATCCTGCCTATCCTCGAATTCAGCGTCCCGCGTTAGCGACCACCATGGTTCAGATCAAATCGCTGTTCATGAGACATAACGTCATGAAGACTCCTAGCGGCGACATAGCGGGCGAAGCTCGCGCGCGGCCGAATACGCATTTACGCGCCTTGGCTACGATGACGCTGGTCATGCTATTCGCTTTTGCCTTGGGCGCGAAAGGCTTGAATGCGGACATCGTCTGGCTGGACGAAATGTTCTCGCTGGGGAATATGGGCGCCTTTGATCCGCCGTACAGCCCGCAGGATGTCGTCAATTCCTTAAGAACTTACAGCCCCGATCATGTTCCCTTGTATTTCGTTTTGGGCTCGCAATGGGCGCAGCTCGTCGGTTGGACGCAACTGCCCTTGCGTTATCTTTCCCTGCTCTTTGGCGCGCTGCTCATAGCGGCCCTTTTCAGATTCACGGTCGAGGTATTGGGAAAGCGGGCGGCTCTACTGGCTGCCATTCTGCTGAGTACAAACGGCTTCGTCATCTTGTATTTCCATGAAGTTCGCATGTACACCTTGCTGTTGCTGATGGCGGTGCTCCATTGTTGGGTGTACTGGCGTCTCAGCAGTGGACGTCGTGTGAGCTGGCAATCTTGGCTTTTCTTTGTGGCGACGGCGATCGCGGTCATTTATACGCATATCTTCTCGCTGTATTTCCTTGCCGGGCTCATCATGCAGCATCTCGTCTTTTCGCCGAAATCGCGCCGGTGGCTCGCGATTGTCGCCGGCTGGCTGTTGGCCTTGCTGACCTTCCTGCCCTATGTCACCGTGTTTTCCCGCGGATTCTTCGGCGTGACCACCAGCGTCAACACCTTGTCCAACGCCTTGACGACGCCTGAATTGGCATTAAGCGTGGCTCATGTCCTGGTCAACGACCGGCTCGACCTCTGGATTCCCATCGTGTTTTTGACGGGACTCGCGCTGCGGGCGAAGCGGCAGCCGGCCTTCCTGCGTCTCCTGTCGATTTTCGTGGGCATGATGCTCACCTTATTCCTGCTGAATGGCGTATTTCGCGTCATTGGCATCAACCGGATGCGCTACTTCCTTCTCGCGATGCCCTTCTTCGTCATCGTGGTGGCTCATCTGCTGCTGTCGTTTCGCCGTTGGGGCGCCATTGCCATGCTGTTTGTGCTGGTCTGGATGGCCGGCGGGTATCGCATCTATCAGCTGGCCGAGCGCTGGACCTACGGCGGCCACCATACTTTGCTCATGGAACACCCGCCGCTGCAGCAATTCTCCGATGCGCTTCGCGGCGCGGCACGCGCGCAGGACTATATGTTTGGCTTTGCGCCGTCGCCGATGATCAACTGGGGGCTCAAGCACGGATGGACCACAGCCGATTATTACACCCAAGTTGGACTGGGCATCGACGGCGGCTTTGTCAATGCGCGCCTGCGCGGCGAAGAACTGAGCCAAGATATAGCCGATCGATTGGACAACAATCCCTTTTTGCTATTCGTTTATGATCCCAGTAACAAGCCAACAGTCTTTGACGACGTGCTTGAGGCGATTCAGGCTGACTACACCAAATGCGAAGTGCTGGTGAATCGGGATACGGTGTTTGTTCAGCGCTACGTCTATCATTCGCTTGCTTGCGATCGCGTACACCAGCCTATCGTCTATGACAACGGGATCAAAATTGTCGACAGATTCGGCGATTACCGGGCGGACAAGGAGTCCATACGCGTTGTGACTGGCTGGGAAGTCGCCGATGAAGCGCAGCTCGATCAATACAATGTGTCCATCCAGCTGCTCACGAGTGACGGCGCGAACGTCCGCCAGACGGACCGGCATCTCTATGATGAAATACTCAAATGGTACGTGGCCGAGATGTCAACTGAAGGTCTGCATCCGGGGGAATACCGCGTCGTGGTCATCCTCTACGACCGCTACAGCAAGGCGAAAGTCAACGGCGCCGACCTCACTAGCGGCTTAAGCGCCAAGATTCATCCCGTTATACAATTCGAGATTGAAGCATAGCCAAGCCAATGCGACTTGGTTTACGCTGCTCCGCTGAACTAGATGTTGAGGAAGTGCCCCTCCAAGCCATGTGCCGCCTCCTTGAGCGCCTCGCTCAGGGTGGGGTGGGCGTGAACGTTGCGGGCGATTTCGGCCGGCGTTAACTCGGCTGCGCGCGCCAAGGTGAGTTCCGGTAACAGCTCGGTGACATCAGGGCCGATCATGTGGGCGCCCAGGATCTCGCCGTACTTCGAGTCGCTAATCAGCTTGACGAAGCCGGCCGCATCACCCATGCCTCTGGCTTTTCCATTCGCCTGAAAGGGGAACTTGGCCACATTGATTTCGAAACCACGCGCTTTCGCCCCTTCTTCGGTATAGCCGAAGCTGGCGACTTGCGGCTGGCAGTAGGTCGCGCGCGGCATCATATCAAAATCAAGGGTGATAGAAGGCGCGCCGGCGATGTTCTCAGCGGCGACCACACCCATCGTCTCAGCGACATGCGCCAGCATCAGCTTGGCGGTCACATCGCCGATGGCGTAAATGTTGGGGACATTGGTCTGCATCTTGTCGTTGACCTCAATTCCCCCGGATTCATTGAGTTCCACGCCCAGATTTTCCAGCCCATAGCCTTCGACCCGCGGCTGGAAGCCGATTGCCTGCAAAACACGCTCCGCTCGCAGCGTCACCGGCGCGCCATCGGCAGAAGTCACCACGACCGAAACGCCGTCGCCAATTTCTTCAATCGAGTCGACGCGCGCGCCCGTCATCAGCTTGATGCCGAGTTTGTTGAAGGCTTTGGCCAGTTCGGCGCTGACTTCCGGATCCTCGAGCGGGAGGATGCGGTCGAGGAATTCGACCATCGTTACATCGACGCCATAGTTGCGCATGATGTAGGCGAACTCCACACCGACCGCGCCGGCGCCGGCGATGATGACGCTGGCCGGCAATTCGTCTTCCATGATTTGCTCTTCGTATGTGACCACCCGCTCGCTTAGCGCCGTTCCGGGGAGCAGCTTCGTCGAGGCGCCGGTCGCAATGATCAGATTCTTGAAGCGCAAATCTTCATGATCGCCGCTGTTGAGTTCGACGCGCAGGCTGTTTGCATCTTCAATGGTCGCCCAGCCCTCAAACGACTTAATCTTGTTCTTTCGCATCAGGAATTGCACGCCCTTCGTCAAGCCATTGGCGACGCGGCGGCTGCGTTTATATGCCGCCCCGTAATCGAGCGTGATGTCTCCCTTGATGCCGAAAGTTTTCGCTTCATGGTTCAAGAGGTAAGCCAACTCCGCATTGCGCAGCAGCGCTTTGGAAGGGATGCAGCCGACATTCAAGCAGACGCCGCCCCAATACTTCTTCTCGACGATCGCGGTTGACAGCCCCAGCTGGCTGGCGCGAATGGCGCCGACATATCCGCCGGGACCGGCCCCAAGTACGACAACATCGAATTCGTGTGCCATGAAATGTGTTCTCCTGCCCGCCGTGGATCTCCCAGTCGCGCTAGTCTACCGCAGCGCCCTACAAAATGAAGAGGGGCTGTTTAGCCGGAATCTTACCGCTTCGCCGATGCCAGACGCTGTCGCTGCGCTTCGAACAGAATGACGGCGGCGGCGCTAGCGACATTGAGCGACTCCGTCGCGCCCGTCATGGGAATTGAGATCTGTCGGCGAGCCAATTTCAGCGCGGTTTTGCTGATGCCTTGCGCTTCGCTGCCGAGAATGAGCGCCCAAGTCTCGAGCCAGTTCACCTCGGTGTGTTGTGTTGAAGCGTCTGGCATCGCCACATAAACGCTCAGATCCCGGCAAAAGGCGCCGATTTCAGTCCAGTTGGACTCGACAATTGGCAGCCGAAAATGCGCGCCCATGCCCGCTCGGACTGCCTTCGAATTGTAGGGGTCGACGCAGTTCGGCGCCAGAATCGCAAGATCGACGCCAGCCGCGCCCGCCGTTCGCAAGATCGTGCCCAGATTGCCCGGCTCGCGGACCGCGTCCAGGATCAGTACGCGCTCGGCCCGCTGTGGCAGCGGTGGACGCGGCAATTGGAAGGCCGCCAGAATGCCCGGCGCCTGCTGGGTATCGCTGAGGTGTTGAAGCACCGCCTCGCTCACTGGCTGCAGCTCGCAGTTGCGCCCTTGCAATTTAGCGATGATTTCATAGTCTGCGCGTCCAGGCAGGTAAAGAACCAGGTCGGGCTTGCCTCGGCTTGATAAGGCGTCGGCGATGAGTCGGTCGCCTTCAAGGATCAGTTTCCGCTCGCTGCGCCGAAACCGCGGTTTGGTCTGGAGCGACTTGATATAGCGGACGCGTTTGTTTTGCCTGCTGCTGATGATATCCATGCAAGCCCATGAAAACGAAAAAGGGTCTGTCTCCGGACCCTTGTGGATAGAGATAATGCCGCTGCGATTTAGAGGTTTTGCTTGGCAACGTCGACAATTTTGCCGAAAGTCTCGGCATCCTGAATGGCGATCCCCGCCAGGCTTTTGCGATCCAGCTCGACGCCGGCGCGCTTCAAGCCATGGACCAAATGGCTGTACTTCATGCCATTGAGGCGCGCTGCGGCGTTAATGCGCTGGATCCAGAGACGGCGCAATTGACGGCGGCGTTGCCGGCGATCGCGGTAAGCATACCAAAGGCTGCGCATCATCGCCTCATTGGCGCGCTTGAAATTCTTGCTCCGCGTTCCCCACTGCCCCTTGGTGAATTTCAGGACTTTCTTATGCCGCCGGCGTCTGACGATACCGGTTCTAGTTCTTGCCATGCGTCTACTCCGTACATGAAAGACCCGGCAATTCAGCGCCGGGCTTATGCCTTGCGAAAGATGTTTGGCGTCTATGCCGGCGGGTTCGCTTTGTATTTGCCCAGATACGGCGCCAACCGGCGAATCCGGCGCTGCGTCGCCTTTTCACCAACTTCCATAGTCTTGTCCCATTGGCGTTTGACCCGCTTGGCGGACCGCCGGCGCAGGTGGCTCTTGCCGCCCTTGGTGCGTACGATTTTGCCCGTAGCCGTCATGCGAAAGCGTTTGGCGGTCGCCTTATGCGTTTTAAGTTTGTACTTGGTCGTCTTTTTCTTGCGTGGCACTATTGCTTCTCCGAACCCAGTCTGATGTCCTTGTTTGGCGCCAGAATCATGAGCATGTCACGCCCCTCCATATTCGGGCGCTGCTCGACGACGCCGACGTCTTTCAATTCGTTCTCAATCTTGCTAAGCCGGTCTCGCCCGATATGCTGATGCGTAATCTCGCGCCCACGAAAGCGCACGCGAAACTTCACTTTCTTGCCTTCGAGCAGCCACTTCTCCGCCCGCTTGATGTCAAAGCGCAGGTGGTACTCATCGGTCTTGGGGCGAAGCTGTATCTCCTTAACCGTCACCTTGACTTGATTTTTCTTCGATTTGCGTTCCTTGCGCCGCTGCTCGTACTGAAACTTGCCATAGTCCATGATCCGGCAGACGGGCGGCTCGGCATTGGGCGCCACTTCCACCAGATCCAAACCGACATCATCGGCGCGTTCTTGGGCATAGTGGATACTGACTACGCCGATATTGGTATTGCTGTCGTCAATCAACCGAACTTCGCGCACACCGCGTATATTTCCGTTGATCCTGTAGGGTGAACTCGCTATCGCCGCACGCCCCTTCAAATGATTGTGGCAAAATTAACCGACGTAGAGGGATTTACTACGCGCGGAGAGTTTAACATGTTCGATAGAAGTTTGTCAACAGCGGCTCGCGACGGGACAGTTGAATCTCTTGAGGTCCGCCCTGTGTCGTGAACCGGACATGTGTTCAGCGAGCGCGGACGCGCGCCCCCGAAGTCAATCAGACAGCGCCAAGCCAAGCTCACGTGTCTTGGCGACGCTCTCTTCGTAAAGGCTGATGAGTTCCTCATCGCTGCCTTTGAATCGGCGGAGCGTCTGCTGGGCGCAAGCGGTGCAACCGCGCATCGCCCGATAACTGTCAGTCTCACAGGCGAGGCAACCATTGAGCTGTATCATCAGAGACATCAAGGCGATTACCTCGACGCTGGTTTCCGCTTTGCCGGCTAGGCGGTCAATCAATCGCATCCAGGCGCGGCCACGCGTATTGCGCAGCGCCGGAATTGCATAATGTGGAAAAAGAATCTCGTTGTCTGTGTACAAGTTGAATTGCCTTGGATTCGTGGCGCCCGAAATCTAAAAGTGTCTGGAGCAAAACGCCAAATCAAGCATAGGCTCTTTTTGAGCCAATCGCAAGCGACTTGTCGCCTTTCTTTCACGCCCGATCATGTTGATGCGGAAATCGGTTATTTCAAGGCGCGGATCAACTGAAGCGTGGCCGCCATGGTTTCAGCGCTTTTGTCTAGCGTTTCATTCCAAAGGCTGAACAAGATGCCCTCCACTTTGCCCATTTCCAATACCAGCTTCAGCGATGCGATGCATTCGGTCAGCGACGGACCGCCAGGCTCCGGATAGCTCATGGCCGGCATTTCGGCGCAATCGACGATATCGGTATCGAAATGGACATATAGGGGCCTGTCTGGAAGCGCTCCCGCAGTCACCTCAGCCAAAGTTTCGCAAATCGTGACTTCGCTTTCACGCAGCATGATACCCTCTTCCGGATCGAGGTTGCGGACATCGGTCACGATCACATCAGTTTCGGCGACTGGCTCGAGATCGACGGCACGCATCAAATGCTGATTCCCGCGGCCGACCAGCGCCGCCAGTGGCATTCCGCCGAGGAAGCCGCTCGGCGTCGTCTCCGGCGTGTTGAAATCGCCGTGCGAGTCATACCAGAGGATCGCCGGCGCGAGCGCTTCCAAGCCCTTGACCATGCCGAGGCAGCTCGTGCAGTCGTTGGCGAAAACCACCGGTATCTTGGACGCCTGCGCTTGGATCGCGGCGGCCAGCGCCCGATTCACCGCGACCACCGGGTCAGCCACCGCGGCGAAATCCGGCTCAATGTCTATCCAATCGGCTTGTAGCTCATCAGCGATCCCGCTGCGCCGCAGCGCGTCCACTTCTCGCCGTTCGGGCAGAGCCTCTCCCAGATAATAAGGAACGCCGATACATACGTAGTTGTTCATTTTTCTCTCCAGGTGGCCGCTGCTGTATCAAAGCGCCGATACCCATTAAATTCCGCTGATATGTGTCAGTGGGATGTTGAAAAGCTCTTTGAAGAGCTGCCAGTTGAAGGCGATGAACTCACGCGCGATCGAGTAAGGATAAACCAGCCCCCCGCGAATGCGATCGGCTGGCACCGGACTGGCCATGACCTTGACGCCGCGCCCCGTGAATAGCCAGCCAGCGCGCAGCATGTGATAACTGTCGCTGACCAGCACGATGCGCGACAGCCCAAGATCATGCAGCAGGCGTTCGCTGTAGATCGCGTTTTCCTCCGTGCTGCGGCTGCGTTCTTCAAGCAGGATGGCTGCATCCGGCAAGCTCGCGTCCAGCAGGATCTCGCGGCAGGCGGCCGCCTCCGTGCGCGGAAAATATTCGGATTGCCCGCCCGCGCACAATACCAGCGGCGCGACGCCCTCATGCCAAAGCGTGGACGCATGTCTGGTTCGCCGGGTCAAGGCGGGGCCTGGGCGCCCGTCTTCTTTCAAGCCTGCGCCGAGCACAATGATGATGTCGGCCGGTTCAGCGCTGTCCTGCAAGCCGGTGAGATGAACCGCAATCGTGAAGGCCGCGAAGTAGAGCAGGCCGGCTAGAATAATGAATAGCGCCATACGCTTCAAGCGCTTTCGAGTCTTAGTTTTGGGCTCAAGTGTCGGCGTCATCAATTCGTTTGAGACGCAAAGGCAAAAGGTACAGGGAATACGCGTGTCAAGTCTCTTGCGCTATACGCCATGGCTAGAAATGTATGCGGAAAATCTGGCGAGACCGGGATCAACACTCGCTGTAACCACAAGTCAAGCACTTGCGGCAATTCTCCGCCCGAATCAGCGTAATCGTCCCGCAAGCCGGGCACATGTCCGCGCCCGATATTGTCGAGTTCATCGTCGTGCCGCCATCGCTATCGACCTGGTCGGCAGTCGTCCTCGCTTGTTCAATCGGCAGGTTCAACTGTTGCGGCTGATCCTCGGGGAAGAATTCCATTTGCAGTACGCGCGCCACTGCGTCTGGCAGCGACAGGACTCGCTTCGATCCGAATCCAATCGGTCGCGCGCCGCCGATATCCTGCAGCTGCTCGATGATTAGCTTGAGCATGTCGCGGCGATTATGCGGCGCTGTCGTGCGCAGCTGCAGCGAGATCATCCGCCCCAGACTTTCGGCGTCTGCTTGAATATCTGTACCGGCTTTGGCGATGGCGATGAACACTTCAAAGGGATTCTCCTGCTCATCGTGGTTGATGGTAATGTAGGCGGTGCCAAAGGGAGTCTGCGTCTTCACCGTCCGGCCCTGCAGGATATCGGGCCGCGGATATACATGATGCGGCGTCGTGGCGGGCTCGGTGTCCTCGCCGCCCTGAAGCTCTTCCATTTCGCTTTCGGCGCGCTCATCGCCCTTCAGCATCAGCACCTGTTCATCGCGGCTGCCGTCGCGGTAGATCGTGCCGCCCTTGCAGCCGAGCTCGTACATATATTTGTACAGCTCGCTAACCTGCTCAACCGTGTATTCATTTGGCACATTGCAGGTCTTGGAGATGGCGCTGTCGATCCAGCGCTGGAAAGCGCCTTGCACTTTGATATGTTCATCCGGCGAAAGGTCCATCGCCGTGACGAAATAGTCGGGCAAGGCCTCCGCATCCGGATGCGCCGCGTACCAATCTTTCACGATGGGCACCTGCTCCTCATGCAAACCGAGACGGCTCTTGCGGTAATAGACCCAGGAGAAAAAGGGCTCGACGCCGGTCGAGGTATTGACCATGGTGCCGGTGGTCCCGGTGGGCGCTTGCGTCAGCAAGGTGACGTTGCGGATGCCATCGCGCCGGATCTTGTCTCGCGCCTCAACGGGCATCGCTTGCATGAAGCCGCTCTCCAGGAATTTTTCTGCGTCAAACATGGGGAAGGCGCCTTTTTCCCGCGCCAGATCGCTCGATGTTTCGTAGGCGGTGACGGCGATAGTCCGGTAGATGTCGTCGATCACAGCGACCGATTCGTCGCTGCCGTAGCGTACGCCCAGCTTCAGCATCAACTCGGCAATGCCCATCGTGCCCAGCCCGACGCGCCGTTCCGACATTTGCACCTTGCGGTTCTCCTCGAAAAAATAGGGCGTGGTATCGATGACGTTGTCGAGGAATCGCGTCGCGAATGCGACCGTCCGGCGCAGCTTGTCCCAAGCGACATCGTGAATGCGCTCGTCGTAGAACTTCGACAGGTTGATCGCGCCCAGGTTGCAGACTGAAAAAGCGCCGAGCGGCTGCTCGCCACAGGGATTGGTGCAGATCTGCGGATTGAAATACCAGCTGTTCGCCATCTTGTTGCTGCGCTCGCGGAACCAGACGCCCGGCTCCGCGCTCGTCCAGGCGCTTTCGATGATCGCGTCCCAAAGCTCGCGCGCTTTGATCATCTTGTAAGGAACGACTCTACGGCCCCTAGCGATCCACGTGTCGAGGTCGCCATCCCATAATTCATCAAACTCTGGATCGCGTGTATCGGGAAAAACAAGCTCCCAGTCCGCGTCCGCATACACCGCCTCCATCAATTTGTCGGAGACGCCGACGCTGATATTGGCATTGGTGATCTTGCCCGATTGCCGCTTGCTGTTGATGAAGTTAAATATGTCCGGGTGCCAGTCATTGAGGATGAGCATCAGCGCGCCGCGCCGGCTGCCGCCTTGTTCAATGAGGCCGGTGACGAAACTGTACAAACCGCCCCAGGACACGGCCCCGCTTGACCGGCCATTGACGCCTTTGACATAAGCATGCCGCGGGCGCAAGGTCGACAAGTTGATGCCGACGCCACCGCCGCGCGACATGATTTCGGTCATTTGCGTCAGCGTCGTCATAATGCCTTCGCGGGAATCTTGCGGCGATGGGATGACATAGCAGTTGTAGTAGGTCAAGTCTTGATCGGTGCCGGCCGCGGTCAAGATGCGCCCGCCCGGCACGAACTTCCAGTCATCCAGCAGCCAGCGGAATTTCTCCGTCCATTCGTCGATTTTCGCGTCGCCGGCTTCGGTCGCCGCTACGCCGCGCGCCACCCGATCCATCATTTGGCCGGGTTCGAGTTCGATTGGCTTATCCACGTGTTCGAGATCGCGAACCACAGTCTCGTCGTCCAAAAGCCTAACCGTGACCTCCGGCAGGTTTATGGCGGTCACTGTACCGATCTCGCGCTGCCCGGTCTTGGCGTTGACGACTACGATGACGGTGTCGCCAACCGTCAGGCTCGCCCGGGTCATGTCCTTTTGCGCGTAGCGATCAAGGAAGATCTTGTAGCCAAGTTCGTGCAATGCGCTGGTTGTGGTGGTCTGCGGCTGTATCATGACGGAGTTGTCCCGAAAGAATGTTAGTTGAAGGTAGGATTCCAATGGTCTAACCACAGCAGTCGTCTGCTGCTAGTCATCCCCTTGGCGCAGGTAGTTTCACATTGTGGGTATGCGGTTTGCAAAAAACGGTGATTACTTTTATAGCATGGAACGATTTTACGCGCGTAAAATAGAGCAAACATTTTATCACAACTTCAATCCATTATGCAAAAGCACCCGACTTTAGAACCCCCCATCATCATAGAACAGATATGCTATGTAGTCAATACCGTCATTCTCGACAAAGAATAGAAAAGGTGGGCTGGAATTGCCCACCCTTCAACTCGCTATGTCTACAATGTCAGAGGTTACTGACGGCGATTGCGCTTCCGCAGGAATGCCGGCAGCTCGGTGTTCTTGGGGTCGATGTTGTCGTAGGTCCGCGAATCTTCCTGTGGTGGGGAAGGCGGCGCGAGACGGTTGCGCTGGAATGGCGACGACCCGGATCCAGCGCCGGCCGCCGCATTATCACCTGGCGCCTGCAGTTCCACTTCCTCATAAATCTGGCGCTGTACGGCTGGTGGCTGCGGCAGGGGCGTCGCCTGCCGTATCGGCAAGGCGCCCGCTTCCTTCATATTCGTCTCCAGCCGGCTGCGCTCGAAGCCGGTGGCAATCACCGTGATGTGGACCTCATCGCCCATGCTCTCATCAATGTGAGCGCCAAAGATCAGGTTACATTCCGGATGCGCGCTGTCCTTGATGATGGCGGCCGCTTCGTTCACCTCGAAAAGGGTCAGGTCGCTGCCGCCCGTAATCGAGAACAGGATGCCGCGAGCGCCGTCGATAGTAACATCAAGCAGCCCGCTGGTGATCGCCAGCTCGGCCGCGGACCGCGCGCGATCGTCGCCGGCCGCCCGTCCCACTGCCATCAGGGCGGCGCCGCCTTCCGACATCACCGTGCGAACGTCAGCGAAGTCGAGGTTGATCAAGCCAGGCACGGTTATCAACTCGGAAATGCCCTGGATGCCTTGGCGCAGCACATCATCGGCCAGCGAGAAGGCTTGCTGCAGTGTCGAGCGCTTGTCCGCCATTTGCAGCAGGCGGTCATTCGGAATCACAATCAGCGTATCGACCTGGCTCTTCAACGCCTCGATGCCGGTCTTTGCCAATTGCGCGCGGCGCGTGCCCTCAAAGGTGAAGGGGCGGGTCACGACGCCGATGGTTAATGCGCCGAGCTCCTTGGCGATCTGCGCGATGACAGGCGAAGCGCCGGTGCCCGTGCCGCCGCCCATGCCACAGGCGACGAAGATCATGTCGGAGCCGCGGAGCACTTCCAGCAAGTCTTCCGAACTCTCTTCGGCGGCTTTGCGCCCAATCTCCGGATTGCCGCCGGCGCCTAGCCCGCGCGTCAGCTTGTCGCCGATCCGCACGCGCGTCTTCGCCTTGGACAGCATCAGGGCTTGGTTATCGGTGTTTACCGCAATAAACTCAACGCCGCCCAGACCTTCGTTGATCATGCGATTGACGGCATTTCCACCGCCGCCGCCAACTCCAACGACTTTGATCTGTGCGAAGTTTTCCCCTGTTATCAAATCATTGACCATTATGTCTACCCTCATGAATCAGCACGTCAACCAACGTGTGCGGCTCGTTCCATTGCTCATTGTACGCGTATTGCCAGCCCGCGCAAATCAAAACCAAGGCAATAATTCTCATTAATGGTTGGGTGGATTCCTCAATCATCCTGCGGCAGGAAGCGACGTATAATCTCGTTCATTCGGCGGCCCCATTGATTTACTGGAATGCCCATCGTGTCGACCACTTCGGTCTCAATCATGGCGTCCATTTCCAGCCCCAGTCGCAGCAATCCAACACTGGTGCTGTAGGACGGATTCTTTAGCATGTCGGCGATGCCGGTGATTTTTTCCGGATGCGCCAGGCGAACGGGCACATTCAAGATGCGCGACGCCAGATCGCGATACCCGGGCAATTGAGAGCTGCCGCCGGTGATGACCGAGCCCGCACGCAGCAAACCGGCATAACCGGAGCGTTTGATTTCTTTCTCCACCAATTCAAAGATTTCCTCGAAACGCGCTTCAATCACCATCGCCAGATCGCGCCGCGAAACGGGAAGAATCTCGCCGCCAAACGGCTCAACGGGGAAGACCTCCGATTCGCTCACCGCATTCATATCGGCATGACCGCGCTGAATTTTGACTTGCTCGGCCAAGCCGAAGGGAACGCGCATCCAGTAGGTGATGTCCTGGGTCACATGATTGCCGCCGACCGGGATGATCGCCGTATGCCAAACCGTGCCGTCAATGAAAATAGCCAGATCGGTAGTGCCGCCGCCGATATCAATAACCACAGCGCCCATCTCACGTTCGTGATCGGTCAAGACGGCATCGCCGGCCGCCAGCGGATTTAGGATAAAGCGATCGACCAGCACGCCGGCCGATTCCACCGCGTCTTCGAGATTGGCCAGGCTCGTGGTCGAGGCGGTGATAATGTGGGCGTCCACTTCCAGCCGAAAGCAATGCATACCCAGGGGACTGCGAATGCCCTCCTGCCCGTCCAAGGTATAGCTGCGCGGCACCACGTGCAATATCTCGCGGTTATGGGGTATGGCGATATTGCGGGCGACGCTCATCGCCTTGTCCAGGTCGGCCGGTCCCACGCTGCGCGAACCGACAATGGTCGCCAAGCCCCGGCTGGTCAGCGAAGAAATATGACTGCCAGCCACGCTGACGAAGGCGCGGTTGATGTCGTAGCCGCTGGATTTCTCCGCCTTGCGGACCGACTTGGCAATCGCGGATGAGAGCGCGCCAACATCGTTGACAACGCCCTTCTTCATCCCGTCGCTCGGTTCAATGCCTAAGCCAACGACATAGACATCTTCGGGACGCACTTCGCCAACGATCGTACATATCTTGTGAGTGCCAACATCCAAGCCTACTACTAAGTCGCCCATGTCGATCTAAAGCCCCCCTATTACGCTGTAGAATGGTGCATCGGGATTGGCGATGTTCAGTTCGGCAATCGGTATTGCGCGACTGATTATGTTGTCCACCAACACGTTATACATGGTAACTTTCTCGCTCATAACGGCCGCCGAATCACTGCCCATCCAAACTTGCCAACCCAGTTCGTTGGTCCAACCCAGCCCGTGCATGGGATGGAATCTCAAATGCTCGCCCGCGGGCAGGATCTCCTTGAGACGCAGCGCGCCCAGAACCATGTCTCCCGTAAAATCATCCGCGCTTGGTTTCGGTCCGCCGTAATCGCCCGCTATGAGATGAACGTGAAGCAGGTTGGGCATCTCGGCGCGGGCTTGCATGACCCGTCCCTGAAGGTCAATCCAGGTTTCCTCGCCGGCCTCCGACCATACGATGGCTGGCTGCCGTTCCTGCACGATGATGGTGATCAAGTTTGGCGGCCAACCCAGCTCAACCGCGCTATCGGCAATCGACGCCGAGCGCAACACGCTTTGACGAATCCGCTCTGGATCCAGCCAAAACATGTGGTAGTCGGCGATGTCGGAAAAGGCAAATACCTCCTCGCGCGTGATATGGTCGTTCCCTCGTACTTGAATTGACCGCACATAAAAGACATCGCTGGTAAAGAAGAGCGATAAAATAAGGCAGAATAAGACGAACGTAATGGCGCTAGCGATGCGCCAGCGGGAAAATGCGAAGTTCCCGCCACTGCGCGCCGGCGCCGTTCGCTTCGGCACGGTCCCAGGCGCAGCCCGATGCAGCACGCCGGGCGCCCGTTCCGGTTGCCGTCTGTGAGCCTGGACGTGACTTGCCACTCGGGGTCTTCCACTGGCAGCTTACTGCAGCCGTCGCTCGGTACGGTATTCAGTGTACAGTCGCTCAAATTTCGGCGCAAACTGACTGAGGCGGAATATCAATCCCAGTCGCCGAGAGTCTGAATCTCGAGCTCAAGACGGAGGCCAAACGCCTCGTCAACCCCTCGGCGTACCGTGCGAATGAGTTCGTAATAGTCGCGGGCGCTGGCTTCGGCGCCCCTATTCACGAAGAAGTTGGCATGGACGGGGGAGACCTCCACCGAACCGACGCGCGTTCCCTTCAGACCGGCCGCTTCAATCAGACGGCCGGCGTAGTCGCCAGGCGGATTCTTGAAGATGCTGCCGAGACTGGCGCCCGGCGGTTGCGTGTCGCGCCGATAGTCGTTGTTATGGTCCATGCGCGATAGTATCGATTCCGGCTCGTCACGATCAAAGCGAAACTCAGCCCTCATCACGAAGAACCGGCGGTCGCTGCGAACCTTGAGCCATGAATGGCGGTAGCCGTATTGCATGTCCAGCGTTTCAATCCAGCGCTTGCCGCGGTCCACCTCAAAAACCATTGTCCACAAAAGCGAACTGGCGATATCACTCCCATGCGCGCCCGCGTTGTTGATCACCGCGCCGCCGACGGTGCCGGGCACAGCAATCGCCCACTCCATGCCGCGTAGCCCATTCTCCAGGCAATAGCGAGCGAGGCGAATGAGATTGGTTCCGCTGCTGGCAGTGACGATGGCTTCATCACCTTCGTCTGCGTGACTGATTTCTGTAGCGCGGTTGATGATCGTCAAGCCGCGGATGCCGGCGTCGGCGATCAGAACATTCGCGCCGCCGCCGATCACGGTTACCGGCATCTGAAGGGTCCACGCTTGGTCGAGAAGTGGAAGCAGGTCGCGGTAGCTTGGATCCTTGGCGATGTAAAGATAATCGGCCGGACCACCGAGACGAGCGGCTGTGTATCGAGCCAGCGCTTGTCCTTGGGGCAAGCTGTCGATCGAAGGCGTATGCGGCGTTTTCTTGTGTCTCATGCTTCGCCGCCGAGATACAGATCCGCAATTTGGTTGGCGTCGCCAGCGCTGAAGATCAGTAGGACAGCCGGCGCCCTGACGTCCCGACGCAAGATTTCGACGGCGGCGTCAAACGAGGGCGCATAGACCGCCCCGCCATGGTCCGACATCGCTTCGACCAAGGCCTGGCTGGTAACGCCTGCGATCGCTGCTTCGCGCGCGGCGTAAATCGGCGTAATGAGCACGCCGTCGGCGCCGGCAAATGCGCTGATGAAACCGCGCCAGAATTGTTGAATCCGCGAATAGGTATGCGGCTGCCAAACCGCCCAGATTTCGCGCTCGGGATAGCGCCGCCGCGCCGCCTCGATATTGACTAGAATTTCAGTGGGATGGTGCGCGTAATCGTCAACCACGATTACCCCGTCGCGCTCACCGCGGTATTCGAAGCGTCGCGCCGTCGCCCGGAAACTCTCGAGAGCTTCGGCGCTTTCCTCGGGACAGACACCACGCTCGCCCGCGGCGACCAATGCCGCAAGCGCATTGAGCGCGTTGTGCGCGCCGGGCAGGCTCAGCTTTAGCTCCACGCTAGGGGAACCGCGATGCAAGACGCTGGCTGTGACCAGCTCATTATCGAATCGTAGATCGGCCGCTCGCCACTCGGCCGCCTCGTTGCTGATGCCGTAAGTGATCGCTTGGCCGCGTTCCGCCCGATGTTCGTCAGCGATGGCGTGTGCCGCTTCGTCATCGGCGCAAGCGATGAGCGTGCCGCAAGGCGACAGCGTCTCGACGAAGGTTTTGAAAGCGGCGCGCATTTGCGCCTTTGTCTTGAAAAAATCGGGATGATCATGCTCCACATTGGTGATGACAGCGAGCGTCGGATTCAGTCCGTGAAACATGTTGTCGTATTCATCGGCTTCGATGACGAAAGATGGTCCCTTGCCGACGCCGGCGTTTGCCCCCCAATTTGCCAGCGTTCCGCCGACGATGAAGCTTGGATCTTTGCCGGCGCTCTTGAGAATATGAATGATCATGGAAGTGGTCGTCGTCTTGCCATGCGTGCCCGCGACCGCGATCGTATCGCCATTGCCCAGAATCGCCCCCATGAAATCCTTGCGTTTGTAGACCGGGATATCCTGCGCTCGCGCCGCCAGTATCTCAACGTGGTCCGGCGGGGCGGCTGATGTCGCTAGCACTACATCCGCGCCCTCAACGTTGCCTGCTTCATGGCCCACGAAGACGCGCGCGCCATCGGCCGCCAAAGCCGCTGTGAGCGGACTGCCCTTCAAATCGGAGCCGCTGACGCTGAAGCCGCGCTCCAGCAGGATCCGCGCGATCGCAGATAGGCCGGCGCCGCCGATGCCGATAAAGTGAACGCGCTGATAGGGGTTCAATTCCAGCATCTTGTCGCGATTCCTCTCCCTTTCGAATCCGGATTGGGCGCTAGAGGAACAGGAGGACGACGGCCAGGATCGCAAGAATGGCGACCGCCAGGCTACTGCCGCCGCCGGCCAATCCCCCGCCGAGCACGACGATCGGCAATGCGCCGGCGCCAAGGGCACTGACCGATGCGTCAGCCGGCGCCGAAAGCAGCTGCGAAAAAGGATAGCGATTGATATCGAGAAAGTACCAGGTCGAACCGGCGACGAGGTAGCCGTTGAAGAAACCGATGGCGGCGCCAAATGCCATATTCCTGATTCTGCCGGTCCCATCATCGGCGCGGGCCGCCAATCGACTGCGATAGGCGAGTGCGGCGGTCCCGAGCAAGGCAGCCGTTTGCAGCAGAAAGGTCTGTTCGTCGGTCAGCAGCAGATAGAGGCTGCCGCGAAGAAGGCTGTCAAATTGGAAAATGGCGAAGAAGCCCAGCATGATCCCGGTCGTGCCGACCAGTTCACGGCGCCAGCCGCGCAGCGCGCCTGTCAAAGCGAAGAAGACGGCGGTCGTCCACATCAGCGATAACAGACTTATCATAACCCGATCCGCCGAAGCTTCTAAATCAGAACCAACACGACGATGAATAAACCGATGAGCGATAAGGAAAGCAAGTCGCCCGAACTGCCGGGTCCTTCAGCCAGCAGATAAAGCGGCAGATTGCTCACCGTGTTCATGCTCAATGAACCGGCCGCCGGCGCTTCAATATAGGGCGCCAGCGGATACTCGTTGATGTGCATGAAATACCAAATTGTGCCGCTCAAGAGGTATCCATTGAGCGCGCCGACGATGCCGCCCAGCGCCTTCGCCTGCAAAGCGTCGCGTCCTGCTTCGTTTGGCGCGTCTGGCGCTCGGCGGCTTACCAGAGCGCGCGTCTGATAAGCGAAAAAGGCGATGATCATCAGGACCGCGCTTTGGAAGAGAAACTTCCCCTGCGGCGAAAAATTGACCAGCAACTGCTCGCGGATGGCGGCGTCAAACTGGTGCAAGGCGAATAAGCCCAGCATGATGCCGGCCATGGCGATGATCTCCTTGGTCCAGCCGCGCCCAAGACCGACCGCCGCGAAGACCAATACAAACACCCAGACCACGGTCACCAATTCGAGCATCAGCTCTCGCCCGTCTCGATCAACAAGCGCGCCAATGCGGCAGCGCCATCCGCGTTGGCCAGCGCGCGCGACCGTTCCTTCATCTGGCGAAGACGCTCTTCATTGTGAATTAAACTCTCAATCTCATCATATAGCCTTTCAGACAAGTCCTCGTCATCCAGCCGGATCGCCGCGCCGCGCTCGCTGAGATACTCGGCGTTGACCTTCTGATAGCGCCAGGCATAAGGGTAGGGCACAAGGATCGCTGGCAGCGCGAAGAGCGGTAGCTCGGCCAGCGAGCTGGCGCCCGCGCGGCAAAGGACCATATCGGCGGCGGCAAAGGCCAGCCCCATATCGTCATGCAAATAGGCGAAAGGGTGATAGTCAGGGTGATCTTCCCATTCGCCCGCGTCGCGCAGCGCCCGTTCCCAGTCCAGTTCGCCCGTGATGTGCAGGATTTGCAAGCCATCAGCCAACAGGCGTCCCAGACAGGCGCCAAGCGCGACATTGATGCTGCGCGCGCCGCGGCTGCCGCCGAAAACCAGCAGTGTCTTGCGAGAGTCGTCCAGCTGGAAGCGCTCCAGCGCCTCTTCGCGTGTCGCGCTCAGTCGGTTCTCTTGCAGCGGATAGCCGGTCAGAACCGACTTCCCGGCGGGAAAATACTGCGCCGATGCCTCGATGGTGATGGCAATCGTCCGGGCGAAGCGCTGCAAGACCTTGATCGTCAAGCCCGGTTCGATATCGGGCAAGAAAATCACAATGGGGATGCCGAGAATGCGCGCAGCCAAAGCGATCGGCAAGTTGGCCCAGCCGCCCGTCAGCAATACCACCCGGGGGCGGATCTGCCAGAGCTTGACCAGGGACTGAATTGTGCCGACGCCCAGCTTGACCAAACTGACAGTGGCGCTGAGCGGATTGACGCCGTGCAGCGGACCAGCGAATACTTCATGGTAGCCAGCGAAGTCGAGCGCCGATTCCAGGACCAGCTTCCGTTCCATGCCCCCGACCGCGCCGACGAAATGCAGTTCCCGCTCCTCACTGTGGTCCCGCAAGAGCGCCTGGGCGGTCGCCAGCGCGGGATAGACGTGCCCGCCGGTTCCGCCAGCTCCGATCAAAACTCGCAATATCGCTTCTCCGTTCCGAAGTCGATTTTCGCCGCGTCGCCATGCGATGAACGCTGAGCATCAGCCCGACGCCGATCATCACCACAAACAATGAGGAACCGCCGAAGCTGATGAAGGGCAACGGCACACCGGTTGACGGCACGGCGCCCGTCATCACCGCGATATTCAGCAGCGCCTGAATAATCACCCAGGAGGTGAATCCAACGCAGAGCAGTGACCCGAAGTTGTCTTTCGCCCGGCGCGCAAATTGAAAACCGCGGATGGCGAAGACGACGTACAGCGCGACCACGATAGCCGCGCCCAACACCCCAAGTTCTTCCCCGATGATGGCGAATATGCTATCGGTATGTGGCGCCGGCAGCGCCCCGAACTTCTGCTCCGAATGACCAATGCCCACGCCGATCCAGCCGCCGCGCAAGAAGGCTGTTATCGCCTGCAGCGTATGGTAATCTGACAGGGTGACGTCGCTGAAGCCGGCCAGGAAATCGGCGATGCGGCGTTGAGCATAGGGCCAGCTTTCAATAACCACCAGGCTGACAGCGCCAGCAATCCCGCCTACCGCCGTCATATGCAGGATATTGGCGCCGGCGACGAAAAACATGACGCCGGCCGTCAGCGCGACGATGGCGGCTGAGCTTAGATCCGGCTGTTGAACAATCAGGAAGCTGACCGTTCCCACCACAAACAGGAATGGCAGCATACCCAGAAAGACGCTGTCCACTCTTGCGTTCTTTGAGCCGAGCCACGCTGCCATATAGAGGACAATCGCGAACTCCGCCAACTCGCCGGGCTGCAAGCGGCCGTCGGTGAATGAGCGTTTCGCGCCGAATATGACTTCGCCGAAAGCCAGTACAGCAACCAGAAGAATGATCGTAAGAAGGAGCAGCCAAAAGGCGAACCGCTTCCAAAAGCGATAATCAATCGCAGCGAAGATGACTAGCGCCAGCGTCGACACCACGACATTTCGCAGATGCTCTTCAACGAAAAAGCCGGTTGCCGTGCCGTAGGTCTTGTTGCTCCAGTCCCAGGTGGAGCTGAACACCATCAGCGAACCGATGGCAAGCAGAAGAACGACGACTGCCACCATCGGTTTGTCCAGTGTCGCCAGAAAATGCCGCCTCTGATATGTGACTGGACGCGCGCCCTCTTCGTTGAAAGCGGAGAAACCAGCGCTACGTCGCAGTCGGCGGCGGATTCGACGCTGCCTGGAATCATGGTTGGCTCGCTCGCTCATGTCTTCCTGCCTAGTCCGAAAGCCGCTGCCCGTAAGGGACTAAGTCTTGCTTCGATTTAATTGGTCGCGACAGACCTATGCGCCGCTGACGAGCGGCTACTGGCGGCTGGATCATGAATTCCATTATAATTGAGATACCAATTGGCGAAAGTGCTCCCCGCGTTCGGCGAAATCGGCGTAGGCATCGTAGCTGGTCCCGCCGGGCGACAGCAAAACGACATCGCCGGCTTGCGCAATTTCCGCGGCGCGGGTGACTGCGCCATCCAATGTCGTCGCGCGGAAGACCTGGTCATCGCCGACGCGCATCTTTGAGAGCAGCGTCATGACCTTGGTCGCCACTTGCTTGTCGCCATCTTCGCCGAAGACGATGATGTGCCGCGCCTTACGCAGCGCGAACTGTATCACCGTCTCCCAAGGCAAATCTTTGTCGGCGCCGCCAATGAGCAGCACAAGCGGCTCCTCGTAGCTGGCGAGCGCGGCAAGGGTCCGTTCTGGCGCCGTGGCGATGCTGTCATTCACCCAGGTGACGCCCTTGAGCGCGCGCACAGTTTCCAGCCGATGTTCCACCGCCGTGAAGGCGCGGATCGCCGCGCGCATCACTTCTGGCGTGACGCCCGGACGGTCGATCGCCAGACCCATCGAGCCGCTGATGGCGCAAGCCGCCAGCACATTTAGCGCATTGTGATCGCCGCGCAAGGGGATCTCGTCCCGCTCGCAGACGACGTGGGGGCTGGCGTCATAACTGGCCGAGCCGGCTACGAGCAGCCGCCCCCCCAGCATAAAGGAGCCATCCGGCGCCATCTCGTAGCGGCTGAAAGCCAGCAGCTCGCCTTCGACGATGCGTTCGAGCGCCCGGCTGCCCGCGTCATCCCATCCAAGCACCGCCACATCGTTATTTCGCTGGTAGCGCAAAATATTGGCTTTCGCCGACGCATAGCGCTCAAAGCTGCCGTGCCGGTCGAGGTGGTTGGGTGTGAGATTGAGTACGGCGGCGACCTGCGGGCTGACGGACATCAACTCCAGTTGAAAGCTGGATAGCTCCATAACGACGATATCGTTCGCCCTGATCTTCGGCAGATCCTCAATAAGAGGATTGCCTATATTGCCGCCCAGCCACACCTTGTAGCCCGCCCGTTCCACGATACTTGCCACCAAGGTCGCCGTGGTTGTCTTGCCTGCGCTGCCGGTAATGCCGATGACGGGCGCCGGGCAGCGCTCCAGGAAGAGCTGCGCGTCGTTGGTCAGCGGTATGCGGCGGTCTTGCGCCAGCTGCAGGACGGGCGTGTCTAGCGGGACGCCACCGGAAACGCAGATGCAGCGCGCCCCAATCAAAACATCTTCCCGATGCCCACCGAGGTGAAAACGGACCCCCGGGTAATCGCGGCGGCGAAGATCGAGCTCTTTTGCGCTGCGGCTGTCAGTCACCGCGACTTCGGCGCCCACAGTCGGCAGCCAGCGCGCCAGCGCCTTGCCACCCCGTCCGAAACCAAATACGACGACCTTCTTGCCAGCCAGGGAATCTCGTTCGGCCATCTTTGCCAAGCAGCCTCATCTGCTAACGCAAGCGAGCAAACACTACCAATTATATTGGATTGCTCTTCACAGACTGCGAAATGCGACAGCGATCCGTCAGGTCTCCCGCCGAATTACGCGAATCCCGTATCGGCGCCCTTTGCCTCACCCACCAAACCAGTCGAAACCCGTAGGGGCGAGACTTGTCTCGCCCACCCTGACTCGTCCTGACGACAGGACAGTTATTCAGCGAACAGAATATCGTCGCGAATTCTGTATTCTGTTGAGCTTTTATGGGCGACTCACCGAGTCGTCCCTACAGTTTTCGCCTAGAGAGACGCTTTTGAGGTCTAATGCGGCGCCGGTAAGTATGATTGAGGCAAACCTGTCCTGTCCTCAGTTGACCGGTCGGATGCCCGCCATAGAGATGGCGGGAAGGGGCCGGGGGGATGGGGTTTGCGCCCCTTGTCACGCCCTCACAGCAGCGCCAGCGCGACGCCGACGAAGGCGCTCAGTATGCCGATCAGCCAGAATCGCTGCACGATCTGCGTTTCACTCCAGCCGCCCAATTCAAAATGATGATGGATTGGCGTTCGGCGGAAGGGCCGAATATCCACGCCATAAAAGCGCCGGCTCAGCTTGGCGGAAGCGACTTGCAGAATCACGCTCAAGATTTCCATTACTGGCACGATCGCGATAATCGGCAACAGCAGCCATTGCCCGGTCATCACCGCGACCGTGCCCAAGGTGGCGCCCAAAGCCAGTGAGCCCGTATCGCCCATGAACAACTGCGCCGGATGCGCGTTGTACCACAGGAAGGCGAAACAGGCGCCGACGATGACGAAGCACAATTCGACCATATAAATCTGATCATGCACGAATGCGATAACGCCGTAGGCGCCGAATGCGCTAGCGGTAATGATGCCAGCCAGCCCATCAAGCCCGTCGGTGAAATTGGTTGCGTTTGAGGTCGCGACAATGATGAAGGTGCTGATCGAAATGAACAGCACTGGATGCAGAGGGATCCGGGCGCCAATCAAGGGCAGCTCCAGGCTATTGGCATAGGAGAATTCGAAATAGGAAATGATCGTCGACGCGCTGAGAGCCAACAGAATCTGAAAGGCGAATTTCATCTTGCCGGAAAGGCCTTCGCCAACATTGCCGCGAGAAGTCTGAATGCCCTCCCAGTCATCAATTAAGCCGAGCAGGGCGAATCCAATCAACACAATCAGCGGCAAGAGGATGCTGCGTCCTTCGCCGACATCGACAATCCGTGAAATGTTGAGCGCCAGGGTAACGGCGATGGTCGGCAGGATAATCATGATGCCGCCCATCGTCGGCGTGCCGATTTTGCCGGCGTGATGACTGTCCATCAGCTCGGCTCGAATCTGCTTGCCCATATTGAATCGATGCAGGATCTCGACAAAGGGACCGCCCCAGATGACGCCGAGCAAGAAAGTCGCGCCACCTACGCTGAGCGCCAAAGGAAATTGTCCGTGCATGAATCCTCGCGCCTACCTTCCGTCGGTGCTGATGTCCGTCTTGGCCGCTTCAAGCCGATTGCGGACATCATCATCCGGTATTTCCAGCAAAATCACAAGGCGGTCTGCGATTCTCTTGAAGACCTGCGGTGTGACCGCATAGCCGTAATATTCATTGGGTCGGTCCAGCTTGACCAGAATGACCGCTTGCGGATTATACGCCGGCACCGCGCCGACAAAGGTGACGATCGACGAGTGTTCACCGTATTCCTGACCGACCGCGGTCGAGATCCAGGCTGTGCCCGGCTTGCCCGCGATCGTATAACCACGTATAAATCCTCCCGACGCGCCTTCGCGCACCACCCGGATCATCATATCGCGGACGATCGCGGCGGTTTCCGCAGATACAACGCGCCGAACGGTTGTCGGGCGCGCCTCCTCCACGCCTGCTTCGCCGATCACTTGCCTGACAATGCGTGGCTGCCGCATGATTCCATCATTGGCGAGCGCGCTAAAGGCGGTGATCAACTGCATGGACGTCACCTGCAAGTCTTGACCAAAACTGTTGTGTCCGAGGTAACTTTCGCTCCAGTTTGTATCTCCCGGAATTTTCAACTCGCCGGGAACTTCCGCGAAGAGACCTACACCGGTGGGCTGGCCGAAGCCAAAGGCGCGCATCATGCTATAGAATTGCGCCGTTCCCATTTCCAGCCCAATGGTCGCTGCCCCCGCATTCAGCGAGCGGATCAGCACGGTCGCGGCATCCGCGGTGCCATGCGCCTGAAAGTGACGATTATAGATTTTTTGCCCGCCCACTTCCAATTGACCAGTGTCATTGTAAGTCCAATAAGGCGAAATCGTTCCGGTTTCCAGCGCGCTGGCAACAGTCAGCACCTGCATAATCGATCCCGGTTCATAGGCGTCCTGGACCGCGGGATTTTCCAGCAGACTGGGATCTTCGATTTCCAGGAATCGGTTTGGATCCATGGTGGGGTAGTTGGCCAGCGCCAGCACATCGCCGTCGCGCGGGTCCATCACAATCACGGTGCCGCGGTAGGCTTTGAATTCCTCCACCGCCGCTCTTAGTTCGCTTTCGACCCAAAACTGTACATCACGGTCCAGTGTCAGCACAATATCTTTGCCACGCTGTTCCGACGGCCGATCTTCAGGCAAATAAAAGGGGACATTGCTGATCGAAAGGTCGAGGACCCGCCCCGATAGCGTATCATTGTAGGCGCCTTCGACTCCGAGGGAACCGACCAGCCCTTCATCCAGCACGATGCCGATCACGTGCGCGGCAAGCGTCCCTTGCGGATAGAAGCGCTTGGGAATCTCCTCCAGCCCGAGCGAGATTTCATCCAGCGCCGCAATCGCCTGGCCTTGTTCCGCCGAAATTGGACCGGCGATGAATTCCCAGACATTCTCGCTGCTGATCTTGCGAAAGAGATCGAATTCATTGATGTCCAGGATCGCGGCCAAATCCTTCATCAAGGCCTCGTCATTGGCCACCAGCGCCGGGCTGACGCCCAGACGATACTGGACGATGTTAAAGGCGAGCGGCTCTCCGTCTCGGTCAAAAATGAGACCGCGCTCGGCCGGCACGCGAAGCGTCGTATTCGTTACCGAGCTGCCGATTTTTTCCAGCTCCTGTCGCACTGATCGCGGGAAGAATTGGAAATTCGCCAGATTAATCACAAGGTAAGCCGCCATTAATACGAGGAAAACAGCCACAAATGGCAGTCTAGCCTGGATTATCGATTTCTGTGGACTCGGTCCTTGCATGCGATCAAGCGCCCTAGTCACTCGCCGAAGGAATCGAATTGGTCGCGCAAAAGAGTGAATTGCTGCTCAAGCCAGGCACTGAATGTCTGGGCATAAACCGGCGCTGCTTCCTCCAGCGGGATTGACACCGACCGTTCCAATTGAGCATACCCTCGCTGCGGATTATAGCCTTCGATCAGCAAGTAATCGATGTCGCTATTGGCCGCCGGGCGAAAGCCGATCTCGACCGCGCGCGCGTACAGGCGCGGTACCGTGCGGAAGCTGGCGATTTCACCGACAAGCTGCTCATTCTGTCGTTTCAGTTGATCACGTCGGCTGATTAAGTCCTCGATCCCTCGGTTGGTAATGGCGAAGGAAGCCACCTGCGAGAGATACAAGCCTCCCAGCAGCAGCAAAACGGCGACTCCCAGGATCGCCATCGCGGTCGCCTGGTTGCGCGTGCGAAAACGTTTGCGATTGAATGTGTGCTGAAACCAGGTCTGCGACATAGACATCTTCTGTGCGGCAATCGAAATGACAAGCCCAGCGACACCGCAGCGCTAGCGCGCGTATTCTTATTAATGTATTCAGATTAGGATATCCCGCAACTCGCCTGAAGACCGTTACAACTTTTCAACTACGCGAAGTTTCGCGCTGCGGCTGCGCGGATTGCGCCTGACTTCGTCGCTGCGAGGGTCGATGGGCTTGCGATTCACCGGACGGACTTGAGCGACTGTTTCCGTTATGGACGCCATCCCGGGCGGCGCCGTCACCGTCGTCGACAACCTTCGGAAGGTCCGCTTGACGATGCGATCTTCCAGGCTGTGAAAAGATAGCACCGCCAACCGCCCCCCGGGTCGAAGGAGTTTAACAGCGATGGGAAGCGCGATTTCAACAGACTCCAATTCCCGATTGACGGCGATGCGCAGCGCCTGAAAAACCTGGGTCGCCGGATGCGTCTTTGCCGCAGGCCGACTCCGCCTTGGCTTGACACGCTCCACCAACTCGGCCAGTTGACGCGTGGTGATGATCGGGCGCTGCTCGACGATCGTGCGCGCGATCCGGCGTGAATGCCGCTCCTCGCCATAACGATAGAGCAGGTCGGCAAGATCGGCGGCCCCCAATTCGTTGACCAGGTCTTGGGCGGTCGCGCTGTCGCCGCTGCTATCGAAGCGCATATCCAAAGGCGTATCGAAGCGGAAGGAAAAGCCGCGCGCCGGATCATCCATTTGCAGCGAGGAGGCGCCCAGATCCAGCAGTATCGCATCGACCTTGTGCCAGCCCAATATTTCAGCATGAGCCGCCATGTCGATGTAGCTGCCCTGGACGAGGCGCGCGCGTTCCGCGAATTCGCGCAGGCAATCTTTTGCCTGGTCGATCGCGCTCTGATCCAGGTCGATGCCGAGAGCTTCCTCAATGCCAGCACGCATTAGCGCCAGTGTATGCCCGCCGCCACCGACCGTGCCGTCGATCAATCGCCTGACGGTCGGATCATCGGCGCGCAGCCCTTGGATGACCTCTCGCTCCATGATTGGAATATGCTGATTCATCGTCTCAGAGCTGATGTATTCTCCTAAAGGAAATTTGTAGGGCTTCTCAGGTACTAGGGATATCCCATAGCTAACACGATTCTACCCCATCCCCGGCCCTTCCCCAGTGAACTAGGTGTATAGTCTTGGATTATAATGGTACTGTTTCCAATGAGCAAAGGGAAGCATTAT
>JAPOWK010000004.1 GCA_026707665.1 Chloroflexota bacterium
CCGTGTCACAGTCAAATCGCCTTCAAGAACTGCGGGAACGGATTGACCCGATCAATCTGCAGATCCTGGAATTGCTGAACCAGCGCGCCGAGATCGCGCTTGAAATCGGCAAGGTGCAGCTGGAGCTGGGCACGCGATTTTATGACCCGCAGCGCGAAGCCGAAATGCTGACCGCGCTGCAACTGGCCAACGACGGACCTTTCAGCAACGAAACCATCTCCAAACTCTTCAATGAGATCTTCCGCGCCACCCTTCATTTGGAGGAGCAGGACGCGCAAGACAAGATCCTTGTCCAGCGTAAGAACCCCGACCAGCACACGATCATCGAATTTGACAATGGCCTGCAACTGGGCAACGATACCTTTGAGTTGATCGCCGGTCCCTGCGCCGTGGAAAGCTACGAGCAGATGGACGCCGTTGGCGCCGTCTTGGCCGAGCGCGGTGTGAAGATGATCCGCGGCATGGGTTATAAACCGCGCACCTCGCCCTACGACTTCCAAGGCATGGGCGAAGAAGGTCTGCAAATCGCCCGCCAGGTCGCCGACAAGTATGGCTTGATGGTCATCAGTGAGGTGCTGGATTTGTCGCTGATACCGATGATGGATGAATATGTGGACGCCTTTTGGGTGGGCGCGCGCAATATGCAGAACAGCTTCCTGCTGCGGGCGCTGGGCGTGCAAAAGAAACCGGTGCTGCTAAAGCGCAGCTTCGGCGCCACCCTGAAAGAATACATCTACGCCGCCGAGTACATCATGTCGGGTGGAAACGAGCAAGTCATTTTGATGGAGCGCGGCATCCGCACCTTCAGCGAGTGGACGCGCAACACCCTCGATATCAGCGCCGTCCCCCTGCTCAAGCAAGAGACGCATCTGCCGGTCATCGTCGATATCTCGCATTCGGCCGGGCGCCGCGATATCGCCAATCCGCTGGCGCGCGTGGCGCGGGTCAGTGGCGCCGACGGCTTGATGGTCGAGGTCCACCCCAACCCGGATGTGGCGATGTCCGATGCCAAGCAGCAGTTGAATCTGGACCAGTTCAACCAACTGATGGACGAAATCGAGTCGATCGGCGAGCGTTACCAGCAGCCGGTTTAACTGCGCCAACCCCGCCCCTAACCCCTCCCCGATGCTTCAGGGAGGGGAACAACGCAAGACGAAACTGTATAATAACCAAGATCGCAGCTTACGAGCAGGCTGGGCAAGACTCACGTTGAACCGCGTAAGAGTCGGCGCAACTAAAACCGTTCACCAATTGAGTAGCCTCACATGCTTTGCCGAATAGACAGGTATAAACTCGTCTTCGTCATCGTGATCGCCATCGCCGCGCGTATCGCGGTGCTGCTGGTATTCCGTCAGCACTTCGCCTATAGCGAGCCGGGTGGCGTGATCCACGGCTCGGTCGCCTACGATGAATACGCGCGGAATCTGCTCGACACCGGCGTCTATGGACGTGACGCGGGCGTTCCCGATGCCGGCCTGCCGCCACTTTACAGTACTGTTCTGGCGCTGGTTTACGGCGTTTTCGGGCGCCATTATCTAGCGGTCGGCGCGCTGCACATCTTCATCGACGCGCTTTCAATCGCCCTGCTGTATGACATTTGCCGGCGGCTCTTCCCGCATCCGGGGCAATATGGCGACTGGATTGGCGCATTCGCCGGGCTCGCTTTCGCGCTCTATCCCTACCTGATCTTCCAAAACCTGACGCTGAACGACACGGCGCTCTGGATCCTGCTGCTGCATCTTTTCATTTGGCTGCTGATCGGCCTGCGCGAACGAGATCGTTTCGATAGGGCGACGCTCGCCACTGCCATCGCCGCCGGCTTGACGCTTGGCGTCTCGGTTCTGGCGCGGGCGCTGCTGCCGCCATTGGCGCTACTGGCTGCGCTTTGGTTCCTGCTGAAGCTCAGGCCGCGCGACACGCTGCTGCGCCTGCTGCCGGTGGCGATCGTGAGCATTCTCATACCGCTGCCCTGGATCATGCGCGCCGGCAACATTTATGGCGGCTTTGTGCCAATCGCGCTCAACAGCGGCGAGAATATCTATCAAGGCAACAACGCCCACGCGGCCGCCATCTTCCGCGCCGGTTATGATGTACAGTGGCTGACGCCGCCAATCGACACCCCGCCGGTTGAAGAGCCATTGCGCCGCAACGCCTTCTTTGCCGAAGCAGGCTGGCGCTTTCTGCGAGAGAATCCGCTAGAGGCGCTCGACCTGATGCTCGTCAAACTGCTGGTCTATTGGAATCCGCAAGTGACGCCGCTGAACAACCTGCGCCAGGGCGAAAAACTTGGCGTGGACGATACGGGCGCCGTCGTGATCGTCAGCGGTGAAGGCTCGCAAATGGGCGTGACCGCCGCCAACGCCGCCTACCAGGAAGAAGGGCTCTTCAATGTCGTCGGGCGCAACGCGCATCTCTTCAGCTTCGGTGGACTGTGGCTGCTGGCCATCGCCGGCGCCTGGCTGAGCCGGCGCGAGTGGCGGACGCTGACTCTGCTCTACTTCGTGCAAATCAGCCAGACGCTAATGTATCTCCTGTTTCATCCCTCGACGCGCTACCGCTCGCCCACCGATCCGCTTCTCTTTGTGTTTTCGGCTTATGCGGCGCTGAGCCTGGCGCGCTGGTGGCGGGGGCGTCAAGCCAGCCGGCCGCTCTGAGTCGCGCTGCCCCGCTTACGCCCGGAACTCAAGAGTCGTCCAAGACGTGGGCGCTGAGCCCGTCCCAAAGCCCAAACCAACGAGATCTCTACGCAATGGCGAAATTGTCCCGCTTTGATAGAGAATCCAAGCAATATGAGAGCCGCACAGTTGCAATTTCTTCTGGGACACGTTACCTTTTTCCGTACCGTAAGAATCAGTAAAGGAAGAAACCAATGAAAGCCACGATTGCATTTTGTCTTATGATGCTGTTTGCGCTGCCCAGTTTCGCGCAATCGGCTGTCGACAACTGCTGCCAAGTCAACCGCAGCTGCGCCACCGACGGCGAATGGACCCAAGGTTGGTTCGACTACCAAGCCGGTCTATGCCCGGCATCGGCGCCAGCGCCGACTGGGGCGCCGCAACCTGCCCCCGTAGCGGATGTAGACAACTGCTGCCAGGTCAACCGCAGCTGCACCGCGGATCCCGAATGGATCCAGGGCTGGCATGACTATCAGGCGGGGCTCTGCCCGGTAGCGGCGCCCGCTGGCACGTCTCAGCCTGCTGCTCCAGCCCCGGCCCCGGCAGCGGATGTCGATAACTGCTGCCAGGTCAACCGCAGCTGCACGGCGGACGCCGAATGGATCCAGGGTTGGAACGATTTCCAGGCGGGTCTCTGCCCGGTAGCGGCGCCGACCGTCTCCACACCCGCCGACACCACCGCGCCGCCTCCCCCAGCAGCGGATGTTGACAACTGCTGCCAGATCGGCCGCGCCTGCCATACAGACGCCGACTGGATCCGGGGTTATAACGACTACCAAGCCGGTCAATGCGGCGGCGGCGTAGGGCCAGCACCGACGGGCGGCGCCTCATCAGCCAACCACCATAGCTTCTCCGGAACCGGACGCGCGGCAACCCGCGCCTTTACGCTCACCCGCGGCAAATGGCGCTTCAATCCCAACCTGGGGCGCAACACCGATACCTTCCTGGTCCAGGTATCAAGCCCGGGCCAGGCGCATGCCTCGGGCACCTGCCTGACCTTCCCGTCTAACTTGCACTGGCGCGGCGAGTCAGGCGCCGGGCTGCGGCTGGGCGCTTATACGCACGAGTTTGCGGTCCGCTACACTTGTGATGCCCAGTTCGTCGTCTTCCCCGAGCTGTCGTCGAGTGATGTTCAGGGCCAACCGTGGACCATTAACATCAACAAGACGGACGGCAACATCTAAGCCGTCAGCGGCTGACAAGTCAAAAGGTGGGCGGGTCTCTGACTCGCCCATTTTCTTTTACTGGTTGAGGTTGGTTGCCGTTTGAGACAGTGGCCGTTACGAGGGCGGGGGCTTCTGCGGTGGTGGTGGCTGTCAGATTCGTAAAGGCTTTGTAAACTGTTACGAAAACAGAATTTGAGACTTAATCTACACGGGCCGGACAATACCTCGACTGTTCTGCTACAGTTGCGCAATTAATACTTACTCGTGAAGGAATCCACGTGCATGAACAGCACACAAGAAAATCAAACGTTTGACTTATTTGAAGATGTAACAATTCACTGTGACACGGCACGAGACTTTATGGATAATCTAGACTTGACGCATCCCAGATGGTCAAGACAAAACTGGATATTCCGCGGACAAAACGACGCGCGATGGGAACTCATTCCGAGCCTGTTTCGCACCTGGAACCGAGACACTAATCCGGGGTTGGAACTCGCCTTAATTAGACTATTCATCAGCAACGCCAACCTTGCGCAGCTGCCCATACCAAATAATTCATTAGGCTATTACTCAAATACGTTCAAACCAACCGTGCGGCAACTCTCGGCCGGGGCAAGCTATGACTTTTCGCATGTCGTGTTTGCAATCGCCCAGCACTCGGGCGTACCTACAAGGTTGCTGGACTTTACACATAGTCCTTTAGTTGCCGCCTACTTTGCAGTGGACTTTATCAACCTCTTCAATCGTTTGGGTATTGGTTCAGGTCAACTAGCAGAGTATTTCCGACAGTGCGCGCACTCTGTCGTAGAAGAAGCAGACGTCTTGGCAACAGTAACAAAACTTGCACTAAAAGTACAAGAAGGTTTCGACCAGTTACCAGAGAACATTGCCGTATGGGCTGTACATGCGCAAGACCTCGGAGACTATACTACGATAAAGTTGCTAGAACATCCATTTATGGAAATCCTGCCACTACGAATGCAACAAGGGCTGTTCTTGTGCGACACAGAATTCGCGGAAGAAGAAGTACAAGACGGTCATAACTGGCCTTCTCTGGACACCAAGCTCGCGACCCTCGTAGAGACCCATGGTATATACAAGTTGACGATGCCGTATGCGCAGGCCGAACCGCTTCACGACTTGCTTACTTTACACCGAATGTCGCCTGCATTTGTCACGCCATCCTATGAGGCAGTTGCTAGACAGACCGTGGCCGTTGCCTATGAAATGTCCTGGGCATGACACGATCCTTCCGAACTGAAAGAGCCATACGATGACACCCCATTCCGTACCCTTAAGCGGAAACAATTCACATCGGAGATACCGCGTCCCAATCGCGACCAAACAGTCGCCACCCCACCGCCGCCACCGGCTACCCTCACTTCATGACAACCTCTATCCGTACCCCAATCAGGCGCGCCGCCAACCGTCGCCGAACGAGCAAATGGCCAAATGTCCGAAAAAAACTCTCCTTCGGACACAATTCGGACGCAAAACACGGACGATCTACTGACCCCCGTGTTGCGCACTCAAGTCTAACCATTGAATTGAATGCTCTGTGCCTCTGCGCCTCTGTGGCAAAAAATCGCCCTACTCCCGATCCGGCGCCAGCAAATCCCAGAAGCGATTCAGCAAATAGCGATGCCGCATACCATGCGACAGCAGCGCCATCGTCAGCAGGAAGAGCGCGGCGATCGCGATGATCATCAGTGAGCCCTTCGACCCATCCCAGCGCGGCGGATTGAACTCGAACAGCTCGGGAAAGAGGTACATCGCGATGATCGTCAACGCCGTCAGCGCGCTGCTCATCAGCAAGAGGCGCCAATGATGCAAGAAGGAATCGGGGTTGTACAAGTCGATCCCCTGGATATGCCAGGTGATCAGCATGCCGTAGAGCGCGACCATGATGGTCATCGCTGAGCGCGTCATGCGCAGATCGCCGCCGCCGCCGAACCAGACGATGAGATAGAGCAGCGTCATTAAAGCCGCGCCGATGCAGCCCATGGTGATGATGTAATCCAGCACATCGCGGCGGAAATGCGCCATGAAACGCGGGCGCAGCCAACCGAAGGCGATCAAGGTGGCGGGCAGATTGACCGTGCCGAAGGTCGCCCAGCTGATCTGCACCGGCGTGATGGGAAAGGGCAGCGCCAGGAAGGCGATGCAGACGAAGAGCGCCACCATGAAGAAGTTGCGCACCAGGAACATCTTCATCGTGCCGAAGATGGTTTGGGTCGTCTCTTTGCCCTCGCGGAAAGCGCGTGGCAGCGTCGACATCGCGTTGTTGAGCAAGACGATATCGGCGACATCCTTGCTGATCTGCGTGCCGTCATTCATTACGATGGCGAGGTCCGCTTCTTTGAGCGCCGGCACATCATTGACGCCATCGCCGACCATCGAGACGTATTCGCCGTTACGGCGCAGCGCTTCGACGATCCGTTGCTTGGTATCGGGCTCGATGCGGGCGAAGACATGACTCTCGCGAACGGCGCGGTCAAACTCGCCCTCCCCCATCGCGTCCAGCTCGGCTCCGGCATAGGCGCGGCTGCCGATATCCATGCCGGCGGCGGCGGCGATGGCGCGCACGGTTTCGATGTTGTCGCCCGAGATCACCTTCAGCGTCAGCCCTTCGTCGCGGAAGGCGGCCAGCGTCTCCTGGATATCATCGCGGATCTGATCGCTCATGACGATCAGCGCTAACGGCTTCACATCGTAGGCGGCGACGCCGGCTTGCAGATCGGGTTCGCCTCTCATCTCGCCGAAAGCCAGCACGCGCATGCCATCGGCGGCGAGCGCTTCCGCCCGCTGGAAGACAGCGCTGTCGCTCGGCAGCAAGCGTTCCGGCGCGCCCATCAAGAGCGTCTTGACCGGCAGGCAAACCGCCGCCCATTTCCGGCCCGAGGAGAAAGGAATCTCCTTCAGCTTCAGCGGATAGTCGCCATCGCCCAAGACTTCATCGATATAGCGGTCAATGGCTTGTGCAGTATTGTTCAGATGCGCCAGATTCTTCAAGAAGCTGCGCAGTTGGAGGTGGATGTCGGCGGGGTCCGTCGCTTCAATGGGGATGACTTCGCGCACAGCCAGCTTGTTCTGGGTCAGGGTGCCCGTCTTGTCGAAACAGAGCACGGTGGCGTTCGCCAGCGACTCGACGGCGTTGACGCGCTGGATCAGCGTCTGTTGGCGGCTAATCTTGACGGCGCCGATGGTTAGCGACAATATCGCCACCAGCACCAAGCCCTGCGGCACCAGGCTGGTGGTGAAGACGACGGCGTTGCGCACGATCTGCAGGAATTCCCCCCCGCCGCTGAAGCCGGTAATGAAGATCAGCGGCACGAATATCGCCATGATCACGACCGCGACTTCGACGGTGATATCGATCTTGATTTGCGTCGGCGTCTTGACCAGCTTGTATTGCTTGGCGATGACCGACAAGCGGTTGATATGGCTCTCGGCGCCGACCTTGGTGGCGCGCATGACGCCGGCGCCGGCGATGCAGAAAGAGCCGGACAAGACATCGTCGTCAGGCGCTTTGCTAACCGCGTCCGATTCGCCGGTCAGATGCGATTCGTCCATCTCCAGCGAGTCGGCGC
>JAPOWK010000039.1 GCA_026707665.1 Chloroflexota bacterium
GCTGGATATCGGCTGTGGCAATGGCGCGCTGGCGCGGCGGCTGGCGGAGCAGGGCACGCGCGTCACCGCAATCGATTTCAGCGAAGAACTGATACGGCTGGCGAAAGCGCGGCGCCGAGCCAATGTGGCGGTCGTCGAATATCTCACGCTTGACGCCACCGACGAAGCGGCGATGCTGGCGCTGGGCGCGGGCCGGTTCGATGCCATCACCTGTACGATGACCCTGATGGATATCCCAACCATTGATCCACTGTTTCGCGCGGCCGCTTGCCTGCTGCGGAAGGGCGGGCGCTTCGTCTTTGCCACGCAACATCCGGCATTCAACTCCAACAATCCCATTTTCGTGCAGGAAAAGGAAGATCGCGACGGCGTCGTCAGCGATCATTATGCGGTCAAGATACGCGCCTATCTTGATTTGCCACCGGTGAAGGGTTCCGGCGCGCCCGGAGAACCATCACCGCACTATTATTATCATCGGAGCTTGAGCGAAATGCTCGGCGCCGCCTTCGCCGCCGGATTCATCCTGGATGGTTTGTTGGAGCCGGCCTTCACCAAAGATGACGCTGACACAGCCCAAGGATTGAGCTGGCCGAATTTGACCCAAATCCCGCCCGTGCTTAGCGGTCGGTTGCGTCTCGCCTAAATCGCGGGATTGTCGCCATTGAGAATGGCGGCGTCGAAGCTTCCTCCAGCATATTCAGCCAGCAGCTGCTTCAGGTCGGCGAGGGCGCTCTCAATATCGTTCGTTCCCTGCTCGTGATGCGATTCCACCGTGATAACGGCCTCAGTTGTAGATTGGCTGGAGGCGCTGGTCGCGCTTTGGCGCCAGCACCACCTGCGCGCCACCACCATGCGCTTGTTGTCAGAGAAGATTACTTCGCCCGGCTCGGGATGGACGATCACATCGCTTCCGAGGTCCGTGAAGTGTTCGCCGCCATCGGCATAGCGGACCGTGATCGGCGGCTCGATTTGACGCGTATCAAAGATGGCGACCGGCAGACCGTAACGGATGCTGACCAAATTGCCGATATCAACCAGTCTGTTGATGCCGGGGATATCGCCTTTCTTGGTCAAGCGGCGCAACAGCGCTTCGGCCGCGCTGCGGTACTTGGTTGGGGAGACGCCGAACGCGCTGATCGCCCGCCGCCAGGCGCCAAGAGTCGGCAGTTCGCTCAATGGCGTCGAGCCGATGCGCGCTTTCACCGCCGCCTGTTCCGCCACATACAGCTCGCGCAGCGCAGCTGGCGACCGGTCATTGGTCATACGGCGCGCGACGATGACGCCGGCTGCCAAATTAGGGTAGTTCTCGATGATCTCTGCATCGTATTGAAAGCTATTCATATTAACCTCCAACTGCCAGTTCGGGTGAGACGGACAGCGTATGCGACTCCTGTTTTTCCAGCCATTGCACAATCCGCGCCCAGATTAGCAGTGGCGCCAGTGACGCCAAAGCCGCGCCAAACACGATTGCCTGGATGCCTTGGATTCCAGCCGCGTCGATCAAAACGCCGATGACCACAATGCCGATGCTCTGCACCAGTTCAAATCCGGCAAAGTCCAACGAGAACGCGCGCCCCAGATATTCGTCGGGCACAACTTGCTGAATGATGACCGAGCTGTACGTCCAGTTGATTGAGCCGCCCATGGCGCGCACAACAACGGCAAAAACGAGGAATTCCAATGAAGGCGCCAGCCCCCAAAGCAGCCAGCCAAGCGCCATCAAGATGAAGCCGACGCTGATCAGCCGGCGCAACTTGCGAACAGAACCATCGCTGAAATGATTGGTAATGAACGGACCAGTGATGGCGCCAATGCCAAAGGCGGCCCAAAGAATCGCCATTGAGGTGATGCCTTGGTCGCCCAAGACAAATACCTGTGTGCCATAGATAATCAGCACGGTGTCGGAACTGGTGATGCTCAATCCCATCTTGACAAAGAGTGGCGCGGCCGCTCTCGGATGCTTCAGCAGATAGCGGATGCCGTCCGCAAAGGTCCGCCGCGACTTTTCTTGGACCTTGCGCAGCTTTTGCCCCAGATCGGAACGGGGCGTCTCCGGTATCACGATCGTGACAACCAGCAAAGCCGAGACCACAAAGGTCAGGGAGTCTATCAGTAGGGCGGCCTGCGTACCGAGCAGCTCGGCGACGAGACCGCCGGTGATCGCCCCAATCGCCAGCATCGCCGACCAGGTCACGCTGCTGAGCGTGTTTCCAATGACAAGCTGATGACGATAGAGGATGCTCGGCATGATTGCGTTGCGAGCGGGTTCAAAAATAGACGATACTAGAAACTGAATAACGATGAAAACATAGACCAGCGGCAAGTATTCCGGACCTTGCGTGGTGAACAGCAAGCCAAGAACGGCGAGCGCGCGTAAAATATCACTGGCGATCAACAACCGTTTGCGATCGAAACGATCGGCGAGCACGCCCGCCAGCGGACGCATCAACAGCGGCGGGATCAGGCGGGCGATGAGGAAGGCGCTGACGGCGACACCCTGGTAACCGGTCTCTTCCGTATAAGATACGATGAGCGCGGATATGACAATAGTACTGAACCAATCGCCGAGAAGGCTGACTAGCTGCGCCCCCCACAATTTGGCGAAGTCGCGGTTGCTGCTGATGAGCTTGACGTATTCCATTGCCTTTTCCTATTGCAAATCGGTAGTTTACTGTAGAACAGAAAACGATGCACGGCAGAACTGCTGAACGGCAAACGCCGACGCTCGGCGGCAATGAAATGTATCACTCGCCTTCGCTGCGTACGAATCCCTGCCCTGGCGCGAGCAGGAAGGTCCGTCAAAAGAGCGAGGCATCCTGAGGCGAACCTAGGAACAAGAGAAATCATTGCGGGAGCCAGCGATGGAGAGTCTGATATATGTCGGCTTGGGCGGGTTTTTTGGCGCCAACGCGCGTTACGCGCTTTCGCTTTGGGTCAATGACTATTTGGCGCCGCGCTGGGGACCCTTCCCCTATGGGACCTTCCTGGTGAATGTGATTGGATCGTTTGGCCTCGCCATTTTGGGCGCGTGGGTCGGCGCAAGAACCGGGCTGTCGCCGCCGTTGCGCTTGCTAGTCGGCGCTGGATTCTTCGGCGCTTTCACAACTTTCTCAACATTCGCTAACGAAAGCATCGGCTTGATGCAAAACGGCGACTGGACGTTGCTCTTCTTGAATCTGCTGTTGAACAATGGAGGCTGTCTGTTGGGCGTCGTTATTGGTCTCTTCCTCGGTCATCGACTCTTCGCCCTTGCCTAATCAAATGGGCGATCTATATCGCGGCGTAATCGCATGATAAATGAATGATGGACGACATTTTCAAAGTTGCTATTCTGTCGCTGATTCAAGGGGTCACTGAGTTTCTGCCCGTTTCATCGACCGGGCACTTAATTGTCGGCGCGGCTGTGCTCCGGTTTGACGCCTTGCTTCCTCCGATCTTTGAGATCTTTATTCAGATCGGCGCGGTGGTGGCGGTGCTCGTCTACTATAGAAGTCTGTTGGGCGAGCGGATTCTGCCCTCAAGATCATCCTCGGAAGCGCGTCGATTTTGGCTCACGATCGCGCTTGCCAGCGTACCCGTGGCCGCGCTCGGCATCATATATCAGCAGGAAGTGGAGGCTTTGTTTTTCTCGCCGCATGTGGTGGCGGCGTCGTTGATTTTCGGCGGAATTGCAATCCTGTTCGTCGAACGGCTGCCCCGATTCCAAGACGGTTTCGCCGATGGACCGATTGACTTTGGCAAAGTGACCATGCGTCAGGCGGCCTTCATCGGCTTCGTGCAAGTGCTCGCCCTTATTCCAGGGATGTCGCGCTCGGGCAGCTCCATCGTCGCTGGCATGCTGGCCGGCTTTAGCCGCCGGGCCGCTACCGAGTTTTCGTTTTTCCTGGCGATACCGCTCCTGGGCAGCGCGACATTGTATAAATTTGTCACCACCGTCGATTCGCTGGGTTCTGAACAGATTCAGTTGCTCCTCTTGGGCGCGGCATTATCAGGATTGTTCAGTTGGCTGGCTATCGACCTGCTGCTGCGGTTTATTTCTCGCCGCAGTTTTGTCGCTTTCGGTTATTACCGAATCGCTGCCGGCGTGCTTATCCTATTGGGATTATCATCCGGCATGATATCCTGACCGACCGCCGCCTCTCAAAGGACCTTCGACTTGCGGATTGCGACAAAGCCTGTCGCAATCTCGTTTGTCCATTATCTCCACTCTACCTATAATGAACATCGAAAGACGTCGTTAGTCGATTCCGCTTCTTGAAAGACTGATGATAGACGGTGAAGCGCCGAAAGAGAAAACACGACGTTGCACCGACAACCTTGCGATAGGGAGTTGCCGACCGATGATTGAGCGCCATCGACGCGATCTGCTTATTGCCCTGCTTGCTTTGATGTCGCTGTTGCTGACAGCATGTTTTCGCGATACATCTGAAGTAATTCAGCAGCAGCCGGTAGCGCGCCAGGTTGCCTCGCCCACGCCGGCCAAGGAAGCGGAGCCAAGCCCCGCGCCGCCAACAGCCACCGGGGAATCGGCGCCAACAGAACAGGAAGCCGACCAATTCGCGCTGACGGCTACCGCGTTGATTGCATTGCAAACGCAGCCAGCTGTGGTTGCGGGAACTTCAGCAGGCGTTCAGGATGGCGCGAGCGCAGCGGCACAGGCGACCGCGATTCCGCTTTCGCGAGCCACGATTCCGCCGGGCGAAGATTGCGTGCATGAGATTCGCGCTGGCGATACCTTGTATCAACTGTCGCTGGCTTATGGCGTGACCGTTGATGATATTGCAAAAGCGAGCGGCATCAATAATCCCGATCGGATTGCCGTCGGTCAACACATTACGATTCCAAAATGCGGCACGACCGGCTTCATACCGCCCCCGACCTCCATTCCCGCAGCAACGCAAGCCCCCGCATTGATTCCGGCAACGGCTGAGTTGGATCTGGCTGAAGCCGACACGCGCGATACCCGCGTCGAGCAGGCGCAGACCACGCTCCTGGATAACGCGCAAGCGGATGCGGAAACCGAATTCAGCATTCAGACGGCCCCGTTGTCGGCCCCTGATGGTTCCTATACGGTACAGCAGAACGATACACTCTTTGGAATCGCTATCGCGCTCGGTACCACTGTAGAAGTATTGGCCGAACTCAACAATATCGTTGACGTGGACACCTTGGACGCGGGCCAGGTGCTGCAAACCCCTTAAAAGCGGCAAGCTGCTTCAAAGTTTCGCCGTCCGGACGCGCTTGCCTAGTGCGAAAGTCGCGCGAATACCCTTGTATGCCGCTCTGATACTATGCTAGAATGCTCGACATTCAGGAAGACATCCTACGCCTTCGGGCGTATTTTTGTGGAAGGAATGCAGCCATGAGCCAAGAGTTGATGCGGACGCTCGTCGCCGAAAATCACAAGCATCCGGAAATCGAAGCCGGCGACACGGTGAAGGTTCATGTGCGTATCGTGGAAGGAGCGCGCGAACGCGTGCAGGTGTTCCAGGGTGTTGTGATTCGGGCGCGCAAGGGCGGGAACGAAGCGAATTTTACCGTTCGCCGGATCGCCAGCCACGGTGTCGGCGTTGAGCGGACCTTCCTCCTGCGCAGTCCGCGCGTTGAAAGGGTTGAGATTCTGCGGCGAGCGAAAGTGCGGCGCGCCCAACTCTATTATCTCCGCGATCGCCGGGGAAAATCCGCCCGGCTTAAGGAACGCCGCCGCTAGAACGCCACAGTTTCTGCTATGATTTGGCTGGGCGCCGAGTCAGGCGCTCGTTTCTGGCCAAGCGGTCTTATTCTCTGAGCACGTAATAGGTGCCCTTCTTGGCGCCGATACGCGTGAGGATCCCCTTCTCCACCAGGTCGACAAGATCCAGACGCAGGGTCTCGGCCGAGACTGATTGAATCAGGCCGCGATATTCGCGGTTTGTGATCGAACCGGATTCCCGGATGTATTGCAGGGCACGCGCCTGCCGGTGATTCGTATCTCGCGACCACTCGGGCAATTCAGGCTGGCTGCGTTCGTTGTGCAAGGCGACGGCGAAGCTATAGGGGCGGGCGTCGAATTTGGGCGGTGAATGACCGGCTTGCTCCATCACTTCCAGCATGCGGTCAATGCCGAGGCCTAGCTCTTCAATGTATCCCCAATGAAATAATCCGCCGACCAATCGCGGATTGCGGGAAAAGTGTTCGTCTTTGATATTCTCTACCGTGATAAAGCCGGGCAAACCACCAGGCGATATCACCTCCAGGCGGTCGGAAAACATCCGCACTTCAATGCGGCGCCCGCGCAGTCGATAATCGCGATGGCAGATCGCGTTTACCAGCGCCTCGCGCACGGCGAATTGCGGATATTCAAAGGTTTCTTCGCGCTCTAGCCCTTTAACCACGGCGCTGATCGCCATTTCGCTCCAAACCAGATTCCAGGTGGCTTCGATCAGGCGTGGAACGGGACCAATCAATTCCTCGCGGCGTGAGTAACCGGCCAGCCCGCTTTCTCCCCGCGGCGTCCTGCCGACGAATTTGGCGAATACGACGCCGCTTTGTGGCAGCCAACGCTGCGGATATTCGCTGAAAAGTAGGAGCCCGCAGACCGTTGGTTTGCCATCCGCGGTGATCGCGCCGACCTCGGCCAGCACAGAATTGACCTCGCCGCTGTAGGGACGCTTGGTGCGTTCCGCGCGCTTCTCCAGGTATTCGTCGATCATCGCGCGGCTGAAGTCGTCTAGGGTCGCCCCAGGGACCGGCTCGCTTTCGAAGTCGCCGGTGTTCTTGGCGCTGGCCAGCCGCTGAATCTCTTGACCGCCCAGCGGACGATTGACTTTGCCGCTGCGTATCAGAACGCGACCATCGGCGAGGGCGTGCAGCTCGGTGCTGCGCGGAACGCGAATGGCAAAAGCCGGCGCCTGACCACGGACGGCCTCGCCAACGTTGCCGCCGTTGCCACTGGTGGACAACCGGCCCAACGACTGCATTGGCGACTCGAGGTCAATCTCTTCCCAGTTTTCAATGACGACCGGCGGATTATAGAGTTCATCGGCGAGACGCAGCAGGCGGTCGATGTCTTGGGATTCAGCGCCGGAGGTTGAGAGGCTGCCGTCAGCTTGATTTCCGATGACTATCATCCCGCCTTCGGTATTGGCAAAGGCGACCAAATTCTCGGCGATGAGGTGAGCGTCCGCACTCTTAACAAATGCGAGCCTGGGACCTTCGCCGGACTCCATGAAAGGGTCTGCGCGCATGATGAAACTGTCTACATCTTTAGCGGCAACATCCATTGCCGCGCATCAATGTGATAATCGCGTGATGACACTTCTGTCATTATAATGGAGTTTCTGCGTGTCGATGCTGGCTTATTCTGTCAGTTATGCAGGGTGCGTGCAAATGCTGGATCTCGTACCACCAATGGGCGGCGTTTTGCTAACTTGGCTGCTGCTGTTTCTACTCTTCAGCGGCTTAGGCTTGGCTGTTTTGCAGGTGCTGGGCAAGCCACTGGTCTCCGGCTGGGTTTGGTTGGACAGCTTTTGGCTGGGTTGGGCTCTTTCCCTGTGCATCATGCAATTCTGGCATTTTGCCTTTCCGGTAAATGATGTGCTCGCGCTGCTTTTTGCCGTTGTCGCGGCGCTTTTGCTTATCGTGCGGCGCCACTGTATTGCCGACCTGGTTGGCCGTCTATTGCGCAACTGGATGTTTCTGCTTCCATTTGTCATCTCGGCGCTTTGGATGTCCAATCGAGCGCTCGGCATGCCGATCGCATACGACACCGGTTTTCGCGATATGCAAGCAGTATCTTGGATCGATTCCTTCCCCATCATACCTGGCTTGGGAAACTTGTTTTCCTCGCTGGCTTTCAATCACTCGGTCTATTTGTATGACGCCCTGTTGGATACGTCTATCTGGTCCGGTCGATCCGTCTACATCGCAACAGGCCTCTTGTTGACGGTCTACCTAGCTTATGCCCTGGGCGCGGCGAGCCAACTGTTGCGGTCGCAGGTGGCGGAGGACGCGCGTTGGTCAAGCGTGTTTGCGGCGGCGACGATCCCGTTCATCTTGTTTCAGACGGTGCGTTGGGGCGGCATCACGCACTTCTTGACCGATACTGTGGTTGATCTGATCGGCTTCTTGACCTTGATCTATCTGCTCGATTTTCTACAGTATTGGCGTCCGGGCAGCGGCTCGCGCGATTATCTGGTCTATCGACTGGCGATCATTATCTTGACCGGCTTCACAGTCAAGCAGAGTTTCATTGTGTACGGAATCGCAACTGCCGCGCTTGCGCTCGCCGTCTGGCTGCGACGCGGTGGAATGCGCACCGGCGCCCGGCGCATTCAACGCACATTTGTGCTGATATTTGTGGTCGGATTGATGCTCTTGCTCCCTTGGATGGCGCGAGGCGTTGTTACGAGCGGTTATGTCGCCTACCCCCAATCGATTGGCCGGTTCAATGTCGACTGGGCGATACCGGCGGATCAAGTCGAAGCCCGGCAGCGCACCCTAGCCACCAACACGCGTCTCAGAGGGGGCGATCCTGCTGACGTGCTGTCATCCTGGGAGTGGCTGGGTCCCTGGCTGCGAGAGTTCGCGGGCAACATTTTCCCAACGTCCATGCCGACGATCGTTTCTGTTATTGCGCTCGCCCTTTATTTCTATGGAACTCGGAAGTACCGGCCCGAACGTCAAACGCGATCCTTAAGTTGGTGGGCGCTGCTCCCGCTGATGGTCATGCTGGCATTCTGGTTTGTCACGGTGCCGGAGGACAAATACGTGCGCTACGTCCTTTGGAGCTTTGCCGCCCTGTCGATGACGATGGCCTTGCTGGCATGGCGCTGGATTGACTGGCGTCGACGGGTGCTGGCTGTGATTGCAGTCATTTTGATTGGCCTGGCTTACGTCGTGTTTCTGATTGTAAGGCACGAAGAAATCCTGGTGCCGGCGGGACCATACGACGGTTTTCACGCTCCCTTCCTGCCAGAATACGAGCGATACGAAACCGAGCGCGGCCTAATTGTCCATGTCCCTATTGGTATGAATCAGTGCTGGGCCATCCCATTGCCCTGCACGCCATATCCTGATTCTGCCGTTTCGGCGCGCGTCCCGGGCGACCTCAGACATGGATTCCACATTGCAACAAATCAGGAGGCGGGCTAGCCCGCTGGAGATGCCTATTTCGATGCTCGCACCACTTCGACTCAGCAAGTCAACGGGATAGGGCGATGGCTACGGTATTGCCGGTGTTCATGTTTGCTGTCACGGTGTTGTTTTTGCGCGCTTGTCTGGTGACGCTCGGTTATTACAAGGAACCGATCCTTACGGCCTTTCAGCGCTATGGCGATGAAGTGGGATTTAGTCCGCTATTTGAATCGTTGGCCTGGGGCGGCGTCCTGGCTTATCTGCTGTTCATCGTTTTGGTGCCGTCCTCCTTCCTCATATTAATAGGCGTCTTCTGTTTTGTCCTTTTCGTGATGCTATATTGGCGCATCAAAGACAGCATTCTGAACCATCCGCATATCTTCTTGCGTTTTCCCTACTGGTATCGTGAAATTGTCGATCACACGACGCGCGAAGAACGGCGAAAACTCTCTTACATGTGGCTGGCGCTGCCATTGCGCACGCGCTTGCTCTACAACGCGCAGCATGAGGAGTTTCGCAAGTGGGTCGAGCTTGTGGTTCTGTCCGTGTCGTAAGGCGCGGGAATCGATAAATGCGCTGGCATCCGAATTAGAAAGAGCCAGCTAGAACGGCTGGCTCTTTGGTGTGCTGGGAGACCTGGACTCGAACCAGGAATGGCGGATCCAGAGTCCGCTGTTTTGCCGATTAAACTATCTCCCAATCCTAGGTAAATATCCTAGCATGTGGCAAAGCTGATTTCAAGTCTCGCGCGCGGCGCTGGGCCTGCCCGGAAGCGAGCCCGGGGCATTTGTCATCATTCCTTGCCATCGCTCAATGACCGCAATGCGAGTTCAATCCGGCGGATGGATTCTACCTTGCCCAGCACCTCCATCGTTTCGAAGGTAGGCGGGGAGACCTTCTGTCCGGTCACGGCGGCTCTGAGCGAACCAAAAACCTGGCCATTTTTGTAGCCGGTCGCTTTGGCGTATTCGCGCATCGCCGCGTGCTGAATATCGGCTTCGAAACTTTCGAGCTGCCGCAATAGCGGAATCGAGCCGCGCAAGATGTCCGCAGTGCTCTGTCGGTCCGTCTTCCGTTGGATTAGAATCTCGGCCGGCGGCGCTTCGAAGGCGGTCCAGTCGGCGAAGAAGAAACCCGCCATCGGCACCACATCCTGCAAAGACTTCAGGCGGACCTGCAGCAAGGGGACGACCCGCTTCAAGCGCGCTTCAACAACCTCAAAGCCGGCCTTTTCCAGTATGGGTTTTAGCAGCAGGCCGAGCTCTGCCACATCGGCGCGCTGGATGTACTGGCTGTTGAGCCAATCCAGTTTGGCGATTGGGTAGGCGCTGTTGGCCGGGTTGACATCCTTGAGATCAAATCGCTCGATCGCTTGGGCGGCCGAAAAGATCTCCTCGTTGCCGCCATAGTTCCAGCCGATATTGCTTAAGAAATTCATCACCGCCGCCGGCAGATAACCGGCCTCCATGAATTCGTGCACGAGCACCGGGACGCTTTTGCCATCGGCATCGGCGAATTGCTGTTTGCGTTTGCTGAGTTTGCCCTTGCCATTTGGATTCAGCAGGACCGGCAAATGGGCGAATTGGGGCTTCTCCCAACCGAGCGCATTCCAAATTTGAATATGAAGCGGGAAAGAGGGCAGCCATTCGATCGCGCGCGTGATATGCGTAATCCGCATGTGATAGTCATCAACGATATGCGCGAGATGATAAGTCGGAAAGCCGTCCGATTTCAGCAGGACGGCATCCTGCAATTGCTCGTTGGCGAATTCCACTTCGCCGCGGATCATATCATTGCCTACGGTAACCCCGGTCAGCGGCATCTTGAAGCGAATGACATAGGGCAGCCGCTGCGCTTCCAGGTCGGCGGTTTCGGCGGCGGAAATATCACGGTATCGTCGATCGTAGCCGCCGCCCGCCCTGCGCATTTCGGCGAGTTCCTCCGCCGTCGCGAAGCATTTGTAAGCGCAGCCATTTTCGACCAGCCATTTCGCCCAGGTCTGATACAGTTCAAGCCGCTCCGATTGCACATAGGGTCCAGAAGCGCCGCCCTCGCGCGGACCTTCGTCGATGTCCATTCCTAGCCAGTCAAATGCGTTGAGGATCATCTCGACTGAGCCGGGAACGGTACGCTTGCGGTCGGTGTCTTCAATGCGCAGGATGAATTGCCCGCCATGGCGACGGGCGTAAAGCCAGGCGAAAAGCGCCGAGCGGATGCCGCCGATATGCTGAGGTCCCGTCGGGCTGGGGGCGTAACGCGTACGCACTGGTCGGGCGGAAGGCAGAGTCAATTCGCATCCTCCAACGATTGGTCAGGCTGATGAGATCGCCTAGGCTGCATCCAATACGGTCAAATGATGATTCGCCGGCGCCGAACGATCACGCTCTCAACGAGGCCAATGCCCACCATGGTGAACAGCAGCGACGTGCCGCCGGAGCTCACAAAGGGCAGGGTCAAACCGGTGACGGGCATCAAATTCAGATTCATGCCGATAGACACAGTCGTCTGGAAGAATATCATGGCGGCAACGCCATAACAGATCATACTGCCGAGGGGATCGCTGGCTTCGCGCGCGCCCTTCAATATGCGCGACAAGACCAGGGCGAACATTCCAATAACCGCGATTCCCCCGACCATGCCGAATTCGTGAGCGATGACGCTGAAGATGAAGTCGGTGTGGCGCACGCGCAAAAAGCGCCCCGTATTCTGAGGACCGACCGCATAGCCTTTGCCCAGGAGGCCGCCCGAACCGATGCTGATGCGCGCCTGATTGATATTGTAGGCGCCGTCGGGATCCAAATCTGGATTGATAAACGTCTCTATACGCGCGCGCTGGTACGGTTGCATTAGCGGGAAGATGATGGGCAGAGCTACCATCAGCGTGACCAGGAATAGGGCAATGTGCCGCAGCCTCAAGCCAGCCGACCAGACGATCACGGCCCAGATGAACAGAAATACGAGGGTGGTGCCCAAGTCCGGCTGGAATAAGATCAGCGCAGCCGGAATCGCTACGTGAATTATCGTCCGGAATACGGTGGAGAGTTTGCCCAGCTCGAGATAGCGTTCGGCGATATACTGCGAGAGCGTGATGATCAGGATGATCTTGCCTATTTCGGAAGGCTGGATTCGGATGCCGATATTCAACCATCGCCTGGCGCCGCCCGCCCCTTCCACGCCAAAGGCGACCACCACAATCAGCACCGTCACGATGCCCGCATAAAGCCAGGGGCTCAGGCTTCCCAGCAGGCGATAATCAATGGTCGCCATGATGATCGCGACGATGAAACCGATGATCGCGAAGTTGATCTGATCAGGGACGCGGCGGATGATGTCATCGTCGATGGCGTCCTGTGTCGCGCTCGCGATCATTAGAATGCCGAACACGACCAGCACCACGGTGGCGGCGAACAAGGTATAGTCAAATCGACGCCAGACGCTGACGCTTTCGATCATGCGGATCGCTGCTTACATCCAATCACATGCACATTATATTGAGAGGGGAATCACCAAGACAAGTCTAGATGTAGGCCGCGGGCCTCCAACTTGGATAGTCTACATACGCCCACGATAGTGGAATGGCTTGCGGACCGCGAGGCCTACGTCCGCTTGCCCGCCTGCTACAATTCAGCTACGATTTTCGATCCGCTTCTGATTCGCCATTGCCGCGCTTGTCCGCTTTCGCGTCTTCCGCTGCGTCCGGCGCTTCCGCCTTGTCCACCTCATCAACTGTGTCGTCTTTCTCCGCGTCGGCGTTGGCGCCGTTGTTCGCGCCGTTTGCGCCCGCGCTATCGGCCGCCGCCACTGTGCTCTCGACCGCCTTATTCGCTGAGGCCGGCGTATGAATGGCGACGGGAATCTCAGCCGTCAGCTTGCTATGCGTTCGGTCTCGTTGTTCCAGGTCTATCTCCACCCGGTCCTGGTCGACAACGAGGTACTTGACGATTACGGCCAGGATCTCTCGTTTCATCTCCTCCATGCGTTCCGGCGGCAGATTGATTCGATCGTGCTGCAGGACGAAGCGCAGCCTGTCCTTCGCGGTGGCGCCGCTGCCTTTTTTCGATCGCCCGAACAGACGGCTCAGTAGATTGGTCATGAGAGATTCCTTTGTTCGTTCACGTTGGTCTTGATTCCGTTCTGGCTGCAGCGCCTACCGACCATTGAGCAGACCGACGAGTCTCTGGAAAATGCCGAGGTTTTCATCGAGATTCATAAAGGGCACATCTTCACCGATGACGCGCCTGGCGACATTGTTGAAAGCCATACCGGCTTTGGATTGCATGTTGAGCGTCACCGGGACCCCGCTGTTGGATGCAGACAAGACCAATTCGTCTTCGGGGATGATGCCGATAATCGTCAAGCCGAGGATATCGAAAACGTCTTCCGAGGAGAGCATTTCGCCCTTCTTGACCATATCGGCTTTCAGGCGGTTGATGATCAGCTTGCCTGGTCCTTTGTCGGCCGCCTCGATCAAGCCAATTATGCGGTCGGCATCGCGCACGGCGGAGACCTCCGGATTCGTCACGATCAGGACTTCATCGGCTGGCTCCAGCGCGTTGCGAAAGCCGCGCTCAATGCCCGCCGGGGAATCTATCAAGACGTAGTCAAAATCTTCGCGAAGTTCGTTAGTCAGTTTCACCATATCATCAGGGCTGACGGCCATCTTGTCTCGCGTCTGCGCGGCCGGGATGAGAAAGAGATCATCGAACTTCTTGTGCTTGATCATCGCCTGGCGCAGTTTGCTCCGTCCCTCGACAATATCGACGAGGTCGTAGACGATGCGGTTTTCCAAGCCCATAATGACATCCAGGTTGCGCAAACCGATATCGGCGTCTATGACGACAACTTTCTTGCCCAGGCTCGCCAGGGAAATCCCAAGGTTGGCGGTGGCGGTCGTCTTGCCCACGCCGCCTTTCCCCGACGATATCGTTACGACTTTCCCTCCCATTCGGCGTCCTTTCTCGGTCTACTCTCGAGATTCCACAATGATCTGATTGCCGCGCACGAGAGCGACTTCCGGCTTAATCTTCCTGCGCTTGCCCGTTGGAGACGTGACAACGTATTCCGCAATGCGCAGTTGGCTGGGGCTCATTTCCAAAGCGCAGACGATGGCGGATTCATCGCCGCCTGCGCCTGCATGAACGTAGCCGCGCAGTTTTCCCCAAACGATGATGTCGCCGGCCGCAATCACTTTCGCGCCCGGATTCACATCGCCGAAAACGATTACATGGCCCTCGCTGTGGATCGTCCGGCCGGAGCGCAGCGTGCGGCGGAACAGTACGCCCTGCGTACCCTTTTCTTCGGGATTCACCGGTGCGGTCTCGAGCAGCGCCGGCTCGGGCGCTATGGGGGCCGCGTGGTGGTTATCCGTCGGCACATCAAGCGAAGCGGCCGACATTTGCGTGGTGTTGCTTTCGCTGCGCACCAGCGACAGCGTCAAGCCGCGGCGCTCAAGCAGAGCTTTCAAGGAACTGAGCTCATACTTGGGTACCGGTCGCTCGCCAAGCTCGACGGTGATGTTGGCGCCGGCATAGAATGGCGCCTTTTCGTCTATTCGCGCGGCAAGCTGATCGGTGACGGATTGCCAGCTTTCGGTTGCGCTGAGCGATATCAACAAGCCGTCATTAACGCCTTTGATGGCAACGAGTTCTTCTTGCATGTTGGGTCGTGTCCGCTTGGGCGAATTGCGTCGCTAACTGCGCTGACTTTAATATACTCGCTTTTGCAATCCGCGCCTGCGGCTCCGATAAGAAAAACCCACTAATGCCCTACGGAACGGGAATCGCTCTGCGGGCTCTGCAGCGCCCAGCCAACGCGCATCAGCTGATCGAACTGCGCACAGATTCCAGGAAGAGAAATGCGGGAAGCACAAAGTAGAGCGACGAAACGATATGAATCCAGCGGCCCGAATCGTCCCCGAGTGACTTGTTCACCCACTGGCCGATTGTGTTGACGGCGTATGTCATCCACATGACCTGGATGATGAACAGCGGAATGAGCAGGACTTCACGATGGCTGCCACGGTAAGTCAAGCCGAAGCAAATGTAGGCGGCGTATGCGATCATAGTTACGGTGCCAAGCGGCGGATACCAACGTGATAAGCGCGCCAGACCAATGACGCCAAGCACGATGCCAAAGATGCTGAATTGGGCGATCACCAACTGTCCCAATTCAATCCAACTCGCCGCTTCTCTCCAGCCCCAAATATCAAGCGGAGTCGGCGCCGGAAAGACGTAGGCGCGAATGAGCAAATAGCTTCCAAAGGCGGTGATGGCAAGAATGCCGAGCCAATAAGGCGCGGAAAGCCGGGCATACGATAGAAACAAGGCGAGCAGCAGCGCCGGCGCGAGCAGGGTAACAAGAGGATCATTAATGGCGCCGACGGCGAAGAGAAAAAGCAGGCCAGCAGTATGCCAGGTTTTCGGCTTCTGCGCCGGCTGAATACCCGGGCGCGGATTCGTGAGCAATATCATGTCAACCAGCAAATATAGCAGCCAGGCGGTTACCAAGCCGGTTAGGCGAAGACTCTGGGCCGTGCCGATCTGGCTCCAGAATATGAGCAGGAAGAGGACGATGCCCAAGCCGATTCCCAGGTCGCTGCGCTTGAGCAGGCGAGTCGCGGCCAGCATCGCCAATCCAGCGGCGCCGGCGGCGAGAGTGAATGTCGTCGACTGCGACTGATCGCCGCCCGTCTGTGACCAAAAGACCGGACAGAGCGCCAGCGTCAAGCCACCGGCGATGGAAGCGACGAACCCCATTTGGCGCATTCCAGCCGTCACGCCAAAGATGGCGAGAGCCAAGCCAGACGCGCGCGCGATCGGCGTTTCGCCAACGATGAGCATCAGCAGCCAGGCGATCGCGGCGGACAAACATGCCGGAAACCACTTTCGAAGCAGGAGTCGTTGTCCAGTTGAGAGCCGCCGCACGCTAAGCCTCGCCTGCCACGGCCGATGCGCTCAAGGGCAATCCATCGCGCTCAACCTTCAACCGGTAGTATTCTGCCATGGTGCGGCGCACAATCGGCAGCGCAACCTGCGAGCCTTCGCCACCGTTGTATACAAAGGCAAGAATGATGACCTCCGGTTCATCGTAGGGCGCGTAACCGGTGTACCAGGCGTGCGCGGGCCATTGACCCGGGACGCACAGATTGAGCGCCCAGGCGTTGTCATCGCAGTATTCGGCTGTACCGGTCTTGCCGGCAACTTCAACAAATGGCAGCGTCGCCGGCTGCGCCGTTCCGCCTTCGCCGATGACCGCTTCGCGCATGCCTTCTCGCACCAAGTCAAGCGTGCCCGCGGTGACAAAGGGAGGAATGTAGGGCGTATTTACCGTGCGAAATCTCACTTGCTGGCATACTGAGCCGTTAAAGCTGTAATTCAGTGGGATATGAATGCGGTAGGTCTGCAAGTCTTCAATGCCCGGGTCAGGATTCAAGTCAACTGTATTGCGATAACCGTCCGGATCGCAGCGAAACGGGTCATACCATGCCGAATTTGGCTCACAGACGCATGCCAGGCTCGATTCACCCTTCATCAGCATATCCTCAAGAAGCAGCAAGGTCAGCTCCTCGCCGGGATTCATCAAGTCGCGATTGATCGTACGCAATACTTTCGGCTGGAATCCTTCGATAACCTGGCGTTCTTCATCGAGAAACTCACGGATTACCGTCGGCTGATAAAGAACGCCCCCGTTGATAGTGGCGGCCACGGACGATATTAGTTGCAGCGGTGTTACGTTGACGTAGCCTTGCCCGAATGCCGCGTTGTAGGTATCGCCCGTCGACCAGCTCTCGCCCTGATTGCGGCGCTTCCAATCTGGATCGGGCATGCGATTGGGATTCTCAAACGGGAGTTCAATGCCCAATTCGCTTCCAATGCCAAAAGCGGTGCCATATCGGAAGAGATCGTCAATGCCCAGGCCGCCCGGACGAATGGTCTGCGAAGAAAGATTGGGATTCCCGCCGCCGATCTGGTAAAAGTAAACATCGCAACTCCAGGAGATGCCGCGGATCATATCGACGCGCCCGTGTCCGCTGCGAAGCCAGCAGACAAATCTCTGCGCAGCCGCGCGATCGAGAGGGGCATAGCGGTTCTCCACCAAAAGCTGACCCTCATCCAGCAGCAGCGTATCGGGATCAATCACCTTTTCTTCTAAGACCGCGGCCGCAGTGATCACCTTCCAGACGGAGCCCGGTGGATATTGTCCCTTGATCGTCTTGTCCAAGAGGGGAAAGAGCGGATCGGCGACGATTTCCAAAAAGTACTCGACATCAATCGCGCGGGCGAAGCGGGAATTGTCGTAGCTGGGATAGCTGACCAGCGCCAGAACTTCACCAGTGCGCGGATCCATGGCGATGACGACGCCTTGCTGAGATACGGCGCGCCCCGCCGTCCTGTTGAGTTCCTCCAACTGATCGATTAGCGCCTGGCGGGCAAATGCTTGCAAATCACTATCAATCGTCAGCCGCACATTCTGCCCGGGCGCCGGATCGACTTGACCGACGACTTTGACTACTTCTCCCGCGACATCAACCTCGCGGAGGATAGAACCACGCTGGCCCGCCAGACGCGCTTCCAGGTACCGCTCTATGCCTTCGTATCCGATACGGTCGAAGGCGGGATTGTATCCCAGCGCTATCAGCTCGTCCGCTTCTTCCGCCGGGATCGGACCCATGTATCCGATAATATGCGTTGTTAAGGCGCCAGTTGGATATTCCCGAACCGCGATCGGCTCCACATCGACGCCGGGCATATAGATGCGTTCTTCCAGGATTTGCATCGCGGTTAACTGCGGGACATCAAGAGCGACGATGACCGGTCTAAATGGCTCAATGCCTTCGCCTTCTTCGACCAAGTCTTGAATGCTGCGGACAAATTGACCCGATTGTTCGGCGATTTCGCGCGTCGGCGGGACGCCAACCAATGCCGACAGGCGGTTGTAAACATCGAGTTCCGCTTCTACGTCGCCGGGCAGTTGAGCCGGAATAATGGTCACATTGTAGGCTGGCACATTAAAGGCGAGACGTCTGTCGTTGCGGTCAAATATTGCGCCGCGCCTGGCTGGAATGGGCAGACGTTTGAAACGAAGATCGTTCGCCTCAATCTCAAATTCGTCATGCCGAATTACCTGCAATTCGTACATGCGGATACCGAATATCAGGAATACGGCAAAGATAACCGCTTGAAAGAAGGTCAAGCGCCAAGTCTGAAAAGGAACAAGTCGGTTGGATTTCACTCGTGGCCAACCATTTCCGTGCCTAGGGTAAGGCTGTGAGGCGCAATCTGCAAGCCACCCTCCAGCCGGCGCTGTGCCAAGCGAACGAAGGCGTACAACGGTAATACAGCGATGAGATTGTAAATCAGCGTCGGCAAGAGCATTAATCGGATCAACGCGGGGACATCGTAGGAGTGGCCGAGCAGAAACAATGCGACGACAGTGTACGCCGTCATGGAAACGGTTGCGATCGCCGTAATCGCCAGCAAAAAGACAAAGCGAAGGCGCAGCAGTTGTTGGGCGACGCCATTAACGACGAAGACGATCAGAACCAGCGCGGCCGAAGATGTGCCAATTGGCAAGACTGACTGCAAGTCAAGCAAGATGCCGCCGACGAGCGCCCAGACGAAGCCGTCCGCCAGGCTGGAGCGCAGGGACCAGCAGATCACCAGCAGCATAACCAGGCTCGGATGACCGCGCGTATTGTTCAGAATCGGTGTGAAGTTGCTCAGCAAGGCGACGACGAAGGCGATAAATTGCGGAATGAAGCTGGCGGAAAGCGCCGTCGCCAAGCCCAACACGCCTATGGACAAGTAACGGCCCATATCAGTTCTCGCCCGTATCCTCGAATACCATCAGGTCGATTGGCTCGAAGCTGGTGATGACAAGCACCAGTTCCAGCGTGTCAAAGTCAAAGAGGCTGCGAACTTCCGCCTCTTGAAAGAGTTCAAACTCAAATTGGCGCACACTCGTCACTTGGCCGACCACGATATCGGGCGGAAAATTGCCGCCCAGCCCCGAGGTGATGACGAGATCGCCTTGTTCAATCGCCTCGTCCAAGTCGACCATCGTGAGCCGCAGCACTCCGGAGGCTTGTCCGATGATGCTGCCATGCGCGCGCGTAGTCTGCAAACGGGAGCTGACGGCGCTGTTCTCGTCGTTGATCAACTGCACCTGCGCCGCGTTGGCGCTGACGCGAATGATTCTGCCCACCAGCCCCAGTTCAGTTGTGACCGGCATGCCGGGGGCAATGCCATCGCGCGTTCCACGATTGATGATAATACTACGCGCGATCCCCGTCTGTTCGATGGCGATGACGTCTGCGGGCAGGAATTCCTGATTCTCCAGTGGCGCTGTATACGCGAGTAAATCCCGCAGGCGCACGTAGTCGCTGGCTGCCTCGCGCAATTCGATCAACTCGATCTGGCGGCGGGCGAGTTGCTCTTCCAGCGCGGCGATCCGCTCCCGAAGCTGCCCCAGGCTGTTGAGTTCCTCGAAGGCCGCATTGATCGAAAGCGAGACGCGATTAAACAGGCCCGAGAGCCCGTTCAATGGAGCGGCTGCCACTGCTTCGGCCGGCGCCAATATGCCAGCAAGGCTGAGCGTCACCAAGCCACCGCATAAGCTGAGCATCAATATCAGCGCTAGTATTCGGCTGGGTTGGCGAGTAATTCTCAATCTATGGGTCTCCCGCACGCGCAGTTAGCCCTATGTTAGCACAAGCCCTCGCAAGACAGAACTTGGCTCGGGCAGAATCAAGTGTCCATCAATTTGCGCCGGAATCTTTCGACAGGCTTGCGACAAAGGTTTGGCAGAGCGGGCTGATTCAGACCGGAGGGAGCGACTTACCGTTCGCGTAAAATATACACGCGCATCCAAGGCTAATGCCGAGTGCTGCCGCGTTCGGGTCCCGTAAGCAGACGGCGCAGGTTGTTGTAATCTTCTAGAACGCGGCCCGCGCCGCGGGCGACGCACGTCATCGCGTCATCCGCTAGCCAGGAACGGATATTGACTTCTTCGCGCAGGCGTTCGTCCAGACCGCGCAATTGACCGCCGCCACCAGCTATCGTGATCCCGCTTTCCATTAAGTCGGCGACCAATTCAGGCGGCGTATCGTCAAGCGCGTCCTTCACCGTGTCAATGATGATGCTAACCGAGCCGCCTATCGCTTCGCGGATTTCGATGGAACTGACCTCGACAGAATCGGGCAAACCGGTGTTCAGGTTTCTGCCCTTGACCATGTAGGTGCGCTCTTGCGGCAGGGGATACGCCGAGCCGATGTCGATCTTCGCCTTTTCCGCTGTTGGCTCCCCGATGAGCAAATTGTGCTTGTTGCGCAGGTGCTGCACGATATCTTCGTCCATTTCGTCGCCCGCCACCCGAATCGAGCGGCTGATGACGATGCCGCCCAGGGAAAACAGCGCGACTTCCGTCGTGCCGCCGCCGATGTCCACCACCATGCTGCCGCGAGTCTCCAGCACCGGCAGATTGGCTCCGATCGCGGCTGCCACCGGTTCTTCAATGAGGTGGGCTTCGCGGGCGCCAGCGTCCAGCGTCGCCTCGATGACGGCGCGTTTCTCGACCTCGGTGACTCCACTCGGTATACCGACCACGACGCGCGGGCGAGGCACAGGCACCCAGCTTTGCTCATGCGCTTTCTTGATTAGATAATCCAACATGCGCGCGGTGATTTCATATTCGCTGATGACGCCATCGCGCAGCGGACGGACGATCAAGATATCTTTCGGATTCTTGCTCCACATTTCTTTGGCGCGCGCGCCAACTTCTATGGGCGCTCTGGTCTTGCGGTCAATCGCTACGAAAGAGGGCTCGTTGATGACAATGCCTTTACCACGCACATACACCAAGGTATACGCGGTACCCAAGTCAATGCCAATGTCGAGCGAAAATAGCCCGAAGAGGAAGTCTAGGGGACTAAGCACTAATGAATCCTCGACGAAACGCGTACGCCGCGCATTATATCATAGTTCAACATTAACGAATATTTACCACGCCCAACGTTACGCCAACGCTGGCATTTCGTTCCTTCGCTTCAATCAAATATAGCACCGATTCGCGCATCGTTCACAAGATGACCGCGCCAGGTTATGATTGGGTTGCATTCGGTGGGCGGCGGTGATTTTCAACCAATTACGCGATGATCCTCGATACGGTTCTGAATACCTTGAGTCAGCACGATGCGATTGCCTGCGGAGATTTGGTAATCGTCGCCGTTTCCGGCGGCAGCGACTCGGTGGCTCTGCTCCACCTATTGACGCGCACAAAGGACGCGCTCGGAATCGACCTGCATGTCGCCTCTCTCAATCACGGTCTTCGAGCCGAAGCCGGGAAACTGGACCTGGACTTGGTCGCTGGTTTGGCGTCACGCTGGCGCCTCGCGTACACCCTTGGTCATGCGGACGTGCCCCGGCTGTCGGCAATATGGGGAATCGGCATCGAGGCAGCGGCGCGGCGCGCCCGGTACGCCTTTCTTGCCCGAGTCGCGCGCCAACAGGGGTCGTGCTGCGTCGCCGTCGGTCACCATGCGCTTGACCAGGCCGAGACCATTCTCATGAACATCGCTCGCGGCGCTGGCGCGCGCGGATTGCGCGGCATGCGAGTCCACTCTGATATGCCTCACCATGCCGGAATTCGCCTGGTCCGGCCTCTGCTAAGCATCGCAAAGGACGAGTTGGAGGCGTATTGCCACGAGCATGAGTTGCCGTTTCGAGTTGACGAGAGCAATGCCGATATCGGTTACCGCCGCAATTTCCTGCGCCACGAAGTGCTCAGCCGATTGACGCGTCTGAATCCTGATGTGTTGGCTGCCTTTGAGCGCTTGGCCGATTCCGCCAGCGTCGATGAGCGCTATATTGCCGAGCGAGTTGAACGGACTGTGATGCCGTTGGTAACAGTAAAGCCGGACCGCTGGCAAATTCAGAAGGCCGACTTCGCCGCCCTGCATCCGGCGCTGCAGCGGCGGTTCATCCAAAGAGCCGTTCGCCAATTGTCCGGCGGCTGCGCTTCTCTCTCACACGCGCTAACCCTTGATTTGATCGCTTGGTCGCGCGAAGCAGCTACCAGCTCTCGCCGTGACATCACGCGCGCTCTTCAGATGCGCATCGGTTACGACATACTTTTTATCGAAGGGAAAGACGCAGTTGATGAGCGCGAACAATATCGCTTGGTCCCGATCGAAACCGACGAACCGCTAAGGCTCGGGGCCCCGCTCTTGTTTCGGGGATTGACGATCGGTCTGTCTCTCGATGATCAAGCGGTTGACGAAGGCGTCAGGCTGCGGCTGCCGGCAAGTCTCAAGCTTCGCCTTCGCACTCGGCGTCCCGGCGACCGCTTCAAGCCAAAAGGGATGGGCGGCCGATCGCGCAAAATCAAACATTGGATGATTGACCGAAAGATCCCGCGCGAGATCCGCGGTCGCATTCCTTTGATCTGTGCAGGCGGCGCAATCATCGCGATCTGCTTGGGCGATACCTGGCATCTGGCAGAGACCGCTTACGATGGTTTGCGCGATGCCGACGCCATGACGCTTACACTCGCCTGAACAGCGAGTTCGGCATTGGAAATAACGGTCAATACGTTTTCACGCTCTGCCGACATCCGATATAATCTGAAGTAACCTTCCGTATCGGGCCTGGTGGCCATAATGGCTGAGAGACAGCTCATGCGACTTCTGCTCGTTGACGACGACGGCGTCAACCGCTACACCGTGAGCAAAGCGTTGCAGCGCGTTGGCTACCTGGTTTCTGAAGTGAGCAGCGGAGAAGCAGCGCTGGAACGTTATGACAAGTCTGACTTCGACCTTGTCCTCTGTGAAGTCGACCTGCCGGGAATGGACGGCGTCAGAGTGCTGCAAGGCATCAAGAAGGTGTCGCCTGATGCTATGGTCGTGCTGATGACCGAGCAGGCGAATGTTGAATCGGCGGTTCAGGCTCTGCGACACGGCGCGCATGATTACTTGATCAAGCCGTGCTCAAGCGAAGATATCCGCGAGAGTGTTGAACGCGGAATCGAGACCGCGCGCAGGCTGATGCGCCGCCGCCGCCTGCTGGATACCATTGAACAAACGGTCTCGGAATTGGCGCGGGAAGTCTCTGAGGCTGCCCCTGCCGAGCACGATTTGGAGTCTGGCGTTGCTAAGGATCGTGAACGCTTGCCCCCGCGCGGCAACGCCATCAGCCTCGGTTCGCTATCGGTCTTGCCCGGCAAGTATCAGATCGAGTCCGATGCCGGGTCGGTCGGCTTGACACCGACGGAATTCGACCTGCTGCTCTTTCTAGCGGCGCACCGCAGCCGCGTCGTCTCATGCCATGAATTGGTGCGCGAAGTGCGTGGTTATCATGCGGAAGAAGCGGAAGCGCGCGAAGTGATCCGTCCACACGTCAGCAACTTGCGGCGTAAGCTGAAGCGCCTCGGGGACATTGACTTGATCGTCAATGTGCGAGGGATCGGCTATCGACTCGGCGAAATCTCGGAAGAGGGCTGATTCGCCTCTGCCATTCCCGGCGCCATTTGCTATTATTGCCCATATCATTCGTACGTCATTTCATTTAACGGAGTCATCTTGTATCGGTCAATCATTGCAACTGTCATCGTTGCGATTGCTTGTCTTGCGCTCTCGCCAGGACACCATGCGCAAAACAAGGATTGTACCGAAGCCGGCACAATCTCGCGCGAGACATACTTCAGCGCAATCTCCGACCATGAGCGGAAATACACCATTTATCTGCCGCCCTGTTATCCGGCGACGGATGAGTCTTATCCACTGCTTTTGCTCTTGCACGGCTCGGACGCTGACGACAGTCAATGGACGCGCTTGGGTTTTTTGAACGAGCTGGAAATAGCCATCCAGCAAGACAGCGCTCCGCCCATGATCGTTCTGATGCCTTATGGTGGATCGATCGCGAACAAAAATCGCTTCAACGGCATCAGCTACGACAGGATCTTGCTCGACCTGGTGAATCAGGCGGAGGAGCGTTATCGCATCAACGGAACGCGCGCGGTCGGCGGCATCTCGCGCGGCGGCTTCTGGGCTTACCATCTTGGCTTGCGCTTTGCTGACGAGTTCGTCGCCATCGGCGGTCACAGTCCCTATTTTGACCGCGAGCACGCCGAGCCGGCCGACAACCCGCTTGATCTGGCGCAGAGCCTGCGTCGTGATACGCATTTGCAGCTATGGATGGACCGAGGCACGAACGATCATGCCGCGGACGGGATCGATCGTATGCACGTGATCTTGCGCAAGGGCGGCGTCTCGCACCAGTATGTCGTCCAGCCCGGCGGTGACCACAGCGAAGCGACCTGGCGGCGATACATCGAGGATTATCTCAATTTTTATACGAGGGCGATTGATGGTAGCGCTTCCACTGCCGCAGCGGCGGCGCAAGAGGCGAAAGGCGGCGTTGAATTGTGGCTGCCGGCGGCCGGTTTCGGCGCCTTGCGCACGTCGATTGACTCGGCTGATCTTGTAGATCTGCTGGGCGGCCAGCTCGACGAGCGCCTTGTCCTCAGCGAATCCAACGCGGAGGGATTGCTTCGGCGCGGCTTTGTTATGCATTCCCATACTCAGATCGTGCCCGATTCTAGATTGTTTCCGGCGCTCTGGCGCAATAAACGAAGCTTCACGCTCGTGCCCTTTGACCAGCTTCACTTGCGGCTTCGTCCATTGTGGCTGGATGACATCCCCGTCGTCGATCAGTTGTCGCGTTATCCTTTGGTCTTTCGCAGCGATAATCCCAATTACAGAAGCGAAAGCCTGACGCGGATCACGCTATCGGGCACGACAGCTATCGCGCGTCACACGCTGCCGGCGGTCGAAACGATCGGTGTCGAGCGGGCGGCCAGCGGCATTGGCGATTACGCGCGCCGTTCGGATTATTTTCATATCACGCACGAAGCCTCGATCGCGCCGACTTGCCCGCGGCATACCGGCGCCGAGTTGGGCGGGGTCAACAGCATGTGTATGCTGCGCGAACACGCGCGGCTTTTCGATATCCTGGATGTGGACGTGGTGGATCTCACCGGCAACCACATCAACGACTTTGGTTACCAGACCTTTGAGGATACCCTGGATTACTTCGAGGCACAGGGATACGCCTTGGTCGGTGGCGGACGGAACCTTGAACAGGCGCGAGAACCGCTGATCCTGGAGCGCAACGGCTCGCGAATCGGCTGGCTGGCATGCAACAATATTGGTCCTTACTACGCCTTCGCCAATGACGACCCGGACGCGCTCGGCGGGCGGCGGCCCGGGAATGCCTATTGTCGCGGCGGCTGGCTGCGCGAAACCTTGCCACAATTGGCGGCTGAAGTTGATCTTGTGCTCATGAGCGTTCACTATCGCGAGTTTGAAGCCTTCCAGCCAATGCATCAGCAGCGCCTTGACTATCAGACTTATGCCGAATGGGGCGCCGATATCGTGATCGGCACGGCCGAACACAAACCGATGACCGTCGAGTTTTATCAGACGCGACGCGGCGAGACCGCCTTCATCCATTACGGTTTAGGCAATCTGTTTTTCGATCAGCTGCCGTGGGGCAATCGCCGCTTTTTCCTCGATACGCTGTACATTTATGAAGGCAAGCTGCTCACCGTCGAGCTATTCCCCGGCATCATCGACGAGCGCGCGCGGCCGCGGCTGCTCGCCGGTGAGGATTTGTACAACTTTCTACACTTTATGTTCGTACAGAAAAACGAGCTCTAAGTTCAAATTGGCGCGGGCGGGCTTGTCTCACTGATCTTGGCGGCGACCGCGCAGCACGAACACATGCGGACACACGTGCGACAAAGCCGCCGCCCACAAAAGATGCGTTGTATCCCGCCGTGTTTAGCTCCCCCTCCCTGACTCGTCGGGGAGGGGGCCGGGTCACGTAGACATTGACCTTCGGGGGTGGGGTTGGCTGCCGGCTGTCGCCGCCCAATTTCTGACGATATTCATACGAGGGGCACGAGATAATCTAGTCGCGGCGCGGCGCGCTAAGCTATAATGATACTGCGCTCTGGCCGAGCTTCGGTGAAGAAAAAGGCAGAGGATTCCGCCGGCTGATGTCTACGCTTAATCCCGATCTGATTTCTAAGGATATGGACGCCGTGCTGAACGACGCGGTGCCGATGTTGAAGGACTTCCGCAAGTCGTCGATCATGCCGGAGATGGTATTGTTGGCGCTGCTTCGACGAGAAAACACAGCAGCCTGGCGCATGCTGAAGATGTTCGAGACGTCGCGCGGCGTCGATCTCGAGCGCCTTGAGCGGCAAGTCAAGGTAGCGACGCAATCGCGGCGGGATCCGGATGGCAGCCTTGATTTCGTCGCCATCGGCAACCGCAAGGTTTCGCTCAGCCGCCAGGCCATCGTCTTGTTGGATGACGGGCTTACGATCGCTAACTCGATGAATGAGCAGAAAATCGACACCGACCACGCTTTGGCTGTCTTGGCGGAATCATCGGTGAGCACCGGCGGCATCTTGCGCCAATTCAGCATCACGCCAAAGGCGATACAGGACGCCTACAGCGACGCCAGCAAAATCATCCCGGCGCGCGAAGACAGCACGACCGTGGACTTCGTCAAGCGGGCGAAACGCGGTCTGTTGCGCGCGGTCCATTTTCGCGAAGATCTGCTGCGCAACGTCATCAACGTTTTGACGCAATCGGTCAATCGCCATATCGTGCTGGTCGGTCCCGATGGCGTTGGCAAACGCACGCTGGCTTATAGCCTGGCTCTGCTAATGGCAGAGGAAAAGGGCCCGGCCGGGCTTTCGAATCTCGTGCAGATCAGCGAGACGGCGCTGCTTGATGGCGACCAGGAGGCTTTTCGCGCGGGCATGAGCGCGGCGCGACGCGGTATCCTCTTCCTGCCGCTGATTCATCGTTTCTTTGGCGGTCCGATCAAAGCCGACTTCAACAAAGCGACTTCGCTGGTGCAAAAGGCTTTCCTGAGTGATGACCCGGTCATCATCTGCACCACAAGCGTGCAGGAGTTTGAAGAGCGGATTCAGGGCGTCAGCGCCATCATGGAAAACAGCCAGGTCATCCGCGTGGACGAACCGTCGCTCGACGAAACCGTGTGCATTCTGGAAACGATCGCGCCCCACCTGGAATCGGATTATGAAATCGCTGTGGATCACGATGCGCTGAAGATGGCGGCGCGCATGGCTCAGCGTTTTCTCACCATCCGCCCGCTGCCGCTGAGCGCGGAACAGTTGCTGCATCGCACCGCCGCGATGGTCAACATGGGTAAACAGGATGACTTGGCTTTCAAGCCGGAAAACAATGACGCCTCGCTAGATGTCGAAGATGTGGCCGTAGTGACGAGCCAAATGACCGGCATCCCGGTCGCCAAGCTGGGCGCCGATGAGCGGCTGCGCTACGCCAATATGGAAGATCATCTGCGGCTGCGCTTGATCGGGCAGGAGGAGGCGGTGCAGTCCGTCAGCCGCGCAATCAAAACCGCTCGCGTCGGGCTCAAGGATCCGCGGCGTCCCATCGGCGCCTTTCTCTTTCTGGGGCCGACTGGCATCGGCAAAACGGAGCTGGCGCGCGTGTTAGCCGACTTCATGTTCGGCAGCGAAGAGAACCTCTTCCCGCTCGACATGAGTGAATACAAAGACGAAAGCAGCATCAACCGCTTGATCGGCTCGGCTGTCGGCTATGTCGGCAGCGACGAAGGCGGGCAACTCACCGAGCGAATACGACAGCAGCCCTATACAATTGTCCTGCTGGATGAGATCGAAAAGGCGCACCCGCGCATCATGGACGTGCTTCTGCAAGTGATGGAAGAGGGCCGCCTTACCGATGGGCGCGGCAATATCGCGCGTTTCAGCGAGGCGGTGGTGATTTTGACCAGCAATATCGGTTCCGAGCATCTGATGGTGCGTCATATCACCGAAGACTTGCGCGAGATGATCATGGAGGAAGTGCTGGAATTTCTGCGGCCCGAGTTCATCAACCGGCTTGATGAAGTGATTCTATTCAATGCGCTGAGCGACGACGACTTCGTGCTCATACTGGACCTGTTGATCGAGAAGGAAAACAAACTGGCGATCGAGCGTGGACTGACTTTGACCTTTACGCAAGGCGCCAAAAACTGGCTGCTCGCGCAGAATGACGAACCGGAATTCGGCGCGCGTCCACTCCGTCGGATCTTGCGGCGCAATCTGCGAGAGCCTTTGGCCGATTTTCTGCTGCGCGCCAATCCGCCGGAAGGCACAGAAGTGCGGATCAGTTCCAGCCGAAAGCGTGGCGGTGGCTTGAAATTTTCCGCCGAAGTCGAAGGCGAAGAATTCGTGCTTGATTCCTGAATTTTCCTGAATGGCGCTCATGGATTAAGGGGGCAGAGCCGATACTAGGCCTGCCTTGTTTTTTGAGAATGGGCGCGCGCGAGCGTTTTGTAAACAGTTTTGACGGGCGCGCGTTCGGTAAATCCAATTTGAGGAGCAAGAAAGACAAATGACAGCGATCGATACCTCGATTTTTCGCAAGTACGATATCCGCGGAATCGCGGCTGGAGACGCGCCGCAACTGACGCCGGCCGTCGCCCTGCTGGTTGGCAAGGCGCTTGGAACATATTTGCCTCGTCATTTTCAGTCGCAGCGCGTATTTGTCGGCTCGGACAATCGCGTCACCTCGGGCCCGCTCAAAGCGGCGGTCATCAAAGGCTTGGCGTCCACCGGCTTGCCGGTCACCGATATCGGCGAGGTGCTCACGCCGACTGTATACTTCGCCTCGTCATCCTATGACGGCATCGGCGCCGGCGTCATGATCACCGGCAGTCATCTCGACACGCGCTACAACGGTATCAAGATGGCGTACGGCCGGCTGGCGCTCGCGGGCGAGCAAATACAGGACCTGCTTGGCATCATCCGTGACGAAGCCTTTGCGCAGGGTCAGCCGGATATCGCCGAGGATTTCGACATGATCCAGCGGCACATGGCGGCGATTCAGAGCAAGGTGACGATGACAAAGCGAATGAAGGTCGTTTTGGACGCCGGCAATGGCTTGTCCGGCGCTTATTTGCCGCCGGTGCTGACCGCGCTGGGCTTGGATGTGGAATGTCTCTATTGCGAGCCGGACGGCAGCTTTCCCAATCATCTTCCCAATCCGGAAGATCCCGAGATGACGCGCGATTTGGAAGCCAAAGTCGTCGAGCTGGGCGCTGATCTGGGGCTGGCTTTCGATGGCGACAGCGACCGCTGCGGCTTTATCGACAATCACGGGCATCATATCGCGGCCGATCGTCTGCTGGCGCTGCTGGCGCGCGACTTGCTGAGCCGACACCCCAATACGCCGGTCGTTTTCGATGTCAAGGCGTCGCAGGCTTTGCCCGATGAGATCAGAAAATACGGCGGCGAGCCAGTTATGTGGAAATCGGGCCACAGCCTGATGAAGCAGAAGATGAATGAAATCGGCTCTTTGCTGGGCGGCGAAGTCAGCGGACATCTCTTCATCGGCGAAGACTATTACGGCTTTGACGACGCGCCGCTCGTTGCGCTGAAGACGCTGGAAATTATCAGCAAGTCCGATTTGACGATCGCCGAGATATTTGAGGAGATTCCCAAACTGGTGGCGACGCCGGAGATTGTGCTGTCCGCGCCGGACGATCTGAAATTCAAGATGATCGACGAGATGACGGCAAGCTTGCAGAACGACTTTGAAGTCGTGACGGTCGACGGCGCGCGCGTGAACTTTGATCAGGGCTGGGGGCTGGTGCGGGCGAGCAATACACAGCCAGCCGTCACGCTAAGATTCGAGGCCTATACCCGCCCGCAGATCGCCCGCTACATGCGTGTCTTCAGGGCGCAACTGGTCAAATATCCTCAAATCAACCGGGAGCGATTTGAGGAACTGCTGATCGAGTTCAGCGCCTGAGCGAATCAAAAATTCACGAGTCCAACAGTGTCTGCGCGGCGAGATTTCTTTCAGGACATCTACCGTTATCGATCTCATCAGTTCGATCGTTTGGTGGCGCGTGAAGATGTGCATGGCAACCTATTTGCCGCGCTGCATGATATCCGTCCCCTGGCGGGCTTGCGAGTGGTTGAATTTGGCGCGGGCACTGGTCGAATCACTAGGCTCCTCTCTGTTCTCGTTGATCGCGTCTACGCTTTTGACATCGAGCCGTCAATGCTAAGACAGGCGGACTGGAGCATGCGCGCAAGCGGCATGACCAATTGGCGCCTTGCGATCGGCGACAACGGGCGCATGCCAGTCGCTTCGCGCTGCGCTGATCTGGTCGTTGAAGGCTGGAGCTTTGCTCACGTCGTCGGCTGGTATCCACAGGATTGGCTTGCGCAAACTGACATGATGCTCGCCGAGATGGAGCGCATCCTGAAACCGGGCGGCGTCGCCATTCTCATCGAGACGATGGGTACTGGCAGGCGACACCCTCTGGCGCCTTCGCCAAAGCTGGCGAAATTGTATGATTACTGGGAGCGCGAACATGGCTTCTCCTATCGCTGGATCCGCACTGATTTTCACTTCGGCTCCCCGCAAGAAGCCGACGAGCTTATGCGCTTCTTCTTCGGTGATGAGATGGCGGACGAGTGTCTGGATGGTGACACGGTGATCGTGCCGGAGTGCACCGGCATCTGGTGGAAGCAGTTCGCCGGCCGATAGCTCGCCCGAGTCTCAGAAGGGCGCCGGCGGCGATATCGCCTGCGCCAGATAATTGAAGATGCTGAAGAGCAAGAGGACGGTCGCGCCGAAAACCACGAGAAGCGATCCATAGATGATTTGACGCTGGTCCCAGGCGCGCGTCCGCCGTGGCGGCGACTCGTCACGACTGCGCTGCAGTTTTCGCCGCCAGGTTCGGTCGCGGTCGACGATCAAAATGACACCCCAGGCGATGAAGGGCAAACCAAAAATCGAGCCGAAGCAAAGTGCCGCTAACATAAAACAAACGCCTGCCGCCAACTTGCACGGGACAATTGCATAACATGGTTGCGCTGCGATGTCGCGTTCATCGCCTACGTTCCGCTGGCATTTTAGCGCATGGGCTGGGTGCGGCACTATTGCATCATCAATGAATTGCGTTATGATGTTCGCATAACATCCTCCGTTTCCCCTTGTGGATACGCACGTAAAGAGAAGCAGACTGCCCATGCTAAACGCGCCAGACCTAGCCCCCAATATCGAGTTTGAGGTGGACCGGGAGCACTCGGGCGTCCGCATGGTCGGTTGTGTCACCTTCATTGTCGGCGCGCTCGTCAGCTACCTGCTTATCGGCAGTATCATCCCCCAGGGCGGCTTGATCACGATTGGCGCGGCGCTCTTCGTGGCAGTGCTCTTGACTTACGGCGCCGATTATCTGACCAAGACCTACTGGCCAAGCAATCGCGCCATCCAATTCGCGGGCGACATGATCAAGCTGGTCAGCGGCAGCAAGATACAGGGCTCCATCGACGCGGCGCAAAACGTCAATCTGCTCATGTGGCATTTCGAGGCGAAGCGACATCCACGCGTGCCCAAGGGCTGGTATGTTGTGGCGAACGCGCTGGAGCAGGACGGCGAGTACATCGTTACCTATAGCATCGTCTCGCCAGCGGACTTTGAGGCGCTGCCGCTCTCGCGTCTTTCGCTCCAGTATCAGCGCAAGAAAAAGCGCAAGAATGAAGACGGGCGCGACCTGCGCGAAGCCGGCAACTACCGCCGCATCGCCCAGGCGGAGTTTCATCGGGGCGAGCTCGGCGCGGAGATGTCGCAAGAAGATTACTACGCGTATCTGGATTATCTGGCCGATACCTATACCTCCTGGATGCCGAAAGACAAATGACCGCACCGGGCAGAATCCTGTTCTGCATCGCCTGCCTGCTGGGGTGCGTCTCCACAATAGTCGCGCAAGATACCGTGTTGCGGGTCGGCAGCACGGTCGAAGGCGCGTTAGCCGCCGGCGAAACTCATCGCTATTCTCTGACGGCGCTTGAACTGTCGCTGCTTTCCTTCCGCGTCGAATCGCTGAGCGACGGTCTCGACCCGCTGCTGGAGATCTACGATCACGCGGGACGGCTGGTGGTAAGCAACGATGATTACGATCATCCCGCCGAGCGAGACGCGGCGATTCAAGCCTTTGTCATGCCGAGGACTTCGACCTTTGCCATCGTGGTGCGCGCCTTTGACGACAGCGCCGGCGCTTATCGGCTTCATGTGCTGCCCGGTTACGATCGCCTGATATTGCGCGAGGCGCCGGTCGATAGCGCGAATTGGGAAATTGTTTACAGTGATACGGCGGTCAACGTTTCCGAATCCAGCGCCTTCGCCTTGGATATGCGGGGGCTGGCGCAGTCGGCGGGCTTGGTCGGCTTGCATCTCCCGATCGAAAATGAGTTGTACTTCGAAATCGCGTTTGGCCAAGTGAGTTCGCCCGCTGTTTGGCAAGTCGGTCTACTTTTCCGTTATCTGTCGCCGAGCAAATACCATCGCCTGCTGCTGAGCAAACGTGGCTTCTGGCGCGTGGATCGTGTAGACGGCGAAGAAATTACGCCATTGCGCAAGTGGACTGCCCATCCGGCGATCCGTCCGGGGGAAGGGGAATTCCGGCTGGGCGTATTGGTCAGCGGCGGGCACTTTGACGTTGTATACAATGGCCAGGTCGTGGGCTCGGCTTGGGATCGGGCGCCGCTGAAGCCCGGCAGCTTGGGCGTCGCGCTGATGACGGACGAGCGCATCGGCGGCGCCGTGTCATTGGTCTTGGCGGAGACCTTGGTGACAGCGCCGACCCGCATCGGCGAGCGCCTGATCTTCCCCCCGCGTTTAGTGGCCCGGGGCTACTACGCGATGGCGAGTACGCTGGCTCGTCAGCAACTCGTTCCGGTCGGCGGCGAAATCAAGCTTGCTGTGCCGGAAAGTTCGGTCAGGCGCGCGCGCGCTGGCATATCGCGATTGCCAATCGCTTCCAATTTCAGCTTCGCTCAGTTTGCCATCGGCGCGTCGCTGACACTTGATGTGCGCTCGGCACAGAACGGCGGCTGCGGACTGTATTTCCATTACAACGATGACGACAATTACACCCTGGCTTATGTCACCAGCCATGGTGATTATGGGGTCTCTCGCCGCACGGTCGCTGGATTCGAGCCCGGCATATACGGGAATCAGGGCGTGGCGGACGGGGAGGATCATGAGTTGCTGGTCATCGTCGGCGACGAGACCATTCGCTACTATCTCGACGAGCGATATGTCGGCACACTCGACAGCATTCCACGGATCGGAGGCGTCGGCATTGCGGCGGTAAATTACGATGAGGTGAGAACCGGCTGCCTGTTCGACGATCTCTGGCTGCTGAGCCTGGACGACTGACCAAAGGCGTGCCCCGTTCCGCGCGTTGTCCGGGCGATTGTTGAATCCCCCGCCTCTCAGCGATCTGCAGACTCACGCGCGAAAATGCCGCCGCCCTCGCCCAAGAAACTAGGAAATCAACGGGCGACCCAATGAGTCGCCCTTATAGATCTTGATTGGTTGTAAGCCGCTAGCCGCCCATTGCCGCTCGCAGCGCGCCGCAAGCGGGGCAAGCGCCGCCGGGACGAATGATCGCGTAGCCGGCTTGTGGGTCGCCCCCCCATGCGGTAAAGTTCACATTCCAGACGATCAGCATGTTCACATAACCCGAGCCGCGCGCTACATTGACTGCGTCCGCTAACCAAGCGGCTTGTTCCGCCAGTGTATTGCCCGAAGCCCATGCGAATCTGCTTGGAAGTCCGCCAAGACCATCGCCGGTAAGATAACCCAGTTCAGTGAAGCAGAGCGGCTTCGAGGGGAAGGCGCTGCGGTACACCTGCATCATACTCGGCAAGTACCAGGAATAATGCCCTGAACTGCCCACTGGCGCCCCGCTGGTGGCATTCGGTGGTACGGCGCCAGCATTGTAGTGGACGCCGACGCAATCCATATAGTTGGCAGCTCCTGCTTGCGCCATTTGCGCGACGAACACGTTGTCGTTACAGCCTCCTGCCTCGCAACCAGTTCCGGAGAATCCTGTCGGCGCGGGCGCCCCGCTAACGACAATTGTTGCTGGATTGGCTGCTTTTATGGCCTGGTAGGCTGCTTGCAGAAGTCGCGTATAGCTTGCGCCATTTATCTGACCGCTGGGCCACTCGTGCTGGATGTTTGGTTCGTTCCAAACCTCGATAGCATCAGCGCCTTGGCCCGCCAAGTGAGCAACATACTGAGCAAATTCAGCAACGTAGCCTTCAAAGTTGTCGCGCAACCGGTCTTTGCTGCCGAGTGCGCCCAGCAAGACCTTGAATCCCTGACCGTGGGCTGCTGGTATAATGCCGGCGCCGTCGGAAATTCCATGCGTCACTTGCTTCTTGACCCAGGTCATGCCCGCTTGTCTCATAGCATTGATCGCCCCGCCGTCGAAACCGGCAACATGGCCGCCAAGAGCAAAGCCGCCGACATTGGCTGTGCTGGCGATCGGCGCGACGGCGACCGTCTGGCTCTCAGCCGGCTGCGCCGCTGTTTCCGCAGCCGCTTCAGGCGCGGGCGCCGGCGGAGGCACCGGTGTCGGTTCCGGCGCATACTGAGGCGGGATGCGGACTTCGTCGCAAATCACCGATTGCGCCAGGTCATAGCTGACGCGAGCTTGATACTCCTTGCCGGAGGCATCTAGCAAGCTATAGGTCCAGCCAAAGAGAATGGTTGCGCGTTTGCGCGCAAAAGGTATCCCGGAGGCGCAGCTGTCGATGCCGAAAGCGCCATACAGCCGCACGCTCGCCTCGCTGCTCCAATTGTCTTCGTAAAAGCGCCAGCGAACGAGCCGCAGCGGCTCGCCACGCTCTTCTTCTACGATTTCTCTGGCAACTGCCAAACCCTGCATGACCGGGCTGTCTTGTGTCAACGCCGACGACGCGACCAGCAGCACTGCCATTGAAAGCAAGAGAAATGTCAATATCCGACGGGCATCTACCCCAGCATCTTGCAGCCGCATAGGTTTCCTCTTCTATCTAAGCACGAACATTTGCTGAAAGCATAGCGAACTTAATCAAGTTTACCATAGCTCGCTTCCCAGCGTCGGTATTTCGTCAGCCAACAATGTTGCGAAATAATTGTGCTGATGCGGACGCCTCATCACGCGGCAGCGTGAAGAAAAATGTCGAGCCGCTGCCGACCTGGCTTTTCACCGAGATATTGCCGCCATGCGCTTCGACAATCGCTTTGACCAGGTAGAGGCCGAGGCCCGTGCCGTAGGTTCGGCTCGTCAGCTTGTCGTCGACTCGATAGAAGCGCTCGAAGACTTTATCGATCTGGTCTTTCGCGATGCCGGCGCCTTCATCGCGCACAAAGACGGTCACGCTCTTTTCGGTGAAGCGCCCGCCAACGGTTATGGTCGAATCTTCGGGCGAGTACTTGATGGCGTTGGTCAAAAGATTCTCAATAACCTGACGCAAGCGCATTTCGTCACCCGGAATCAGGGGGAAGTTGTCTGAGAAGCTGAGTACGATTCGGTGATTGGTTTGGCTCTGCAGCCGGGCGACGGAACGCGCGGCGACGGACCGGAGATCAGTGTCGGCAAGGTGCAGCCGCAGCTCGCGCGCTGCTTGGATTTTGCTAGCGGTCAGCAAATCTTCGACCAGATCGGTCAGTCGGTCAGCTTCGTCTTCGATGATCGCCATGTTCTCACGGATGACGCTGCTATCCCATTCCACATCGTCGCGGCCAAGTGTGCTGGCGTAGCCTTTGATGATTGCGATCGGCGTGCGCAACTCGTGGTGCACGGTGGAGACGAAAACGGACTGCATCTCCTGCGCCTTGCGGAAGTTGGTTATATCGCGGACGTTGGCGATAATGCTTTCGAGGCGCCCGTCGGCGGTCAGAAGCGGGGCATAGGTAATACCGATGCTGATCTTCATACCATCGCGCCGCAGCAGGTCGCCTTCGACGGTGATTGAATCGGGGCGCCCGTCGGCTGAGTATGCCTGCGCCCAACCGGCGTCCAGCGCGTCTTCAATATCGGGACCCTCCAAACTGTCCCAAACGATGACATCGCCTTTGGGACGGTCAATGGCGTCCACGGGGCGCCAACCCGTCATTCGCTCAAAGGCGAGGTTCACTTGCTGGATCGTGAGATCGGGATTCAGAATGAAGACGCCGTCGCCGCTGTTGTTCAGGATCGCTTCCAACCGCTGATGTTCCTGGTTGATTTCGCCATAAAGTTGCGCGTTGTTGACGGCGATGGCGGCTTGATCGGCGAAGCTCTGCAGCGTATTCAGATCCTCGGGCGTGATGCCGGTCTGATACGAGCGAAAGACGATGAGCAGTCCTAGAGGATTCTGGGCGAAGACAAGCGGCATAGCGATCGACTGCGCCAGGCGAGGATCAATGACATCGGCCATTTCACGCAGTTTGCTATTCAGAAATTCGCGGCTGAAACCGCCGGCCTCTTGCGGGTTCATCAGTTCTTGCAGCTTGTCATTGAGCTTTGGCACATCGCCAGCCGCGATGCCACTGTAGGCGCGCACCGAGAATAAGCCGTCATGCTTGTCGCTTAAGGCAACCACGCCGACGCGACCGGCCAGCATGACCAGCGAGGCATGCAATACGCGCCGCAGCACCTCGCCAAGGTCGAGCTGAGCGGTGATGGCGCGGGTAATCTCCAGCAGAAAGTCGCGCTGCTGCGTTCGAAGGTCAGGTCGCATCAACATAGTTCGATTGTATCACGCCAGAGAATGGTCATGATTGTTGCGGGACGGACCTGTGCCCACAATCAGCTCAGAAACGCTGGTCCAGCTCGCTGATGTCCAGGTTGCCGCCGTCAGTCGCCACCAGCGCGGCCGCCCCGACAAGAGCCACGTCATCGCCCAAAGCCGATTGCTCAATCCTCAGGTGTTCGATGTAGGCTTCATCCATCACGTGCGCGCGCGCTGTCTCCCGCATCGGCGCGAACAGTAGGTCGCCGGTTTTGCTGACGCCGCCGCCTATGACAACGACCTCGGGATTGAACAGGTGCAAGATGGAAACGATGCCCAAGCCGATGATGCGGCCCGCATAAGCCAGTTGCGCGATCGCTAATTGGTCGCCGGCCGCGGCTGCTATCCCAACCGCTTTGGCGTCAATGCGGTTCAGATCGCCATTGACAATGTCCAAAACCTTGGACTTGGCGCCTTCCTGAATCGCGCGCTTGGCGCGGCGCGCAATCTCGGGTCCCGCCGCTTCCAGCTCGACCGAGGACACCGTGCCGTTTTCAAGGACGATGGGAATATGACCGAATTCAGCCGCCAGACCTTCGCGCCCCAACAGCAGCTTGCCATCACAGATGATGCCGGCGCCAATGCCGGTGCTGACGGTGATATAGACCACATGACGGCAGCCTTGAGCGGCGCCCTTGAAGGCTTCCGCGAGGGCGGCCACGTTGGCGTCATTGCCGATAAACACGGGCACGTGAAACTCCGTCTCCATGATGTCGCGCAGCGGCACATCAAGCCAGCCGTGCAGATTCGGCGGCGCGACAATGACGCCCGTGAAGGGATTCAGCGGACCTGGCGACGAGATCCCAATGCCTAGGATTTCATCGCGGCGGGCTGGCCTAACTTTGCGTACAAAGGTTTTCATGCGCTCAATTGTAGGCTGCACGCCTAAGTGAGCTAGAGTCAGCGTGTTCTCGCGCTGCAGCAAATTAAGATCGAGGTCATAGCGGGCGGTACGAATTTGTGTCCCGCCCAAATCGACGGCGATAATCTGGTTTGGCACGATGCATGTTCCTCGTTTACACGCATTCCAAGTTGGCTGTTATCGCGCGGTCTTGTTGCGAAACGTTACGCAAGATGCCCGAACGCCAAGCTCAACCAGGCAGCTTGTAGGTGATAATTGACGCTGCTACAATAACATAGATTGAGTTGATAGATAAGCTCGTTGACTGCGCTGGCAGGGTCTCGTGATGGCTCGTGTAACGCCCATGCGGCGGCAATATCTGGAAATCAAGAGTGAATATCCCGATTGCATCCTGATGTTCCGCATGGGGGATTTCTACGAGATGTTCGACGAGGATGCCGAAGTGGCCGCGCGCGAGTTGGACATTACGCTGACGTCGCGCGCGCATCGCAAGGGTGGCGAGAAGATCCCGATGGCGGGCGTACCTTATCATTCTGTGGATGGCTATATCGCCAAATTGATCGAGAAGGGCTTTCATGTCGCCGTTTGCGATCAAGTGACGGAGCCAACGGGCCGGGGCATCGTCGAGCGCGAGGTGACGCGCGTCATGACGCCGGGCACTGTCGTTGAACCGGCATTGCTGGAGGAGGGCCGTGCCAATTATCTGATGGGTATCTTGCCGGTCGGCGATGTTGAATCGGGCGAGTGGAATCGGGCCGGCATCGCCTTCGCCGACATTTCCACCGGGGAATTCAGCGCGACCCAGATCAGCGGCGCCGATGTCGGAATGCGAGTGTTTGAAGAGCTTTCAAGGCTGGAACCGCGCGAAGTCATCATGCCGGAGAGTTGGGTAGAGCGAGGAGTGACCTTGCCCGACGGCATCCATCTGAGCGCAGCCCAGGATTGGACCTTCGAATTCGCGGGCGCTGAGCAACTCCTCTGTGATCACTTTCGCGTGGCGACGCTTGATGGCTTCGGCTTGAAAGACAGCCAGGACGCGGTGTCAGCCGCCGGAGGCATCCTTCAGTATATGCGGACGTCCCAAAAGCAATCGCTTGAGCAGTTGACGACGATTCGTTCCTACTCAACGGACGCCTTCATGGTCTTGGATCCATTCACGCGGCGCAATCTCGAGCTGGTATCGACGATCCGCCAGGGCAAGACCAAGGGCAGCTTGCTCGGTATTCTCGACCGGACGGTGACCGCGATGGGCGCGCGGCTGCTGCGCGATTGGCTAAGCCAACCGCTGCTTGAGATTAGCCGCTTGAACGCGCGGCTGAACGCGGTCGAAGCATTGGCGGCGGGCGATATCCTCCGTGAGGAGCTGACGGCAGAGCTCAAGCGAGTCGGTGATATTGAACGGCTCACACAGCGCATTGTCTTGGGTAAAGCGGGACCGCGCGATCTGATCGGCTTGAAGCAGGCCCTGGCGGCCGTGCCGCGACTGCGCGAATTGATCAGCGAGCAGGGCAGCCTGAGCGCGATTGTGGAACGTCTCGATCCCTGCGAGGATGTCTACAGTCTCATATTGACTGGGGTCAATGATGATCCGCCGGCGACTTTGAATACAATCGGTTCAATTCGCCCTGGATACTCGACGGAATTGGATGACATTATGTCGTCGTCACAAGACGCCCGCGATTGGATCGCCAACCTCGAGTCCCATGAAAGGCGCCGCACCGGGATCGCCAGCATCAAAGTGAGTTATAACAAGGTCTTTGGCTATTATATTGAAGTGACAAATGCGCATGCCGACAAAGTGCCCGATGATTATGTGCGCAAGCAGACCTTGGTGAATGCCGAGCGATATATCACGCCAGAACTGAAAGAATACGAATCGCGCGTGCTCAACGCTGAGGAAGAGATCCTGGCAGCCGAGCGTGAACTTTTCGCGGATATCTGTCGGCAGATTGGCGCGGATCAATTGAGCTTGCGGCGGACGGCGCGCGCCGTCGCTCATTTGGACGCGTTTCTGTCACTGGCGACCGTGGCGGTCCGAGAAGGCTACACGCGCCCGCAACTGACCGAGGATACCATTCTCGATATTCAGGCGGGCCGTCATCCGGTGGTTGAGAAGCTCTTGGAGAGCTCGACGCGATATGTGCCGAATGACAGCCATCTTGATCTGGCATCGAGGATTCATATCATCACCGGCCCAAACATGTCGGGCAAATCCACCTATATTCGGCAGGTTGCAATCATCACTCTGATGGCGCAGATTGGCAGCTTTGTACCGGCGGACTCGGCGACAATTGGCCTGGTTGATCGCATATTTGCTCGTATAGGCGCCCAGGACGAAATCCACGCCGGGCAGAGCACCTTCATGGTCGAAATGGTCGAAACCGCGCGCTTGCTCTCCGGCAGTAGTCCGCGCAGTCTGCTCATCCTGGATGAGATCGGCCGAGGCACTTCCACCTACGACGGCCTGGCGATTGCGCGCGCCGTCATTGAATTTATCCACAACAATCCGCGGCTCAATTGCCGAACGCTGTTTGCGACGCATTATCATGAGCTGACAGAACTGCCCAATATCCTTCCTCGCAGCGCCAACTTTAATGTGGCAGTGGCGGAGCACGGGGACGAAGTCGTCTTTCTGCATCGCGTATTGCCGGGCGGCGCCGACCAAAGTTATGGCGTACACGTGGCGCAGCTGGCCGGTATGCCGCGCTCGGTGGTGGAGCGGGCGAGGGAATTGCTCTCCCAGCTGGAGGAGGGTGGCAGCGATTTCTCGCTCCTCAAACCAGCGCCACAGCATCAGCAGCTCAGTTTCTTTGATACGCCCGAAAACCCGGCGCTCGGCGCTTTGCGTTCCATGGAAGTGGATGGACTTAGTCCGCTGGAAGCATTGACCAAACTATACGAACTCAAACGGATGGTGGTGGAGGCCTAGGTGTTTTTCGCCAATACCATCGTGATCGCCAGCCACCGTCGTTCCGGTATGCAGTGGACGATTGACGCGCTGAGGAACAATAGCCCGGACATCAACGACTCGTATATGTCGCTGGAGCAAATGGAAGCGGACCACGACGCCGCCGTTCCTTTGTCCAAGTTTCGCCGGCAGCTGCTCAATATGGATGGGCGTGTCTTGATCAGCGTGCACGATCTGCCGGCCGCCGATTCCTGGCAAGGCTTGGACCAGCGCCTGTTCGTGCGCGCCGTCTTGCAGCATTCGCCGACGATTTACGTGCATCGGGACGGTCGTGATGTGATGGTTTCACTCTACTATTATATGCAGTCGTTCAGCGAGACGGTGCGTTATCAGACTTTCGCACAGTTTCTGCGCAGTGAAGTGGCGTTGAACGGCGAAGAATCGGCCTTGAGCCGCCCCGGTTATTGGGCGCATCATGTTCTTTCCTGGCTGCAAAAGGATAGCCTGCTGGCCCTATCCTATAGCGAGCTCGAGACCGACTTTGAATCGACGTTGCGGAAGCTGGCCGCATTCCTCCAAGTCAGCCTCAACGATGGTTTGCGACCGCTCACCACCCCGGGTCCAAAGAATAGCGAGCCCATCCTTGACAATGTCTTGGGCAGACTAGGAGTCACGCGCCGGCGGGGCGCGGCGCCCGATCAAGCGCGCCTGGGCAAAAGTGGAGACTGGCGGAAGCTGTTCGACAAACGCGACCGCGACTTCTTCGCGCGAGAAGCGGGAGAAGCGATGCAGCAATTGGGTTACGCGAACTGATTTCAGCTAAAAGCCGCCATAGAGCTGAGGCGCGCGCTCCACAACGAGTTGGTAAAGCTGGGAAAGCAGAATGGCTATCATCACAGCGATGATTGCCCGGTAGTGGCTTGCCTTTAGGCCGCTACTGCTGGAATCGGGCGCCGCCTCCAGCGCCAATCCAAGCGACCAAAACAATGGAATCAATAGCATCAGCATAAATCGTGGTCCAGAGCTTATCGAGGCAAACCACATAAACGAAAAGCTGTACGCCGCAAAGAGCGATGCGACGAATACGAATATCTGCACGTCATGCAAAGCCGGTCGGAAGCGGGCATCCGCTAAATTGGCGTAGACACAAGCCAAGATGATCAAAGCCCCAATCCCGACATGCACACAGAGACCGAATTGGCTCGGACCGTCCGCGCTGCCGCAGGCGTTATTGTACATTCGGTCCGCGCCCTTGATAAATCGTTGCACAATCTGCGCCAACGTATGTTCTTCAAGGTATTTCGTTAAGCTCGGTATATCTTCGTCAGGCATATCGGGCCAGCCGTCGCGATCGCCGGCCGCCTTTGTACCCTCCTTGGCTTCAGCCCAATAGTCGTACCACATATAAAACGTTGTGCTGACATTGTAGAGATAATGCCCGTAACGGTCTTTGCTTTCGTTGAAGTAGGGAAAAAGCGCCGCGACGAAGATGATCAGCGGCGCTGTGGCGAGCAAGATGATTTGGGTTAGTCCCTGCCAGTTCGGGCGGCGCCTGTAGATCTCCGCCAAGAGGGCAACGGAGAAACTGCCGGCGTACATCGCAATTCCCAGCAGTCCGCTGGCTTTGGTGAAATGCGCCAGCGCAAATAGTAAGCCGACGCCGACAGATTTGTACCACTTGGGGCGGCGGATGGATTCGACGGCGAGCATGAATGCAAAGGCGAACAGAGTATAGAAGAGGATCTCCGCTTGAAACCACGGCGCCTTGAGAGCGAAGCAGAGGAAGGCGATTACCGCGATGGAATAGAAGGCATACAATTTGGAAAACTTCAATAGGAAGGCGGCGCCAATTGCAGCGATGCCAGCGATTGAAATCAGAACGCTGATCTGTTTTCCCTGTTCGAAGAAGGCTTCGTCGCTCATTTCCGGCGAATAGAACAGAGCCTGAACCCAGGGGAACAGAGGCATGCGGGCACGATTACCCGTAAATGTGTAACCTGACTCGTAGGCTCGCTTGGCGAAAGCCATATATGCGAATTGATCCATCGATCCCATGTTGACGTTTACGTCACGTTGTATTTCGGTGATGTGCCGGTATAACGCAAGCGAGAAGCCAAGGCTTGCCAAGATCAAAAGCAGTTTGGTCGCTCTACCGGCAGCGGGCAGATTACGCATTTTCTTGGGAAGCAGCGGCGTCCGATCGCGGCTCGGCTATGTCAGCAAACTCCGCTTGTTCGATCCCCTCGGAAAGCAGAACGCGCTTGAAAGAAACGATCGCAACTTCGATCATGTCGAGGCTGGGCTCGTTGGTTGTCAGGTGCTGCAAAGCCAGATTCGGCTGGATCATGAAGCGAATCCAGGCTTTGTCGAGATTGGATGCGGTGTATTTCAGAAACTCGTAGGCGACCCCGGCGATAACGGGGATGAAGAGCACGCGTGAAAGAATAAGAAGCGCGAAGGGCGGGCGCCCAATCAGCGAGAAGAGCATCACACTGACGAATACGACTGTCAGCAGGAAGGCGGTGCCACAGCGCGGATGCTCAATGGGGTGGCGGCTGACGACTTCCGGCAGCAGTTCGTCGCCGGCTTCGTAAGCGTTGATCGTCTTGTGCTCGGCGCCGTGATAAGCGAATATGCGCCGGCCATCATTGGTTCGACCGACGAACCAGATATAGACCACAAGAATCGACAGCTGCACGACGCCTTCAATCAAGTTGATGAGAAAGGCGTCCAGACCGATTGGCAGCGCCTCGTAAGCGAGGAAGTTGCTAACTTGGGGTTCGACGGCGACTTCGTTGCCTTCGGCGTCAACGACGATTTCATGCGCCACCGTGCTTAAACCGAGCAAGTTGCCGATCCCGGTCGCGGCGGCCGTTGGCAGCAGGAAGAATATGCCGACGCCGATCAACAGAGAGACGGCGATCGTCGCCCAGCCGATCGGGCCGTTGAAGCTGATGTCCTCTTCTTCATCCAGGGCGACATCAGCCGACCACATCAAGGCGCGGATGCCGAGCCCCAGCGCGTCCCACAAGCCGATGAGACCGCGGAGAAACGGGGTCCTGGCGATGCGCCCCCGGTACAGGCGCGCGCTAAGGGGCTGCTCATGGATGACGATTTCGCCTTTGGGATCGCGTACAGCCACCGCCATAGAATGCGCCCCGCGCATCATCACACCCTCAATGACGGCTTGGCCACCGTAAGAGAATTTCAGTTCGCCCGCTTCTCGCTTTTTTGTACTCGGCAACATTTCCCCCTGTGGCGATAAAACTCGCCCAATATACGCCTCTGGCGCGCGGCGGTCAAGCTGAAACACGGTCGCGCTTGTTTGCTGCGGGGCGAATATCCAGCAGTTGCAGCTGCAGATTGCGCCGTCCACCCCATTCGTTGATTTCGGCATGATATACGGCATCGATTCGGCGGGGCATTTGTCTCGCCCATTCGCCGAGTCCGAATCCAATCGCATCGGCTTGCCCGCCGCTGCTATTTGCGACGCGAAGCTTGAGATGCCGCCCATCCTCGCCAACGCGGCGACAGTGAAGCAGACCCAGGTCGCGAGTCAGGAAGATTGCCTTCCCGTTTTCGTGCCCGGTCGGCTCAAGCAGGTCGAGCTCCCGCAGGAGGTTCTCATTCAATTCGTCGAGCTGAACTTCCCCGTCGATTTGCAGTTTTGGCGCCAGCGCTCGCCCGCGCAAAGCGGCTTCCGCCTTCTGCTCCAGCGCCTGCCTAAATGTCTCAATATTGCTGTTCCGCACGGTGAAGCCAGCCGCCATGGCGTGCCCGCCGTGCCGCACGAGCAGGTCGGCGCATTCGTCCAAGGCGCTTGTGATGTTGAACTCCGGTATGCTGCGGCAGGAGGCGCGGCTCTCATCGTCGCCAATCTCGAGGATTACCGCCGGTCGATAGAAGGCTTCGGCGAGCCTTCCAGCGACCAGCCCGATGATCCCCGGCTGGATGTCTTCATCGCCGGCGAAGATCAGCGTCCGGCCAGGGTCCTCGCCGATCTGCTCGCTGATGGCCGCTTGTGCGCGGCGTGTCAATTGCTGTCGCCGCGCATTCAGCGAGTGCAATTCTTGGGCGCGCGGCATCGCTTCTTCGACTGATGCCGAGCAGAGCAATTCGAAGGCCGCCATCGCGGTGTGCAGGCGGCCCGCCGCGTTTATACGCGGGCCCAGTCCAAAGCCGATATCGCTGGCTCTGATGCTGCCGGGCTTCAATCCCGCCACCTGCGCCAGCGCGGCGAGTCCCGGCCGCCGCATTTCATTGATCGTGACCAATCCGTGTTTCACCAGGCGCCGATTCAAGCCGACATTCAACGGTACCACATCGGCGACTGTGCCGAGAGCGACCAGATCCAGCAGGTCCGATATTCGAAAACCGGCGGGGTAACTGTCCCTCTTAGTCTCCCAGCGGTGGAGCAGCAGCGCTTTCGCCAGCATGAAGGCGACGCCTACACCGGCCAGGCGCTCTTCGCCGGCGCAATCTTCTTGCCGCGGGTTAATCACCGCCAGCGCCGCGGGCAATTCTGGACCGATAGAGTGGTGATCGGTGACGATCATATCCAAGCCCGCGAGCATGCCAGCGGCGACTTCGGCGACAGACCGTATACCGCAGTCGACGGTGACAACCAGCTTTACGCCTTGCCGCGCCAGCTTCTCCAGCGCGGGCGCATTCAGCCCGTAGCCTTCTCCGGCGCGGCTAGGAATGTAGGGCCTGACATCGCCGCCCAGCGCCAGCAGCGTCTGCGACAATAACGCGGTCGCGCAGACACCGTCGGCATCGAAATCGCCGTAGACGGCGATCGGCTCTCGCTTGGCAATGGCGTCGTTTATCCGGGCTACCGCGCTATCCACATCTTTCAGCGCAAAGGGGTCTTCGCTCAGGTCTTGTCCGCTTACAAATTCCTGAGCGGATTGCGGGTCTTCAAAGCCACGGTTGAATAGCAACTGCGCGAGGATAGGGCTCAATCCATGATAGCGCGCCAGGTGATTCGTGGGCGCCTGCTGCGCCTGCACCCATTCCTTTTGCATCATAGACTGCGACCGTTTTGTCCCATAGAATAACGTTTCGATACTACCATTTCGCCATGAGAGGCGCTATGGCAAAGATAGTCTTTATGGGCACGCCGGCCTTCGCTCTTCCGAGCCTGACCGCCCTGGTGGGATCGCATCAGGTGGCTGGCGTGGTCACCCAGCCCGACCGCCGCGCGGGCCGCAGCAGGCGCCTGCGAGAGTCGCCCGTGAAGGCGCTCGCGCGCGAAGCTGGCCTCCCGCTGATTCAGCCAGAACGCATCCGTGAGGACGCGGCAATCAGGGCGCTGCGATCCTGGGCGGCGGACCTGCATGTGGTTGTCGCCTACGGGCAGATTCTTCCGCAGTCGCTCTTGGATCTGCCCCGCTACGGCACGGTCAATGTACATGCGTCGCTGCTGCCGCGCTGGCGGGGGGCGGCGCCGATTCAAGCGGCCATCAGGGCGGGCGATTGCGAGAGCGGCGCCACCATCATGCTCTTGGACGCCGGGCTGGACACCGGTCCGCTGCTGGCGAAGCGCGCGCTGCCACTTGCGCCAGACGAAACCGGTCAAAGCTTGCACGACAAATTGTCCCGGCTGGGCGCCGATCTGCTGGTCGAGACACTGCCGCGCTATTTGAGCGGCGAAATTGAACCGCAGGAACAGGATGATTCGCAAGCGACATACGCGCCGCGGATCAAGAAAGAAGAAGGCAGAATCGACTGGACGTGCTCGGCCCAGTCGATCGAGTGTATGGTACGCGCTTTCACCCCCTGGCCCGGCGCCTACACCTGTTGGTCCGGCGCGCAGCTCCGGATTCTGGCGGGGTATCAGGGCGCTGGCCGCGCCGAAGCCGGGCAAGTGATTGAAATGGATGGAAACATCGCGATTGGTACCGGAGACGGACTCTATTTTCCGACTGCACTGCAATTGCCTGGCAAGAGACGATTGCGCGTTGCCGAATTCGTCAATGGCTATCATGATTTCGCCAGCGCGCTGCTGGACCGTTGAATATCTCAGTAGTTCCAAGCAAGCAATGAGAACGCTGATTCGCCGATCTTCCACCCCATCCCCCGGCCCCTTCCCCAGCAAGCTAAGGAAGGGGAGTTTTCCCAGCGAGGTTGTTTTTCGCATGTCTAACTTTGAGCTACTTCTGCTGGGCAAACAAGAGAATCCTTCGCCTTGTCGGCTCATGGTGGATGCCGGCCCGCAACACGGTTTCGAATGTCATCGATGAACGAAGCGAAACTTAAGTCTGAACGGCATCCCTTCTTGCTTCGTCCCTATCGAACGATCGTTTACCTTTCGCTGCCAATTCTTCTATCGCTGATAGCCGAGCCGTTAACCGGGCTGGTCGATACCGGCTTGGTTGCGCGTCTTGGCGCGGCGCCGCTGGCGGCCCTCGGCGTCGGCGCGGGCGCCTTGTCGTCCGTGATTTGGGTCTTCAACTTTCTCGCTATTGCGACGCAGACCGAAGTGGCGCAGACTTTCGGCCGCGGTGATATGGAGGGCGCCAAAAACGCAGTCAGCCTGGCGCTGTTGATCGGCGTCGCCATCAGCCTGCTGCTCAGCGGCTTGCTCTTTGCGGGCGCAACAGTCATGGCCAATGCCTTGGGGGCGGAAGGCGCTATTCATGATATGGCGACCGAGTATATCCGGCTGCGGGTGCCGGGCGCCCCGGCCGTCATCATCGTCATTGTTGGCTTCGGAGCGCTGCGCGGCGTGCAAGATATGAAGACGCCGCTATGGATCGCGCTGGGCATCAACCTGGCGAACATCGTTCTGGATTATCTCTTCATCTTTGGCTGGGGCGCGTTTCCGGCGCTGGGCGTCGCCGGCGCGGGATTGGCGAGTTCAGCCAGTCAATGGCTTGGCGCACTATGGATGTTGCGGGAATTGGGCCGGCGAATCGGTTTGAGCCGTCATGTCAGTTGGCGCGATGGATTCAAGCTGCTTCGCGTTGGACGAGACCTCTTCATTCGGTCGGCTTCGCTGACGATCTTTGTTCTCTTCGCCACGCGAGTCGCGACGCAGATGGGCGCCGAAGCGGGCGCGGCTCATCAGGTGATCCGTCAGGTCTGGTTCTTCACAGCATTGGTCACGGAGGCGCTCGCCACAACGGCTCAGAGTCTGGTCGGTTATTTCATCGGTTCCGGCCGGCGAGAATACGCCAGACGCGTGGCAATATCGACGACGGTCTGGAGCCTGGCGACCGGATTCGCCATGCTGGTCCTGATGCTGGCGGCGACGCCGCTCGTTCTTGCCGCCTTCGTGCCGGCCGGCGCAGCAGCCGTCTTTTACACCGCATGGGTCATCGCCGCGCTCTCGCAGCCCCTGAATGCACTGGCTTTCATCACAGACGGCATTCACTGGGGCGCCAGCGACTATCGCTTTCTGCGCAACGCCATGATGATGGCGACCGCTTGCGGCTTGCTGGGCTTGCAGTTGATCGCGAGCGACCGCGCGCAATCATTCAGCGGCGTCTGGCTGATGACGACGCTGTGGATCAGCGTCCGCGCTTTCTGGGGCGTGGCGCGGCTTTATCCAGGCATTGGAGACAGCCCTTTTCGCCTGGGGATTCCGCGCGATGGCGCCACGCGCTAAAGCGCATGCAGCCGCAACCAGCGAACCGACCGCGCGTATATTCATTGAAGGAGCATTGATCAGCCGGATGTTGGCCGGCGCCATTCGGATTATTTGGAGAGCGGGCAAAGGACCGGCGCCGCCAGTCGGGAGGAGAAAGAATCGCGATGAACATCAAGGTCAGCAAGCGACTTTACCGCTCGCGAAAGGAGCGGCAACTTGCAGGCGTATGCGGCGGCGTCGCCGATTATCTTGGCGTGGATCCGACGCTCGTACGCCTGCTCTGGGTGATCTTCGCCATCGCTGGCGGTCCTGGTGTGCTGCTCTACCTGATCATGGCGGCCGTCGTGCCGGAGGAACCGGAATTCGTGCGAGCCAGCGCCGAGAAAGGCAAGAACGAAGACGTCGTTTAGTGCCGAATCGCTGGCATATGACGTGCCGCTACAGCACCAGGATAGCGCTTGTCGGGCTAACCAATTTGACCACGCCTCATCCGCAATTTCTCAAAGCAGGTTTTGAATCGCCTCGCGCTCGGATAGAAGTTCGGCTTCGGAGTTCTTGATCTTGCCAAGCGCGTAATTGCTGAGGTCGAGTCCGGCGACAGTTGAGACGGTCCCATCATTGGTTGTTCGCAAGGGGAATGAGTAGATCAGCCCGTCGGCGACGCGATATGGATTGCCATCGCTGGGAATGGCGGCGCTGAACCAGTCATCTTGCGGCGTCGCTTTTATCAGGCTGCGAATGGTATCGAGAGCGGCGTTGGCGGCGCTGGCGGCCGAGCTTTTGCCGCGCGCGCTGATGACGGCGGCGCCACGCTCTTGAACCGTTTCCATAAAGTCTCCTTCTAGCCAGCCCCGATCGCCAATGACCGCTTCAGCCGACTGCCCACGAATCAGCGCGTGCTCGAAGTTCGGGAACTGAGTGCTGCTGTGGTTGCCCCAAATCGCAAGTTTGCTCACCTTGCTGACTTGCGCGCCGGCCTTTTGCGCAAGTTGGGCTTTGGCTCGGTTCTCGTCCAGGCGCGTCATGGCGAAAAAGCGTTCGGCGGGGATGTCGGGCGCATTGGCTTTTGCGACCAGGCAATTGGAATTGCAGGGATTGGCGACGGTCAACACGCGAATATCGCCCGCGGCATGTTCGTTGAGGGCACGGCCTTGCTCGACGAAAATTGGTCCGTTCGCTGCGATGAGGTCGCTGCGATCCATGCCGGGTCCGCGCGGCCTGCCACCCACCAGGATCGCCCAGTTGGCGTCTCTGAAGGCGATCTTGGGATCGTCAGAAATGATCACATCCTGAAGCAACGGTTGGGCGCTGTCCTCCAATTCCATCACCACGCCGCGCAGGGCATCCATCGCCGGCGGAATTTCCAGAATCTGCAGCACAACAGACTGACCTGCGCCGAAGACTTCGCCGTTGCCAATGCGAAAAAGCAGACTGTAGGCGATCTGGCCCGCTCCACCGGTGACCGCTACTCGAATAGGTTGCGTCATTCCGTCGTTTCCTCTCCTGTACCCTTTGGGATTTGCGAGCGGGATTATACTGGAAAAGCGAAAGCTTGTTCAGTGACGATTCAGCCTAGCCCGCCAGGTGTGGCAGCTCGGCAAAGGCGCTAATCCGCCAGGTATCCTCAAAGCGTTCCAGCGTCGTTATCGAGGTATTCTTCATCGCTTTGTCGGGCAAGCGGACGAACATCGAGGCGAAGAGAATCATCATGGCGGAGCTGTGCCCGACTATTGCCACCGTCTCCCCGTTTGTTGCGCCGGTGATGTCATCCCAAGCCGCCTGCATCCGCCGCTGCACATCAAGCCGGGACTCGCCGCCGGGCACGCGATACGGGCGATATCCCGACTCCCACTTGCGGTATGCCAGCGGGAATAGCGATTCGACCTCGGCAAAGGTATGACCCTCGAAATCGCCGAATGCAATCTCAGCGAGGCGCTCGTCTTCACAGACCTCTTGCCCTAGGACCGCGGCTATGATCTGCGCCGTCTCCAGCGCGCGCGACCGCGGACTGGTATAAAGGACCTCAATTGAATCCGTTTTGAGATGATATGCCAGCGCCCTGGACTGCGATCGCCCGCATTCATTTAAGGGAACGGGCAGCGCCCCTTGCAAGCGATGTTCGAGATTGAAATCGGTCTGTCCGTGTCGGATGAAGAGGACCTTTTTTGCGCTCATCTATTCCTCTCAATCGGCAGATTTCTGGTTAGCATAAAGTTTCAACATTGTCCGCTATTGTCCATTTCGGACAAAGAAATATATTTTTCGGACAATACAGCCGATTTTGGACAAAAAATCGGTTTGAGGTGAGTTTGAGACGTCGGCGATGGATGACAGCTAAGACCTTTTCGCTGCATCCCCCCAGAAATCGGTTTTGAATTGGCACAGTGTATAGACAGGGCATGGATAGATGAAAGGGGTACCCCCTCTTCGGCAGCGTGCGGGAAGGGCAATATGCAGGAGGTCCTCAGAAGCCTCGGGTTGGGCGAGAAGTGTATGGCAGCCATAGGGCAGAGCATGACATCGACATTATTGGAAAGGGCGACCAAATGGTCGCACAAGTCTTGTAGGTTGGGTAGGTCGCGTAGGTCGCCTCAACCCGACCGCCGACAGTGGATGTCAGTCGTCTCTGGATACACGGTGTCCCGAGACCAGATTATTGATTGCCATGTCCTCAATTTCCACCGCGTCTCAACCTTGACGGAATACGCAGCCAAGTGCAAAATCTAGGAATTGGAAGTGCGTACCACATAGGAAGCAATTGCAAAGTGGCAGACGAACAGAGCGGTGGACCCACGCAGCCGAGCAGGTTAACGCGATACGGATTGGCGATGGTGGGCGGCGCCGGCATGACGCTGCTGATCCTCGGCGCCAGCATCGGCGTCATTTACGGCGCCGGCTTGGGCGCGGAATCAACACATTCGCTTGGCTTGGCGCTCATCGTTGGATTGCTCTTGCTGATCCTCGCCATTGGTTTCTGGCTGGGTTGGGTGCGCCCCTTTGAACGATTTGATGATATCAACGTTCCGGCGGAACCCGAGCATCACTAAGCCCCCAACATGAAAAGAAAATCTGAGGTTCAGCGTCAGCCCATCGCCGAGCGGGTTTCTGGAATTGTCACTGAACTCGATGGTCATGCGTTGCTGTCGCCAGCGCAACTGTCAGCGGGCAATGTGATCGCACGCGGCGAACTGATCCTCCGATACGGCATCACCTTCATGGGCAAGCCGCATCTATCTATCGTGCCGTATTTGGTGGTCGCCGACTATGGCGAACTGCTGCATGGCGAAGAGGCCTGGGACTTCCTGATGACCAGCGCGCATCTCTATCCGCGCGCCGATGTCTGCGGTTTCTTGAACGATGGACGTGACGAAATGGTTGCGCTTAAACAACTGGACTTCGACTACCCCTTTGACGTCTTCGTCTACCGAGAAATCCAGGATGATCGCCCTTTGACGGCGCTGTCCGCGCTGATTGCCGACGCCGCGCCGTCTTATCCTGATCGTCTGCTGCAGCGCCTTCCACGCTTCGACAGCCTGAGCGCTTGGCGTATGAATGAGTGAGTTGGATTCGGTCTTCAGCGACGACTGGGGAGAAGATCATCGCTCAGGTCTTGTTGCGGTTGTCGGGCGTCCCAATGTCGGCAAATCCACTTTGATCAACGCGATCCTGGGACAGAAGATCGCAATCGTGACTGCCAAGCCACAAACGACGCGTCGGCGTCAATTGGGCATCTACACCAATGAGGAAGCGCAAGTCCTTTTCATTGATACTCCGGGCATTCATAAGCCACGATCAGTACTGGGCAAATATATGGTCGGGGTCGCGCATGATGCCTTGAAAGACGCCGATGTCATTCTTTGGATCCTCGACGCGTCGGCGCCCCCGACAGCCGGCGATCAAAACATCGCGGCGCTTTTGGGGCGGATCGTGCCGGCGACGCCCAGAGTGCTCGCTTTGAACAAGATTGACTTGGCTGGCGACAGCGCTGAGTTCGCCGCGCATGCTTCCTTGTGCGAGCATCAGAGCGCGCTGCCGGTCAGCGCCAAGGAAGCGCGCGGCATCTCCGATTTGATTGCGAGTCTGATTCCGCTGCTGCCGCGAGGTCCACGCTATTATCCCGCCGGCCAGGCGAGCGAAGCCAATCTAAGATTCTTGGCGGCGGAGATCATCCGCGAGCGCATCATCGAACTCACCAGCGATGAATTACCGCACGCGGTTGCCGTGGAGATCACTCGCTTTCGCGAAAAACGCTATGGCGCCCAAATAGAGGCGTCAATCTTTGTCGAGCGGGGCTCGCAGAAGGGCATCGTCATTGGCAAGCGCGGAGACTTGATCAAGCGGATCGGCGTCGAATCGCGCGTGGCATTGGAAGCATTGCTTGAATCACGCGTGAATTTGGAGACGCGCGTCAAGGTGCAAAAGAATTGGCGCAGCAACGCCGAGTTTTTGCGGCGGATCGGCTATCCATTGCCTAAGCGCGGGCGAAATTAAGTCGACTCTTCGGGCTGCAGAATGCTTCTGACAGCGGCGATGTCAGCTTGAATCTGCCCTACCAATGCGTCCAGGCCGCTGAATTTCTGCTCCCGACGCAGTCGTTTCTTGAAGGTGAGCTCCAGGCGCCCGCCGTAGATATCACGGTCGAAATCCAGCAAGTGCGCCTCGACAGTCACGGCATCGCCAGCAAAGGTGGGCCGCAGCCCGATATTCGTCGCGGCCGGAAAGGTCTCGCCGCCGAGCCGCGCCCAGGTGGCGTAAACACCATTTGCCGGGATGAGTTGCTCGGGCCAGACATCGAGATTCGCCGTTGGCACGCCGATGGTGCGTCCCCGGCGCTCGCCGGCGACAACGACGCCTTCCAAGGTATAGGCTCGCCCCAGCATTGCGGCGGCGGCCGTCATGTTTCCCTTGCGGACGTGGTCACGCACGGTCGAACTGCGAATGAGCTGTCGGCTGGCTTGCGTGGTGATCAGCTCCATCGCCCTTACGTGGAAGCCGCGTTTTTTGCCTTGCGCCTGTAGAAAGCGGACATCTCCTTCGCGCTGAAATCCGAGCGCGAAATCAGCACCCACCCATAATTCCTTAAGCCGAAGGTATCTGGCCAGCAACTCGATAAAGTCAGCCGCGGGCAGATGACGGGTCTCGTCGTCAAAGGGATGGGTGATGACCAGGTCCACACCGAGATTGAGCAGCAGCTCGGCCCGCTTTTCCGGTGTCGTCAGATAATAGCGCGTCTTCACCTTATCCAGAACTTTATCGGGATGCGGATAAAAGGTGAGGACAATCGCTTTGCGTCCCGAGCCGCGCGCGCTATCGACCAGGCGCTGAATCAGCTGTTGATGACCGAGGTGCACGCCGTCAAATACGCCGATTGTCACGAGAGAATCGGAATCAAGATTGGCGTGCTTCAAGTCTCGCAGGTGTTTCATCGCTCCTGCTCGTTGCTTTGGCTCGCCATCATTTTAACAGGAGTGGCTTCCAAATACCTTGCGCGGTTTCCACCGCCCGGCGCGGGGCTCCAATATAGCGACGAGCTGATAAGCCGCATCAAAGGCAAATACCGTGCGGTCGGCGATACTTGGCAGGCGACGAATGAAACGTCCGTGACGCAGGCTTCGAATGTCTTCGGCATCCAATTTCACGCGAGTGTATTGCGTCAGCGCGTCATAGGGCGATGTGATGTGTCGCAGCCATTCAGCGGAGTTAGTAATCGCTTCCAGGGGGAGACTGTCGCTGAGCACGAAGGCGCCGCTGGCGGTACGTGTCAAGCCGGCGAGATATCCGCCGACCCCTAACTCAGCGCCCAGGTCATGAGCCAGGCTGCGAATATAAGTCCCGGCGCCGCATTCAATCTCGAGCTCCAGGACGGGATTGCGCCAAGCCAAAATCTTAAGCGAATGAATGGTGATCGGTCGCGGTTCGCGCTCTATCGTCTGCCCCTGCCGCGCCAGATCGTAGAGCTTCTTGCCGCGGACCTTGATCGCGCTGTACATTGGCGGCACTTGTTCGATATCGCCGATGAAAAGCGGCAATGCGCGTTCGATGTCGGCACGATGAATATGGTCGGCGCGTCTGCGATCCAGGAACTCGCCGGCGGCATCGTAGGTCGTCGTGGTCGCGCCAAAACGTATCTGCGCGTGATAGACCTTGCGCCCGCGCATGATGTAGTCGCTTAGCCGTGTAGCCGTTCCCAGACAAATGACCAGAACACCATCAGCCAACGGATCCAAGGTGCCGGCGTGACCCACTTTTTTTGAGCCGGTGAGCGACCGGTAATGGCGGCGCAGCTGCGCAACGATATCATGGCTTGTCGGGCCGAGGGGTTTGTTGAGGTTGAGAAAGCCGGCGGCGCTATCACTCACACTTGCCTGACCCTTCCGCGAGCGCCTGATGCGCCAGGGGCAGCACAATTCTATGCGCCTGCTGCAAACTGCCTTCGATGGTGCAGCCGGAAGCAAGCGTGTGGCCCCCGCCTCCGAGCTGAAGCGCAAGGCTGGCGACATCGTAACCGGGTTTGGCGCGGAAGCCGATTTCCACTTTTTCCTCGGGCAATTCCTTGAACACAATCGAGACCGAGGCCTGATCCACGGTCAAGAGATAACTCACCAAGCCACCATCGCCGGCTTTTTCCAGACCAACCTGGCGCAATTCACATTGCCGTATGGTGGCGTAGATCAAGCCGTCTTGCAGCCGGACCGATGGCAGGGCCAACTTCCACAATTCAACTTCTTCGTAGGACCGTCGATTGAGCGTCTGCGCCATAATTTGCGGTAGGGGCGCGCCCTTGCTCATCAGGTCTTGCGCGATTGATAGCGTGCGGCTGTTGGTAGCGCTGATGCGAAAGCCCTGCGTATCGGTGACCAGCCCCGTCAAGAGCGCGTAGGCGGTTGAAGGCGAAATATCTTCACCGAGGAAGGCGAGAAAGTCATAAACAATTTCAACGGCGGCGACGGCCTGCGGCGCGATCAAGTGGATATCGCCGAAACGCGTGTTGGTCGGGTGATGGTCGAGATTTATGACCTGCCTGCTATGCTCCATGCCATAGGCGCCGGCGCGGCCGATACGCTCAAGGTCGCTGGAATCGAGCGTTATCAGCAGATCGAAGTCTCCCTTGTTTACACGGGGCGCCACCGCGTCACTGCCGGGAATAAAGCGCAAATCCGCCGGCACGCCATCATCAATGGCCGCCGTGATGTTCTTGCCCAGGCTGCGCAGCGGACCGGCCAGACCCAATAGCGAGCCGACAGCATCGCCATCGGGCGCGATATGCGAGACAAGCAGAATCGAATTTGCGCGGGCGATGGCTTCAGCCGCAGCCTGCCACTGGGGCTCAGCGTGCCGGGTCGTCTGCATAACGCTCATCGTCAGGGGCTTCGGCTGGGATTTCAAGGCTGGAAATGATGGCGTTGATGCGATCGGCTTGCGCCAGGGTGCTATCCCATTTGAAATGGAGCTCCGGCGTATGGCGCAGCCGAACTCGCTGGCCAACTTCGCGGCGCAAATAGCCACCCGCTCGCCGCAAGCCCGCCATCACTTCGCCTTCCCGGTTCTCGTCGCCCATGGCGCTGACGTAGACTTTCGCCACCATCAGTTCCGGATCGAGTGTGACTTCGGTCACGGTGATCTCTTGTAAACGCGGATCGGCTATCTCCGTCAGCAGCAGTTGGCTGAGAATCTGATGAATGCGTTCGCTCATTCGTTCCCGCTTCACGGACATGCCACCACCTCAGCTGACGCGCTCGCGCACATAGAATTCGATGATATCGCCTTCTTCAAAGTCGTTGACGCCGTCCAGCCCGATGCCGCATTCGAATCCCGCGCGCACCTCGCGAACGTCATCCTGGAAGCGCCTCAGGGAAGAGACGCTGACATTGTCATGAACGACAGCGTTGCCTCGCCTCACGCGCGCTTTGGCGTTGCGGCGCGCCTCGCCCTTGCGAATGATGCTGCCCGCGATGAGCCCGCTGCGCGGTATCCTGAAGGTTTGCAGCACTTCGGATTCGCCGATGACCCGATTGACGAATTTCGGCTCAAGCATGCCGTGCAGCGCGAGCTCAATGTCTTCGAAGAGCTTGTAGATGATGTTGTAGCGCCGGATCTCCACTCCCTGCACATCGGCCGACGCCTGTGCCGCATTATCCGCGCTGACATTGAAGCCAAAGATGATCGCATTGGATGCGCTGGCCAGCATCACATCGGATTCGGTAATTCGTCCGACCTCCTGGCGCAAAACGCGTACGGCGATGCCTTCTTCATTGCGTTCCGAAATATTGATCAACTCGTCGGTGATCGGCTGGATCGAGCCTTGTACATCCGCCTTGAGAATGATCGAGAGTTCTTTGGCGGCGCCGGTCTGGAATTGCTGCAAGAAATCTTCCAGAGTCATTGATGGCGGCTCTTGTTCGCCAACCTCGCGCGCGCGCTGAACATCGCGGCGGCTTTCGGCGATGCCGCGCGCGGTTTTGTCGTCGGCGGTCTCTTCAAACATGACGCCCGGCGCCGGTGGAGAACCCAAGCCCAGCACTGCCACCGGCATTGATGGAGTGGCGCGCTTTACTGGCTTGCCGGCGGGGTCGAACATGGCTTTGATCCTGCCGTAGGAGGTGCCGGCAACGATGCTGTCGCCCCGTTTCATCGTGCCATTCATAACCAGCAGGGTCGCCATCGTGCCTCTGTTTTTGTCTACTTCGGCTTCGATCACGGAGCCGCGCAGAACGCCTTTGGGATTGGCGAGAATCGAATTCTCATCGGCCACAAGGACCAGCGCCTCGAGCAAATCTTCGACGCCTTCGCCCGACAAGGAATTAACTGGCACCATGATCGTCGAGCCGTCCCAGTCATCGGGCACCAAGTCTAGTTCCGCCAGTTGCTGCTTGACCAAGTCCGGGTTGGCATTGCTTCGGTCCACTTTGGTAATGGCCACGACCAGGGGCACATTGGCGGCGCGCGCATGGTCGAGGGCTTCGCGCGTCGTTGGCATTACGCCGTCATCCGCGGCCACCACCAGAATGGCGATATCAGCGCCATGGGCGCCACGGGCGCGCATCGCCGTAAAAGCCTCATGGCCCGGTGTATCCAGGAACGTTAAGATATGCCCGCCATGCTGCGCTTGATAGGCGCCGATGTGCTGCGTGATCCCGCCCGCTTCGCCCTCGGCGACGGCGGTCTTGCGAATCGTATCGAGCAGAGTTGTCTTGCCATGGTCGACATGACCAAGAATCGTAATAATGGGCGGCCGGCGGGACATGTCGTCGGCGGATTCGCCCTCATACATCGCGCTCCATTTTTCTTCTTGCAGCTCGGCGCGCTCTTCTTCTTCGCGGGCGGCGGCAACCGCGCTGGCGGATTGGGCGGTGAATCCCAACTCCTCAACGACAATCGCGGCGGTATCGAAGTCGATCTGCTGGTTGATCGAAGCCATGATGCCATTGGAGATCAAGGTCTTCATGACATCAATGGGGCTGCTGTCAATCAGTTCGGCCAATTCACGAACTGTCAAATAATCCGGTACGAGGATATCTTTTGCTATTTCTGCCATACCTGCCTCCTTCAGTTTTGGCGACCGTATGAGGCAGGACTGGCTTTCCCGCCTCGACTAGCTGACTCGCATCATGATGGTGTCATCTGCCGCAGGTAATCACGGTCATCTTGGCTCAAGTCTCGTCGAAGCGCATTGTTCAGATAGGGACGCGCGGCTGCCTGGCGCCAGCAATTGGCATCGCCGCACAAATAGGCGCCGCGGCCGTTCATCTTGCCCGATTCGTCGACCCGCAGTTTTCCCTGCGCGAATACCAGCCGGGTCAAGATCCGTTTGTCCCGCTTGGCGCGACAGACTACACAACTCCGTTGCGGGCGATGCTTGCTTGCCATTCCGCGCCTATACGACATCGCTAGTAGTCGTAATCTTCCCAGGTTTCTTCGTCCCAGCTGCCGCGTCTGCCCTTGCGGCGGCGCTTTGCGATGACTTCGCCGCTTTCTTCGTCCAGGACGAGCTGTCGACGCCTTTGACGGTCCGTACGCCGCTGCTGCTTGCCCTTCTGACGATCGCGCTCAAACTCGCGTTCGCCTTCATCTTCCACGAATCCGACATCGTCCGGCCGCGCCTCGCGCTGCCTTTCCACTTCAACGACGGTCGCTTCCAGCGGGGCAGGCGGCTCAACTGCCACGGTTTCAGTTTCGTCACTCGCCGCCGTCTCATCTTGTGCTCGATCACTTACCATTGGCTGGCCAAAGGCATCAAGCATGACTTCAGGCTGGCTCGCGTCGGTTCCGTCTTCGGATGGCGCATCCGCCTCCGGTTCTCCTTCAGCCGCTTCTTCCGCCTGCGCCTCGACAGCCTCTTCAGCGTCCGCTGCGTCCTCTTCGTCTTCTTCAATTGAGAATGCTTCGGCCAGCAGTTGATCCAGGTCGGCCGCATTGATGATATCCAGCGCCGTCCGCAATTCGTCCAAGGGCTCGCCTTCCAAGTCGACGAATCGGCGGCTCATCAACTCTTCATCGACGGCACAGATCAACATGACTTCACCGATATTCTCGAATGGCTCCAGGATGTCGAGCACTTCTTGCGAAACCGCCAGCACATCCAGGGGCAATTCGAAGAGCTGCGGCGCGAGCGATTCCCGCGCCAGCTCTCGCTGCTGCAGATAGAACTGGTGCGCCTCATCGCGCTGCTCTTGTAGCAACTGCTCGACAATATCGGCCAAGCGGGCGAGCGATTTATACTCTTCTGGCATGACGGCGAGCTCAAGGCGCTTTTTCTCCATGATGCGCAGGGACTCGGCGATGAGATCGGCGTGGCGCTCGACCAGGCTATCCAGCGGGGGAATCTCGAGGTTGTCCAAGGCGCCTTGCACAGTTTCGGCAACACTCTTGATGTCAATGCGCCAGCCGGTGAGTTTGGCCGCCAGGCGCGCGTTTTGTCCCTCTCGTCCGATGGCCAGCGACAACTGATCATCGGGCACGAGCACGACTGCCGTCTTCCCGTCGATTGGATCATCATCCAGGTAGACGCCGGTGACGCGCGCCGGGCTCAACGCTTTGGAAATGAAGGCGACCGCGTCGTTATTCCACTCGATGACGTCAATCTTTTCGTTGTGAAGCTCCTTGACGATATTCTGGATGCGAATGCCGCGCATGCCGACGCAGGCGCCGACCGGGTCAATCCCGTCTTGCAGCGCCGCCACAGCGACCTTGGAGCGATGTCCGGCTTCGCGCGCGATATTCTTGATTTCTACCTGCCCGTTATATATCTCCGGCACTTCGTATTCCAGCAAACGACGGAGCATGCTGCGGTGCGCTCGACTGACCAGGATCTGAGGTCCGCGATTGCTCTTGGTCACTTCGACAACGAAGACACGAATCTTCTCGTGCGTGCGGTAGCGCTCTCCCGGAATCTGATGCTGCCGCGGCAGATCGGCTTCCGCCCGGCCCAGGCTCAGGGTAACTTTTCTGGCGTTGGTGCTTTGCACGGTGCCGGTAATCAAGTCGCCTTCACGGTTGATGAATTCGTCGTAGAGCGAGTTGCGTTCCGCTTCGCGGATCTTCTGCAAGATGACTTGTTTCGCAGTCTGCGCGGCGATGCGCCCGAAGCTCCTGGTGGTATGCTCCACCTGAACCATCACGACATCATGGAGTTGCGCCTCCGGATCAAAGAATCGCGCTCGCTCCAAGGTAACTTCAGTCGCATCGTTAAAGACGTCGTCGACGACTTCTTTCTCAACGAAGACCATCTGCCGGCCCGTTTTGAGGTCGATCCTTGCTTCAATCTCCTGGGCGGCGCTGGCGCCGGTATCTTTGCGATAAGCCGAGACCAAGGCACTCTGAAGCGCATCCAAAATGATGTCTTCCGGCAAGGCGCGAATATCCTCAATTTCTCTGAATGCGGTTCCCAATTCGTTCGACATGCTGCTTCACTCCAAATGTCGAGATTCTTGACGATGCTATGTTCGCGACATCCCCATATAAAACGAAAAGTGGGGGGCTCCCACTTCTGCGAACGTTAGATTACGCTCAGAATAGCACGCAACTTGACGCGCGTCAAGGCGCGACCACTACAAGCGGATTCGCGCCTGCGAGCGCAAAGACTAGCCTCGCGGGAAGGGCGGAAACTTGCGAATCGCTCCGGCGGTGGAATCGCTGACGTACACGAATCCGTCTTCGTCGACGGCAATGCCACCGATGTCGCTAAATTGCCCCAGCTCGCCGTTTTCTCCGATTTCGGCGAATGAGCCGATGCAATCGCCAGCGGTTGAATAAACCAGAATCCGTTTGCCATCGGGGTCAGTGACGTACAGGTGGTCTCGCTCCTCATCCAAAGCCAGGTAGGGGCGATTGAATGTTGTGTTGTACCAACCGCGCACGCGGAAATTCATCAAGTGCGTGCCGTTGACGTCAAAAACGGCGATGCGGCGGTTCCAGGTATCGGCAATGAAGAGGCGCCCGTCGCTGTGGATAGCCAGCCCACTTGGCTCGTCCAACTCGCCGGGGCCGCTGCCGCCGCTGCCAATATCGTACTGATGCACGGTTTGCAAGCCATCGAGATAATACACTCGAATGCGCTTGTTGCCGGTGTCGGCAATGAAAATGCGCCTGTCGCCAAAAAGCGCCACATCGCGAGGTCCCCAGAAGCCATCGGTCGGGTCAAGGGGCGCGTCAAAGCCGAATTCACCAGCGCTGCCCCAGGAACTGACCGCGTTGCCCGCCAGGTCAATTCGGTGAATGCGGTAATGCCAGGTATCGACCACCAGCAGGTCGCCGTTGGGCAGCGCCAGGGCGCTGTTCGGGCGATTGAACGCGACCAATCCAGCATTGCCGATCGTGCGGACATGCGCGCCATCGACCGTGAAAATGTGAACGAGATTGGCCTGCTCATCGGCAATGTAGACCAAGCCTGCGCTGGCCGACATCCCGAGCGGATTCTTCACTAATTGCGCCGTCGTATCGAATTCGAGGATGGGATTGATTGCCTGCCAGTTTGCTGCACATTGATTGATCTCGGCCGGGATATTGCTTGGCACTTCGCCATCGCCCAGGCCGTACTCCCAGATCTTGGAGGCGAAGTCCTTGCGGATGTAGACGTGCATGCGATCGGAGACGGGCCAGTTGGTCAAGGAGAAGTCCTTGCCGGTCGCCTCCCCATAGCGGTCATAATCGCGCGACCACCAGATATCGAAGATACCGCGGCGCAGCGCCGAGGCGTTCGTGTTTTCTGGCGAGAAGTCCAGCGCGTTGAGGATACGCTCTGGCGTCAGGTTAAAGTATTCTTGCATGGGCCACCACATGCGAACGTGATCGCGCCGCAGATAATGATCTTCTAGGATCGGTTCCACTTCGCCGCGATGACCCGCGCCGACAACGACAAACACCGCATCTTGCGTATTCTGCACGGTCGGATTGCCACCGACGAATACGGCGTCCGTATAATCGCGGAAGTACCAGCTGTATGGCCAGGAGACTTCATCATCGTAGGCGAACTTCATGTCCTTGCCGTCAGTCAGGCGCAGGCTCATCTCCTCAATGTCGTCCAGCACCCATTTGACGCCCGGCGCCGCATGCGCATAAACGAGCAACTCGGTCGCCAGATCGTAGTTGATGAAAGACGACATCCAAGCTGCCCGAATGGTGATTAAGCTGAGGATGCCGACAACAGCCGCCGCGCCGATGCGCCGAATGTGCATCCAACTCGTCAAGCGGGCCAAACGTATGAGCAGATAGCCCAAGCCGATCGCGAGGATTAGCGATGCCAGCCAGGCATAAGTGCGCCCCAATTGCGCCTGCTGCAATCCGGCAAATGGCGGATCGCCGGCGATGTAGGCGCCAAGCGCCTGCCCAACGCAAATGAGAAAGACCGGCATCAGCAGCAGCGCCAGCCAGCCGCGCGACAAGAACTGCGACTTATCTATCCGCGAGAAAACGCCGCCGAAGTACCAAGCCGCAATCAAGATCATCGGCGTGGTGAGATGTGTGCCCAGCCAAGGCATCTTCTCCCCAGCCAGCGAATAGCCGACCAGGTTTAGCACCGCCCACCAGGCCAGCAACAAGAGGAACGGAATCCGGCAGAGCTGGTCTGATACTGCGATGCCTGCATTGGCGTCGCCGCTTGGTGCGGCAGCGCCTTCTTCCGATGCGAGCGCTTGGTTTCGCCCCGGCTCATTGGCGACTTCATCGTCCGGGCCGGGCGCGGACTCGTCCTCGACGACTGGAACCGAATCCTTCAGCAGAGCCGCATTTGTACTCGCGTGGTCAGGCGCTGCTGCCGCGTCGACATGAGTCCCTTCGCCGCGAATTCGCTCGCCCGCAATGATGCGCTCTCGGCGCGATTTCCAAAAGCTGGTCACGCCGGCGAACATCGCGCTGACGCTGCCGACGATGGGCAGGAATTCGTAGGTCGGCAGGATAATGAGCAGATAGTAGTACTGCGGTTGGCTGCCGCGCCGGACGCCTTGCTGCTCCAGCCAGTAGCCCAGGCTGTAAATCATGCCGGTGCCCAAGCCGGCGATATTGGTGAATACGCTGGTGAAGAAAAACGCGAAAATGATGTGAAAGATGGCGGCCGCTATCAGCCAGCGCTTCCAGTTCCAGGTGAGACCAATGACCAGGGAGAGCATGACGAGCGGCGCAAAGGCGAAGGCGCCAACCAGAAACTGCCCCACGTGAGCAGCGGATCCCATGTTGGGCAAATTGGCAAACAAGCTGTAAAGGAAATCGGGCGAAGACTCGGCGAGGTTCGCGAATGCTACGCTAGAACCAGCCATCAGGCGGACGAAGAGCGCTGTCGTCCAGGGCAAGATGAGCGTGCCAATCAAGACGATGAAATCAACTTCGGGAAACGGATGAAGTGATGCCCACAGACCCGCATGTTCCGATTTGTCCAGCGATGGTTTGTCCTTGCTTGCCACAGCGCGTCGCGCATCGCGGATCAGGAAAGCCGCGACCGCGATCGCGATCAGCCATAGAGCAAGACCGGGCGCCCAGCGAATCGCCGCCCCCTGGTTGGATTCGCCGCCATCATCCATTGCCGTGTCGGGCACCGTTGGTTCAGCCGTTTCCGTCGGCTGGGGAACGTGGGACAGCTCTTCTATGAATAGCAGGCTCCCCGCGGTGAGCAAGGCGATGAGCAGAATAGCGGTGGCTTCGCGCCAGGGTATGCGGCTCCAGCGATCGCGAAAGGCGTATATCGCCGTCGAAACCAGCACGAATACCGCGCTAAGCACCGATAGCGCCATCCAATTGATCCAACTGCTTCGCTCAAGATCGCTGAGATCAGCCCAGCTCGTGCCGCGCCCCGGCACGATCTCGGCCGGTATCACATCGACAACGATATACATGCCCAGCGTCATGACGCCGCCCAGCAAGATTCCAAGAATCAGCGCATAGAAGATCGGCTTGCCCTGCAGGTGGAAGCGCCGCTGACAAAGTCGAATAAGAAAGTAGATGAGCAGGAAGCTGCCGAAGATCGCGATATAGATGAAGGCTGTTTCCTTCGAGCCCAGGTTCAGTATCATGGCGGCGGCGAAGAGATAGAGCCAGACAGCGCGGCGGCGAAAGCGCGGTGAGCCGTCGAGATACATCAAAATGCAATAGGCCATGATCATGCCGAAGAGAATGGATGGCGTGTCATGGCGGATGTAGCGATTGTAATAAAGCAGAAGTGGCGAAATCAGCAGCATGAACGAAGCGAGCGCGGCGCCCCAGCGCCCCAGCCATTTGCGCAACAGCAGCGGAAACATCACCATGACAACCCCGAGGAGCGCGGTGTAGATGCGGCCCGAAAAGTCGCTGTCGCCGAAGAGATAGAAAGACAGGGCGGTGGCATGAAATAGCACCGGACCGTGCATCAAAGGCGTATGCTGAAAGTTCGCCTCGTTGTATAGATTGTAAGAAAACCGCGTGTGCAGGCTCTCGTCGTGGCTCATGACGCGGTCATCCAACATGTGAAAGCGCGTGAAAATAGCCAGCAGAAGCATGACAATATATGCAGCGTTCTCCCAATTGACTGGCAACCGCTGCGTTAGGGCGCGCCCCAGGGCGTTGTCTTCTGGCTGGTTAGGAGAGGTTATCATGTGATGTCGACCGAATGAGATTGTTTCGGGCCGAGTGAAGGCGAAGCGGTCAGACGCCCGGCGCCGGTGTATTGTGCAGCATCGGTCCCCGCCCGCGCGCGCCCGGTTCCGCCGTCGCGACAATTAATGGTCCACCTGCCTGATGCACATTTTGCGTTGACATGACGCTGTTTGACTGCGGCAGGCGCGGCAACTCCACTGGCGCAAGAGAAGTGTGAAATCCAATCATCATCGGCAGCAGCAGCGCAATGGATACCGCCA
>JAPOWK010000026.1 GCA_026707665.1 Chloroflexota bacterium
GAGACATGATCCTAAGTCATGCGCGTCTGCCAATTCCGCCACTTCCTCACGGCGAAGACTACAAGAAATTATAATCGCGGGAAGAATGCGCTTCAAGGGGCGATCACTACTGCAGCTCCACGCCGGAGACATCGGAGACATCGTTACCGCTGACCTGACCCAGCACGCTGTTGATTAGCAATTGGGCGAAGCGGAAGAGCGCCTGCATTTGCGCGATTCGATCCAGATAGAGCCGCGCCAGAATCTGCTGATCGGGCGGCAATTCGGTAATGCCGCTGGAAATGCGTTGGCGGTTCTCCTCCATCACAGCGAGCGCGCGCTCTACATCGCGCAGTTCACGTCCGCTGAGGAAATTGGAAAAAATCTGCCAGAAGTCCGTCTCCGCCTGGTAGAATTTGCGCCGACCACTAGCGCCGCGCACCCAAACTTGTCGCACCATGCCCATGTGCTCGAGCGAGCGCATATTGGTGCTGACGCTGGCTTTGGATATCCCCAAGCGACCCATCATGTCATCGAGAGACAGCGGCTCGGCGCTGAGCAGCAGACAGCCGTACAACTGTCCCATAATTTTGTTGAATCCGAAGTAGTCCGCCAGTTGACCCAAACCATCCAGCATGCTGTCATGCACGATCTGCAAGTCATTGGCCAGCTTTCGGCCATTGGCGCTGATTTCGCCCGTGTCGGTGGACATTGTCATGGTCCTGCTCGCTTCGCGCCGTCATTGTATCATTGCCTCGCAGCGCTTTCAAGCGAGCCAGCGGCCGTCTCGTGGGCTGGTTGCTGAAGTGCGGCGGCAAAAGGCGCTGCGGTGATGATCAGCCGCGCTTCGGTAGCGCGTAACGCAGCGCAATGGTAAGATGATGTTCGTAGAAAGTTTCACAAACACACTCACAGGTGTTCCAATTGATGTCGGCCAAGTCGCAGGCAGAAATCCCAGATATTGTCATTGGACGCTTGCCACTATACCTGCGCGCGCTGCGCCGCTTGCAGCAAGAGGACAAGTCGGTCACCTCGTCGCATGAATTGGGACGGCGGCTTGATATCAGTTCAGCCCAGATTCGCAAGGATCTGTCGCACTTCGGCGGCTTCGGCAAGCAGGGCACGGGCTACCAAATCGAGTACCTCATCGACAAGCTGCAAGATGTTTTGCAGGTCAACCAGGAGTGGATGGTTGCTGTCGTTGGCGCGGGCAATCTGGGCATTGCTATATCGCATTACCGCGGATTCCAGGATCGCGGTTTTCGCATCGCCCATCTCTTCGATATCAGTCCGCAAAAGATCGGGCAGCGGATCGGCGAATTCGTCGTCCAGCCGGTTCATTCAATGCATAAGATTATTCGCGATGAAGGCATCAAAATCGCCATGCTGGCGGTACCGGCGGAAGATGCGCAAGCGGTGGCCGATCAATTGGTGGAAGCGGGAGTCCAGGCGATACTGAACTACGCGCCGATCAATATCAATGTGCCGCCTGAGATTCAGATTCAGTATATTGACCCAGTGACGCGCCTGCAGCACATGACCTTCTACCTCGATGGGTAGCATGCGCTGGTCTCGGCCCTAGCGCGCCAGTTCAAGTCGAATCTAAAAGTAGTTCGTCTGCGCCAATCTTCGCATGATGGCCGGGTCTTCCAGCGCTTGCCCACAGCCCACGACCACGTTGATGAGCGGGTTATCGGCTTGGTAAACGGGAACGCCGGTCTCGCGTGTCAGGTAGCTGTCGATGCCGCGCAGCAGGGCGCCGCCCCCGGTCAGAACAATCCCGCGATCGATGATATCCGAGGACAATTCCGGCGGCGTGGTGGAAAGTACAGCTTTGACGACGCTGGCGATTTGCCCCAGCGGCTCGGCAAGCGCTTCAACCACTTCGCCTGTCGTCACTCGCACGGTGCGCGGCAGGCCTGAAACATTGTCGCGCCCCTGAATCTCCATCGTCATCTCTTGCGGCTGATCGACTGCCGCGCCGATTTGGATTTTGATCGCCTCGGCGGTGGGCTGGCCCACGGTCAAATTGTATTTGCGGCGCACGTAGCTGATGATGCCATCGTCCAGCCGCAAGCCACCAATGCGGCCGCTCTCCGCGCGGACGATGTTGTTCATAGTCAGGACGGCCGCTTCGGTAATGCCGCCGCCGATGTTGACGACCATGCCGCCGGCGGGCGTGCTCACCGGCAAGCCAGCTCCCAACGCTGAGGCAAGGGGTTCCCACATCAGCTGCACTTCGCGCGCGCCAGCAGCCAGAATCGCTTCGCGGACGGCGCGTTTCTCTACGCTGGTGGCGCCATAGGGCACGGACACCATCACCGAAGGGCGAAAAAGCCGAATGCGCCCGGCGATCTTGCCGAAAAAATACTCCAGCATCGCTTCCGTCACTTCGTAATCGGCGATGACGCCATTCTGCAATGGTCGCATGACCTGGATGTCTTCGTCATCAACGCGTCCCAGCATTTCGCGCGCCGGGTTGCCGAAGTCAACGATGCGCTCTTCTTCCGCCAGCAAAGCCACCAGCGATGGCTCCTGCAAGACGATGCGACCGCTGTCATAGATCAGGACGTTGACCGTGCCCAGATCGACGCCAAGTCGCTTTCCGAAGCGCGCCATGGGCGAATCCTGTCTCCTTACGGGCGACCCACTGGCTCGCCCCTACAGATATTTCAAAGCGCAATCTCTATTTTACAGCAAAACAAAAAACCCGGACCGTGTTCACGGCGCCGGGTAGGGGCTGAATAGGTATTGAGATCGGAAGGATGGACCGATCAGACCTCGTCGCTGTCTTCGTCGAGGATGCGCAAACCAGAGCCGCGGCTGCGGATCTTCTGGCTGATGCGAACAGCCAGGTTCGCGCGCCGCAGCGCCATCAGTGCGTCGCGGTTTTCGGCTTCAGTCGGCGCCGCCTCCAGCGCCTGCCGCGCATGCTCACGCGCTTCCTGCGCTCTCTCAAGGTCCAGCGCAAATGAAGACTCGGCCAGATCAGCCAATACGATCACTTTGTCGGGCCGTACATCGACAACACCGCCATAGATGGCGAATCGTTCTTCCGCGGCGCCCTTGCGCACGACTAATTCGCCATAGGTCAAGGTGGTCAAAACTGGCGCGTGATTGGGCAGCACGCCCATTTCACCCTCGACGGCCGGCACCATTACGATATCGGCATCTGGCTCGTCAAAAATTCGACGTTCTTGCGTGACCAGCTCAACATGAATCGGCATGAGCGTCTCCTAAGCGGCGTCGCGGCTTTCGAAGCGTTCCAGCACATCGTCGATCCCGCCGCACATATAGAAGTCCTGCTCGGGAACATGATCGACTTCGCCATCCAAGATCATACGGAAGCCGCGGACGGTATCCTTGATTGGCACATAGCGACCGGCCTGCCCGGTAAACTGCTCGGCGACGTACATGGGCTGGCTGAGGAAGTTTTCCATCTTGCGCGCGCGCGCCACCAACACCTTATCGTCATCTGATAGCTCTTCCACACCGAGAATGGCGATGATGTCCTGCAAGTCCTTGTAGCGCTGCAGCACCTGCTGCACTTCCCGCGCTGTGCCGTAATGATCCTCGCCGACGACTTCCGGCTGCAGGATATTGCTGGTGCTCGCCAGGGGATCGACAGCCGGGAACAATCCACGCGCGGCAATCGAGCGTTCCAGCGCGATTGTGCTGTCCAAATGGGTGAATACGGCGACCGGCGCCGGATCCGAATAGTCATCGGCGGGCACATAAACCGCTTGCATCGAGGTGATGGAGCCGGAGCGCGTCGAGGTGATGCGCTCTTGCAGCATGCCCATTTCTTCACCGAGGTTGGGTTGATAACCGACGGCTGAGGGCATCCGCCCCAAGAGCGCCGATACCTCCGCGCCGGCCAGGGAATAACGGAAGATGTTGTCGATGAAGATGAGCACATCACGACCCTGATCGCGGAAGTACTCGGCCATAGTCAAGCCAGAGAGACCCACGCGTAGACGCACGCCGGGCGGCTCATTCATCTGCCCGAAGACCATTGCCAGCTTGTCGAGCACGTTCGCTTCTTTCATCTCGTGATAGAGGTCGGTGCCTTCCCGCGTGCGCTCGCCGACGCCGGCAAACACGGACAAACCGTCATGCTGCGTCGCGATCGAATTGATGAGTTCCTGAATCGTCACCGTCTTGCCAACGCCGGCGCCGCCGAAAATGCCGGTCTTGCCGCCCTTGGTCATGGGCGCGACCAGGTCAATCACTTTCATGCCAGTCTCGAAGACTTCAATCGTTGGCGACTGATCTTCGAAAGATGGGGCGTCCGCGTGAATGGGACGGCGCTCCGAGGCATCCGGCACCGCCTCCCCCATGTCGATCGGGCGACCCAAAACGTTGAAGATGCGGCCTAGCGTCGGCTCGCCCACAGGCACGGCAATCGGCTGGCCCGTCGCATAGGCGGCGGCGCCACGGGCGAGCCCATCGGTGGAGTCCATCGCCACGGTGCGCACGGCGCTCTCACCGAGGTGCAATTCCACTTCCAATATCAGGTTGTCTTCGTCTTCGCGCGGGACCTCCACAGCGTCGAAGATATCCGGCAGTTCGCCCGCTGGAAATTCGACATCCACCACGTTGCCCAGCACTTGGGTGACTGTCCCCTGGTTATCCGCCATTGTCTTCACTCCTTAGATTTCATCTTGCGCGGGCGACCCACCGGGTCGCCCCTACATTTGCCTTGTGTTGCGCGGGCGACCCCCTGAGTCGCCCCTACATTTGCCTTGTGTTGCGCGGGCGACCCCCTGAGTCGCCCCTACATTTGCCTTGTGTTGCGCGGGCGACCCCCTGAGTCGCCCCTACATTTGCCTTGTGTTGCGCGGGCGACCCCCTGAGTCGCCCCTACATTTGCCTTGTGTTGCGCGGGCGACCCCCTGAGTCGCCCCTACATTTGCGTTGGCTGACGCCTCGCGGCTCAGACGTCAAGCTGCTGTTCCCTCATTTGGCTGTCGTCAAGAATAGAGGCGGCGGTCTTGTCAATCGCGTGCTGCAGGGCATTGGCGCCGCCGACAATATCAAGAATCTCGGCGGTGATCTCTGCTTGACGCGCCTTGTTGTATTGCAGCGTCAGGTCCGCGGTGAGCTGCGTCGCGTTGTCGGTGGCGTTCTTCATCGCCGCCATCCGCGCTGCATGCTCGCTCGCCTGGGCTTCCAGCAGCGCCTGATAAAGCTGCAACTCGGTGAAGCGGGGCACGATTTCATCGACAACGGCGGTCGCGCTCGGTTCATATTCGTAGTTTTGCGTGCCTTCGGTGACGGTCGCGACATCTTTGACATATTCGGCGGCGACCTGCTTGGCAATGGTATGGGTCGTCAACGGCAGCCAACCCAGAACCGAGGGACGCTGCGCCAACATATTGATGAAGTCGGTGTAGGCGATGAGCACTTCGTCGACATCATTATTTAGGTAGGCATCCATGGCGATGTGAGCGATGGGCGTGATATCGGAAACCTTGGGTTCGGCCGACAAATCGGTGAAGGAAGCGACTATATTGGCGCCAAGACGAGCCAGCGAATCCCGCCCTTTTCGCCCAACGGTGACATAATCGACCGGCTTGCCTAGCCGCGTCTCAAAGCGCTGCGCCACCCGCAGGATATTGGTGTTGTAGGCGCCGGCCAGCCCGCGGTCCGAGGTGATGACGACGACCATGACCCTATTGATTTCTTCACGTTCGGTCAGCAAGGGATGCAGCGGCAGGTTCTTGCTGGCGGCCTGCACATTGATCAGAATCTCCCAAGCCTTCTCGGCATAGATCCGGCTGGCAAGCACGCGCGCCTGCGCCCGGCGGACGCGCGAAGCCGATACCGCTTCCAGCGCCCGCGTGATCTGGGCGATGTTTTTGACGCTGCGAATGCGATTCTTAACTTCGCGAAGCGTTGGCATCTAGCGTCTCCATTCTTTGAGCGACCTGATAGGTCGCCCCTACAATTCACGCGTTGACGGTGGCGCTAGGACCAAGCCTCGTTGAAGGTCGCAATAGCGGTATCCAGCTTATTCTGAATCTCGGCTTCAGCGCGCTCGTTTCGATTCTCGCGGATGAATTCGCCCGTATCGGAGAATTGCGTGCGGAAGGAGCGCAGGAATTCTTCTTTCCAATCCAGCATCCGCTCAACCGGGACCTCGTCAGTCAGCCCGCTGGTGCCGGCATAGGTGAGCGCCACCTGATCCTCAAGCGACAGCGTCTGATACTGCACCTGCTTGAAGAGTTCGGTCAAGCGCAAGCCGCGATCGAGCTGCTGCTGCGTCGCCTTGTCCAGGTTGGAGCCGAATTGGGCGAATGCAGCCAAGTCGCGGAATTGCGCCATCTGCAGCTTCAATCCGCCGGCGACATCCTTCATGGCGCGCGTTTGGGCGGCGCTGCCGACGCGGCTCACGCTGATGCCGGTGTTGAGCGCCGGGCGCAAACCGGCGTTGAACAGCTCCGATTCCAGATAAATTTGGCCATCGGTGATGGAAATGACGTTGGTGGGGATGAATGCGGAAACATCGCCCAGCAGCGTTTCGATGACCGGCAGCGCGGTCAAACTGCCGCCGCCTCGCTCATCGCTGAGTTGCGCGGCGCGCTCCAGCAAGCGGCTGTGCAAATAGAACACATCCCCCGGGAAAGCCTCGCGCCCCGGCGGCCGGCGCATGAGCAGCGATACTTGGCGATAGGCGTTGGCGTGCTTGGATAGATCATCATAGATCACAAGCGCGTCTTTGCCATTCTCCATGAACCACTCGCCAATGGCGCAGCCGGAATATGGCGATAAGTATTGCAGCGCCGCCGCGTCAGAAGCCGAGGCGACCACCAGGGTGGTGTAATCCATCGCGCCTTCGCGCTCCAGCGTCTCGCGGATGCGCGCCACCTCGCCGCGGCGTTTGCCGATGGCGACGTAGATGCAATACATGTCTTCACCCTGCTGGTTGACGATGGTATCGAGAGCGAGGGCGGTCTTGCCCGTCTGCCGATCGCCGATGATCAGCTCGCGCTGTCCGCGGCCGATCGGAATCATGGTGTCGATCGCCAGAATGCCGGTCTGCACCGGACGATCCACGCTGCGGCGTTCCATCACGCCGGGGGCGATGCGCTCGATGTTGTAGTATTCGTCGAATTGGACGGGACCGCGGCCATCAATCGGCTGGCCCAAGGCGTCCACGACGCGCCCGACCAGGCCCATGCCAACGGGAACCGAGGCGATGCGCCCGAGCGCGCTGACGGTGTCGCCCTCCTGAATGTCATCGTAGGCGCCCATGATGATGACGCCGACATTGTCTTTCTCCAGGT
>JAPOWK010000104.1 GCA_026707665.1 Chloroflexota bacterium
CTGTGCATCCAGTATACTCTCTTTACTAGGTGTCCAGTTTTTCAGGACCATTACAGGGGTGTAACCGGCGCAAAAGCATGGACCAGTATCGGACAAGCCTTGCAGGGGCGACCGACCCGCTGTGTCGGCGGTCAGTGTCTACGCGACCTGCGCGCGGCGGTGAGTCGCCCGACAGCAAAGAACTATTCGCATGACGAAGCTGCAAACAGATAGTTGCCCGCCGGAAACTTGGAGCATGTCAACAATGGACCCGACTGAAAGACCGATCGCCTGGATCGAATCCATTCCCGAAGCCGAAGCGCGGGGCGAACTGAAGCGGGCTTATCAGCGCGCCGGCGACCCCAAAAGCGGTCAGGTGGATCACATCATGCGGATCCACAGCCTGAATCCGGCTTCCCTGATTGATCACCTGCACCTGTACAAAACGCTGATGTACGCCGAATCGCCCTTGACTCGCGTTCAGCGCGAGATGATCGGCGTTGTCGTCTCCGCCATCAACCGCTGCGAATACTGACTGAAGCATCATGCGCGCAACCTCCGTCAGTTGACTGGAGATCCCGAATTGACCGCTCAGATTGAAACCGACTATTGCGGTGCCGAATTGTCGCCAGCCGACAGGAGAATGCTGGATTATGCCGCCAAGCTGACGCGCGCGCCCTGGGAAATGACCGAGGGCGATGTGCAACAGTTGCGCGCTTGTGGCTTCAGCGATCGCGCGATCTTGGATGTCGCGCAAGTAGTCGCCTATTACGCCTACGTTAATCGGATCGCCGATGGTCTGGGCCTGTCCTTGGAGTCTTATTGGGCGGAGGGCAAAGAAGATTACGACTAGCTTCAACCGCCGCGAGTCGCGATGGCGAGCAGCGCGAGCACGGTCATAATGATGAGGATGGCCGCGAAGGCGTAGAATTTCGCGAAGAGCTTGCGAGCTTCGGAGCCTTCGCGGAAAATGTCAGAGAGTTTCAAGCGAGTGACCTGCCAGCCTTGCTTTCAAGCCAATTACGATTAGCATAGCCGCAATCCGATGCCGAATCAACAAGCTGTCGTGGGCGGCTGCAGAGAACAGATTGAAACGGGCATGCCATGGCGAGTAAGAAGTCAACTGTTATAGCGAAGGACTTCTCCGGATTGATTGCGGTGGTCAAGCGAGACTGCGCCACCTGCCAGCTGATTGAGCCCGCGCTCGCTGAACTGAAGCGTGGCGTGGCGCTGCAAGTGCACTCCCAGGATGATCCCTCTTTCCCCGCAACTATCGGCGATGTAATTGACGAGCGCGAGCTTGAACTTTCGTATCGACTTGATATCGAGATTGTGCCGACGCTGATCCAAATCCAAGACGGCGAAGAATCGGCGCGCCTTGTCGGCTGGCAGCGCGATGATTGGCGCAGCATGACGGGTATGCCGACCCTAGGCGCTGGATTGCCTGAATTCAGCCCCGGCTGCGGCTCCAAGTCGGTGGAACCCGGCATGCCCGAGAAGTTGGCATTCAAGTTTGGCGATACGCCGCTGGGTGCGCGTCGCGTCGATGTCGCGTCGCAGCAAGACGAACACGAGCTCATGTTCGAACGGGGCTGGTCGGACGGATTGCCGCTCGTGCCGCCGACTGAAGAGCGCGTATTGAAGATGCTTTCCGGGACTGACCGGTCGCCGGCGGAAGTCATCGGCATCATCCCGCCCGACAATGTGCCCGGCACGATCGAAAAAATCGCGATCAACGCGGTCATGGCCGGCTGTAAGCCGGAGTACTTTCCCGTGGTGCTGGCGGCGGTGGAAGCCGCTTGTCTCGATGAATTCTGCATGCACGGCGTTCTGGCGACCACCTACTTCTCAGCGCCCATCGTCATCGTCAACGGGCCCATCATCGATGAGATCGGAATGAATTGGGGCCACAACGTGCTTGGGCAGGGCAATCGCGCCAATTCGACCATCGGTCGAGCGCTGCAGTTGGTGATCCGCAACATTGGCGGCGGCCGACCCGGCGGCGTCGATCGCGCTACCTTGGGGCAGCCGGGCAAAGTCGGCTTCTGTTTTGCCGAGCGCGAGCATGATTCGTATTGGGAATCGTTGGCGGTCGAGCGCGGCTTTCGTCCCGATGAATCCACTGTGACCCTATTCGCTGGCGGCGGCGTGCATCCCGTCGGCGATCAGAAATCGCGCGGTCCCGAGTCGCTGACGCGCAGTTTGGCATTGACGCTGCGCACCGTTTATCATGGCAAAGTCTATGGCCGGACCGATGCCATGCTGGTCATTTCGCCTGAAAACATGCGCGTTTTCCGCGAAGCCGGCTGGTCCAAGGCGCGCTTTCGCGAAGAGCTGGATGAAGCCTTGACTGTCGACGGAAGCAATGTAATCGCCGGCGCCGATGGTATTGCCGAGGGCATGCCGCCGAGACTGGCGGAGAAGCGCTTGCGGAAGTTCCGCACCGGCGGGCTGCTGATTGTGCACGCCGGCGGGGGAGCTGGGATGTGGTCGGCAATCATAACTGGCTGGGGCGGCAGCGATGCGGTTACCGTTGCGATACAATCGTGACAACTGAATACGGGATAAAACTCGAAGCAAGTAATGTAAAGGATTGGCAATAGAAAGAAACTAACAAACTGGCGGAGAGATGTAGGGGCGAGCCATTGGCTCGCCCACGCTTGCTATAGATTTTCAATCACCTATCGCAGGGCTAATTTGGTTCTAACGAGAAGAAGGAGCAAAACATGTCCGCCCTACTGGATCCAACCAGCGAACTGCAGCCAGCGCAGCGAGAAGCACTGCCAAGACCGCAGTCGCTGAGCGACAAGCGGGTCGCGTTGCTGGATATATCGAAGCCGCGCGGCGATGTCTTTCTCGATCACCTGGAATCGCGTCTGGGTGAACTGGGAATCGACGCGCGCCGCTATATCAAGCCGACTTTCACGCGGGTCGCGCCGGTCGATCTGAAACACCAGATTGTCAGCGAGTGCGACGCCGTCATTGAAGCCCTGGCCGATTGAGGGTCCTGCACGTCGTGCAGTGTGCACGACATCACGGACCTCGAGTCACGCGGGATTCCCGGCATGTTCGTCGCTTCGGATGAGTTTATCGAAGCGGCCGCCGCCCAGGGCGAGGCTTTGGGATTCGCGCCGGCCGCCTGCTATGTGCCCCATCCGATTCAGGATCGCACAGATGAAGAAATTCGCGCGCTAGCCGATGCCGCCTTCGAAGAGATTCTTTCTCAGATGGTGGCGCCCTAGCCGCGCTCGCTAGTGGTAGCGGCTGATGACGACGGCGGTGTTGTGTCCGCCGAAGCCGAACGAGTTGCTGAGCACGTGCTCAATCTCTCGCGCCACGCCGACATTTGGCGTGTAATCCAGATCGCACTCGGGGTCCGGCGTCTCCAGGTTGATCGTCGGCGGGATGAAGTTATCCTGCAGCGCCTTGACGGAAAAGACGGCTTCAGCCGCCGCCGTCGCGCCCAGAATGTGCCCGGTCATTGACTTCGTCGAGCTTATCGGAATGTGATAGGCTTCTTCCGCCAGCGCCTGCTTGATGGCCAGCGTTTCGCTTTTGTCATTGAGTTGCGTGCCGGTGCCATGGGCGTTGATATAGCTGATTTCGGGCGCGCTGATCTTCGCCTCGCGCAAGGCCCGCCGCATCGCTTCGGCCGCGTCGACGCCGTCCGGGTTGGGCGCGGTAACATGAAAGGCATCCGATGTGTGTCCGTACCCGGTGAGTTCGGCATGTATGTGAGCCCCGCGCGCCCGGGCGTGGTCGAGATCTTCCAGGATCATCAGGGCGGCGCCTTCCGCGGCGACGAATCCATCGCGATTGGCATCGAAGGGCCGCGAGGCTTTCTCCGGGATATCCTCGGTATTGGTCAGCACTTTCATATTGTTAAACCCGCTGATCACCATGGGCATGATGCAGGCTTCGCTGCCACCGGCGACCATGACATTGGCTCGTCCCATGCGGATGAGGTCGGCGGCGTCGCCCAGCGAGTTGTTGCTGGTGGCGCATGCGGCGGTGATATTGTAATTGGGACCCTTCAGCCCGAAGTGCATGGACACGCGCGAACTGATGCCGTCGTGCAACAGGGCGGGCACGATAACCGGGCTGACGCCGCGATGCCCTTTCGCCTCAAAACCTTGCAGCGCTTGCACTACAGTGACAATCCCGCCAATGCCGGAACCTACCACCACGCCGACATCGTATTTGTTCTCATCGGTGATTTCGATGCCAGCATCATTCAGCGCTTCGTCAGCGGCGACCAGGGCCAACATCTGCGCGCGGTCCATGCGCCGCATTTCCCGTCGCCCAAAGCGGCCTACAAGATCGAGATCCTTCACCTCTCCAGCGACGCGGTTTTCCACCAGGTCGGCATCAAATAATGTGATCCAGTCTATGCCAGAATTACCCGCGCGAATATTCGTCCAGGAATCTTCGACATTATTCCCCACCGGGCTGACCAGCCCCATGCCGGTGATTACGATTCGCTTTTCCGCCATCTACGGTCTTTCTGCCGGCGCCGCAAGGTTTGCGCTAGCTTCAAAGAATACTTATCAGAATTATAATATGGCTTGCCGAAGCATAGCACGTGCAACTTGCGCAATTACTCGCCGAGCTCATCCAGAAGAGCCGCTTTGATCTCCGGCGGGATCTGGTAATAGGGCAGGCCGAGCAGCGCGCCTTGCAGCGCCCAGAGCATGGTCAAGCTGGCTTGATACCGCTTTCGCAGCCGCTTGAAAACCGCAAAGGCGCCCAGGGCTTCGATATCCTCGCGCGATTCGATGCCCGCTTCCATTAGCCGGCGCGCCGATTTTGGCCCGATGTTCTTTAGTTTTGTCAGGGCTTCGAGTTTCTGTTCAAAAGTGTTGTCGCTTGTCATCCTGATTACGTTGCGGGCGGCGCACCCCATCCCCCGGCCCCTTCCCCAGCGAGCTAGGGAAGGGGAGCTAGACCTCGCGAGTATTGTATTTATCCGGTTCCTTGTCCACAGCGAGACACAGGGTATTTTTCGTGCGCGGCGGCAATGTAGCGCGTGTGTATACAGACAAATGCTGGCGTCAGGAAGCGGCTTGATCGGGTCCAGCGACGGCGACAACCATGCCCTCTTGGCGCAGGTAATTTTGCGCCGCGCGCAGCAAGTCGTCCTTTGTGATGCGGTAGATCATACGCTCATAATCCGCCAGGTAATTGAGCCCCAACTCGAAACTTTCCATGCTGTGGATATGGGAGGCGATTCCCTCATTGCTCTCCAGCCGCAGGGGCATGCGACCGGTGAAGTAGCTCTGATTGTCCGCCAAATCTTCGTCGGTGACCGTCGCGCTCGTCAATCGCTCAATCTCATCCATGATGGAAGCGATCGCCAGCTCGACATTGTCGGGGTTGACGCCGGCGCTGATCGTCCAGGGATCCGGTCCGTGGCCGCCGCCCAGACGACTGTAAGCATAATAAGCCAAACCCTTTTCCTCGCGCACACTCTTGCCGATTCGCCCCATCATGCCGAATTCGCCAAGGACGCTATTCGCCAGCTGCGCCGCCAGATAATCGTCCGCCTTGCGCGCCGGACCCACGATGCCCATGTGGATATCCGACTGTGTCTTGCCGGGCACGACGACTGTCGGGCGCAAACCACCAGCAACATTCTGCGGCTCATGCGCTTGAAGCACCGCCGGCTGTTCGCTATTGCCCCAATCACCGAAGGCATCCGCCGCCAGCTGGACCGCTTGAGACGCTTCTACCGCGCCGACGATCACCAGGATCATGCCGCGCGGCCCGAAATGCCCGGCGTGGAATTCCCTCAGATTATCATCCGTGATCTTGGTAATGCTATCTTGGTCGCCATAAGTTCCATAGTGATAGGGATGGGTATCGGGATAGAGCGCTTCCCGCATCGCTTTCGCCGCGCGATAACGGGTGTCGAAGCTGCTGTATTGCAGCCAGGTCAGGCGTTCGCCGCGCAGGCGCTCGATGTGCTCGGCGGGGAAGATGGGATTCCGCAGCGCATCACCGGCGGTATCCAGCAGCAGGCTGAGATCTTCCGCCAGCGCCTTGCCGGAAAAGCCCACTTTGTGCACATGCCCGCGAAAGCCGAGATCGGCGCCGACATCTTCCAGCGCGCCGTGAATCGCGTCAAAGTCCGCGCCTTTGGTGCCGGTCATCAGAGCGCCGGCGACCAGCGAGGCCAAGCCGCTCTGCTCTGGCTTTTCGTAAATGCTGCCAGCTTGCAGCGAGCCCATCACATTGACCGACTGCACGGCGGGATTTTCGTAAACCAAGAGCGTGATGCCGTTGTCGAGTTCGGCGCGTATGATATTGCTCTCATTGGGGATGCTCGTCTGAAGGTCTGTCATGTGCCGGCGGCCTCCTGTTCCGGGTCGGTCGGATGCAAAATGCCGACCACGCGCGATCTCGGCACGAGATATCGCTCCGCCACCTCGAGCACATCGTCGGCCGAGACCGCCATCAGCCGATCGGCATAACGGTCGAACCAGGTCACATCGCCCAGAATGAAGGACTGCGCCAGCCCGTAAGCCTGCTCGGTGACGCTCTCCGTGCTGTAAGCGAAAGCCGCCCGCGTTTGCTTGCGCGCCTTGTTCAGCTCAGCCTCGCTGACGCCCTCGGACTGCAAGCGCGCGATCTCTTCCAGCAGCGCCGCTTCCGCTTCTTCCGGCTGCCTTCCCTCGCGCAAGGTGACGATGATGCTGTACAGGTAGGGATCGACTGTGGGCGTCAGCCAGGCGCCGACCCCAGCCGCGATCTCCGTCTTGACCAGCGCCTGATACAGCCGACTCGTCTTGTTGTCGGACGCGCCGCTGGAGCCGCTCAGAATCGCGTCCAGCAAACGCAGCTTGAACCAGTCCTCGTGATCCGCCGCCGGGATGCGGTGGCAGAGCTCGAAGAAAGCGGTCTTGCCCGGTCGCTCAACCGTGACGCGCCTTTCGCCAGCGGGCTCGGGCTCGGCTCGCGAAAAGAGATCGGGCGCCGCGCCCGATTCGATCGCGCCGTAAAGCTCCTCAATCTTCGCCAGCATCTCCGCCGTATCAAAAGCGCCGACCGCTATCACCGCCGCGTTGGCTGGCTGGTAATGGCGGCGATAATGCGCATACAGATCAGCGCGCGTCATACTGCGCAGGTCGGTCTCGTCGCCGATGATTTCGTGATGATAGCCATGCACGCGGAAGGCGGCGCCGCGCACCTCCTCCTGAAGCCAGAAGGTCGGCTGATTCTCCGCTCCCTGCCGCTCCGAGATGATGACCGTGCGCTCGGACTCGGTCTCGTCGGCGTCGAAGAGCGCCTGGGTCATGCGGTCGGCTTCGGCTTGCATGGCGATGTCGATCTTGTCCGCCGGCAGGGTCTCAAAATACTTGGTGGCGTCCATCGAGGTGAAGGCGTTCCACTGCCCGCCGGCGCGGTCGATTTCGCGGTCCAGCGCCCCAGCCGGGAAGCGCTCCGTGCCCTTGAACATCATGTGCTCGACCCAATGGGAGATGCCGGTCAAGCCGGTGGGCTCGTTGCGGCTGCCCACGCGGTAAGCCAGCCACCAGCTGATGACCGGCGCGCTGTGGGCTTCGCGCAGGAGGACGGTGAGTCCGTTGGGGAGGGTGGTGTGGGTGAGGTGGGGCATGGGCGTCCTTCGGGCTATTTCGCTGATTTCTCGCGGTTGCACGGTGGGCAGAGCATTTGGCAACGGTCATGAGCTGTTCGGCCGCCGTCGCCGTCGACATGATGGCCGGCGACGAGGTCGCGGACAGTGAGGTCTAGCAGTTGGATTTTCATATGATGGCTGATTCCTCATCCACAACAATTGCATCCATGAACAACTCGTCAATCTTTACGAGCGGAGTAACCACCCACCTTACGGGATTAACCGTTACTAATGATTCGAGGCTGCGTTGGTTGTTTTGGTTATTTCTCTTTGGAATATCGCCGGTATCCCTTACAATGTTGGCATAGGGAGTAAACTTGTATTCTTCTCTCAAACAGCCGTCATGTTTCAATGAATTAAACACTTCTGCGAGATTATCACCATCGCCCGTCTTGTCTACATTGAATTCGAGTTCTTGTCCAAAGAAAAAACAGACTATATCTTTGGTTGTATATTCATTCATTAGTTTTCTTGGATCACTGGTTGCCTTGTCAAATCCAAACCTGCACAATGTATAGCATCTGTCCATCCATGCTGTGATAAGTTGACATGCAGACGCCTTCTCTTCGTCATTCCCGCTACTGATTAATCGAACGATAGTGGGTCTCGCGTTAATAAACCATACATCTCGGTAGCTGACACGACTATGATGCTCGGTCGATACGTTACGCCTTAGCTCAATGCGCTTAAACCCCATCACACCCTCTTCTCCGCCAAATATTAAGTGACCCGTCATAACCAACCACCCCGCAATCACGAGACTCATGTTAGCCTATGACGAGATCGCGTACGGTTAGGTCTAGCTATTGGTCTTCCATTTGTCTTCTTTTGCCCATTCGGGGCAATCGTCACCTAGCGCCTGTAGCTGTTGCATAACTTTCGGCAATTTTCGTGCTTCACTTTGTAGTGCTGCATTGTGAAACCCCACGGTCAGTCTATTCTCTGCGAGTAGAGTGCCATTCTTTAGTCTTTCCATTACAGCGTCCCATGCAGGACGCATTATGTAATGGATTTTCGCAGACTTCCGCATGCTCTCCACTAGGTCTGTGTCTGCATATAGACCACCCATGACCGCGAATGATGCAACCAACTTTAACTCTGAATCTGTCACCTCTTCTAACGGCATATCATTGATTGACTCTACGAGTAGGTCATCAAGCGGAAGAGCACTCAGTGCTGTTGTGTTGAATGCTGAGTAGATGTAATCAGGATCATCAACATCACAACCCGCGGAAAACTGATAATCTGTCATCATCTCGATAAGCGCCGTTCTCTTTTTTGGGGTTACGGTGTATTCCACCCCTTGATGCTCAATTGTGAAACTGTCACTCACTGATATTCTCCTTTGAATCTCTTGTGGTGTCTTCCCACGCTGGCTTACAGCTGTTCGGAAACTTCGCTTGACGTCGAACTTAAAGATTCTTTATTCTGCGCCATTTTCTCTTCGAAGCAATCAACACAATCCATCTCGCCTTTACTTGATAATACGCAACGCGCGGCATTTTAGCATATTTGTTTTATTCTATGAAGCCTCGGTGCCCTCGAAAACCTCGGTGTCCTCGGTGGTAAAAAATGTATCGAATTCACCCCCGCAACTTCCGCGCCAGCACCTTCCCCTCCCCATCCAAGCCCGCCACCCACTCGCCCACCGCCGCCACCGCCCGGTGCATGCCCGGCGTCGCCCGCGCATGACCCAGGCTCGTCATCTTGACGATATACTCGCCCGCCTTTTCTCGCGGCGCCAGCATGATCATCGTATGCTGCTCGATGGTTGGCTCTTCCACCACCACTTCAAACAGGGCGACATTCCGCTTGGGGTCAGCGAAGGCGTGCAAAATGGCGATGTGTACCTCGCCCAGCCGGCGGCGAGTCGATTCGAAGCGCGCGCAGATGTCGGCGGCGCTCAGCGGCGAATGCAAGAATAGATGCGGCATTTCCCATTCCTGGATGAGGGGCGGATGCGCCAGCGGGCGGTCGTCCCGCGCATAGCGGAAGAAGTGCCCGCGGCGTCCCTCGCGATAACCCTTGCGTTCGTATTTGGTGACAAACCGACCCGCGACTTCGTTGACCCAGGGCGCGTCAAATTGGTTGACAAGCCCCGGCGTCGTCGACAGGATCTCATGCGCCATCTCGGCATAATCGATGATATCAGTCGCCAGCAGCAGGCGACCAGCCGTAACCAGCCGGCTCGCCAGCAAATCGACCGTGTCGCGGCTGATGAGACGGCGGCGCTGGTGCCGTTTCTTGAACCAGGGATCGGGGTAATTGATGTGAAATTCGGTGACCGACGCCTCCGCCAGCAGATGCGCCAGAGCCGTTTCGGCGCGCCCATGGATCGGTCGGACGTTGTCCAGCCCCAGCTTCGCGATCTTGGCTTCGGCTTTGTCCATGGATTGCCCCGAAATCTCGAAGCCGAGGATATTGCAGTCGGGTTGCGTCCGCGCCAGATGAATCAAGTGGTCGCCATTGCCAAAGCCGATCTCGATGATCAAAGGCTGGACGAGCGGAAATAGCCGCTCCGGCCGCAGCGGCCAATCCAGCATGAGGATGTTGAGCTTGCGCAGCATCTTACGTCCAATAATACTTGCCCGCACGCCGGAACCGAAACGCGCTCCCTCACTGTTGCCTCGGGGCAGGGGGCGGAACTGAAATGCTCCCCTCCCTGATACTTCGAGTCTAGGGCTTGGGGTTGAAGTGCTCCCCCTCCCTAGCTCGCTGGGGAGAGGCCGGGGGTGAGGTTAGATTTCTTGCCCCCTCCTTAGCTCGTGGGTCGCGTAGACACTGACCTTCGGGAGGGGGTTGGGGGTGGGGTGGACTTCTGTCTGAGCGTCTCCGGCACGAAGAACAGGAAGATGCTGGCTGCAGCCAAGCCCGAACCGGCGATCACCCAAATGGCCGACGTCAGCACCAGAATATCCGCCACGATGCCGACGACCAGCGGCGCGCCGGTATGCCCCATATCACCAATCCAGCGCCAGACGCCCAGGAATTCGCCTCGAGAGCGCGCTGGCGAGAGATCCGCGCCCAGCGTCATCATCGTGCCCGAACCCAAACCGTTGCCAATGCCGATCAAGACCGCCGCGAAGAGCAGCCCGCTGTAGCTTGTGGCGAAGGGCACCAGCGCCATGCCCAGCGCCTGAATGCCGAAGCAGGGCACGATGGCAAACTTGCGACCGACGCGATCCATCAGCCAGCCGGCGACCACGAACAAACTGAAATCAACCGCCACCGAAAGACTGACGATCAGTCCGATTTGATCAACTGCCAATCCCAGCACTTCGGCGGCGAAAAGCGGGATGATGATGATGCGCCCGGCGCGGATCATCTGCCCGAAAACCTGCGCCGTGCCCGCGGAAGCCAAGACGCGAGAATTGGAGACCAAAACGGACTTGATATGCAATTCATGCCGATCTTTGGCGCTGAGCTTGCTTTTCTCCCGTTTGCCCTTTAGCGTGAACAAGACCACCAGGATCAGTCCGACGGCCGTGACCACGCCGACAAGGACAAACACCGCGCGCAAACCAAGCATGCCCGCGGCGACGCCGCCAATGGCTGGTCCGATGAAACCGCCCAGACGATGCGTCCCGCCGAACATCGATATGGCTTTGCCGCGCTGGCTCAATTCGACATGGTCAGTGACGTAGACGTGCGCCGAAATCGTATACATGGCGCGGCCGAAGCCGGCGAACAGACGCAGCGCGAGCACGCTCCAGATAGAAGGCGCGAAGAAGAGCAGGATCACCGAAGCCGCCTTCACCAGCAGCCCCATGATCATGACCTGCTTGTTGCCGAAACGCCGCTGTATCATGCCGCTGGGGACATCGGCGATCAGCGTGCCGATGCCTTCGCCCGCCAATACCAGACCGATCAAGCCGTAACTAATATCGAAGTCGACGACGAAAAGCGGCAGAATCGGCACCAGCAAACCCTGCCCCAGGGTGACCATCAGCGCGGGCAAATAAAATGACAGGATCAGCGCGCGCAATCCTGTCGAAGTACCTGCGGGAATATCGGCTTTTGACATTCGCGGCGTCATCGCCCCAGATAAAACGTATTTGCTCGAATTTGCAGTGTCTATGCGTCGTTGAATTCGCGCGCGACCTGCCCCAGATTGGCGATCGCCGCAGTAATCGCTTCTTCATGCGATCGTGTGAAATTCAAACGCATGGTCGGCAGCCCGTCCGCCGGTTCAATGAAGAAATACTTGCCCGGCACGAAGGCGACCTTTTGCTCAACCGCCTTCCAGTAAAGCGCTTCCGCATCGACGCCGTTCGGCCCCTCCACCCAGATGAACATGCCGCCATCAGGCCTCGTCCAATGGTAGCCGGCTGGCATGTGCGCATCCAGGGCGGCCAGCATCGCCTCTTGCCGCGGTCGGTAGAGCGCGATGATGCGGGGCAATTGCTTGTCCAGGTAACCGCCGCAGATGTATTCGGTGGCCAGCGCCTGGGCGTAGGTATTGCTATGCAAATCGGCGCCTTGCTTGGCGGTATACAACCACTCTTTTATCAGGGGCGGCGCAATGCAGAAACCAAGCCGCAAGCCGGGCGCGAACACTTTCGATACCGTGCTGACGTAGACCGTGTTTTCCGGCGCGTAGGTATAGAACGGTGGAACCGCTTCGCCACGATAGCGCAGATCGCTGTAAGGGTCGTCTTCGATAACGAGCGCGCCCCGCCGCTTGACAACCTCGGCGACTTGCTGACGGCGGGCGGCGCTCAGCGTGCGGCCCGTTGGGTTCTGAAACGTCGTCACCAGGTAAATGAATTTGACCTTTTGCTGGTCGAGCGTCTCCTCCAATGACTCAGGCAATATGCCTTCGTCGTCGGTGGCGATGCTGACGTATCTCGGTTCATAGGCGCTGAAGGCGGAAATGGCGCCGAGATAACTGGGCGTTTCCAGGGCGATGGCGTCCCCCGGCGTGATGAGGACTTTGCCCAGCGTATCAAGCACACTTTGCGAGCCGTTGAAGACCAAGATCTCGTCAGCGCTGACGTCAATCTCCTTCGCTCCCAAATAGCCGACCAGCGCCTCGCGAAATGGCGTGAAACCCTCGGTCAAGTCGTACTGCAGCGCGGCTGCGCCATAGCGATTGAGAACCGTTTCATTGATGCGGTATAGATCTTCGATGGGAAAGGTTTCCGGCGCCGGGATGCCACCCGCAAGCGAAATCATACCCGGCTGTGACACTACCTTGAGAATCTCGCGAATCTGGTTTTTGCGCATGCTAAGCGTGCGCGCGCTGAGGAATTCCTGGAACTGCTGGGCCACGGCAGACTCACCCCATAGAAAAAGCCGACCACCGACTACGTTTGGTCAACTCACGAACAATGAATCTATTGTAACTGACTCCTTTGCGCTTGCAAGGAGATGGCTGTTCCCTAGGTCATTGCCAGATTCCCATGCTAGCGCGAGGAGAAGACTTGCTGTTTTGTATGAGCGCGTCTGATTCTATTTGCTGCCGCAGGACGGCTATGCCAGGTAATCGCGCAAATTATGCGCCAGTTGCGGGTGCCGCAGGCGCCGAAGTGCTTCTTTCTCCAACTGCCGAATCCGCTCGCGGCTGAGACCAAACTTGTTGGCAATTTCTTCCAGCGTATGCGGTTCGCCGCCGCCCAAGCCGAATCGCAGGCGCAATATATGGCTCTGCCTCGGCGTCAACTCCGCAAGCACCTCTTCAATGGTCTCTTCCAGCAGATTCTGCGTCGCCGAATCCACCGGGCTGATCGTCTCTTGATCTTCGATAAAATCGCCAAATTCACTGTCGCCGTCGTCTCCCACGGGCCGCTCAAGCGCAATCGCGTGTTGGCTCGCGTCCATCATCGCGCGAACCGCCTCAGCCGCGACTTCCATCGCCCCGGCAATTTCTTCGGCGGTGGGGCGGCGACCAAGCGTCTGCTCCAGGTCTTGGGCGGCGCGATACATCTGACGAATGCGCTCAGTCATATGCAGCGGTATGCGAATCGTGCGCGTCTTCTGCGCCAGGGCGCGCGTAATGGCTTGTCGTATCCACCAGGTGGCATAAGTGCTGAATCGATTGCCGCGCGAATAATCATATTTGTCTACCGCGCGCATCAAGCCGACGTTGCCCTCTTGAATCAGATCGGGAAAGGGCAATCCCTGCCCCATATAGCGCTTGGCGATACTCACTACCAATCGTGTATTTGCGCGGCCCAGATGTTCTCGGGCGCGCTGGCCATCCAAAACTAGTCGGCGCAAGTGACGCCGCCAGCGATCGCTCTTTAGCCTTACGTCTGGATGTTCCAAGCGAAGGCGCGACTTGAAACCCCGCTCAATGCGCTTCGCAAGGTCAATCTCATCTGCCGCTGTCAATAGCGGTTCCTGCGCCATTTGGCGAAAATAAAGTCCGACAGGATCATCGGACGGGATGGCGCTGATGTCAGCGACTGCTCGATTCTGCAGGAGGTCGCGACTTTCATATTCCTGCTCGACAACCTCCGCGGCTTCTTTTGCTTGGGAATTCTCCGACTCATTGCGGAGTTCAATGCCGAGCTCTTCCAATTCGAGTAGAAGATTGCGCAGAGCGGCTCGGTCTTCCCCGTCATCGTCGAGTGCATCTACGATCTGTTCAAAAGTTACATAACCACGTTTCTCAGCAAGCTCTACAAGTGCCTGGATCACTTTTAGACCTCTACTTGTTGGGTGAATAAGCTTAATACATATATTGGACGGTGAAGCGACGGTTCACTGTGAAATCTATTTTGAGCGAAGTTTCAGGTATATGTCAACAGACAAAATCTAACAAAATGCAGAGAACTCCGAACGCAAGAAATCGCCTGAAGTCTCCGCTCCCTGGTCGACATGGGAGCGACGGGCCATTCCGCAGATATGGCAATGGATCCGCAAATTGTGTTGCAATCGCGGCCGCGTCATCGCCGCAGGATTCGGTTGACGATCCCAAACCAGAATGGCGCGCCCTGGGCCGCGGCGATTACTGTGGCCGCGATGCCAAAAAACTTGGCGACCAGAAGCCCCAGCCAGCCGCTCGGATTATTGTCGGGGAAATAATTCCAAAGATTGTTGGGATCGCTCAAAGCGAGACCCCCATCTGCCACTTCGCTGACGTTCTGAAAGGACCAGCCGATCGGCAGGCTCAGATCTTGGATGTCCTGCAGTTGGCGGGCGACATTGGCTCCGGTTTCGATGGCGTCTTCCAGCGAATTCTCATCATTTGCCTGGTTGGCTCTAAACTCCTCATCAGCGACGTTTCCATCCAACTGTGTCTGCAAGGCGCCGCTCTGCACCGAAAAACTGGCTTCGCTGCTGATTTGTTCGCGCCGCGCCGGATCTTCCCAAAGCGTTCGCCCGATGTGAAGCGTATCGATATTGAGCGCCAGCGCAACAAATAGCGCTACCAAAATCGACAGGTTCTTCATTTTCCCGCCATAAGCGGCGCTGGCCCGCTGCATGGAATTGTTGAACCAGATTTCCAGATTGCCGCGCGCGACCTCCAGGCTGTCGGCGTTGGTCATGACGGTCGAAAGCGCATGGCGCAAATTGGGATTTTCGATCTGACGGATGCCTGCCATCAACGATACATTTGTCGCCGGCTCAAGCCCGAGCAGGCTGACCTCTTCATCGATTTGATTCACAATATCGGTGAGGGCGCTGCGGTAGCGGCGATCTTGCACGAATCGCAGCGAATGGCGCAGCTCGTTCAAACCCTCGCCGGTTGTCACGATGCGGTTGACCATCACGCGCAGACCGCGACGCTCCGCGCCCGTTGGCATGCCATCAATGACGTTTAGCAGCGCGCCAAAAAGCTGTTGGTCAGATTCAGCCTTGATGGTGTTGAGCAGGACATCAACGAAGGTACTCGGCTCGATGAAATCGACAGAGCTGATGGCGCTATTGGCGATCTTTTCCGCTTCAGCGCGCGAGACACGCTGGGTTGGCGCTATCGTGTCGGCTTTGACCAACTGAATCAACGGATGGGTATAAACTTTCGCCCGTATGACGGGGTCTTCGATGACGGCGTTGATCGTGGCGCGGAGCGTCTTGGCGCGCATCTTGGTTGCTCTGGCAATCAGCGAGTTGACCTCGGTCACCACGATGCTCAACAAGATGAACACAAAAATGATGCCGACTGCAACCTGGAGGATGGCGGTCAAAAACAGTCCCTTTCGCTGCGCCAAACAGCGACTTCAAGGCGATGACGCACTGAAATCAGTATAGTCGATGCGAAGCTTACCGCAAGCTAGAGGTTAATGCTTGGACGCGTAGGTGACGGATTGTGAGTTGGCATGGGGAGAGGCCGGCGCGACTGTCTGGTGGCTGTTGTCAAAGCCTCGCTCGGTCGAGGGCGTGGCGTGAATGTTAGCGTGGCGGTCTTCGTTGGCAGCGGTGTGAATGTGATTGTCGGCGTTGCCGTGGGGTTTAAGGCATAAATGATGTCTCGGTGCATATATACCTTGTCGATTCTGCGGGTCAGCGGATTGTCGTCAATCAGATACCACTCGGCGTTGGGAAGAGCGGCAATGACGCAGACGGTCTCGCCTTGTTTGAGCGCGCTGGCGATCCGGCTGCGGGTGTCTGGCGCTTCTCGCACGATCGCTTCTCGAACGCCAACGGCGAAGTCTTGGCAGGGCGGTATCGGCGTGAAGGTAGGCAGCGGTGACGGCGCGTTGACCGAAATCTCCTCGATGCGAACCGCGGTGGCGGTATGGCGCTCGATCGCCTGCTGCGTCGATTCGACAACGCTTACGCCGGTTGACATGAAGTTGCGAAGGCCGGACCATAGATAGTAGAGCCCAAATACGATAGCGATGCCAAGCAGGATGACAAACCAAGATGGAGGCCCCGACCGTCCGCCGTAACGCATGATGCCCTCAGAAACCAATTACCACTAAACATAGCGGACTATTGACCCGGATCTCACCATCGTTAGGCAAACGGTGGTCTGGCGTAGGCCAGACAGATGTTTCCGTCGAAAATCCGTAACGATTTGCAGGGCGCGGCCGAGATGGCTCGGTCAGGCGCTTGCAATATTCATGACATGCCATAAGATTCCTTGGCGTAGGCGGGAGATGGTTATGCGGTTGTCTGTCATTCTGCCATCGCTCATGGCTATGATATTTGGCGCGGCGATATCCGCTGCGCAAGACCGAGTTGCTGGTCGCCTGACGATCTACGCGGCGACTTCGCTCACCGATGTCTTTGAAGAGGTTGGCGCCGCATTCGTCGATGCCCATCCCGATAGCGACATTCTACTGAATTTCGCCAATTCAGCCACGCTGGCGGCGCAGATCGCGGCGGGAGCGCCAGCCGATCTTTTCGCCAGCGCCAACGAATTGCAAATGGATCATGTGATCGAAAGCGGACGGGTAGACGATTCTGCGGTGGAGATTTTCGCCCATAATCGATTGACCGTGATCGTGCCCGCTGACAACCCGGGCGATGTCCAAACCGTCGCGGATTTGACGAAAAAAGCAGTACTGCTAGTCTTGGCGGCGGAGGGTACGCCGATTCGCGCCTACACTGATGCCATGCTGGCATCGTATGACGCAGAATACGGCGAGAATTTCAGCGAGCGCGTATTGCGCAACCTGGTCTCCGAAGAGAGCAATGTGCGTCAGGTGGTTGCGCGCGTGGCGCTGGGCGAGGCTGACGCGGGAGTCGTCTATCAATCGGATGCGTTGGGCGATGTCGCTGACCAACTCCTCACCATTTCGATTGACGATCGGCACAATCAGGTAGCGTCTTATCCGATCGCGATGCTCAATGACACGGGCGCGCAAGACCTTGCGCTCGCCTTCATACTCTTCCTTCGCTCGGACGAAGCTCAGTCAATCATGGCGATAAACGGTTTCTGCTGGCCTGTTATACTGAACGATGTCCAACCAACTCTTGCCCGGTCCGAGCCCAATGTTGCCGGCACGGATACCGGCGTAACGCAGGCTATCGAATGCGATGCAGCCACAAGTGAAACCCGATAAGCTCCTCATATTTGCTGTCAGCGCGCTGGCGTTTTTGCTGCTGGCGGCGCCAGTTCTGGTGCTGTTGGTCCATGGAGTCGGTTCCCGCGCCTGGGAGGGCTTGCCAGATTCAGCCACGATTCTTTCCGCTGCCGTCCTGAGTTTCGCCTCCACATTGGCGGTCGTCTGTTTGGCTGCCATATTGGGAACGCCGCTCGCATACGTTCTCTCGCGCTATGAGTTCAGGGGCAAGCGCCTGATAAGCCTGTTTATCGAACTGCCAATCGTGATGCCGCCGGCCGTCGCGGGCTTGGCGCTCTTGCTCACTTTCGGCCGGCGTGGCGCTATTGGTTCGTTCTTGGCCGACGCCGGCATCATCATCCCGTTCTCGATTCTAGCAGTCATACTGGCGCAATTCTTCATTTCGGCGCCCTTTTACATTCGCTCGGCGCAGGTGGGTTTCTCGAGCATAGCAGCCGAAATCGAGGACGCAGCCCGCGTTGACGGCGCCTACGGCTGGCAGATGTTTTGGTACATTACGCTGCCAATCGCCTGGCGCGCTCTCATTGCTGGCATGATTCTCAGTTGGGCGCGGGCATTGGGCGAATTCGGCGCCACCATTCTCTTCGCTGGCAATCTGCAGGGCAAGACGCAGACCATGCCGCTGCTGGTCTATAGCGTATTCGAGCGCGATATCAACGCCGCTATATGGACCGGGCTGATTCTGATCGTGCTCGCCTTGATCGCGCTTGCTCTGTCGCAGTGGCTGGCGCGTTCGCAAGACCGATTGAACTAGCGGTCGCTGGCGCGCGATTGATGGTAACTTGACAGAAGCGATTTCAAGATCGCAATTACAATGACTGTCAACAGAATGAAATCGCCCAAATTCTCGAGCCGCAGTGCGGTCAAGCCTGTAGCTCGCCTACTCATGCTAGCGATTTCCAGGCAGTCTTCACTTGATTGGCTAGGTTTTCTTGAAAAGCGAAAGGCAGTTCGTGTCAGAAAAACTTCAAGTGCTCATATTGTGTACGGCCAATTCGGCTCGCTCGCAGATGGGCGAGGGCTTGCTGCGTCATATAGCCGGCGACAAGTTGGATGTTTTCAGCGCCGGCCGGGCGCCATCAGGCGTCAATCCCTTGGCGATTGAAGCGATGCGCGCGCGTGGCATCGATATCGCCAGCCACCATTCGCATCATATAGATCAATACCTTGAACGTGAATTCGACTTCGTGATCACCTTGTGTGACAGCGCCGCTGAAAGCTGCCCCGTTTTCCCCGGGCGCGCTGAACGCATTCATTGGAGTTTGCCCGATCCCGCCGCTGTGACGGGCGACGAGCCTGCCGTTTTGCAGTCCTTCATAGACGTCCGCGAGGGCTTGGAGAAGAAGCTGAGCGCCTGGCTCAGGAGCCACAATTTGCTGGAGCGAAATGAAAAGGCATCGGCCAAGCTAGAGGACAAGTGCCCGCGCTGACCACTGGTCGAGCCCCTCGGTCTAAAATGACGGGACACAGGCGCTTCCACGAAAGCAGGAGAGGAAATGGTATACACAAAGTACTTCAAATTGCAGACGGTGTTTGAAGCGGCCGGCGGGCCCGGGGTCTTCGGCAAGCATGCGACGCAGCTGATGGAGTTGCATCAGCGTGTCTGCCAGATGGACGCGCCAGTTGTGCTGGAATGCGGCGTGGACAAGGGCTGGTCAACTGGCGTGTTGGCTCACGCGGTCGAACGCAAAGGGGGAAGCTTGATTTCGCTGGACATCCGGGATTGCTCGGATGCAATAGAATCCGACTGTTGGACCTTCCTGCAAATGGATGACACCGATCAGGAACGGATTCTGCGGGAAGCGCCGCTCTTGAAACATGGCATCGATTTTCTCTATATCGACAGTCTGCACGCCGCCAGGCATGTAAGGCGGCAAATGGAACTCTGGTATCCCTTGGTGCGCCAGGGCGGTTGGATCGCCTTTCATGATGTCGACCCGGCGCCCTATATGCGCGGGCAGCGTAAAGACAATATCGAAAGCGAGATCGTCTGGCGAGCCGTAGGGCAAGTCGTCTTTGATTTCTTCTATGCCAACGAAGACGACTTGCTGCTGGAATTCCATTACGGTGACATGGGTATGGCGATCATGCAGAAGCTTGCGCCGATGTCAAAAGCGCCGCAGCTTTGGCGCCGCCTTCCCCGCCGGCGTGTTAGCCTACGCTCGCTGGCTCGACATCTGGCTGGGCGCGGATGAAATATGATACTTGCCTGCCACAATTCATAACGGACGTCGGCGACGACGCGGAGAAGATACTGAGGGGGTGGCTCAAGACGGCGACCTAGCCTGCCGGCGCGCAAGTTGCCCCCTGGCCTTGTTCAGGTTGCGCTGCGCCTCGACAAAGGCTGGATTCAGGATTAGCGCTTGTTGAAAGTCTTCGACGGCCTCAGCCAGCTTGCCTTGGCGATGCCGCGCCAGGCCACGATTGTAAAACGATTCGTGTCGGCTGGCGTCGAGCCGCACCGCGTCTTCGAAACTCGCCAGCGCCGCGTCGTAATCCTTTAGACGATAACAGGCTGTTCCCCGCAGATTGTGGAGTTCGGCACTGGTTGGATGAAACTGCAGCGCCAGCGAACAGTCGTCGCGCAAGCCTGCCCAGTCGCCTTGCTGCGCGCGCGCCAGACCGCGCATGCGGTAGGCTTTGTATTGATTTGGCTCGAGGCGCAGAGCCGTGGTGAGATCATTTATCGCCTTGCCCAAATCGATTCGCGCATGATAGCGGGCGGCGCCACGGTTGTAGTACGCGGGCGCTGAATCGGGATGTTGCCGCAGGAGCCCGCTGAAAGTCTCAATCGCCTCCAGGTAGTCCTTGTCCACTAACTGCTGTCTGCCGATACGGTACAAGCTTTGTACATCCGCCGCCAACTCACCGACTGCTCCGACCTGAGCAAAGGATTCGAAGCCTTCAATGAGCGCCCAGAGCGTGCCCGGGTAGGCGGTGAGACTGGTCAACTCGGCGATTCCCAGCGCGCTAGATTTCCCCACAATTTCGTCCAATTGCGGGGGAAAGGCGCCAGCGAGAACCTGCTCTTCCAATACGAGCGGCTTGCCATGAACATCAATCACCATGCGAACGAAGCAGGTTTCGTCTTGTTTCTCCGTAGCCAATATGCGCTCAACACCTGTCTTGAAGCGGAATGGCGGCTCCAAATAGATGTCGTAGCCGTCGCCCGCGACCGTGAATATCGAGTCCTGGAGCCGCGCCCTGACACGCTGAATCCTGCTCTTGCGCTTTAATGACGCGATGAGGAGAAAGCCGATTGGGACCATGGCCGCGAGCGGAAGCGGTGACCGCAAGAAGAATACCGCCGCCGCTAACAGCGCCAGGAGTATCAGCAGCGGCAGGGTGAAGGGACGAGCGCGCTTCACTTTGGTGCGCCGAAAATATCCTTCTATCGCCGGGGCTTGAGCTAATCTGTCGCCCTGCATGCTTGTACTGTGCGCTAGTAACCTATATCCATTGTAACGGAATGATCGAATTGGACAAATGCCGTGAGTGGGGAGTGGCGAGCTCGGCAATCATAAAGGGCGACTTGACAAGCCGCCCCGCTTTGCTGGAATTTGGATGTTGGCCGGGCGCGCTTCAGCCGCTGCATCTGGCGCCGCGATTCTCTCAGACCGAGTCCATGTTCTGGATTATCCGGCTGGCAAATTCACTGGTTGGAACTTTGGTCGCGTTCTCCATCTGTCGCGCAAAGTCGTAGGTGACATAACGCTGATCGATGGTAAGCTCGTAGGCTTTGGTGATTAATTCGGCCGCTTCAAACCAGTCCAAATGCTCGAGCATCATCACGCCGCTAAATAGGAGCGAACCGGGATTGACCATGTCTTTGTTGGTGTACTTCGGCGCAGTACCGTGGGTCGCTTCGAAAAGCGCGATTTCATCACCGATATTGGCGCCTGGCGCAATGCCCACGCCACCGACTTCGGCTGCCAATGCGTCGCTCAAATAATCGCCATTGAGATTGGTGGTGGCGATGACATCGTGTTCGCGCGGTCGCAGCAGCATCTTCTGAAACATGATATCGGCTATCGTATCTTGAATCAGAATCTTGCCATTCGGCACGCTGCCGTTGTGGCTGGAAGCGACATCGTCCCATGAAATCGTCTCATCCGGGAATTCCTCGCGCGCCAGTTCGTATCCCCACTTTTGGAAGGCGCCTTCGGTGAATTTCTGGATATTGCCCTTGTGCACCAAGGTAACGCTGCTGCGGCTGCGCTCGATCGCATACTGAATCGCAGCACGAATAAGACGCTTGCTGCCGAAGGGACTGATCGGCTTGATGCCGAGGCCCGCATCGGGGAAGAAATTGGTCGCGCCTAATTCGCTTTTCAGGAATTCAGCCAGCTTCTTGTTTTCTTCCGTTCCGGATTCATATTCGATACCGGCGTACGTGTCTTCCGTGTTCTCGCGGAAGATGACCACGTCCACATCTTCGGGATGCTTCAACGGGCTGGGCACGCCCTTGTACCAGCGCACCGGGCGCACGCAACTGTAGAGATCCAGCACTTGCCGCAAGGTCACGTTCAGGCTGCGGAAGCCACCGCCAACCGGCGTGGTCAAGGGACCTTTGATGCCGACTTTGTATTCGCGGAAGGCAGCGAAAGTCTCTTCTGGCATGTAGTTTCCGTCATAGATGCCGGCTGCTTTCTCGCCAGCGTATACCTCCATCCAGGATATTTGTCGGCTTCCGCCGTAGGCTGTCTCCACCGCCGCGTCCCAGATTCGCTTGCTGGCGGTCATGATATCGTAGCCGATGCCGTCGCCCTCAATAAAAAGAAGGATCGGATTGTCGGGCACCTGCATCTTGCCATCGCTGAAGCTGATCTTTTCCCCGGAGCTGGGCGCTGTGATCTTGTCGTATGCCATTCCCTACTGGCCTCCCAAAGTCTCGGCTCGGTCTTTCTACTGGATAACGCGCGCCATTATAGCACAAAAGGAACGCGCACAAACCGGTGTCTTCAGTCCAGGTAGGCTGCAACTGCAGCGGTCCTTAAGTACGCCTTAAGCCTAGTGTTAGGGCGGCATCGCGTATGCTCGCCACAGAGTGTCATCACCCACAATCTGAATCCCGGCGATAATCGCAGGCGGCGTCGCGGGAAGATTGCTGAAAGTCACGAATCGGCGGTAGACAAAGGGGATTCCAGGTCGTATGCTATAATGCTGTTCTGGTTGCCATTGGCTTAAGCACAAGCTGGACCAAGACGTGCCCGGAGAGCCGGCACGATGATTGTATCGCTTTTCTAATTCCGCGAGGAGTAACTGCATAGCATCTACATTACGCAATACCATACGACGATCAAACACCTGCGGCTCCGAGAGCTCACAGGCGTTTGTTGTTTGGAGAGAACGCTAACATGGCAAACTTACCCAAATTCAAGATTACGCCTATCGGAGGCTTGGGCGAAATCGGCAAGAACATGACCTTGTTCGAACGGGACGGCGAAGGATTCCTGATTGACTGTGGAATCATGTTCCCGGCGAACGACATGCACGGCGTCGATTACATCATTCCCGATTATCGCTGGCTGGAAGAACGCGACGATATTCGGCTGCATGGCGTTGCCTTCACCCATGGGCATGAGGACCACATCGGCGCGGTGCAGCATGTCATCAGATCATTTCCCGGCATTCCGCTCTACGCCACGCCGCTGACATCCGGCTTGCTGCAAGTCAAACTGAAGAATGCGCGGCTGCTGAAGTCGGCCAAGGTTCACACATTTGACGCCGGCGACACCATTGAGATCGGTCCTTTCACCCTGCATAGCTTTCACGTCTGCCATAGCATTCCCGATTGCGTTGGTTACGGCATCGAGACGCCCTATGGCATGATCGTGCATACGGGCGATTACAAGTTCGACAATACACCGGTGCATGGCCGCAAGACCGACTACGCCAGGCTCGCCGGTTTTGCCCAGCGCGGTGTCGTCCTGCTGATGGCGGATAGCACGAACGCCGACAAGAGCGGCTGGACCCAATCGGAGGCTGTCATTGATGGCGCGCTCGACAAGGTGTTCCGCGGCGCCAAAGGCCGGATTATGGTGGCGACCTTCGCCTCACTCGTCTCGCGCGTGCAGCAAGTCGTTAATGCCGCGCGCAATCACAAGCGCAAAGTCTGCATCACTGGCTACACCATGTCCGAGTACGCCAAGATCGCCCGCAAGCTCGGCTACCTGGATGTCGATGACGATTTGCTGGTAAGTATCGGGCAAGCCCAGGCTTTGCCGCCGCACAAGGTTGTATTCATGGTCACCGGGTCGCAAGGAGAGCCGTCAGCCGTCTTGGGCAAATTGGCGGCTGGGCGACACCGGCAGCTGGATGTGCGCAAGGGCGATACGATTATTCTCTCGTCGCATCCGATCCCGGGCAACGAAGAAATGGTCTACCGCACGATAAACCGCCTCATCGAGCGGGGCGCCGATGTCATCTACGATTCGATTGAAGCGGTACACGTTTCCGGACACGCCTGCCAAGAGGAGATGCGGCTGATGCTCAATCTGACGCAGCCGCGGCACCTGATGCCGGTTCATGGCGAGGTCCGGCATTTGCACCTGCATGCCAAGCTCGCGGCCGATAATGGCGTAGCGGCCGAAAACATCGTCAGGGTGGAGAACGGCACGACCGTCGAGTTGAGCGCACGCGGGGTAAAGGTTGGTGAACGGCAGCCGGGCGGCTATGTCTTTGTTGACGGCAGCGGAGTCGGCGACGTCGGAAGAGCCGTGATCCGCGATCGCGAGATCCTGGCGCAGGATGGATTCGTCCTGGTCAGCGTCAACGTCGATCAGCGAAGCGGCAAGCTGATAGACGAACCGCGCATTGTGTCCCGAGGATTTGTCTATTTGAAAGACGCCGAAGATTTCCTCGATCAAATTCGCGACAACATTACGGAGGTGGTTAATCGCAGCCGGCGCCTCAATGGCAAACGCAAGAACCTGGTCGAAGAGAGCGTGGGCAAGTTGATCTACAACGAAACCAAACGGCGCCCGATGATTTTCAGCATTGTCAACGAGGTCTAGCTGGAAATCTGTTCCAAACAGCTGAAGAAGAAATACCAACTAACCAATGAGAAATACGGCAACGTGAAGCGGCGCGATAGATCGGATGTAGACACATACGCGATGATACCACTGCCCGCGCAAAGTACATTGTGTCCCGCCACGTCGTAGCTCCCCCTCCGCCGGTCAGTGTCTACGCGACCCTGACTCGTCGGGGAGGGGGCCGCGCCGCGTAGACACAGGCGGCCGGGGGTGGGGTTTACCGTCCGCAACGCGCGCGCAGCGTTTTCGTATTCATAGTTGTTGTTCTTGAAACAATCAGTGGAGCGGTACGCGATGCGCAAAGCGGTGATACGCGCCAAACAGGTAACGCGGAATCTCAAGCTCGGTACACATATTGTGCACGCTCTGCGCGGCGTGGACCTGGCGATCTACGCCAATGAAATGGTTGGCATTGTCGGGCCATCGGGAAGCGGCAAGAGTACACTCTTGGGCATCGTCGGCGGATTGGACAGCCCGACCGACGGCAAGATCGAAATCGACGGCATCGATATCACACGAATGAGCGAAGGCCAATTGACCGACATCCGCAACCAGAAGATCGGCTTCGTCTTTCAGTTTTTCAATTTGATTCCGACCTTGACCGCGCTGGAAAACGTGGCGCTTCCGATTGAGTTCGCCCAGGCGCCTCGGCACAAGCCATTCAATCGCGCCCGTGAGCTATTGGATATGTTGGGATTGGGGGACCGCTTTCACCACCGCCCGAGCGAACTCAGCGGCGGGCAGCAGCAGCGCGTCGCCATCGCCCGCGCCTTGGCCAACGATCCGCCAATTTTGCTGGCCGACGAGCCCACCGGCAATCTGGATACGCATTCCGGCGAAACGGTTCTGCAGGCGCTGAAAGCCATACGTGACGAAAGCGGGACGACAGTGGTCATGGTCACGCATGATCAGTCGCTGGCTTCGCAGATGGATCGCGTGCTCACCCTCGTTGATGGCCGGATTGTCAACGGCATCGCGGGCGATCTTGCCGAAGGCGATGGGCATCAGACTGCCGCTGCGCCCGCCTAAGGATTTGGCGCGCGGCCTGATCGCGCTATAATCGGATTCGCGAGGAGATTTTGGCGTACGAGGACATCCCCATGGCTGAAGAGTTTCATTCGGTAGAGGTGGCCGGCATCAAGCGCGATTTGCCGCTGATGGAAATCAAGCCCGGCGTCAAGATCGCGATCCTCAATATTTTGGGCGACTACGAATTTGTCAACGTGGCCAGCGCGGAACTGGCGCAGCTGCTGACCGGTCGCGATATTCAGGTTTTGGTAACTGCTGAAGCGAAGTCTATCCCCCTGGCTCACGCGATTAGCTCCGAATTGCGTTTGCCCTATGTCGTTCTTCGCAAGACGCACAAGCCTTATATGGGCGACGCCCTGCAAAGCGAAACGCTCAGCATTACCACGGGCCAGCCGCAATTGCTGTTTCTTGACGAAAAGGACCGCAAGTTGGTTGCCGGCAAGCGAATAGCAATCATTGATGACGTGATATCGACCGGGAGTACCTTGCAGGGTATGCGCCTCATCATGGACAAGGCGGGCGCCAAGGTCGTCGCTGAAGCGGCGATATTCACCGAAGGCGATCGCGCCCAATGGTACGATATCGTCGCCTTGGGGCATCTGCCCGTCTGGGTGGAAAGCCAAACCTGAAACGTCTCAAAACATGCTATAATTCCGACTGGTGATTGCAATGTGTCGGAATGTTATCTAAATGTCGTCCTCGGGCGCGGCGATTGTGGTGGCGCTGCTCTTGACTGTCGCTATTGCCTTGAGCGGCGCGCTGCTTCTGCAGTACCGTCCTGAGCCAGTCCATATCACGATCAAGCCGCCGGCGCCGACCGAGACCCCGGCCCCGACGCCAACGCCTTTGCCAATTGTGGTATACGTCACCGGGGAAGTCGTACGGCGAGGAACGCAGCACATTCTTCCTCACGGCAGCCGTGTTTCCGATGCGGTGGCGGCCGCGGGCGGATTCACTGATTTGGCGGACAGGGAGCGAGTCAATCTGGCTGGAATCTTGCGCGATGGCGACCAGGTGCATGTCCCGTCGATTGAAGCCAATCGCGCAAGTGGCGCCTTGCCCACGCCGTCGGGCGGCTCCTGGATCAACGTGAACAGTGCGACCCTTGAGGAATTGATTGCGCTGCCTAATATCGGCCCGGTGACAGCGCAGCGGATCATCGACTACCGGGAACAGGTGAGTCCATTTGCCGAGTTGGAAGATTTGGATCAGGTTCCGGGGATCGGCCCCTCCACGCTAGAAGCTCTTCAGGATTTAGTCCGATTCGATTAGCGGATTCGGTCGCCTGATACCGCATCAAAAAAGAGCGCGCGCGGCCACTCCAATTGGCAATGGACGGTTTCGCCGGGCTGGTAGCGCTCGTGCAGCGGCACCTGGATTCGCCAGCGCCGCTTGCGCAGCCAGACTTCTAATAACGTATATTGCTCGGCATAGAATGGGATGACGCGGTCTATCGTTGCCGGAATGCCGCCGTCCTGGTCGCCGACTTTGATGTGTTCGGGGCGAATCCCGACGATGACCTCGCTGCCATTTGGTCGTGGGCGGGGCAGGGCGGCGCGCCCCATATAGCTGCCATCCCACTCGCCCTCGCTGACGCGCCCCCAGAACGCGTTGATGGTCGGCGTTCCCAGGAATTCCGCTACAAACAGGCTATCGGGATCGTCATGCAAATCACGATAGGGTCCGGACTGAATGATGCGGCCCGCGTTGATGACGACGATTCGATCGGCGACGCTCATCGCTTCGACCTGATCGTGCGTCACATAGATCAGGGTCACGTTGAATTCCTGGATCAGCCGCTTCAGTTCCACGCGCGCCTGCGCTCGAAATTTGGCATCCAGATTGGCGAAGGGCTCATCAAATAGCAGCAGCTCGAGATCGCGGGCGAAAGCGCGGGCGATGGATACGCGCTGCTTTTCCCCGCCGGAGAGATTACGAGGAAAGCGCCCCATCAAACTTTCAATATCGACGCCGGTGATTTTGGCGACCGTATTGACATGCGCCGGGACTTCTTCTTCGCGATCGCGGAGCCGCAGAAAGAAACCGACTGTTTTGCGGCTCTCCCAATGCGGGATCAATACATAATTCTGAAAGACCATGCCGATGCCACGGTCTTCAATCGGGATCTCGTCCAGGGGCAGATCGTTATAATAAATCTCGCCGCTGTCGGGCTGGTCCAGCCCCGCGATCAGGCGCAATAACGTGGTCTTGCCGCAGCCGCTGGGGCCGAGCAGCACCACCGCCTCGCCATCGTCAACATGCAGGTTGAAATCCTTGATCGCCAGAACCGGCGTCAGTTTGCGGCTTCTGTCATAGAAGGTTTTGCTCACATCCTTGAGTGTGATCGTCCTCATAGCATCGCCCGAGCTTCCGGGAACTCTCCCATAGAATAACACATGGGCTGTCCGGAACCGACACGGACGGTACCCAACGGACTGTATGATCGTCTGCCAGGTCACCGTGTCTCGCGATTCCTCTCCCCGTGAATTTTCGGTCGCCCGTTTCGTCCCGGCCATTCAAGCAAAGTGACTGCGAAAGGCAAACCCGCGACCATTTAGTCGCCACGTCTCCCCGACCTGCTCATACATTGCGGACATACACAAACAAAGGAAGACCACCATGCCCAAGTCCAGAAACTACTCCGAGCGTGAAAAGCGCGACGCCATGGACCTCCTCGATATCCATGACGACATCCACGCCGTCCACATGCTTACCGGTATCGAACCGCGTACCCTGCGTCGCTAAGGCAAAAAACTGCGCCGCCGACAAAACGCAACTTTGTCCGGAAAAGATTTTTCTTTGTCCGCGCAACGGACAAAGTTGGACAAAGTGCAAACCCAAGTGAAACCTTTATCGAATCCCGCGTCAACCCCATTCGCTATTCAATCTCCGCCAGACCCCGACCCTGAAGACTCCGAAAAGACCAATCACGACTTGGAAAACCTGCGCCATATCCGCGCCCAACTCATGATCTTCGCCCGCCGGCTCGCCGACAATCTCGATCCGGACGACCCCGATGTAAACCTCCAAACGATGTCACTCTCTCGTGTCCTAGACCGCATCTACTGGCTTGACGAAAACCTCTACGACGGGCAAGACGAAGAAACTGAAACCAGCGAATCACTGCCGCCAAACCGCATCGCATTCGTCTATGAAGAAGGGACCCACGAACAGCCGCCCTGGCAAGACGCTCCCATTAAACCCGACTAAGAGAGCAACCTCGCTGGGCAATCTCCCCTTCCGTAGGTCAGTGTCTACGCGACCCTAGCTCTCTGCTGAGGACACGACAGGTTTGATCCGGTCGCATTTGAAAACGCCACGTTAGACGTCAAAAGCATCCCTACTGGCGAAAACTGTAGGGGCGACCCATTGGGTCGCCCGACAAAGCCCAGGAAAACACAGAATTCGCGATAATATTCTACTCGCTAAAAAACTGTCGTGTCCTCCCTAGCTCTCTGGGGAAGGGGCCGGGGAATGGGTAGAAACCGCGCGGTTGATTCTCTTCGCGGCCCCCGGGCGGCTCTGGCAAAAGAATTGAAGCGATTATTCCTCCTTGCCCCGCGCGCCATAGCAATGCCGTCATGGACTGATATATAATGAGGGATACGCAGGAATCGCATTAGCCCGAGGAACCAGGTGTCGAACACGATTCAGCCCGATCTGATCCCGCTGACGACCTCAGCCGATTGGCAGCCGGACCCAAAGACGCCGCGGCGCCGGCCGCCTTGGATCCGTGTCCGCGCGCCCAGCGGCGATACCTATGAACGGGTACGCGAGCTCATGCGCAGCAAGACCTTGCACACCGTCTGCGAAGAGGCGCAGTGCCCCAATCTCGGTGAATGCTGGGGCAAGGGCACAGCGACCTTCCTGATGCTGGGCGATACCTGTACTCGCAGTTGCGGATTCTGTGATATCAAGACCGGCATGCCCAATCCGCTGGATTGGGGGGAGCCTAATCGTATCGCGGAGAGTGTGCGCGCGATGGGATTGCAGCATGTGGTGATCACGAGCGTCAACCGCGACGACCGCCCGGATGGCGGGGCGCCTCTCTTCGCTATGGTGATTCGCCGAATTCGCCAACTGCAGCCCGGCTGTTCAATCGAGGTTCTGATCCCCGACTTTAAGGGCAGCGAGCTCGCTCTGAAAATGGTGATGGACGCGCAGCCGGAAATTCTGAATCACAACGTTGAAACAGTGCCCCGGCTGTTCAAGAAAGTGCAGCCGCAAGATCGATACGACTGGGCGCTGTTGACGCTGGCGAATGCCAAGCGGATGGACAACATGGTTTTGACCAAGAGCGGGATCATGCTCGGCCTCGGCGAGACACTTGATGAAGTCATAGAGACGATGCGCGATCTGGCAGCCCTTGGGGTCGACATTTTGACCCTGGGCCAATACTTGCAGCCAAGCAAACGTCATCTGCCGATTGAGCGCTATTATACGCCGGACGAGTTTGTTGAGTTGCGCGAGGCGGGGCTGCAAATGGGCTTCAAGTGGGTGGAAAGTGGGCCCTTGGTGCGCAGCAGTTATCGAGCGGCCGAGCAAGTGCGGGAGCTCTCAAGCCTGGATCATTATCGCCTTCATGCGATCCGATCCATTTGAAACGAGAGTGGCAATTTGTGGAGACGGCAATCAATAATCCGGTCTCCTGAAAACGTAGATGTAGGGGCGACTTGGTGAGTCACCCACCTGGACTGAGCAGGCTGGAACCGTAATTGAGTCGAGCGAACGAGGGAAGAGCATGAGCGCGTTTTTCGCCAATCGGCGCGGGCAAACAGAAGTGGAAGCGCAAGAGTCGGCGCCGGATGTGCCCTCCGGCCGGCCCGTCGGTTTCGACACGGTCGTCGGTTCAAACACAAGCTTCGAAGGCAGTTTTGTCAGTTCGGGCAATGTGCGTATGGACGGTCAATTTGCCGGCTCGCTAGAGGTCAGCGGTAATATTCTGGTGGGCGAATCGGCCGATATCCATGCCGATATCAATGCCCGCAACATCTCCATCGCCGGTACTGTTCGCGGCAATGTCAGCGGCAACAAGGTTCAGCTCCTGCGAACGGGACGAATTTGGGGCGATATCAGCGCGTCAGCGTTGACTACGGAAGAAGGCGCCTTCATTGACGGCAAGATCACGATGGTCGGGCACTCGGCGACGCGCCCGCAAATGGACGAAGAGAGCGTTGAGCTTGATAATACGCTCGAATCGATGAACGAAGCTGACGACGTAGACGATGTGATAGAGGCCGCGCTCGTGCTTGAAAGCGCGGCGGCGGATGATCAGACGGGTGACGAGCCGCCCGATGAAGACGATCGCTGAGCAGGAATCTCAGAAGTCAAGCGCAAGTCATGAATATGATAGCCATTTGAATGAGACACTAATTGGAACGCAAAGTGTGTACGGGCGAGCCGGCGGCTCGCCCACTGGTGCTGCTGATTTCGATTAAATCGATTGGGCGCTGACGCCGCCGTCGACGACAAACACGGCGCCTGTCGTAAAGTCCGACGCGGATGAAGCCAGATAGAGCGCGATGCCGCTGATGTCCCTCGGCTGCCCAATTCGCCCAGCCGGCGTCTGTGCCAAAACCGGATTGAGCAAGTCCGGATTGCTCCAAAGCGCTTTGGCGAATTTTGTCTGCACCAAGCCCGGCGCGATGGCATTGACCTGAATATTGTCGGCGCCCAACTCGCTCGCTAGGGTCTTGGTCAAGCTGATGACGCCGGCCTTGGTAAGGCTGTATATGCCTTGATAGCGACCCGGGTTTAGTCCCACAATCGACGCGACATTGATGATTTTGCCGCCGCCCTTCGCTCTCATAACCTTAACCGCCGCTTGACTTAGCCAGACGTTGCCCATCAGATTCACACCAAGGGTCTTTTCCCAATAGCTGTCAGCCGCCTCGAGCGTAGGACCGAAGTGGGGGTTGGTCGCCGCATTATTGACCAGAATGTCCACCGTGCCGAAGTGACTGACCGTTTGTTCAACCAAAGCCAGGAGCGCCTCTTTGTCGCCATTGTGCGCGGCGATGCCAACAGCGTCGCCCCCGCGGCTGCGTATTGTCTCGGCCGCCTCGTCGAGAGCGTCTTGCCGGCGGCTGGCGAGCACGACTTTAGCCCCAAAGACGGCAAATGCCTCCGCGATCGATTTGCCGATGCCGCGCGAGGCGCCGGTTACGATGGCAACACGGCCGCTCAAATCGAAGATGTCCGCCATGCTGTCTCTCCTGTCTTCAGTTTGATTTGTCAACAGATAGAGGGCGCCGAAATCACGCTCGCATCAGGCGCGTTCTTTCGGGATGCTTCCAATTAAGGGCATGCCTAGTCGACGCAGATCGTCTTGATGATAAACAGTGGGATCGGCGAATTCGGCGAAGACGGCGATGGCGAGTCCAATCAATAGCGCTACAGCCAAGCGGACGAAAGGGGCGAAACGCGAGGGCAAAGCAGGTGGCGACGCGACGATGGCGGGCTGGTCCAGAATAGTCACCTGCGCCGCCTCACCTTCCAATTGCGGGAAGTAGCGCTGGCTGCGACTGTTCAAAACCTCCAGAGCCGCGTCGGCGATGGCGCCGAGCGATTCGCCATTGAAATGGCTCATATAAATCACGCCGACGCTGCGCACGTTGTCGGCGGCGATATGCAGTCCATCAATAGCCGCTTGCGCGTCGCCAAGAATGTTTGCAATCTCGTGGCGAAAACTTGAACTGCGCGCCCAATCCGTCAAGGCATGCACCGTATACTCGGATGCGCGCCAAATGTCGGTGTAGTCGCCATCGCGGTCCGGGAGATTGAGTTGCTGCGCGGCGCTGTAACGAATCTGGGTGGTGAACCCGCCGCTGACGCTTGCGCCGTCCTGCAATAAGTCAGGAATCGATATCACCGCGCTTAAGACGACTGGCAGGACAATCAACCACCAGCGACGAATCAAAATGCGGATAATTTCTCTGTACTCCATATGGATCATCCCTATTCCCCGTCCACAGGGTCCCGGTATTGGAACTTCTGACCGGCAGTGTGCGCATCCCAGGCTTGCACAACAAAGGCGTTGATGCGCCCAAGAAATACGCTGGTATCGAATCTACTGGCATGCGCTCGAATCTCTTGCGAATTGTACGCGCGTTCATCAAAGTTGCGCCAGACTTCTTTCAGGCTGTCTACGGTCAAGTCGGAGAAATGCTCGCCAGTGACGCCCGGGATGACGGTGTCCAGCGCGCCGCCGCCGCCGAATGCGATGACGGGACGACCGGCAGCCTGCGCTTGCACTGGTGTAATGCCGAAGTCTTCCAGGCCGGGAAGAATGAGCGCCTTGGATCTTGCCATTAGGCTTGGCAATTCGGCCTCAGGAACAAAGCCGAGAAACTCGACATTGTGCCCCGCAAGCGCGCGCAGCCGTTCGCGGTCTCGTCCGGCGCCGGCAATTTTCAGCTTCAAGCCCAGCGCCCCCGCCGCTTGAATCGCCAGATCAATGCGTTTGTAAGGAATCAGTCGGGACACGATAAGAAAATAGTCTTCGACAGCTTCTGAAGCCATCGCTTCAAACCGCGCCGTTTCCACGGGAGGGAATATGACGGTTGATGTGCGTCCGTAAAAGCGACTGATTCGCTCCTGAACCGCAGAGCTGATGGCGATGAAATGTGAAACGCGCTGCGCCGCCGCATAATCCCAACGTTTCAGAACGCTCATCAGCGGACGCAAGAGCCATTTCGCGCTTGCGCTTAGCGCTTCTCCCTCGAGGTAGTTGTCCAATTGCCAGACGTAACGCGTCGGTGTCAGGCAATAGCAAATATGCAAGCTTTCGGGCGAGAAGCGCAAGCCATGGCAGAAGCCGCTCTTGTTGCTCAGAATCACGTCAAATCTGTCAACTTTCAGGTTGTTCCAGGCGAGCGGATACAGCGGCAAATAGGCTTGATGGCGCCGATGCATAGCCGGCAGACGATCAGTCCAGAGCGTTCGAATGTCCCAAGCCTGGTAGTGAGCGGGCATCCGTCTCTTGTCGAAGATGCTGGTGTAAACGGGGCTCGCGGGATACTGGCGCACAAGCGCGTCCAGCACATCTTCCGCGCCGCCGACCTGATTGAGCCAATCGTGAACCAGCGCGATCTTCAAGAAAACCCCCGTCTTGCGCCCCCGCCAACATCACCGGCGAGTCTCGCTACTTTCGGCGACGCAGCTCCTCAATCCGTCTTGCTCGCAGCAAACTGACGAACCGGATGGAAGGATCGCCGGTGTATGGCGCATGGACCAGACTGGCGAAGAGCCAGCAGATGCGCCGGCGTGCCGTAGCCCTTGTGCTGCGCGAATCCGTATCCCCCATATTGTCCGTCAAGATTTCGCATGTATTGATCACGCCAGACTTTGGCGAGAACGCTGGCGCAGGCGATGGTCAGCGAATGTTTATCGCCGTCGACGATGCTCAATTGGGGGATATCGGAGCGCTCCGGCCAGGGCATGTAATCCAGGAAGAGGTAGTCGGGAAGGAATCCGCTCCCGTCCAAGGCCTTGTCGAGGGCGCGCTGCATGGCCGCTTTTGTCGCGCCGACGATGCCGATGCGGTCGATCTCTTCGGCACTACTCTGCCCGATGCCCCAGACGGACGCGACTTTCTTGATCTCTTCGCTGAGCCGTTCGCGCTGAGAGGCAGTCATCTCTTTGCTATCACGAACACCGCGCAGCGCTTGAGCGAGGTCAGCGCGTGCGAGGGGCAGGGCGACCGCGGCCGCGGCGACCGGCCCGGCCAGGGGACCACGACCGGCTTCATCCAGGCCGACAATCCGTCGGTAGCCGGCGCGGTAATAGTGCCGCTCGTGGTGGAGGCTCGCAGTCTTGGACCTTGTCTTGCGCTCAGTCATAAATGCCCCGACGCCAATTCCGCCGAATCTCCCAGATCTCGCGCAGCAGCTTCATCGAGTCATCCCAGAGCCGCATGGTGGAGTAGGGATCGTAGTACCAGGTAATCGGCATTTCTTTCACACGATAGCCGCGCCGTTTGGCGATGAACAACAACTCCACATCAAAGCCGATTCCATTCATACGCTGCACGGCAAAGAGGTCCTCCGCCACGTTGCCGCGGAACATCTTGAATCCACACTGCGTGTCTTCATAATCGCTGATCGCGGCGACTTTGATGATAAAAGTGGCGACGCGCCCCATAATATGACGATACTCAGGTTCATCGACGCGGACTGCGCCAGGCGCTTCACGGCTTGCAATGACGATGTCATACCCGTTCGATTGCGGCGGCAAGAATTTCACGAGTTCATCAATTCGCATTGACAGGTCGGCATCGCAGATGAAGCGCCATTCCCCCGTCGCCGCCAACATGCCTTGCTTGACCGCCAAGCCCTTGCCACGCAAATTGTCGGGAGATTGAATCACTCTCACGCGCGGATATTTGCGAGCGCAATCGAGAGCGACTTCGTAGGTTCGGTCCCCACTGCCGTTCTCGACGATGATGACTTCAGCCGCGTAAGGCTGCTCCCGCAGGAATGCGTCAATCTGAGCCAGACTTGGTGGCAGCCGACATTCTTCATTGTGCGCCGGTATAACAATGCTCAGAAAGGGATTGCTCAAACTTGAATCTCCATACGAGGAGTAATTTCCAGTATCGGATGATATGCACAATAATACGCGAGATTCTTCAATTGTACATGCGGGCGGACGAAGGCAATGACAAGGGACCGCGCCTCGAAGCTCAAACGGGCGTCAATATGCTTTCGATGTATTCGTCGGTGACGCGCTTCGCCGCTTGGATCCGCTTACGCTTGGCGAGAGCGCCGCGAATGCGTAAGGCGCCAGCTATCATGCCGCGGATTCGCGCGCGCGCTTCGGAGCCTCGCCACGATTTCAGCGACTGCCAAAGCAGCGCCAGTTGTCTCGCCAAAATCTGCCGCGCATATTTGCGCAGCAAGCTCGCGGGCATATTCTTGGTGATGAGCCAAATGCCATTGCGGCCATCGTGATAACTTGCAGTTACGCCGCCGCCGGTCGCGGACAAATGGTGATAGACAATCGCCCGTGGTTCATACCAGACCCGGTAGCCAGCCAATTGCGCGCGCCAGGCAAGATCGACGTCTTCAAGCAGGAAGAAGAATTCATCGTCCAGCAATTCGATCTCCGCAAGCATAGAATGCCGATAGACGGCTGACCCACCGCAGGCGGAAAAGACGTATTCTCCGCGATCGTATTGACCACTGTCCCGTTCCCAGGCGCCTCGGTTGCCAGCGCGTCCGTCGACGGTGAAGAAGTCGCCGGCGGTATGCAAGCGATCGCGCTGATCGAAAAGCAGCATCTTGCTGGCGATGATCCCGGCATCGGTATGAGATTCAAAAGCTCGCGTCACTTGTTCCGCCCAATCGCTCGCCACTTCGGTATCATTATTGAGCAAGGCGATATACGCGCCCTTTGCCGCGTCCATGCCTACGTTGCAGGCGCCAGTGAAGCCGCGATTCTGCTCCAATTCGATCAATCGTACTTCCGGATACTTGGTTTGGACAAAGTCTTGCGACCCGTCGGTTGAGGCATTGTCGACGAGAATGATTTCAATGTCGGCGAGGGTTTGCTCTCGGAGCGCGTCAAGACAGACAGCGAGGAAGCGCAGCCCATTCCAGTTCGGGATGACGACGGAGAACGAGACCGGCATCAACCGGCAGCCTCGGCGTCCAGGAAAGCGCGTACACCCTCTTCCCAAGGGCGCAGGCGAATGCCGATGCTGGCGCCGGCGTTGTTCGCCAGGGCAGTGTACTCGGGGGGCAGCGACGGGCGCGGCCACTCATGTCGGCTGATGCGCTCAATTGGTGTCTCGCTGTAGCCCGCTAGATTCAGCACATGGCGCGCAAACTGCCAGCGACTCACGGCGCCCTCGTTGACCAAATGATAGATGCCGAAGCGCTCAGTCTCGATCAGCCTTACAATGGCCGCCGCCAAATCGTTGGTATATGTCGGGTTCGCCACCTCATTGGTCACGACGCGAAGTGGCTTGCCTTCTCGTGCTGCGCCTAAGATCGCGTGGATAAAATTGCGCCCGCCGTGAGCGAACAACCAAGCCGAGCGAACGATATAGTGCCGCGGGTTCACCTGGCCGACAGCGCGCTCGCCATACCATTTGCTGTAGCCGTAAGCATTCTGCGGATTCGGATAGTCGTATTCGCTGTAAGCGCGGTCAAGCGCTCCGTCGAAGACCTCGTTGCTGCTGACGTAGAGAATCGGAATGTCGCATTGCGCGGTGACCGCGGCCAGGTTCCCCGTCCCGAGCCCGTTGACTCGCAGCGCCTTCTGCGGATTGAGCGCGCAGCCGTTGACATCGGTCCAGGCGGCGGGATGCAGGACAACATCCGGTCTTGTGTCAGCGACAAGCCGGCGACAGGCATCGTAATCGGCGATGTCCAGTTCATGGCTGACTTCGCCTACAATGTCCGCGCCCGCCACGATGTGCTTGTCCTGGAGTTGCGCTAAGAGTTGGCTGCCGAGTCGGCCGGCGGCGCCTGTGATCAGGATCTTCATTCAGCTTTCTCATCCAAGCATTGAAGCGCAGTCTTCGTGCGGTGTGTTGACCAGGTTTGGCGAATGAGGTACATAGAGTTGCATCATTCAGTCAAAGTTTAGACGATTCAAGCCGTTCAGCGTATTGACGTTGGTAAAAGTCAAGGTATTCGCCCGTTTTGATTTTGCGCCACCACCATTCGTTTTCCCGGTACCATTTGACGGTGGCATCCAACCCCGTCTCGAAATCGTATTCCTGCTGCCAGCCCAGCTCGCGCGCTTTCGCCGCCGACATTGCATAGCGCCGATCGTGACCTTCGCGGTCCGGGACGTAGCGGATCAGCGACTCCGTTTTGCCGAGCAGCTCCAGGATGCGCCGCGTCACATCAATGTTGAAGCACTGATTTTCTCCCGCCAGATTATAGGCTTCGCCGGATTCGCCGGCATGCAGGATCCGATCGACGCCGCGCGCGTGATCATCGACATAAAGCCAATCGCGAATCTGGTAGCCATCGCCGTACAGCGGCAGCGGCCGGTCGTCAATCGCTTCGGTGGTGAAAAACGGAATCAGCTTTTCCGGGTATTGATAAGGACCGTAAGTATTGCTGCCTCGCGTGATGACGGTATCGAGGCCAAAAGTTACGGCATAAGCCCGCACCATCAGTTCGCCGCCAGCTTTGCTCGCCGCGTAGGGGCTGTTCGGCAGGAATCGATCGTCTTCCACCGACACGCCTTCGTCGATATCGCCGTAGACCTCATCAGTCGACACCTGACAGAAGCGCCCGATTCCATGCTTCCGCCCTTCGTCGAGCAAGATATAGGCGCCGACCACATCGGTATGGATGAATGCGTCTGGATCGAGGATGCTGCGGTCGACGTGGCTCTCCGCGGCGAAGTTGACAATGGTATCGATCGCGAACTGGTTCAGGACGCGCTGAACAGCCATTCGATCGGCCACATCACCGCGTACGAAGCGGTAATTCTCCTCATCGCTGACCGGCAGCAGATTGTCGATATTCCCGGCGTAGGTCAGCTTGTCGAAGCAGACGATATTGTATTCAGGGTATGCCGCCACCATGTGTCGAACGAAGGCGCTGCCGATGAAGCCAGCCCCGCCTGTAACCAGGATATTCTTCATTGCGCTCCCGCCAGGTTTTCGCGCTGCATGATTAAACCCAAAGTGTACTGTGGTCGCCGAGATTCATTTTGACTCCGCTCGGCTTTACCGCGCTCCTCTTGACGGACGCGTTTCTGCCGATGAGGCTGTCCCGAAGCGTTCGATCTATGTCGATCACGCTGCTGTTTTCGAGAATGATGCTGCGCTCTATCTCGCAATTCCGGATTTGACAGCTGTGGTAGATGCTGGTGAAAGGGCCGATATAGCTGTTTTCAATCAAGGTGCCCTGGCCGATGACAGTCGGCCCGCGCAGGATGCTGTTGACGATCCGGGCGCCTTCCTGCACGGTTACGCGTGAGTCCACTGTCGAACGCGCGTCGATCTCGGCGTCGTCGGCGACGCAAGGCACAATCTCTTCCAGCACGTGGCTATTCGCTTCCAGCATATCTGTCGGCTTGCCGGTGTCGATCCACCAGCCCCGATGAATGTGTGGGTAGACGGTATGCCCTTGATCAATGAGCCACTGAATGGCGTCGGTAATTTCGTATTCGCCCCGAGCTGACGGGCGAATCGCATCGACCGCGTCAAATACGTGATGGTCAAACATATAAATGCCAACGAGCGCCAGGTTGCTCGGCGGCACAGCAGGCTTTTCAATCAGCCGTTCGATGCTGCCATCTGGGCGCAGTTGAGCGACGCCATAAGCGGAGGCATTCTCGACTTCCTTGAGCACGATCTGGCTATTCCAAGCGTTGTCGGCGAAGTCGCGTATCAGTTGGCTGATGCCGCCTTCGATCACATTGTCGCCCAGGAACATCACAAAGGGATCATCCGCGAGGAAATCGCGCGCTATCTTGACGGCGTGCGCCAAACCGTCCGGGCTATGCTGCGGGATATAGGACAGCGAGACGTCCCAGCGGGCGCCATCGCCGAGGGCATCCTGAATTTCGGGCGCGGTGTGTCCAACGACCATGCCAATTTCGCAGACGCCGGCATCGCGTATTGCTTCGATGACGCGCACAAGAACGGGCTTGTTGGCGACCGGGATCAGCTGCTTGGCGCGGGTGTAGGTCAACGGGTAAAGGCGCGTTCCTTTGCCGCCACTGAGGATAAGTCCCTTCATTGTCGCATCAGGCTCCCATTGTGCTGCAGGATACTACTTCCGCGAGATCGTTCGCGTGAAAAATCGCGGGCATGTCGCCGCGTCAGTAGGCGAATTGGTTGTCGCGCGGGGCGTCGGTCAGCACGGCGCCAACGACCCGAACATGAACGCGTTCCAAAGCTTGCCGCGCTTGCGCTGCGTGGTCGCGCCGCGTTTCGCCCGCGCGTATCGCCAATAAGGCGCCGTCCAGCTTGATGCCCAGTAGCGCCGCATCGGTGGCCGCGAGCACAGGCGGGCTGTCGAATAGCACATAATCGGCGCGTTGCTTCAAAGCCGCAATGATCTCGTTGATGCGCTGGCCGCCGAGCAGATCGGCCGGGTTGGGCGGCAATGCGCCAGCGCAAATGATCTCCAAGCCGTCTACTGCCGTCGCTTGCAAGGGCGGGTCGCTGATGGCGCTGTCGTCCACCATCATGGTGCTTAACCCGTGACTGCTGTCAAGATCCCATAGCACGTGCTGTTTGGGCTGCCTCAGGTCGGCATCGACCAGAATAGTCCTGTTGCCGCTTTGGGCGAACGTGACCGCGAGGTTCGCCAGCGTAACGCTCTTCTGGTCGTCGCGCGCGGCCGATGTGACAAGTAGCGTTTGGATCGGGCTTTCAACGCTACTGAACATCAAGTTGGTCCGGAGGCTGCGATAAGCCTCGGAGGCGGCCGACCGCGGCTGCGAAAGTGTGATGAGGTTTGTATTCGCCATGACTGTTCCTAATTTGGGCGCTTCGCCTAGTCTCGTCTATTCTAGTTCATCACGAGCATGAAAGTCATGAAATTCACCCTGGGTCACCGTAGCTACATCGGACTTGGTGCAAACCCTCAAAACTAACCAATGCCCAGAAACAGGTTTATGCGCCGCAGCTGATTTGAGTCAAAAGCGGCCGCGATTTCACGAAGCGCCTTGCCTTCTGTCGGATGAACATAGTCTGAAGCAAGATCGGCTAAAGGGACGGCGACATGGGCGAATTGCGTGATGTCACCGTCCGGGATGTGCCAGGGTTTGCTCCCGTAATCAAAGATCTCATCGTTCCATAGCGAGATATCCAAATCAATCGTCCGCGGCGCATTCTTATTCTGCGGATCGCGCGCTCGCTGGAGATCAGCCTCAATTCGGTCAATGACCGCGGATTTGAATTGGGCAGGACCTCGCCAGGTATGAATCTTGACCGCTGCATTCAGGAAGTGCTCTTGGTCCGGGAAGCCCTGCGGCGGTGAACGATAAACCGGCGAAACATGCAGGACGGTCGTATAGCGGCGCAAGAGTCGGACGGCTTCGGCGATATTTTCCTTTGGGCTGATATTGGAGCCGAGCGACAGATAGGCGATGTTTCCTTCATAGTCAGCAGGGCGCCTCACGATGCGGATGCCCACAGAGTCGGATCGCCGGAGCGCGCCTGGTTTGTATACGCGCACTTCAATATGCGGGGCTTTGAAATCAAACACCGCCAGACGCGCGATCTCTTCCGCGAGTTTTTCCAGCAGGGCGAAGCGCGAATTTTCTACAAATTGGATAATCGCCTTGACAATGGTGCGATAGTTGAAGGCGTCGTTTGGATCGTCAGTTTCGCCCGCGCGGCGCTCCTCCAAGCCAATGCGCAGGTTAACCACGATATCTTGTGGCGCGTCCAACTCATGTGGGCTGAAACCGACAATCGCGCGCAATCGTAGATTCCTGACTTCGATGATGTCCATTGAATCGACATGTCCGCTATGTTCGTAGGCAGTTTAGCACGGAACGCGATATCGAGACTTGCTGAATCGCCGCCATTGAATTGGAATCGTTAATCGGAAGTATGATTTCGGCTTAGGAAGCGTTATCATGACTAATATGACTTGAGTTTATCCGTTCGGTCTACTTATAATCATTCATAGATAGCGAATTCAGACGAGAGCCTAATACGGATCAGCCGTTAAGCATCAATACAAACGACCGTGGAAACAGATTGGCTAAAAATGGATAGCTATGAAACGCAAGTGGTCGCCGCGGCAGATGGCGACATGCAGAAGAAACTTGAATCGGATTCCTTGTTGAGCAGGTTCGGTTTGGATGCCGAATCTGTTGATCAAGCCGCGGTCGAGAAGGCCGTATTGGAAATGTTGTACGCGATTGGCGAAGACCCGGGTCGCCAGGGACTGCTCGATACACCAAGACGCGTGGCGAAAGCTTACCGGGAATTGGTGAGCGGTTATACCACCGACCCGGTTGAATTGCTCAACAATGCCGTCTTTGATGTCGCCTACGATGATATGGTCGTCGTCAGCAATATCGAGTATTACAGCCTGTGCGAGCATCACATGCTGCCCTTTATCGGTCACGCGCACGTTGGATATTTGCCCAAAGACAGAGTAGTCGGTCTCAGCAAGATCCCGCGCATTGTTGATATGTTCTCCCGTCGTTTACAAGTGCAGGAGCGCCTCACTCGGCAGATTGCCGAGTTCCTCGTCGAGGTATTGAATCCGCGCGGGGTTGCCGTAGTCATGACGGCGCAGCACATGTGCTCGATGATACGTGGTGTGATGAAGCATGACGCCAATATGACCACGAGCGCCATGCTCGGCGATTTCCGCCACAATCATGATACGCGCAACGAATTCCTCATGCATGTTCAAAGGTCCAAAACTCAATAGAATCTTTCTGCGCGGTTGGCAATTCAGGGCGGCGGATGCGATTCGGTTCCGCCGCTTGGTTTACGATTTGCGCCAATCGTTGGCTGTGTTATACTCTGGAAGGTCGCGGTCATTGAGATCCGCGGCACTCATCGAGAGCGAGTGAGAGAACCGGCTCAGCGAACTCGCGGCAACCCCCAGGAAACGGGACGGTGCTAAGTCCGGCAGAGTATCAACTCTGGCAGATGAGCGTACGAGAATGCGATCTTTCGACGCCCGCTGCCCCGCAAGGCGTCTTTTTGTTGCCCGAGAAAGGACAAACATGTCGACGACATTCATGAATTCCCCACGATATCTTTTCACATCGGAATCTGTATCCGAAGGGCATCCCGATAAAATGTGCGACCAGATCAGCGACGCCGTGCTGGACGCGATACTGGCCGAGGATCCACTGGCGCGGGTGGCTTGTGAAGTCGCCACAACAACCGGCTTGGTCGTCGTCATGGGCGAGATCACGACGAGAGCCTACGTGGATATCGACAGCATTGTTCGGGACACAATTCGGGATATCGGCTATACACAGTCGGACTACGGATTTGACGCCGAGACCTGTGGCGTGCTGATTTCGATCAAAGAGCAATCCGATGATATCAAGCAGGGCGTCGACACAGCGCTGGAAGCGCGCGAGGGCGGCCTGTCCGAAGCCGGCGTTGATGCCACCGGCGCTGGCGATCAGGGCATGATGATCGGCTTCGCTTGCGATGAAACGGAAGAGTTGATGCCCTTAACCGCATCGCTTTCCCACGGGCTCATGCGCCGTCTGGCTGCTGCCCGCAAGAGTGGTGAGATCGCCTGGCTACGCCCCGACGCCAAATGCCAGGTCACGGTCGAGTATGCTCATGGACGGCCGATGCGCGCCGATACCATTGTGCTTTCGACGCAGCATGCGCCGGAAATCTCCCAATCCGAAATCCGCTGCCAGATCATCGATTTCATTCAGCGAGACGCGGGCTGCGGCAAATGGATCGACGCGCGCACGACCTATCACATTAATCCTTCGGGCCGCTTCGTCACCGGTGGTCCGCTGGGGGACGCCGGCTTGACCGGGCGCAAGATCATGGTCGATACCTATGGCGGCGTCGCCCGGCACGGCGGTGGCGCTTTCTCGGGGAAGGACGGGACAAAGGTGGATCGCAGCGCGGCTTACATGGCGCGTTATGTCGCCAAGAATATCGTCAAAGCGGGCCTCGCCGATCGCTTTGAGCTTCAGGTTTCTTACGCCATCGGCAAAGCGGAACCGACATCGCTGTCCGTCGAGACCTTTGGCACGGGCCGGGTTGGCGACGAGAAAATCAGCTCGTTGATCGAGAATCATTTTGATATGCGTCCAGCCGCGATCATTCGCGAGTTGGGGCTGCGGCGCCCGATCTTCAAGCAGGTGGCGGCCTACGGACACTTTGGCCGCGAAGACGTAGACGCGCCTTGGGAGAAGACCGACAAAGCCGAGATTCTGAAATCCGAGGCTCGTTTGGCTTGAGCCTCGCGCTGAGGGCCGGAGGCCGCTGATGACCGAGGGACAGCGAATCTGCGACTATGGAGATTCGACCTATCGGCAGGACTTCTGGGAAGGGCAGGGACGCGATTACGAAGACGCGGTCGAACGCCAGGTCTTGAAGCTTTTGCTGCCAAGCCGAGGGTCTCGGCTGCTCGAAATCGGCGCCGGTTTCGGGCGAATCACCAATGAATACCACATGTTTCGTCAAGTCGTGCTTCTTGATTATTCGCTGGAGCAATTGCAGTACGCGCGCGCGAACTACGGCGATGATGGATTCCTCTACGTCGCGGCCGATGCCTACCGCATGCCCTTTTGGCCGCGCGCTTTTGACGCGGCGACGATGATCCGTGTCATTCATCACTTTGAGAACTTCCCGGCGGTAATCAGGCAGGCGCGTGAAGTGCTCGCGGATGATGGAACCTTCATCCTCGAATTTGCCAACAAGCGCAATTTGAAGGCGATGTTGCGACATCTGTTTGGTTTCAGCAACTGGAATCCTTATACGCTGGATCCGATCGAGTTCGTCGAATTAAACTTCAACTTTCACCCGGAATATGTTCAGCGAGAAATCGTGAAATTGGGGTTTGAAACGCGCCGCGTCGTGCCCGTCTCATGGTTTCGTCTGGGATTGTTGAAGCGGGCGCTTCCAGCGCGCCTTCTCGCCGGCCTGGATTCTGTTTTACAGCGCAGCGGCTGGGCGATCTCTCCAAGTATCTTTCTTGAACTGCGACTGCCAGGCGCGCCGAACAATCGCGCCGTCTCGTCTTCGGCCGATCCGCTGGAGATTTTGCGCTGCCCGCAGTCGGGCAGGCCTTTGCGGAGAGACGGGGAGGTATTGTTCAGCGATTGCGGAACCCGCTGGGGGATCCGCGACGGGGTCTACGACTTCCGCCAGGCGCTGGATTAACTGGGCAAAGTCTCGGCGGCTCAGGGCGCCGGCTCGTGCCGCAGCCTTTCCCAGAGCTTGACGTTCCGTTGCACCAAGCCGGAAATCGTACCATGCCCGAAGCCGGCCACCACGGTCTGTACCCGGTCGTTGAATGGCTCGATCCAGCGCTTGTCCAAGCCATCGTAGCCAACAGCCGCCCCGACGATACTTGCCGCCGTGCCGGATGTGCAGTCCGTATCCATCCCACACATCACCGCTGTCGTAATTGTCTTGCTGTAGTCGAGCTGAGCGTGAATCAGCGAAAGGACAACAAAGCCCATGTTGTGCAGCGAGTGGAGGAAGGGCAAGTGACCATACTTCTCGTAGATGCGATCGCAGACTGACACCCAATCTTGGTCCCTTTCATACCACTCGATGACTTCGTGAACGACATGCGCCAGGCGCGAACGCCGCGGAATCACCGAGAGCCCGCCGGCGAGAATCGTCTCAACGCTTGGGTTGCGGCTTAGCGCGGCGCTAAGGGCGCCCGCGACGAACATCGAGCTGTAGACGCCGTTCTTCACCGCGTTCAGCGTCACTTCTCGATAGGCGATACGGGCGGCGCGGCGTGGATCAGAAGGCGCGATATAGCCCCAGAAATCGGCTCGAATCGCCGTATTGATGCCTTCGCGCAAAGGATTGATCTTGGTCGGGAATTCAGCGATCTGCTCTTCTACCGGGCGATCATCGGTGAGGTTGACCATGTGGTAATACGACTGGCGCGTACAAGACCAAAGCCAATGATAGGGAATGTTCCGCAAATGATTGTTGGCCACATCCAGTTTAGTAAAGTTCAATCCGTGTTGTTCCAGCAGCATCATTCCCAGAATCGTGTAGTGAATATCGTCATCGGGCTCGGCGTATTGGATGTTTCCCCGGGTTGACGGTTTGCAGCGCAGTGTGATCCCCAGCTCGGGAGATTCGTGCGGCACCCAGTCATTCAGCGGATAGGCATCCAGGCTTTCCAGGTAACGCTTGATAAACTTCCGGTCTTGGCGCATCTCGAGCGGCTTGCCCAGAACAACGCCGCCGATTCGGCCGTACCAGGCGCCTTTGATCCGTTCGGCGTACTCGCGCTCGCTCAATGGTTGAAGCGGGGGCGGATCGGGCGCGTCGGCGATGATCGATTCGAAGTCGTCGGGCTCGCTGAACGGGTAGTCTTCGCGTATGCCTTGCTCCCGCAGCCCCCAAAGCGCGTAGTAGGCTTCCTCCCAATCCGCTTCCGTCAGCGTCGATCGGTCTTCGGCCTGTCGCACAGAAGCTGGCAAATAGGAGGCGGCGAAGTCGGGTTCCATAGTGTCGCCAACCGGAAACCCTTCCTCATAAAGCTGAAGATACTCCATGGAAAAAAGCTGCTGCCAATTGGCAAACCCAGGCATAACGATGCTCCCGTCTCTGCGGCTGCTTGTCGACCTCGGCAACGATCACGAACTCGGCGCTAGGGCGCGCGATCACGAAAAAACGGCTCGGATGGTTGCCAGTCACTGTCTTCGCTCAGATTCTCTTCGGCTTCGGCGATCAGCCCGAGCGAGATATCGTGTCGGCCACCGTCGTAATCTGTCGATAGCCAAGCCTCTAGGATGTCAAGCGCCTCAAACTCGCCGGTGATTTTGCCGCCGAGACAGAGGATATTGGAGTTGTTGTGCGCCCGCGTCAGCCGTCCCATATAGGTGCTGGTGCAAAGGGCGGCGCGAACCCGCTCGAATTTGTTGGCGATGATGCTCATGCCGATTCCCGTTGAGCAGATCAGGATCCCGCGCTGGGCGTCGCCAACAGAAACGGCTTTGGCCACGCGCACTGCGTAATGAGGATAGCGCGCGATATCGCCGGAATTGGATCCGACATCCACAAAGGCAAGGCCGCGCTCCTCAAGGAAGGCGGTGATTTTGCGCTTCAGCTCGTATCCACCGTGGTCATTGCCGATCCAAATCCTCTGCGATGCATTCGCCCTGTTCATGCTTATACCACCAATGTTCGTCCAAACCTGTTGGGTAAGCCGATCGCGGATCGTGAATTCCTAGATGGCTGGCTAGATTATGTTCCTTTCTCGGCAGATTGGCAAGTTCTGCCTCAGCTGGCTCGATGTCCCTTGCCCTGGTTCAGCTGCGCTCTTGCTGTCGTTTGGGCGGCGTTCCTGAGGAAGCGCAGTATACTTATGGATGCGTATAATATCGGCTGCGAGTTATTGTGCTGATCGCAAAGGCGGAGAGCGTCAATTTCTTAGTTGCGACGACATCGCGCAACGCACCCATTTAGTTGTAGGGAGTGGACCAGTGAAAGATGAACCGCAGGACCTTTCTCAACCGCATACGCTTAGACAGTACTTGCGTCTGGTGCTGACCGGCTTCGCGATGGGCGCGGCAGACATCGTCCCCGGTGTGAGCGGCGGGACTATGGCGTTCATCCTCGGCGTCTATACGCATCTGATCGACGCCATCAAGTCGTTTAATGTGGACGCGATTCGCCTGGTTCTAGGTCTTCGGTTTGGCGTCCTGATAGAACATGTGTCAATTCGATTTCTGCTGGCATTGGGCCTGGGCTTGTTTGCGGCGGTCTTGTCGCTCTCGAGTTTCCTCAGCGCGACGATGGATGATCCGAACGGTCGCATTCTGCTTTTCGCCTTTTTCTTCGGCCTGGTACTGGCGTCGATTTTGACTATTGGAGTGAAGGTGCGCTGGACGATGGCTTCAGCCGCGGCTCTGATTGCCGGCGCCATCGTCGCCTTCGTCATCGTCAACATCGTTCCGGCGGAGGCCGATCATTCGCCGCCGTTTCTGTTCGTCAGTGGCATGATCGCCATAACCGCAATGATCTTGCCGGGGATTTCCGGCTCTTTCATGCTGTTGATTCTTGGTCAGTACGACTACGTTTTGACAGCGGTCAGCAATCGGGATTTGCCGCCGGTCATTATCGTGGGTTTAGGCGCAGTTGTTGGCATCATCGCCTTTTCGCGCGTGCTCAGTTACTTGCTGTCGCATTACTACAATCGGACGGTGGCTCTGCTTGTCGGCTTTATGGCGGGTTCTCTTTGGAAGATCTACCCCTGGAAGCGCTGCCTCGAAAGCGATCTCGATCGCCATGGACATGTACGCTGCTTGTTGGAGCAGAATATCGCGCCGGACACCGCATCGGAATCCTTTGCTGTCGCTTTGCTTCTGCTGATAGTGGGCTTCCTGCTGGTCAATCTATTGGATCACCTGCAATCCAAAGCCAATCCGATTTTTCGCTTAGTCCTCAGATGAGCGCGAAACGGTTCCGCGCGAGCACTTATGTGTCGCGTTTTGACTTGGCATCCGGCGCATGATGGCGGAGCGCGCGCTCCTGCGCATCGATAATGTCCTGAATTCGTGAGCGCGAAAGCACGGCGGTCACATCCACTGCGGTGTAGTCGGTTGCTTCCGCCGGGTCTGCAGACTCAGCAAGTTCTCCGACGATCTCGTGGCGGCGATAGACCGAGGCGGCGATCGCATGGGTGGCTACGGGGCTGGTCAAAAGCACGAAGAGCCCCAGCGCCAGAAGTCGAAGCCAGGTTGACGGCATCAGCAGCGCCGCGCCCAAAAGCAATCCGAACAAGCCCAAGGTCGCCACTTTGCCCGAGGCATGCAATCGTGTCAGACTGTCGGGCATCCGAATGACGCCGAGAACACCGACAGCGCAGAAAAACAAGCCAAAGAGCAGCGCGGCCACGCCTAGAAATTCAAGCAGCACTTAGAAAACCCTGCCTTCGGAAATATAGCGGGCGATACTGATTGTGCCGATGAAAGCGAAGGCGGCCAGGGCGATTGCCATATCGACAAAGTTCTCCGTCCCCTCTACCAGCGCCAACATGACAATAATGCCGATGAGCAGCGTGGTAATTAGATCCACGGCCTGCAAGCGGTCGGGCAACGTTGGGCCGACAATGACGCGATAAGAGGCCGGTATCAAAAGGCTCACCAGCGCCAGCAAGATAAGTTGGATGGCGGCCTGCACAATGGAATTGTCAGTCATGACCGAGAATGCCTTTGATTCTCATGAGTCTTCTCTGCTGCTCCTCGTCGAGGCTCTGTCCGGATGAGTCCAGGTTCAGGCTGTGCACAATCATTTTGACGCCCTCTTCACTTGTCTCTTCAAAGTCCACAACCAACTCGCCCGGCGTGATCGTTATGCCGTGCGCGCTGACGGCGGAAATGAGTTCATTTTCAGTGCTGTCTTGCGTATTGACAGTAGCAATGCCCGGACTAATCGGCAGGCTCGGCATGAGGATCACGCGCGACACCTTGAGCCCGGCGGACAGGACTTCTGACGCCAGATACAAGGTATAGGCAAACAAATTGTAAAGCTGCCGCGGCGCGTTTCGCATACGAACACTCTCGCCACGGATACCGGTCGCGATCAGCACGGAGACGCTGAACAAATATCCCAGCAGCAAGTTGCCCGGCGTCGGCTGCGCGGTGTAAATCGTCCAGCCGATTGCCAGCGGCAGCGCCAAAATCATAACTTTGCCAGAAGACTTCAGTTTCATGTCCAAGTGATGTCCTCCACGCGACCACAGAAGCGAGTCCAAATGCCTCTGCCGTTCATGTTGTACGCGTTGTTCATTGCCCTACGGTCCCTGGCTAGGCAAGTTGACGGCGGAAATGTAGATTTGCGGGTCGCCCAATTGACGCACGGTTTCACTGATCAATTGTACCATCGGCTCAGCCAGAACCGTGCCCAGGAGCAGGCAGACGCAGATTAGCAAGAAGGGCGCGAATAGACTGTCTCCTTCGTCTTTGGTATCGATAGTGCCCGGCGCCGGATTCTGTTGAAAAATACGCTGCCATGCTCGTACCATATACATAACGGTCAGGATGCCAGCGGCGACCATGATGATCAGATTCGCCCAGTCTTCGCGCTCTACGCCACCTTGAATGAGTGTCAGTTTGCTGATAAAGCCATTGAGCGGCGGAATGCCAGCCAAAGATAGTCCGCCGATAAGGACGAGCCAGCCAAGCGTCGGCGGCAGCTTGGCGCCGATGCCGCTGATATCGGCGAAGTTGGCCGTTTTTGTGGTCGTGAAACTGGCGACCACGCCCATCAGCATCAGCAGGGATGATTTGATAAAGGCGTGGTTGAAGGCGTAAACGATGGCGCCGACAAGCGCCAGCGGCTGCCCCCAGCCAATGCCTACGAGGATGAAGCCGATCTGGGCGAATGTCGAATACGCCAGCATGCGCTTGGCGTTGTAGGTGCGCAGAGCGCCGAGACTGCCGAAGAGTATGCCGATGATGCCCAGTGTCGACAACCAGCGCTCGAGCAAGGGCGCTTCTTCAATAAACAGCAGGGTCACCAGGCGAAAGATGCCGTATACGCCAACCTTGACGACGATGGATGATAGCATGGCGCTGATCGGCGTCGGCGCCGTGGTGTGGAAGTCGGGCTGCCAAAAGTGAAAGGGGAAGACAGCGCTCTTCAACAGAAAGGCGCATAGCAACATGATTGCCGACGCCGGCGCCAGTAGTGGCCGCTCGCCGGTAACCAGCGTCACCGCGATTTCCGCCATATTCAAGGTGCCGAATGTTGCGTATAGCGCGCCAATGCCAAGCAGCAGAAACAAGGTGCCCATTGAACTGATCAAAATATATTTGAGCGCCGCCTCCAAGCCATACTGATCATCCGATATCGCCGTCAGCGAGACTGACGCCAGCACCATCAGCTCCATGAATACAAAGAGCGTGAATAGATCTCCGGTGAGCATCGCGCCGATCAATCCCACTTCCATCAAGAGAAATAGCGGGACAAAGGCAGGGTAGGTCATGCACTTGTCGTGGCTGTGAAAAGTGTAGAGAAGCCCGCCAATCATGATCGTAGTCACCATGAAGGCGAAGAGACCGCCCAGGGCATCGGCGACCAAGACGATGCCGTAGGGTGGCTGCCAATTGCCGAGCGCATAGATCTGCACGCCGCTGCTGTGAACTTGCACCAGAAGCGCGGTGCAGAAGACCCAGGCGATCAGGCCGGCCAGAACACCGATAGATCGTTGCAGACGATTGGATTGGGCGAATACAAGCGCAACGATCGCGCCGACCAGGGGCGTCACCAGCGTGCCAAGCAAGAAATAGTTCTGTTCCATGATTGCCGGTTCTGCTGTCCTTACCGAATGTTGCGGCAAACGGTGATCATGTCTTAATGCTTCAGCTTGTTGATGTCGTCGGAATCGACCGTGTCGTAGCGGCGCGAGATAATGTTCACGAATCCCAGCACAAGCGAGAAGCTGCCGAAACTGACGACGATTGCCGTGAGAATGAGCGCCTGTATCAAGGGATCGCTGGTCTGGCGCCCGGCTTCGACATTGCTGACGTAGGGAGCGAAATCGCCTTCGAAAGCGCCGGCCGCGACAAAAAACAGGTTGATCGCCGAAAAAAGGATGGCGAAACCAATCGCCGCCTTAATCAGGTCACGGCGAAGCAGTTGAAATACGCCGATTCCGAAAAGAATCCCGATCGATAGCGCAAAGAGTACTTCGGTCATGTCAGCCTTCCCTTAAGGTGCTTGCGCAGTCCTGCGCTCGAGTCCGGTCCCATCCTTGCCGCTCTCGGGCGCGCGTTCATTTCCGTTATCACGATACCGCCCCTTCAAAGCCATCGTGCGAACGATCGGTTGGATAGGCGATCGCCTCGATGATGATTCCCAACCCGCCCATCACGGCAATGGCAATGGCGACCTCAAAGATTAGCGATGACGTAATATGCAAGCCGAAAGAGCCAACGATGTCATAGATGCCAAGCGCCTGGTCAAATTCAACGTGCCCCATAAAGCCATGGCCGATGAGAAGGGGAAACAACGCGTTTGCGATGGCGATGACAAGACCGAGGCGGACGATCAGCGCCGGGCGGAACCAGGGCAGCAGTTTCTTGGCCTCGTTGTAGCCGAGAACGACATACCATAGAGACACTGCCAGGCCGATTGTGACGCCAGCGGTGAAGCCATCGCCGGGTCCGCTGCCGCCATACAAGACCTGTGCCACGCCGATCAATATAGCGACCGGGAGTACGATGAACGACACCGAACGGGTAAAGGGCGTCGAAAGGCTCGTAGCGTCCTGAATCTCTTCGACAACGCTCGCGTCAAACTCGTGCAAGACGCCGACCTGCGCTCTTCTTGGCGCCAGGGAGCCTCGGCGCTGTCCGCCACGGGCGAGAAGTGTCAATACACCCAAGGCTGCTGTTGTGAAGACGGCAACTTCGAGCAGCGTGTCGGTACCGCGAAAATCGGCGACGATTGCTCCGACCACGTCATCCGTGTTTACTGTTTTTGCATTGGCTAAATGCCATTCAGCGATACTGTGACGATCGGGCCGATTCTGCAAGGCGTTCAGCGAAAAGACGAATACCGCCAAGCCGATCACGATCGATATCCCAAGATCGCGCAGCAATCCGAATCGGTAGTCATGACGCCCCGTCCACAGGCTGTTGATCACTTTGAGACGCGCGTCAGCCCGAATCCGGCCGAGCATGATGATGATCAGTACGGTGGCCATCGTCTCGACCAGGAGCTGCACCAGCGCGACATCGGGCGCGCGATTGATCAGGAAAATCACGCCGATCGCATAGCCGATTACGCCGTAGGCGATCGCCGCCTTGACATGTTCACGCACGAATATGGTGAGCAGTCCGGCGGCGACCGTGAGAAACAGCATGAATACTTTCGCCAGGTCTGTGATGCTCACGGAAGGATCGGGCGGGATGATCTGCTGGCCCGCGACGACATCAGACAATGTGCCCGAGAGAATCAACACGGCGGCAACCGCGCCGAGGATGATGACGAGATAATAGCGGACAAAGCCGGACTGGGCATGCAATATCGTCGTGCCTGCCCATTCAACGTAGGAGATGAATTCTCGATATATCGTATCCCCCGAAAGTGGAAACGTGATGTGTCTAATCAGCGATCTTCTCACCAGAAACAGGAGAAAGCCGGCGAGTAGAATCAGTACGCTCAAGAGGAACACGTCATTGAATCCGACGAACAAGTGGAGCTCGAAAGACTTTGGAACAGCCAGCTCAAGCAGGGGAACGAGGAGGGGTTCGAGCAATAGACCGAGGCACAATGAGCCTGCGGCGAGCAGCGCCGGTCCGAGCCCGATCCAGGCGGACGGCTGATGAATTTGAAGGAGTTCGCGCGGGCGCCCAAGAAAGACATCGTAAATGAGCATATAGGCCGCCATCGCGGTGAATGCGGTGCTGACGAAGACCATGATCATGACCAACTGCGTCCAGGGGTCGGTGTAATGGAGCATGGCGTCAAGCAAGGTTTCCTTCGCGAGAAATCCAAGCAGAAAGGGCAAGCCAGCCATCGATAGCGCGGATATCACGGTGACCCAGAATATAACCGGCATCTTGCCGCGAAGCCCGCCGAGCCGGTCTATGCTTCGGGTGCCGGTCGCGTGGTCGATGGTTCCCGCGACCAGAAACAGGGCTGACTTGTATAGAGCGTGGGCGATGATGGCGACGAAGGCTGCCTTCAGCCCGCTCTGATTCGGCAATCCGATCAAGGCGACGATGGCGCCAAGCTTGCTAACGGTGGAATAAGCGAGCAGTCCCTTTAGGTCCCGCTGCTTCACAGCGAAATATGCGCCGACCAGCATGGTCACCAATCCAACTGTTAACAGTGAACTTGTCCAAAGCTCGTTCAAGTACAGCACGGGCGAAAGACGAGCGAAAAGGTAGATCCCGGCTTTGACCATCGTTGCGCTGTGGAGATAAGCGCTTGCCGGCGTCGGCGCGCTCATTGCGCCTGGCAGCCAGAAGTGGAAGGGAAATTGCGCGCTCTTGGTGAAACCGCCTATCAGAATGAGTAGCACGAATAACAGGTACCATTCATGTTGATGCAGCGTGGTCGCCTGGAGTATGGAAGGGAAGTCCCCAACGAAGCGAATCTCTTGTTGGGGATGCAGGATTTGGCCGGCCGCGGCGCTAAGCATGACCAGCCCAACGATCAGAGCCAGCGCGCCGGCGCCGGTGACGAAGAGCGCCTTAAACGCCCCGTGCCGCGCAGCTGCGTCTTCCGCCCCTTTGAAGCCAATGAGAATGAAGGAAGTGATGCTCGTCAATTCCCAAGCGATGAACATCATCAGCACATTGCCGGACAATACGACCGCCAGCATCGCGCCAGCAAATGCGGCAAGCCAGATGATGAATCGATTGTGCTCCTTCGCATCCTCGAAATAGAAGCCGGAGTAGAAAAATATCAGGGCGCCGATTCCGGTGATGATCAAACCGAAGAGGAGGGCGAGTCCATCCAAGTAGAAAGACAGACTGATGCCCGCCGATGGAATCCACACGATCGTCTGGGAAATGGCGCCTGCCTCTTGAACACGCGGCAGCATGCCAATCAGCCAGGCGAAGAGCGCCGCAAACACCAAGGCGGTAAGTGTCGTCTGCGATAACTTGTTGAGGGTTGTTCTCACAAAGGGTGTCGCCAAGAGCAGGGCAAGGCAAAAGGGAACGGCAGTGAATAGCGCTAGTTCCATGATGTCGTCGAGTCTGTCTTCCCCAAGCCCGCGTGCGAGAACTGATACATTATGAAGTCGAATGTGATCCTTAGGCAAGCCTAGCCGCAAATTCGACAATTCAAATGGTCAAATCTCATAACCAGACGCGAATGCTATCTGTTGGAATGGAACAACCGAGCCGCTTGTGGTCTCGAGTTTGCGGCTTCACGACAGTCTGGCTCTGAGCGCGTCGGTCAATGCGGGCACGACATCGTACAAATCGCCAACGATTCCGTAGCGCGCCAATTTGAAGATCGGCGCTTCGGCGTCTTTGTTGATCGCCACAATGATTTTGCTTCCGCGCATGCCCGCTTGATGCTGAATCGCGCCGCTTATGCCACAGGCGACATAAAGATCGGGCGTGACCACTTTGCCCGTCTGTCCCACTTGATGTTCGTAAGGTATGTAGCCGGCGTCGACCGCGGCCCGGCTGGCGCCGATAGCAGCGCCAAGTACATCGGCCAAGGGCTGCAAGGTTTTGGCGAAACCTTCTTTGGCTTTCCAGATATTCGCTTCTTCCCCTTTCAAGCCCGCGGGCGCGGCGGCGGGGTTATTGGCCATGCCTCGGCCGCCGCTGACGATAATCGCCGCGTCCGACAGATTGACTGCGCCAAGCTCGGCAACGAGTTCGTCGATCTGCGTTTCTAACTCGGTGGCTATGGTCGCGGGCGAAACCTGTGTGACAGACGGCTTAACGGCAGCGTTGACGGGAGGCGGCGGGAATGCCCGCCCGCGGACCGTGAGAAAGGTAGTCACGGTGCGTGACGTCATCTCCATCAGCACTTTGCCGGCGTAGGCGGGACGTGTGCCAACGAGGGATCCGTCCTCCACACGCAGATCAATCACCTCGGCGATAAGTCCGCTTTTGTTGTCGGCGGCGGCGCTGGCGAGCAACTCGCGCCCTCGGCTGGTCGCGACCGCGACCACGGCGGCAGGCTTATGCTGGTCAACGAGATTGCCAAGCAGCGCGGCATAAGTTTCGAGGCGGTATTCCCGCATCTCATCGGCATTGCAGATAATCGCGCTGGCGACGCCGAATTTACCGGCGTCGGCGGCAATGGCCGCGCTTTTCTCGCCAAAGACGATGGCGGTTGTGTCTGTGCCAAGCGCGTCGGCGAGGGATTGAGCCGCGCCCAAAGCCTCCCAACTGCTGGATTCCGCGGCGCCGCCAAAGGTCTCGATCCAGACGAAAACGCTCACAAGACTTTCTCCGCAAAAAGGCGATCAATCAGAGTGTCCGCTTTCGCCTTTACAGTGTCGCCGGTGATCATCTCGGTAGCTGCTTCACGCTGCGGGGGATTGAAGTAGCGCAGCGCAGAAGTGGCGGCTGTTGGCAGGTCGATACCCAGGTCGGCGGCTGACCAGACTGGAATCTGCGCCTTTGCCGCTTTTCTAATGCCCAGAAAGTTGGGGTAGCGCGGTTCGTTGATGCCCTTCAGCACCGATATCACGGCGGGGAGCCTGCCGGAGACAATCTGCTTCCCCCGCTCAAGCATTCTCTCCACTTGAATCGTGCCCGCCGTATAATTTGCTTCCATGATTTGAGAAACGTAACTGAGCATGGTCCAGCCCAGGCTCCGCGCCAATTGGTAGGTGTGCTGGTCAGTAGCGACATCGACGCTTTCCTTGCCGAATATGACCAGATCGACATCGTTTAACTTGCGGATGGCGCCCGCCGCTAATGCCGACCAAACCAGGCTGTCGTTCATATCTGCGCCGGCTTCATCGACGCGCAGAGCCTTTTGAATACCCATCGCCAGGCTATGTTTCAAGGCATCATTGTGAAGCTCCGAACCAATCGCGATTACGGTTGATTCGCCGCCGCCATGCCCTGCTTGCACAATCGTCTCTTCCAGCGAGTACTCATCCCAGGGGTTCACCACCGTGCCGACATCGCCCCAGGTGACCTCGCCGTCGTCATTGACCCAGACCTTTGCCGCGGTATCGGGTGTGCTCCGCGTAAACGTGACAACATGCACCGCAACGGACCTCCAGAATTCTATGCTTAGCCCTGGATATTCTACACAGGTTCCCTTGTGAAAGAAACGGCGTTGCCGGGAAGCGCACGACGATTATTGTTCTGCCTCAGCGCGCCAGATCTTTTCACCAAGGCCGGGCGGCCGCGCCTGTTGAGCCCGCCCGTCTGATGTTGAGCCGTCTCGGCAGACGCCGCTCGCGCCGCTTGGTTCTATTGGCAAGCTTGTCCTGTCGTCGGTCACGGCGTCAGCCACGCTGCATTGGCAGATCAAGGCGTCTTTCAGGTTTGCGCCACGCAGATCCGCTCGCCAGAAGTTGACATTGGTCAAGTCCGCCTTAGCAAATGAGCTTCCCGCCAGCACGGCGCGGGCGAAATTGGCGCCTCGAAGATCCGCGCCATCAAATCTGGCGTGGTCAAGTCTCGCCTCGCGAAAGTGTGTTTCTCGCAGATCGGCGCGCGAGAAATCCGCTTCGCGCAAGTCCGAATAGCCAAAGTAGGCGCCGCGGAGGACGGCCGACGAGAACTTCGCTTGCTTCATGCGACATGATGAGAGCAGCGCGCCGCCAAGCTTTGCCGCTGACCAATCCACGTGATCGAGGCTGCCATCTTGATGCGCCAGGCGTTCCTTTAGGGATTCTATCAGGATGTGCGCATGTCGAGGGCTGCTCTGGTTTCCGATCATAGCGATGAGTCGATCAGCTGGCAGGAGAGAGTACCAGCGTTTTCCAATCGCAAGTTGAAGTCGATGTATCAGCTGCATGCAATTCACGAAAGCCAAATGTATTCGCGCTGATGTTAGCGATTGCGCTGGGCAAGGGCAAGATGCTTTGTACGTGAGACCAAGGGAGCGCGCTGTATGGCATTCCCTTAGTGAGATTGATTAGGACGCGCAAGTTTTTTTTGTGTGTTTGTGCTATTAGCGCATCGCCATTGATTCGCTATGTTAAAGGTCGGCTAAGACGGTGTTGGGGGTAAGTGCGAGGCGTCAAACGATGGTGCTCGCGACGAAAAACATAGCAACGTTGACCACCACATATCTGGAGATGGTGAGCGAGAATGATTTTGCGCCCGCCTTCATCCGCGCGTCTGACATCGAAATCGTCACGATGGAGATGCCAGATCTGGGATTCTACAAGTTTCTCTATCAGTCGGTGGGCGAAGAGTGGGCTTGGCGCGATCGGCTGCAAATGTCAAACAGCGAACTGCGGGAGATACTTTCTTCAGACAACACTCAAGTGCATGTCATGTATGTGAGCGGATCTCCAGCCGGTTACGTTGAATTATATCGTCATGAAGATGGCTCGGTCGAGATCGCCTATTTTGGATTGCGGCGCAATTATATGGGCCGGGGCCTCGGGAAGCATCTTTTGAGCTACGGCGTGGCTCGGGCATGGGATATGGGGGCAATTCGCGTCTGGCTGCACACTTGCAATCTCGATGGTCCGCATGCCTTGTCCAACTATCAGAAGCGCGGATTTCGCATCTTTAAGGTGGTTGAGGAGCCGATGCCCACGCTGTATACCTAGCGCGGCGTCGGTCCTTTCAATCGCAGCTGCCCGCAATTGCCTCGAAAAGCCTTGCGCTGTCGCTCGTCCACTCCAAGCAAACGCGATCCGCAATCCCGGCATATCGGTCGACGAGCGCCGCATAGATATCTTTCGGTTTCGCGATGAGCGCGAACTCTCGAAGTACGTCGTCTGTTATCGCGGCTTGCATAGCTTTCCGGCGTCTCTCACCAGCCATTTGCTGGAGCTCATCGGCTAGCGCTCCCCAGCCGTGCAGGTTCATGACTCGCCGAAATGAAGGACTGCTGACATTGGCGGCGAGGCGCTCGCTCAGGTCTCTTGCCGCACGAGTCCGCTCGTCGGCAGTTTCGCCGCTCGCGACGAAGACCTGCGCTGTCAGTTCGAACTTGCTGCGATCCCGGTCGGCAATTTTGAGCCCTGTTTCAACCGCCGGTATAAGGGCCTCACGCAGATAGGCTGCTGTGTGCATTGCATGCGCATGCAGACCTTGGCAGACTTCGCCCGCCAATTGGCAGGTTTCCGGATCGTCGCCGGTGATGTAGATGGGGATCTCAGGATGGCCAATTGGTCCTGGATTGAAGAATGGCGCCATCAGGCGGAATTGGTAGTGTTCCCCGCGATAACGAAGACGGGCATCCGTCTGAAAGCTGTTCCAAATGGCGCGCAGGCTTTCGATATATTCCCGCATTCGTCCGACGGGGTCGCGCCATTCTTCGCTGAAGCGGCGCTCAATATGCGCCCGCTGCAACATGCCCAAGCCCAAACTGAATCGGCCGCCGGATTGCCGCGCCAGGTCCCAGGCGATCTGGGCGGTGATCATTGGGCTGCGCGGAAATGCGGCTGCGCCCTGCGTGGCCATTCGAATCCCTTTTGTTTCCTTGGCGGCGATGCTCAATGGGAAGAAGGGATTGTGCGCCGTTTCCGACACCCAAACGCCGTCAAATCCAAGTCGCTCGGCGTGTTTTATCTGCTCCACATCGTGCCGCAGGTCTCCCGTCAGCCGGATCGTGACATCCAGTTTGATCGCTGGCATTGCCGCAGTGTCCTCCCTTATAGAATCAAACAGGGACCGTGCTCTTTGAACCAGGCTTTCCAATGGCGATAATCGGGACAGCAGGATTCGACAAGAGCCCAGAAGGCAGAACTATGATTCAGCACTCGCAGGTGACAGAGCTCATGGATGATCACGTAGTCGATCGCCGCGTCCGGCGCCATCATTAGCCGCAGATTGAGATTGATATTTCCCTTGGCCGAGCAGCTTCCCCAGCGCGTCTTCTGATTCTTGATACGCACTTTTTCGTAAGTGAATCCGTGTGTCGCGGCAAGTACACGCACACGGGACGGAAGGTATTTTTTGGCTTGGCCGCGATAGAAGCTCTCGACCGCTCCGCGGATACGCTCGGATTCATCCTTCGGCGCTGGCGCCGGCAAAAATAGCTTAAGTACGTCATCGGCTAGACAAACGGTGATTTGCCTGCGCGACGCGTCGTTTTCCAGCTTGAGTTGGTAGGAGGCGCCGAGGAACAGAAACGATTCGCCCTCGCGGTACTGGCGCGACGGCAGCTTGGCTTGAGCGTCGCCGAATCTGTCAATGGCGGAAAGGATCCAGTCCTCTCGCTCGTGAAGCAGCGCTGCCGGATCCGGCTGTCGCAAACCCTTCGGATAGACCACTTCAAGCCCAGCGCCCAGGCTGTAGCGGACGCTTACGCGCTTGGCGCGTTGACTCGTCCGAACGCGATACGCGATCGACCTTCCTTTAAGTTCGAGGACTGGCATCAGAGCTCCATGGCTTTGGCTGCGTGCTGCCAAATGATTCGCTTTACGTCGTCTTCCGGCTCGAACGGAAAGTAGAAGCCGGCTCGATCCAGCAGCCCGGCGTACTGTTCGCGCAGCGCGTATGGCAGCTCGTCGGGTGGCGCGATGACGGCGAATTCCGCGAGCATATCGTCGCTGATGAGCCGATGCATTTCAGTCCAGCGGTTTCGCCGCAGCAGCGTGTTGAGACGCGGGATCAGATCAGTCCAGCCGTGGAGCTCCAGGACCTTGCGGTAGCTGGGCGTGCTGGCATAGAAAGCGATCTGGGATTTGGTAAGCTGCTTGCTCGCCTCAACGCTCTCATCATCGATTCCGCTGACGACGAAGACGGCGCAGGACAGGGTGAGCCGGTCGCGGCGGCCGCTTGCTCTGCGCCCTGCCTGAAATGCCGGCAGCAATTCCTCGCGCAGGTAACGGGGCGTATGGAAAGAATGCACATGAAAGCCGTCGCATTGCTCGCCCGCGAGTTTTGCCAATCCGGAGTTGACGCCGGCGATGAAAATCGGTATGCGACTGTAGGGCATGGGCGGCGGCGCGAAGTCAGGCGTCAACAGTGAGAAGCGATAGAATTCGCCATCGTAATTCAGGCCAGCGCCCGTCTGGAAACTGCTCCAGATCGTCCGCAGCGATTCAATGTACTCGCGCAACTGCTTCACGGGCCGGCCCCACCTGCTGCTGAATCGCTTGGTTATGTGTGGCTTGATCTGGGTGCCTAAACCCAAGATGAAGCGGCCCTGAGAATTCGCGGCCAAATCCCAGGCAGTCTGTGCCATGATCATTGGGCTGCGCGGAAACGCGACCGCGATCGCGGTGCCAAGCGTGATGCGTTGGGTGGCGAGCGCCGCGTGAGAAAGTGGCAGGAAGGGGTTGTGCGCTGCTTCCGCCACCCACAAGCCATCAAAGCCGAGGTCTTCCACCGCGCGCGCCAGAGGACCTGCCTGGTTTAAATCTTCCGCGAAGACTGAGACGTCAAATTTCAACTTTACATCGCTTTTCTGCGCTGCCAGCCGCTCAGCTATTCTAGCCGTCGAAATCTCACGTGGCGAGCGCACAACCGAACTCGCCAGCGCGTGTTATAGTTATTACAATTGTTCGCAATCGTTACGCATCGAAAGATAGGCCTTGGCGGCATTGAAGCTGGGTCGCCAATTGGGCGGTTAATTGAAGAGGACGCGATGAGTGTAAGGGGCACGCGCTCCGTCAACATTGGCTTGCGCAACGTCGTTTTGACGATCCTTATTGGGCTCGGATTTATTTTTGTCTGGCAGATCCGCGGCACCTTGATGCTGACTTTCGCGGCGGTGATTCTGGTGGTGCTGTTCACGATGCCCGTGCGTCTGCTGGTTGACCGACTACGGATAAACCGTTTGGTCGCTATTCTTGTCAGTGTCATCGGCTTTTTTGTCATTCTCGTTTTGATCGGCATTCCGATTCTGCGCACAATCGGCGATCAATATGAACCGCTCAAAATGCGAGTCGAAAGCGGCTTTGAACAGGTGCGCGAGTCGCTAACCCGCGACGCCTTGCTGGAACAGAATTCCATTCTGAAAGATGTTGTTCCCATTATAGAGGGATTGCTTTCTGGCGGCGGCGGCGCCCAGACGTCTGATGATCTTGTCAGCCAGGCGATTTCGCAAGTGACAGACGCCATAGGCCGGCTTGGCGGCACTGTCTTGCCGGTGGTTGGCGGCGTGGCCAATACGATTCTGAGCGCTCTCATCATATTTTTCTTGAGCATGTACCTGTTGGCTGAACCCGAGCTATATGTCAGCGGCATCATCAAGCTAACGCCGATCTGGTATCGCGAGCGCATGCGCAGCATATTGTGGCGGCTCGATAGCACATTGCGCGCCTGGCTCAAAGTCACCGCAGTATCGATGGTTGCGGTTGCGATTCTGACGGGTTTCGGACTATGGCTGGTTGGAATCAAAGAAGAGGCTTTCGCTCTCGGCGTGTTGGCCGGCATATTGTCGTTCATTCCCAACTTTGGCCCGGTGGTTGCCCTGATTCCGTCCGTCGCGGTGGCCATTGTTGAAGCGCCCGACAACGTGATCTGGGTAGTGCTCATCATTTATGGCGTGTCGTTCTTCCAGAGCCAGGTGATTAGCCCGGTGCTGGCAAGCGAACGAATGAATATGCCGGCGATTTTGATTCTGCTCGGCCAGATTATTTTTGGCTTCTTCTTTGGCTTTCTTGGTCTGATGCTAGCGGTGCCACTCAGCGCGTGCCTGGCGGTGCTGGTTGATGAGATGTACGTCAAAGATGTGCTGGGCGATCGTAGCGAGAAACAGACAACGGAAGACGCTCTGCCGGAGGAAGTGTCGAGCGAGCTGCTGCCGGAACCGACCTAGCTCATTTGCCGATACAGATAAGTGGTGTTTTTCACCTTGACAGGTTGTTTGCGCCCTGCTAGTCTGAAGGCAGTAATGGTGAGAGAGACTCTCTCGCTTTTTTGTCCCCGAGTTGGGGGCGTGCGGATTAACAGCAGAATAGCA
>JAPOWK010000095.1 GCA_026707665.1 Chloroflexota bacterium
GGGCCTCACGGACCCAAACCGTGCGCGCTACCGGGCTGCGCCACGCCCCGAATGCCCACTTATCTTACTCGGCTTTCGCCACATCGTAAAGTCATAAGTCGGCGGGTGTATCCGTGTCGACTGAATGTCAAATTAGTCCCAGAATCCCTTTAGTCGCTTACGCCGGGGAAGTTGTAGGGGCGAGCCATTGGGTCGCCCATCGAATAACATCGATTATCCAAGCGGGCGTTTCGGCGAAACGCCCCTAAAGATTTTCATTTCAGGAGTTCGTAATTCTCTGTGAGTCAAGTCGTGATTTGCGTGAGACTGAAGTGAAGCGCCGATGCTCTTACCCTGGGGCTGGCTCGGTTCCACACAAACGGACCGGGCGAATCTTTAGACCTATCCGTCCGGCTCGCCGCCGAACGCCTGATACAGTTCGTCGATTTCGTCGGCAGAAACAGTCGGATGTATCTCTTCGCCGTGGCTCTCCTGCTCCGGTTCGGATGACTGCAAAAGTCTGGCGAACTGAATGGATGTCATGTGTTTCATTCGGCGACCCCTGGCGAAACTTCCTATCTCGTGATCCGACGAAACCACCGTCCATTTTCCCACATCGTTTGTCCTCGCGACTCGCCGCTGTATCAAACCGTCAGCATTCGTGTGCTCAGATGCGGCAAAGATCACCGTTACTGATCTGGTTGACATTGCCGAGAAGCCTCCGGGCAAACCTCCGTCAAAGATAACCGTGCATTTCTTTCCGCTGCGAGCGCAATAGCCCTTCAGCTTGTTGACCAGCCGAGCTTCATCGTTAGGATCATCGAGGCTGATATCCGGCAGGCTGGCAATTAGATTGTGCCCGTCAATCAAATAGGACATGAAGCGTACCTTGTCAAATGCGAGCCAAAACCGCTTGCGCCCATTCTAACACAGCCGCCACCTCGCTCTACCATGCGCGTACAAACTGTCGCCCTTTCCAATCCGCTAGCAGTTACGCTATCCCTTATGTTCCACTCAGCATCCACACACATTAGTTACCCAACCTGTGTGCATCAGACAACCACATTGGCGCAAAAACTTCTTTGGCGCGCCAACGCCAATACTGCCCTCTCCCGCTCGCAAAGCCGTGTCGATGCTGCGATTCGCATTGGCGCTAGTCACAAATTTGATGGCGCAATGACGCCTATCCGCGCCAATGCGCAAACCTCTTGCGCCATTGGAGAGCAACTGAAAGCGCGCCGTTTTGAGGACGCTAAACGGAAAACGCCCCTACAACCGTCGAATTGCTAGGCGGCGTCCGCCACTATCTCATACACAGGCACACCCATCGTGAAGATGCTGCCGATGTTTAATCGACTTTCGACTTCCAGAAAGCCGCCATGCGCCTGGCAGATCGCGCGCGCGACGTACAAGCCCTGCCCCAGCCCAGACGGCGCATCGGACCCGCGATTTACATCACCGCGATAAAAGCGCTCGAAGATATGCGGCAGGTCATCTTCGCTGATGCCGACGCCATTATCGCTGACGCTAATAAGCGCGTAATTCTTGGAGTTGCGCGGCTCCACGCGGGCAGCCAGCGCCACATAGCCGCCTTCTTTGCTGTAAGTCGCGCCATTGCGGATCAAATGCCCCAGCGCCCACTGCAAGCGGGCATCATCACCGCGCAGATTGATGCCGCTGAGATCTCGCGTCATCACCAGCAATTCGATGCCGCGGCGCTTGATTTCGCTCTCGATGCCATTGACGACCGACCAGACCACATCTTCCACTCCGACCGGCTCGCGCTGGACATCGAAGGCGCCGTCATGCAGCCGAGAAATGTCAAGCAATTCCAGCGCAAGTTGGTCGAGGACGCCGACGTTTCGCAGCAGTTTGTCCAGCAGGAGCTGGTTGACAGCGGCGTCTTCCGGCTGCCCGCTGAGCAATTCGCCCGCCAGCTTGATAACGCCGACCGGGCGCTCCATCTCGCGCGCGATATGCGTGACGAAGCCGTCTTTCAGCCGCTCCGCCAAAGCGTCATAAGTGACGTCACGCAAAATAATGACCGTGCCGATGCGCCGGCTGGCATCATCGCCGATGGCGATCAACTGCGCGCGAACGATGCGGTTGTTCAGCGGCAACTCTTCCGATTCACCCAAGGGCGTCAATTCCGTCGCCGCCTCCTGCACAGCGCGATATCGCTCAAACAGGGTGCCCAGCGCGCTTTCCCAAAAGGCTCGTTTGCCGCCCAGCATGTTCTGAGCCCCCTGGTTCATCATCGTTACTTTGCCGTTCATATCCTGTACGATGATGCCTTCTTCAAGGCTGCTCAATACCTTGGTCAGGCGATCCAACTCATCGCCGCGCTGCTGGTGTTCGCTGTCCAGCCGTTCCAATCGTCGCCGCAGGGTCGCGCTTTCGGCGGTGTGGCGCTGCGCGATCTGCCTTTGTCGCCGCAATTCCTGCTCCAGCAGTTGGCGCCGGCCTAATCCACGATACAATCGCCGAAACAGCGATTCGCTCGCCGAGCCAAAACGGTGAACGTCGCCCAAATTCGTATTGACCTCGCCATTTGACGCCCGCGGCATATCTTCCATCGCGATCCTATTCGCGCCAGCGCATGCAGACGGCAAAGCCGCTGCACCGCTCAAACAGAAGCGACTGTGCCAGCCGCTCTACGCCTTGATTATAGTCAAACTCCCAAAGGCTCGCGAACTGACTACAGCGCAGATTGCAAGCGTCAACAGATGGGCTATCATCTAAAAAGAGAAGCGAGACAATTAGGGAGCTTGGTAGTCTTTGATGCAAAATGTCGCGCCAACGCATCGCCTGAGCCGGCGCTCGCGCGAATTTCTGATCGCCGCCGCGGTCGTCTTTCTCCTGGGCGCTGCTTTAGCTGTTGCTGGCATCAGCTTGCACATCGTCAGCCTGGTCATCCCCTTCAATCGTGGCTTCGCCTTTTACGACTTGACGCGCAAGGCAATGCTCTCGGCGGGCCTCGGCCTTGCTTTCGTCTCGATGCTGATGGCGCTGCGAGCCGTCACCTGGAAGACGGACAACGCCCTGGCTTGGGAACTGGGCGAGCGGCTCGCTCAATCGCTCGACCATCAATTTGTCTTCATACGCAATATTAGCAGACGCTCGCTCGGCTACATTGATGCGGCGCTGGTCAGCAAACACGGCGTTTTGGTCTTGCGCATCTCGAGGCGCAAGGGCCAGCTTCTGAACCATGGTGGAGACTGGCTGCGGCGGGGACGCAAAGGAACCTGGCGACGCCTGCGCTGGAACCCCACGCGCGATGTGGTGGCTGACGCGATGAAGGTCAAAGCCTACTTGCAGGATTACCAGTTGCCGGCCGTGCCGGTATTTGCCGCCGTCGTATTCACGCGTGACGCGCCCGACGTAGCATTTCAATTGCAGGAACCCGCCGTACCCGTGGTCCATGCGGCAGCCTTGATCAGCGGACTTCAGGACAACTATTTCGCCCAGGACCGCATCGACGCGGCCACGGTACAGCGAGTGGTAAACCTGCTCTATCACTAGGAGGCGCTCGTGGCTCACAGCTTGCACCTCGCGCCCGCAGCGACCGGGAAGACCGCGCGCCTGCTTGCGCTCCTGCGTGAGATAACGCTATCAAAGCGTAACAGCATGCCGAAGATATGGGTGCTCTTGGCGACTCGACGACAAGCGCTCAACTTTCGGCAGCGGCTGATCGAGCTAGACGACGACATCGCAGTCTATTGCAACATCGAGTTCTTCAACTTCTATTCGCTGAACGCGCGTCTGCTGAAAATAGCGGGGAAGCCGGTCCGCCGCCTCAACCCTTTGACGCGTTACGGCTTGCTGCGGCGCCTGCTGACTCAGATGCTGGCTGCGGATCAACTGCGCTATTTCCATCGAATCGCCGATACGCGCGGCTTCGTCGCGATTATGGCCGAGCTCATCGACGAACTCAAACAAGCCATGGTCGACGTCGATGAATTCGCTGCGGCGGCGCGAAGTCAAAAGGACGAAGAGTTAGCACTGATCTATCGGCGCTATCAAGACGCGCTGAGACGGAGCGATCTGGCCGATGTAGAAGGCGAAGGTTGGCTAGCGCTCGCGGAGCTGCGCAGGCAGCACGACGTCGCGCTCGATGTGGACTTGCTCCTGGTCGATGGCTACGACCAATTCACAATCGTTCAAGCGCAAATGCTGGCCGCCCTGTCGCGGGCGATTCCTGAGGTCCACATCAGCTTGACGGACATGCCAATCGCTTTCGCCGATGCCCTGCCTCACCGCAGCGCCGTCGCCCGCAAGCGGCTGGAACGCGCCTTTGAAGAAGCGCGCGTCAACCTGGCAACAGAGACGATTGTGCCAATTGACGGAGAGAGAGCGCCCGATCTCGTGCAACTCGGCGAGCGCATCTTCTGCAATTTGCCAGAGGCAGCGGGCGGCGCCGCCATTGAGCTGCTGGAGATGCCAAGCCCGGCCGAGGAGGTGCGGAGCGTTCTGCGGGTGATCAAGCGCCAATTGCTGGCGCGCGTAAAGCCGGACGATATTTTGGTCGCGCTTCGCGATTGGAATCGCTATTCCCCGCACTTCGCATCGCTCGGCGACGAATTTGGACTGCCGCTGCTTTTGAACAACGAGCCGGACCTGCATACGGCGCCCTTGATCGCCGTTCTGATCGACTTGCTGGACATGGCGCCGCGTTTTCGCCGACGGCATCTGCTCGATATCCTGCGATCACCCTATATTGACGCGGGTTTGGATTCGGAATCGATTGACCTGCTCGACCGGATCAGTTTGGAGCGGCAATTTCTTGGTGGCGATTCCTCGGACTGGTTGGCCTTGCTGGATATCGAAACCGCAGCCGGTCGACCGCTATACCGAGACGGCGACGCCGATGAGTTTACCTGCTTGACGGACCAGCAGCGGGATGAGCTCATTTTCCGACTCTCCGCCTTTTTCAATGGTCTAAATCCACCGGTTCAAGCTGATGTCCCCGCGTATGTCGAATGGCTGGACAACTTGCTCGGCGTCGATCCGCTGGCTGAATTAACCGGCCAGCAGCGTCAAGATGCGGTGGCCGGCTTCTCGCTCAATATGATCGCGGCGGCGCGCCAGCTTGAAGCGGACGAGGACCGAATCACGCGCCAGGACTTGATGGCTTTGAGCGGCCTGAAACGAATACTGCGCGATTTCTCGGCAAGTGATGATGTGCTTCGCGAGACTTACGGCGGGGCAGCGAAGATTGGTTGGCGCCGATTCTGGTCCGATCTCAAGGAGGCTTTGGAATCGACAGCCCTTGAAAGCGGCGATCGCTCGCGCGCGGGGCAGATCCTGGTCACCACCGCAGCTGAGGCCCGTGGCTTGCCCCATCAGCACGTTTACATTCTCGGGCTGTCCGAAGGCCTCTTCCCGGCCGAAGTTCCCGAAGATTCGCTCTATCTCGATTCCGAACGCGAACGCTTGCAGGCGCATGGCATTCCACTGGCGACGCGAGCGGAACGCATTGACGATCAAGGCTTGTTCTGCGAACTCATCAGCCTGCCGCTAGAATCGCTGACCCTGTCCCGCCCTACCTTCCAAGCGGGCAAGAACTGGATCGAGAGCCATCTCTGGCGCGAGGTGAGACGCGTCTATCCAGACCTGGCGCCCGAAACCGGAAAACTCGGCGCGGTCGTCCCGGCGCTGGAATCCGCCAGCGGCTCGGAGACCTTGCTCGGCGTCGCCGCGCAGTTGAATGGAGACGATACCAGACAAGCCGAGTCGGCTTTGCGAATCAAGAACTGGCTACGGAATGATACGGGATTTGCCGCTCAATGGCGGCGAATTGAAGCGGGCCGCCGGGTAGAGCGGGGGCGCCTCTCCAACGAGCCATTTGACCGCTATAGCGGCATTCTAACTCGCCCAGAGCTGCAGGCGGAGGTCGCGCGACAGTTGGGCAGCGAGCGCGTCTGGAGCGCGTCGCAGTTGAAAGACTACGGGCTTTGCGGCTTCCGCTTCTTTGCCAAGCGCTTGCTGAAACTGGAAGAATTCAAAGAGCCCGAGCTAGGTTTGGACGCGGCGCAGCTGGGCTCGCTCAATCACCGCATCCTGGAAGAGACCTATCGCGCGATCGCCGAACGCTCGCTAGGCATTGATGAAGAAAACCTGCAAGCCGCTCTGGAGAATTTTGCCGTCGCGGCCGACGACATCCTGGATCGCGCGCCTGAGCTTTTCAGCTTCGTCGCCACCGCCACCTGGCAAGAGGAAAAGCAAGTTCTGCGAAATCGGCTGGCGGCTCTCATCAAAAATGACTTCTCGCCGGAGAGCCCGCTCGCGCACTTCGGAGACCGGCGATATGTGCATGATCTCGAGCTGAACTTCGCTGATGTAGAAATCGAGCTGCCAGCCCAAGATCAGCGGCTGCGCGTCGCCGGCTATATCGACCGCATCGATAATGTCGATGGCAAGCTCGTCGTGGTTGATTACAAAAGCGGAACGAGCCCTGTTTCCCGGCGCGAAATGGAAATCGGCCGCGACTTTCAGATGATGGTCTACGCGCTTTCACTTCAACGCCTGCTCGAACGAAACGGGAATGAAAATAAAGTGGCGGGCGGACTCTTCTGGCACCTGCGCAATCTGAAAGCCAGCGGCAAGTATTCCGCCGATGACGAAGACGACATCGCCGCGATAGAGTTGGCGCGGCAGCATGTCGCCCGCAATCTGGAGGCTGGACGAGCCGGCCAGTTCCCTGCGCGCGCGACCGGCCTCGAAAATGGCAAATGCGCGCGCTATTGTGAATTTTCGCATTTCTGCCGCATGCACGTCACCAATCCCTACAAATCCTCCCCGCCCGCGTAAGCGACCGATAGAGGCGCGCCACATGGAGCCGACACGCGAACAGTATGACGCCGTTCACATCAGCGACAAGAATCTGATCGTGGTGGCGGGCGCCGGCTCGGGCAAAACGCGCGTGCTCGTCGAACGCTACCTGCAGCTGCTGGAAGATAACCCGGATTGGCGCATTAGCGCGCTGGTGGCGATCACATTCACGCGGGAAGCGGCATTTGAGATGCGGCACCGGCTGCGGGAGGAGCTTGAGAAGCGAACGCGGGAATCCGGCGCGGGTCATTGGGCAAGGCATCTCTCGCAGCTGGATAGCGCGCGCATCGACACGATTCACGGGCTCTGTACGAACCTCCTGCGCGCCAATGCGGCGCAAGCGGGCGTCGATCCAAGATTTCAAGTGCTGGACGAGAACGAGTCCGCCATCCTGCTGGACGATATCGTGCATGATGTGCTCGCGACCATTAAGGCGCCGCTGTCCCAGCTTTTCGCCCACTACGATTCCTTCCGAATCGAGGGGGCGCTGCGACAGCTCAATCTCGTCAATGCCGAGTTGGCGCCCGTGCCGGACGACCCCGATGCGCTGTTTCGGCAATGGGAGCGGGAATGGTCCGATGAGGTCTTCAAGGTGCGCGACCGACTGCTCAACAGCGCTGAATTGTCGAACGTCGTCTCTGCTGGACCAGCGCCGAATGAAGACAAACTGGCCGAGCTTATCGCGCAGTATTGGCGCTATCTGGAGCGCGTCGAAAACGCTGAAGACCCTTTTACAGTCGTCCAGTTGACGAAGGAATGCTTTGACACTGGCGCTGTAGGCAATAAAGGCTCCGCGGCGGCATGGGGCGGCAGCGCAGCGAAAAAAGAGGCGGCCGATTCCCTGCGCGATCTCCGAGCGCGGATCAAAGACACGGTCGTGGCAATTGGCGATCCGCCAGGCGTGCTCGACCGCGCCACGGCGGAATTGCTGCCGCTTTGGCATCAACTGCTGCAAAAGGTCAGGACGACCTATCGCGCACGCAAACAGAAGAGCGCCCTGCTCGATTTCGATGATCTGGAGCGGCTGGCGGCGAAATTGCTTAGGGATGACGAGGTTCAAAGGCGCTACCGCGGGACAGAGTTCAAGCATCTGCTGGTCGATGAGTTTCAAGACACCAATGAGGCGCAATGGCGGATCATCAAATCGCTGGCGGACTTGGAGCGAGGCGGTTCGCTTTTCGTCGTCGGCGATCCCAAGCAGAGCATCTATCAGTTCCGCGGCGCTGATGTCAGCACATTTGGCAAGGCAATAGACAAGATCGCCGGCCAGGAAGCGGGGTGCGAATTGTCACTTTCCACCTCGTTCCGCAGTCACCGCCCGCTCGTCGAGCAGTTCAACACGCTATTTAGAGCGCTCCTAAAACGCGATGAAAGTAGCCCGGTTGCGAACATTGAAGTGAAATTCGACAAGCCGATGCAAGCCTTCCGCGATGAAGCGCCCGCATTGCCCGCCATCACCATTCAGCTGCTTGAATCCGAAGAGCTCGATGAAGCCGGCGAGTACGTTCTAGGTCGGTCGGGCCGGCGCCAAAGCCGAAACACAGATGACATGCGCCGCTGGGAAGCCTACGAGATTTCAGCGCACATCAAGCGTATGATCGAGGACAGATGCCCGGTCTTTGACAAGGAGACGCGCGAAAAACGCGCCATGCAATATCGCGATATCGCCATCCTGTTTCAATCGATGACCAAGCTTCCGCTCTACGAAGAAGTCTTCAAATCGCAGGGGATTTCTTATCTGGCGGTCGCGGGCCGCGGCTACTTTGACCGGCAGGAAGTTTGGGATCTGCTCAACCTGCTGCGCTTTCTGCACAATCCCGCCGATAACCTGGCGCTGGCGACCGTCTTGCGCTCGCCGATATTCGCCTTCAGCGACGATCTGCTCTTCGCCCTCCGCCTCAAGCGCGACGAAGAAGCGGATTCGCCGACGCCGTTGCCTCTCTGGCGGGCGCTGCATATCGCCGCTGAGGAGCCCTTGCCAGGTATTGCCGATACTGATCTGCCGCTTATCGCGCATGCCCTGGATACGCTGGGTGAGCTGCTGCGTCTGGCGGGCCGCGTGACCATATCACAGTTGTTGCGGCGCGCTCTGACGCTTACCAACTACCCCGCCATTCTGACGGGCTTGCCCGATGGCAATCGGCGGCGCGGCAACATCGAAAAGCTGCTGGGTCTGGCCGAAGAAAGCGGCAAGATCACGCTGGGCAAATTCTCGCAGTATCTGGCGGATCTGTCCGCGCGAGAGGCGCGCGAAGGCGAAGCCTTGCTCGAGCCGGGGAACACCATCCGCCTGATGACAGTACACGCCAGCAAAGGGCTTGAATTCGCGCTGGTTGTATTGGCGGACGCGTCTTGGGAGCGCGGCAATTCGGGCGCGCCGACCTTGCAGGCGGACTCCAAATACGGCCTCAGCTGCAGCGTTTATAGCGGCGAAACCAATAAGTACGAAGATGGTTTCGCTCACCGCCGCAATCTGAAGCTGCAGGCTCTCAAAGAAGCGGCGGAACGCAGGCGCTTGCTTTATGTGGCGGCGACGCGGGCGCAAGACTATCTCCTGATCAGCGGCGCCGTCAAACAGAATAAGAGCGGCGCCTTGAACGCTCGCGGCTGGCTGAAACTTCTGCTGCCAGCATTGGGCATCGACGATGCCCCCTGCGAGCCCGACGAGCGGCGCCAATTCGCTGGCTATCCGCTCCGGATACGGATGCCGACAGCGCCACCGCCGCCGGAGCGCTTGCGACCTGCAGTTGGCGCCGTCGCGACCCTCTGGGACTATGACGCCGACGCGGACGACTATCCCCCGCTGATGCCGCCGTTGATGAATCCCTTGCCAGAACACAGCAGGATTGGTCCGCGCCACATCAGCGCGACTCAGATTGCGCACCTGGGCGCCTACCGGCACGAAAAGAACCCGCATGCGCGCCGTCATTTCGGTCGCCGTTTTCGCGACATCGCCTCAACCGGCATGTCGCAGGACGACTACGAAGTAACCTTCTCTCCGCGCCGCCATCGGGAAAGACTTGTTGGGCGGATCGTGCATGAGGTTTTGAGATTTACCGAATTCTGCGCCGAGAACGCGATCAGCGACCAGTTGATCCGAGCCATCGCCTGGGAGAATGGACTGACGAATGCGGCTGCTTTGTCGCCCGCCATACGTGAGATTCGTGGCTTGCTGAGAGAATATAAGATCAGCGAGGCGCAGCGCTGGCTATCGAAGGCCCGTGCCGCCGATTGCCCGGTACACACCGAGCTGTCATTCATGCTGCGCACCGACGAGCGGGTCATTCATGGCATCGTGGATGTCTTGCTGCGGCGCAGCGACGATCAGTGGGTTATCATCGATTACAAAACGAGCCGAGTTGCCGATGGCGCATTCGCTGAGCATGCCAAGCGCTTCCGCCTGCAGTTGGGCATCTATGCGGCCGCGGCCAAAGAACAGTTGGGCCTCGCGGAGTCTCCGCTAACTTATATTCATTACATCCGCGGCAACCAGATGATTGAGCTTTCCGGCCAAGACTGTCAGCGCGAGCTGGACCGGCTGGAATCGACAATCGGCGAATTAGCGGTGTCCGATGCGCAAATTGAGTAATTGGCTGCTGCCGGAATGGGCACAACCCGATCATCCCTTACTGCAATATGAACCGTATCTCTTTCGCAGGAATGGCGAACGGACTGGCTTCATCGTTCAACTGTCGCTGCTGTCGGTTTTTCTCGGCGCCTCGGCGGCTCTCTTTGCGGCGCTCGTCATGCGCCCGGCCAGCGCGACAAACCTGACGAGCCTCTTCTGGCAGAGCGTCTATTATCCAACGCTGGCATTGCAGTTGCTGACCCTGATCTTGGCTTTGACACTTGGCGCGTCCTCTGTCGGCGGTGAACGCAGCCGCAAGACCTGGGACAATCTGCGCGTTACCGAGTTTGGCGCCGGATTGGCGCTCCGTACACGCTGGGCCGGCATCCTCTATCGCCTGCGCGCGCCGATCACCCTGATTCTCCTGGTCCGGCTCCTGCTTATTGCCGGCATCCTTTACGATCTGACGGCATATGGCGGCCTATACACGGAGATTCTCAGCGCGCAGGCCAAGCCGCCCCTGCCCGAATGGCGCCTTGACCTGCTGTTGATCTCCTTGGCCGTCACGGCTGTCGTCTTGCTGCCCATCGTGCAAATCGCCGTGGTCGCCGCATTCGGTATCCTGCTTACTGTAGCCATTCGTGAGCGTATCTACGCCCTTGCCATCCAGATGCTTGTAATCGCGGTCCAACTGGCATTCGCTGCCGCTGGCGCCTTGGCGGTCTCCCAGATGATTCGGAGCGATGCAGCCGCGGCGAGTAGCTGGTCATACGCGCTCGTCTACGGCTATTCCGCTTTCGGCGATTGGGGGCTGCTTCTGGCACAGCTCGGCAGTCTGGGCGAGATCTGGCATCGCGTGCCCTTTGGCGCCACCATCAGTCTCTTGCTCATGATTCTCGTCCTGGCGCTGGGGCTGGCGGCCGATGGTATGATGTGGCTCGCCGGGCACATATCCGAAAGACGGGAGTAATAGGCTCCGTCATGGCCCGCAGCAATCTAAACTACACGACCACGACCGACTACCTGGCGCGCCTATATCCGTGCCGTCCCTACATCCGGCGCGGCATCGCACATCCGGTGACCATCTACTATCCATCGGATGCCCAGGTTCGCGATGTCGACAGTCTGCTCGACCCCTGGCTGCCGACGCCAGAAGAACGCGATTTCGCCGCCTACGATTACAGCTACCTGCATGATCTGCAAAACAGCAAACCCGGGCTGTACAACGGCGCAACCTTCACGATGAAGCAGATTCGTCAAAATCCGCTGCAGTTACGGGGGCAGATCGGCAACTACTATGACATGCTCGCGACCTGCGCTGCCTTCGAGCATGAGCTGTGGGATGCCGTCGAGGCGGGCTTGCCGCGCGCGCCAAGCCGCTCGCTTTATCACCGGTACGTCGCGCCAGCGGAGTCGCTCCTGCGCGGCGAAAAGCGCAGCGCCGCCATCGGCATCGGCACACTAATCGTATTCAACGACGGCGAGACCTATCGCGCGATTCTGGCAAAACGCTCGCGTACGACCGCCTTCGACAGCGAAATGCACCACGTGCTGCCAGCCATGATGTTCGGGCCCACCACAGCGAAATTCGCCGATCCCCGCGAGTGGAGCGTCAAACATCAAATCCTGCGCGAAATGCTGGAAGAGCTCTTTGGCCTGCCGGAATCGATCCACCCGCAGCGATGGAACTATTTCTACGAGCATCCTGCCCTTCGCTATTTGTTGAAGCTCATGGACAGCGGCAAGGCGCAGCTCCGCGCGACTGGCATCATCCTCAATCTCTTGACGCTGCGGCCCGAAATCAGCACTCTGTTGCTGATTCACGATCCCGCTTGGTATGCGCGCGTTTCCGCGCCGGAGAGTGACATGCCCCTGGTTACCGCTGAAGAAACGCAGGGCGACAGCGTTGTCATGGCCTCAATCGCTACCGACGAAGCCTTCCTGTCACATTTCCCGCCTGACCTTCACCTGTCGATGCCAGCCCAGGCGACAGCGACCCTGTGGCTGGGCATTGATCAAGCGCGCCGCGAGATCGCGAAATCGACATGATACTGGCAGCCCAGTATGCCATCCTCTTACAAATTGAATTAGAATCGAAAATTGCGCGGCTTCAAAGCATGTCGTTTCAGAGAGCCGCTCGGCAGCAGCGTTAACGGCGGCCGCGCATATACAGAATCGCCAGCCCAAAACATGCACATGCAAGGGGCTAGCCAAAAAACAGGTGAATCGACGAAAGGAAGAAACCATGCCAACAGCTGGGGAAATGGCGCCGGATTTCGAGTTATTGAATCAGCGCGGCGAAACGGTCAAGCTGAGCGACTACCGTGGCAAGAAAGTCTTGCTATTCGCATATCCCAAAGCGGCGACAAAAGGCTGTACTGTGCAGGCTTGCGGCTTCCGCGACAACTTCGAGCAAATCGAAACGGCGGACGCTGTCGTACTGGGCCTCAGCCCCGATGAGCCGAGCGCGCTGGCGAAGTGGGTCGAAGATGAAGGCTTGCCCTATGACTTGCTATCCGATCCCGAGCATCAGGTCCTGGAGGCTTGGCAGGCTTGGGGCGAACGATCCATGTACGGGAAGACATACATGGGCGTGATTCGCTCGCATTGGATCATCGGCGAAGACGGCACCGTGCTTGATGAGCAGCTCAAAATCAGCCCCAAGAAGAGCATTGAAAAGGCGCTGAAATTCCTGGCTGGCAGCTGAGCGAGCAAGCCGCGCGCCCGAATCTATTCCGTCGGACGGCTGACATGTACGTATGCTCAGGCTTCCGCATTCGCGTCGGAAGCCTCACAATGGATGCGCGCATCTTCTGGGCGCTGATTGCAATCATTTTATTGACCGCCTGTTCGGCCGACGAAGCAGCGCCGATTCGCTCTGACGCCGCGAATACGCCGACAGCGGCTATCGTATATATGACGCCGACGGCGGCGCCTACATTGGTGCCGACAGTCGCGCGCTTCAACCCGACAGCCACGATGGCCGAGACCGAACAATCGAGCTCCCCTGCGCTTGAGGCAGCCAACTGCGAAACTGCCCTGGAAGCGCAATTCGAAGTGGCCAGCGACCGTTGCCTGGCGGGACCAGACGGCAATTTCTGCAGTGGCGGGCGGCCCCCAATAGTTGCGCCGGAGGCTGATGTCCTGCGCGAGCCCGGCGCCCTGGCCGAGGCCGCGGCCATTGAAAGCTTACGCAGCCCTCCATTTGAGGGGGCGCGAGGCGGCGGATTGGTCTGGCTACGGCTGGAAGAAGACTTGCTTGTGGACGCGTTTCTAATCGGCGAAGTGCGAATCGACAATCGAACGCCCGCCGACAGCGTTAATCCCAAGTGGCGCTCCTTTACCGTAGAGAGCGGCGCCACTCCTTCCGACTGCGCCTCCGCGCCCAAGATCGGCGCGCTGGTCCTGCAAAGCATCTACGGCCGAAGCGCCATCCTGAACATCAATGGCGTCTCGGCCGAGATTAACGGATCGCTAGTCGTGCTGACGCAAGGGGATACTACTCGATTCATCGCGATTGAAGGGCAGATTCTGCTGGTCGCTTATGGGCAATCGGTCCATTTGAAGGTGGGGCAACAACTGAACCTGCAATACAGCGATGGCGACTGGACCATACCGGCGCAACTGCCAGGCAGCCCCGCTTTACTGGGCATTGATCTGATAGAGAATCTGCCGATCGCCTTGTTCGATCGACCCATGCCCATTCCGCAGCCCGGATACGCGCAGACACAAGGCGGCGTCAATATGCGCGCGGCGCCGGATATCAACTCGCGGCTGTTATTTCAAGTGCCGGCTGGTGAAACAATGAGCGTGCTCGGCATCAGCAGCGATCGCCAATGGCTGCACATTCGTCTGGGCAACGGCGAAACCGGCTGGATGAGCGCCGAGTTGCTGGCGCGCAATCTGGACGACATTGGACCGGTCTACGATTTGACGCCAGCGCCGCCACAGCGTTTAGGCGTTTATGCCGAGCTTGCAACCGTCAACGTCGCCGCCGGCGGCAATCTGCGAGAAGCGCCCGATACCGCCTTTCGCATCAGGCGGGGCTTGCCATTCGGCATGCGAGTCAAGCTGCTCGCGCGCAGTCCCTACAGCCCTTGGGTGAAGGTAAACGCGGAAGGCGATATTGGCTGGATGGCGCTTTTTACGCTGACCACGAAGGCGGTTATCAGTTCCCTGCCCGTCGATCACGATGTCCCGCTGCCGCCCATTGCCCAGGCCGCCCCCACCGCTACGCCTCCTAGCAGCTTCTTCAGTTACGGAGGCGGGCACGCCTACCCCGATCCCGAGGGCGGCTACTAAGGTATGCAGCGAGGGGCATCGCTGGACTTGGGCAAGCTACAGAAAGCAGACAATGACGATGGCGCCAGCAAGCAATAGCCCGCGCAACTCGCCAGGCGTCAATGGCTGTGCAGCGGCGTAGGGGCGTGGTGTGATGCGCAGGCGCTGCAGGCGCCAGGCAATCCCCATGCCACCGACAAACGCTAGCGCGGAAATCAGCGCGCCTAGATCACGCGCCAAGGCCGACTGGGACAAGTCGCGAAGAAGGCCATGATCAAATCGGTCGATTGGCAAGCTGGCAGCGCTGTCTTCTGGCAGGCGGCTCTGGCCCATAAGTTTGCTCGCGCTGAATGGGAAGTACTCCGCGCGTCGGGTCGCTCCGGTAGGATGATTGGTCATGTAATCCGCGGCCGATACAGCGACAGTCTCGTCGTTCCAGACTATCGTGCGCGTAATGGCTAAACCACAGACGGCCGGGGCGGCAATCGCCAGCGCGATGGCGAGCAGCCGCAAGTTGCGCGGCAGGCGACGCAGCAACAGCCCATTCAAACTCGCCAAGTAGGCCATGCAGACCGCGACCGGCCCCAATAGCCGCCAGGGGAACTGCAAGTAGCGCAGAGCGGGCACAACATCCCAAATGGGCTGAGACCAAGCGGTCATCATGAATATCAGAAACATAGACAGGCAAAAGAAGAATACCGCCCCCAGGAACGCATGCGGATGACGCGTCCGGTAGCCGCGAATGTATAAGGCCAGGGCGCCACTGACGCCAGCCAGGGCGAAAGTCCACTGCGCAATGCCGATGTGCAGGGCTTCGGGAAAGGACGGCCTTTCAACGCTGGAGAACTGAGCCGCGACCTTGAACTGCTCCGCAATTGACAGCCAGTGGTTGCTATCGACTTCATACAAGGATTCGCCCGGCGTGAACGAGTCCGCTTCCCAGATCACGGGCAGCCAAAAGCTAGCCGCTGTCAATATCCCGAAAGAAAGAGCAAGCGCCGCCCACAACTCGCCCCGGCTATCCAGCTGGCTGGCTTCGCGATTCACGCTTTGGATCACTGCCTCGAAAGCCAGCCAGGCGAAGGCGATCCCAGTCATCAGCACAGCGCTGAGACTGTGCGTATTGATGAGCGCTACCTCCATCAGCAAAAGCAGCAAAAAGTTGCGCGCGTTGGGAGCGTCGCGCAGGGCGTCCATACGCCAAAGCAAAATAGGAAAAAGCGACAAGGCGAAGAGTTCCGGGTAGGCGCCGCGCAATTGGGCATTCACGTAGAACATATAGGGACTGTTGACGTAAACCAGCCCGCCAATCAATGCGCCGAGTCGGCCGCTACGCCGCTGACAGAACAAATACATGCCGGCGCCGCTCATCAATAAACATAGCATCAGCAGCCAGCGCAAAGCCTGTATGGCGTTAAAGTTGAAGGCGAACTGCAATAGGCTCGTTAGGTAGTAGGTCAAGTTGCCGCAGACGTGGAAGACTGACGAGCCACAATCCCGTGATGTGGCCGCCGCCAAGGAGGGATAATACGCGCCCTGCGACCAACTGCGCCGCATAGAATCCATGCGTAAGAGATGATGCCCCGTATCATGTCCACGGTACACTCCATTGCCAGCCAAGAGCGGCTTCACGGCGAAGAGCGACAAGGTGACGACCAGCAGCAGCCCAGGATCAAGGAACTTCCAAATTCTGCCGCTCTTACCTAACCGCATACGAAACCTGCCACCATAGTGCCCGCCGCCGGCGCTCCTCGCGCAGTTGGTGTGCATCGGCGGATCGGCGAATCAGTATACCTTGCCGCTGGTTCCCATTCAATTTGCGATCAATAGCGGGGATTCCGCCGGCATCAGGCAAATCTCGCGGGCGGTTGCCATGACGCGCCGTCCATTTCGATGTATCTTAACATTGCAACCGGTCAACCCGGAGGAAGGCGTCAGGCGATGGCTGCGACTCAAAGTTCAGAAGAAACCCGGTACAAGCGGCGCATAAACGCCTGGGCAATGTACGATTGGGCGAATTCAGCCTTCGCGACAACCATCCTCGCCAGCCTTCTGCCAATCTATTACAGCACAGTCGCGGGCAGTACGCTGCCCAGCGAGGCGACCGCCACCGCCTATTGGTCGCTGACGATCAGCTTCTCGCTCTTCGTCTTGGCTATCGTGTCGCCCATCCTCGGTACCGTTTCCGATGTCATGCGCAGCAAGAAACGCCTTCTGGCGATCTTCATCGGCGGTGGCGTTCTGGGCACGGGCCTGCTCGTTCTGGTCAGCACTGGCGATTGGCTACTGGCTTCGCTTTGCTTCGTGCTCGGGCGGATCGGCTTCGGCGGCTCAATTATCTTCTACGATGCCTTGCTGCCCCATGTCGCCCGCAAAGAAGACCGCGACTGGGTTTCGTCGCGCGGTTATGCCTTGGGTTACCTGGGCGGCGGCATCCTGTTGGCGATCAATGTGGCGATGTTCCTCTTCATCCCCGATAGCGTCTTTGAGCACGCTGGCATTCGCCTCTCCTTTCTCAGCGTCGCCATTTGGTGGCTCGTCTTCTCGCTGCCGATTCTGCGCCGGGTCCCGGAGCCGCCATCAGTGACCGCCACGCTCAAGCGCGGCGAAACGGTCCTCGGCGTCAGCATAAGACGGCTCTGGGCGACCTTCAAGAATATCAAGCGATACCGCGAATTGTTTAAATTCCTGGTTGCTTTTTTGATTTACAACGATGCCATCGGCACGATCATCGCCGTAGCGGCCATCTACGGCGCTGAGCTCGGCTTCGGCTTGGAAGAGCTGGTGCTGGCAATTCTGATGGTGCAATTTGCCGGAATCCCCTTCGCCATCATTTTTGGCCGCCTGCCCGCGCATAATGATAACCGCGCCCCCTTCTACCTGGCTTTCATTTTGGTCAATGCCATCGCCCTGCCCATCCTCGGCATCAGCTTGGCAATTGCGCTGCCAGCCGATGTAAGCGGCGCGCCGCCCGCGCCCTACCGCACGGAAAACGATTTCGTCGGCGAGGGTGTCTACCAATTGGGCACGGGCGCGCTAACGCCAAACGGCGATTGGACGGAAATCCTCGTCTCCGGCGATCAACTTGTGGGCGAAGGCTTTATGGGAAATCTCACGGTGCTTCTCACCGGCCGGCCGGAAGATATTGTCTATTTCGAAACGAGCGCCGACGACAGCGCCCGGTCTTTCGCCTTCAATGGCCAGCATTTGGAACTGACTTATCGCTCAGCACCGGATGGCGGCCTGATCGGTTTCATCCTGAATGGCGCGACGCTGACAAACGAAGAAGGCGAGCCAATAACAATTGACACCTATAACGAGACCGTCCGCTACGGTGAAACCGATACGATCACAATCGCCGAAGTGGGCCAGCACCGGCTCGAACTTGTAAACGTCTCTGGCGGAAGGGATGGAGCGCTTGGCAATGTCATTGCCTTATCGCAGATCGAGGTACTGCCGCCCGCTCGCCAAAGCAGCCTGCCTACCATCGCGCTAATCATCCTGGCTTTTGAGTTGGTGGCGCTGATCGTCGCGCGGCTGCTGTGTTCGCGTTTTGTCAGCCTGGCAAATTGGCTGGATACGCGCCGCAGCATCCTGCTGTCATTATTCGTATATAGCCTGGTCGCCTGCTGGGGATTTTTCCTCAACGCGACGGTGGAATTCTGGATGCTCGCCTTGATGGTGGCGATGGTGCAAGGCGGCAGCCAGGCCTTGAGCCGCAGCCTCTACGCCAGCTTGTGCCCGACCGCGAAAAGCGGCGAGTTCTTCGGCTTTTACAGCATCATGGAGAAGTTCGCCTCGATCGCGGGCCCGCTAATCTTCGCCTTCGCCGGAATCGCCCTGGGCAGCAGCCGACCGGCCATTCTCAGTTTGATTTTGCTCTTCCTGCTGGGCGGCTACTTGCTCAGCCGCGTTGACATCGCCGAAGGCCAACGTGTCGCTCGCGAAGAAGACACCGAACACGGGATGGACCGTCATTAGGGCAGCCGGCGCCTTCGAATGACGTCACGCTCAGCTTGGCGGGCAATGGGTTATACTGAAGGCATAGCCAGTCTTAGCGCGTGGAGCGGATACAATGCCGACTATCGGACAAGCGGCGCCCGACTTTGAGTTGCAAAATCAAGACGGGAAAACCGTTAGACTCAGCGACTATCGCGGCCGACGTGTGATCATCTTCGCCTTCCCCAAAGCCAATACCATGGGCTGCAACAATCAGGCTTGTTCCTTCCGCGATGTCTTTCCCCAGATCGAATCGCATAGAGCCATCGTGCTCGGCGTCAGCTCGGATAGCGTCGAGGTGCTCGCGAGTTGGAAACGCCGCCAGAACCTGCAATACGATTTGCTCTCGGACCCCGATCACAGAATGCTGGATGCCTGGGACGCCTGGGGCTTCAAGCTCTTCATAATCAAATTGCCCATCTCGGCGACGCGCTCATATTGGGTGATTGATGAGCATGGCACGCTGGTTGATCAGCAGATCGGCGTTCGTCCCCAAGAGAGCGTCGACAAGGCGCTGGCTGCCGTCGAAGGGCTTAGCCTGGCCGGCTAGCCCGCCTCTTCGCCGCACAGCAAATGGCGGCAGCGCTTTCAATGAAGGGAACGGGGCTGTTGTCGCTGGCGGCAGTCGATGTATCATACGGCGCGTTACCTGCCAAATGAGATTTGGAATCTACAATGAAGCTCATCCTGATTGGATTCGGCGTCGTCGGTCAGGGATTCGCCGAGATCCTGCGCGATAAGGGGTCCGAACTCCAGCGCAAACACAACTTCACGGCCGAGATCGTCGGCGTAGTAACCGCCAGCAAAGGTTCGCTTTACCGCTCATCTGGGCTGGACATAACGTCGCTTCTTGAGGCGGCGGAAGGCGGCAGCTTCGACGACTATCCCAGTCAGCCGGGCTTGAGACGGGACTTGGCCGCGAGTGAGATGATCGCTGCGCGCGAAGCCGATGCCCTGGTCGAAGTCAGCCCGACCAATCTGGAAACAGCTCAGCCTGCGCTCGAATATTGCCATCTGGCGCTGGACGCGGGCATGCACCTGGCGCTCGCCAACAAGGGACCAGTCGCCCTCGACTATGCCACTCTCCGGGAGAAGGCGCGTGACAAGAGCCTGCAGATGCGTTACGAAGCCACTGTCATGGCGGGCACGCCGACGATGCATCTGGCGGAAGACGCGCTCGCCGGCTGCGTGATTCGCTCTGCGCGCGGCATCCTCAACGGCACGACCAATTACATCCTGACGCAGATGGAAACGGGTATGTCCTACGATGACGCGCTGGCGCAAGCGCAGGAATTGGGATACGCCGAGACCGACCCAAGCGGCGATGTCGAGGGCTGGGATGCCGCCGGCAAACTTCTGATTCTCGGCAACGCCCTCTTTGGCAGAGGTTTTGCGCTGGCGGACTTGGAGGTCAGCGGCATCACGACAATCAGCGCAGGCGATATCGCTGATGCCAAAGCGGCTGGGCAACGCTACAAGTTGATCGCCTCCGCGACGCCGGCCGGCGGCTCGGTGACGGCGACCCGCCTGCCCCTGGACGACCCGCTGGCCAATGTCGCCGGCTCGACCAACGCGATCACGCTGGAAACCGATCTTATGGGCGATATCACCTTGATTGGCGCCGGCGCCGGCAAACTGGAGACCGGCTACGCCATCCTGTCAGACTTAATGGCCATCGAACGGACCGCGCACCGACCTTGAATGCCCAGCGCAACTCGCTTGTAAATCCTTCGTAAACAAAGATATGCGAGCGAAGTCGCCTTTTGAAATTCCGTTCTGAACTATGTTATACTGGCGGCAACCCGCGGCGCGCCTAGTCAAGCTCAATTGAGGGATAATCCGAACATGCCATCCATTTTACAGAAGGTCCAAACGCTCTTTAGTGCCAACCTGCACGGCATGATTGACCGTGCGTTGGAAACCAATTCGCTGAAGGTCATGGATGAATACATCCGGCAGGTCGAGCGCAACCTGGAAGCGCTTGAAGATTCCGCGGCGACCGTCGGCGGTTCGGTGCGCACCCTGAAACGCAAATATGAAGAATTCTCCAATCAGTCGGACAAGCTGGACCGGGATATCGACACGCTGATTCTGCGCGGCAAGGATGATCTGGCGGCGGCGGCGCAAGCGGAACTCAACACCAAGCAGGAACTGGCGCAGGAATACTTCGAGCAATGGCAGGCGCAGGAAGAGCAGTATCAAGGCATGCTGAATATGCGCCTGAAGCTAGAGGGCCGCTTGACCACGATTAAGCAGGAACGCGAAAAGATGCGCTCGCTGCTCGAATTGGCGGAAACCAAGAAGGTGATGACCAAGACTCTGAAGAGTATGGACAAGCTTGATACTTCCGGCGACCAGGAGATCGACAGCTTGCTGGACTCCATCTATTCGCAGATTGACAAGGAAGACGCGCGCGCCGAACTGGCCAGCCGCAAATTGTCCGACCAGATCGAGGATACTGTGGGGATCGGCCAAGTCGAGCTGCAACTGGAGGAGCGCCGTCAGCGTCTTCTGGGCGCCGACTAAGCCAATCCGATCTTAGCTCGCGTTTGGAACCGAAATCCTGATTCCATCTAAAGGACCAACGAAAACATGACGGTGAATAGCGAAGCGCGGCAGAAGGTCTTTGGCACACTTCTGGCAAATGCGCTGCTGCGTTGGGAAACTCTCGTCACGCTCATGGTGACGCTCATACTGTTTCTTTTCGTCGGCAATGTCAGCCTGCCCTTTATCGAGTGGCAGCCCTGGTTCTGGCTGGTTCTTGGCGGTTTAGCCGAGACGGTGCTGGTCGCGTCCACGCTGGCTGATCCGGAAGCGACCGAACAGGCTCTGGCTGAGGATTTCGAACGCGAGTATGACCTGAGGAACATCCGCAACCGCGTCTCGCGCGAGCGGCTACGCGACGCCTTTGAGTATCGCCGCAATATGCTCAAGCTCGCGGATGCCGCGCGCGGCGCCATGCGAACGCGCAAACGCACTCTCATCAGCGACATCAATGACTGGATCGCCCACATGTACAATCTGGCGAACCGCATTGACTACTTTGAGGATAACGACTTGGCCGCCCGCGACTTGCAGCAGGTGCCGCGCAAAATCGCCAAAGTCAAAAATCTTATCAAGAATGACAAGAATGAGCAAACGCGCCGTGACCGCCTCTTGCAGCTGGAATTGCTGCAGAAGCAGCTAATGAGCCTCGAAGCGAGCGCCCGCACCATCAAGCGCGCCGAAATCCACCTGGAAAGCACCTTGTCGGCTTTGGGCACGGTATACGCCCAAATGTCGCTGCTGGGCACAAAAGACACTGGCAGCACCCGCGGTCAACGCCTCAGCATCGAAATCAAGGACGAGATCGACAAACTGCAAGACACCATCGACGCCATGGACGAAGTGCAGTTCTACAGCCAACAGTTCAACGACGATTACCTGAGCGCCATTGAAGAGATCGACGCCAACGATAGCCACGACCGCGCTGAACAGATGACGCGTCAACGACTGTCAGCAGAATTAGAGGGCGATCTCGACGAGTTGGCAGCGACCGAAGCCGACGAGACCCAGTTGCAAAGCCAGCGCTAGCGCCGAGCTTATCCGCCCAGCAAACCATCCTAAATTGCATCAGTTGAGAAACCGTTTATCGCCGCCGCGTTTGCGACTATGATTTGACTTTGTCAATGCAACCTTAAGGAGAGTGCTATGTCCGTGATCAATTGGTTCGAGGTTCCGGTGGCAGACTTTGAGCGCGCCCGCCAGTTCTACGAAACAGTCATAGGCGCCAAGCTGTTCGTCAACGACCAGCGCGAGACGATGGGCAGCATGCTCGGCGTTTTCCCCCATGACGGGCAGGTTGGCGGCTGCCTGGTCCACAATCCGCAATACGGTTATACGCCCTCAACGGAAGGCACTCTCGTCTACTTCACCATCAGCGGGGACCTGGACGCCGCTCTGGCGCGCGTGCCGGGCGCCGGGGGCGAGGTGCTGCTGCCCAAGACGGCGCTGGGCGAAAACGCCGGCGGCGGCTTCGTCGGCTGGGTACGCGACACCGAGGGCAATAAGGTGGGCTTCTACTCGAACGAATAAGCGCCTAATCGAAGGACTCGACGATAGGCTCGCGTTTTTTCTTGCCGGGGACCAAAGCCTGCAATCGCCGCACCAGTCGCGGTGTTTCGCGCTCGATATTGATGGTGTCCTCCAGCAAGTTGACCAAGGTCGAAGCGAGGATCACCAGTGTCAAGTATATGTAAGCTGTCACCGCATAAGTCTCGACATAGCGAAATGACCGCCCTGAAGACAGTTTTGCAATCTGGGTGACATCGCGAATGCCGAGGAAAGCCAGCAACGACGAATCCTTGATCATCGCTACGAAGTCGTTTCCCAGCGGCGGCAGCACATTGCGAAAGGCTTGCGGCAATACGATTGATCTCATCGTCTGCCAGTAGGTCATGCCGACGGAATAAGCCGCCTCAAACTGCCCCTTGGGAATCGACTGTATTCCCGCTCGAATCGTCTCCGACATGTAGGCGCCATAGGTCGCGCCCAGGGCGACGATCGCCGTCATCGGCGAGCTGCCGCGCCAGATTATATCGGGGATGGCTGGATCACCCAGCGCGTCCCGGATGCCGACCAGCACAGCGTCATTCAGCACATCTCGTATGGCGGGCACGATGATGAAGGCGGTCACCAACAGCACAATGAGTATCGGGATGCCGCGCATCACGTTGACATAAACGGTACAAATATTGAACAAGCCAATACGCAAAACGCGCAAGACTCCCCGTCTCAATGTCTGGCGCGATTGCGGAGGATCGGGCGGATTCGAGCGTATGATGCCGACGATAACCGCAATGAACAGCGCGGTCGCGTAAGAAGTGGCGCTGACGAAAAGCGTCATGATCACGCCTTCCACCAACTGCCCGAATATGTTGAAGTAAACCGAATTGGTAAGAATGCTAATGGCGAGCAAGACGCCGAGAATCACCAAAAACAAGAACCAATAGGGAAATGTATACAGGCGAGCGTATCGCATCGCCCGGCCTCGAGACTCGGCGATTATCTCATCCAGGTTGGATTCCCTATCCGACGCCGACATGATTCACCCCTGGCCGACTATTTCGCGCAAATGGAAAGTGGGACAGGGCTACCCCCGTCCCACTGCGTCGCTCTTCAAATCGCAGCGTGGCGCTCGCTTGCGGACCGCTCAAGCATCCGCGCCGAACCACTTGTCGTTGATGGCTTGCAGCCGGCCGTCCGCCATGATGACTTCCAGCGCCGCGTCAAATGGTTCGACCAGGTCCGAACCCTGCGGATAGATGAAACCCAGCTGTTCCTTGGTGAGTTCATCAGGCAACAGCTTGATCTTGTCCGCGTTCAGCCCGGTATAGCCTTGGCCCGCGACGTCATCAATGACGACGCCGTCAACATCGCCGCTGATCAGCGCCTGTACCGCAAAGCCAAACTCGCTGTAAGCAACGATGCGGTCTTCGCCGACCAAGCCCGACGCCGCCTCGAAATTCGTCGTCGCCACTTGTACGCCGATGATGAAATCGCCGGCGACGAATTCCTCCGCATTGGCGAAACGATCTTCGTCAACGCGCACCATGAACTTCTGCGACAGATCTATGTAGCCAATCGAATAATCGACGATCTGCGCCCGCTCTTCGGTGATCGTGATGCCGTCTGCCGCCATATCGTACTCGCCATTGGAGACGGCGACGATCATGCCTTCCCAACTGGTTTCAATCCAATCGAGGGCGCAGTTCAGCAGCTCGCAGATTAAGCCGAGCGTATCATAGTCCCAGCCAACCGCTTCGCCTGTCTCCTCATCTATCACGTTGAAGGGCATGTAGGCATTTTCGACAGCTACAGTGACCACACGCCCGCCCAAGTCGGGCAGCGCCATGTCCGCTTCCTCTTCGCTGCCAAACCATTTGTCGTTGATAGCTTGCAACCGGCCGTCCGCCATGATGACTTCCAGCGCGGCGTTGAACGGCTCAACCAGGTCCGATCCTTGCGGATAGATGAAGCCAAGCTGCTCTTTGGTGAGTTCGTCTGGCAACAGCTTGATCTTGTCCGCGTTCAGCCCGGTATAGCCTTGGCCCGCGACGTCGTCGATGACTACCCCGTCAACATCGCCGCTGATCAGCGCCTGTACCGCGAAGCCGAATTCGCTATAAGCAACGATGCGATCTTCGCCAACCAAGCCCGACGCCGCCTCGAAATTCGTCGTCGCCACTTGTACGCCAATGATGAAATCACCAGCGACGAATTCTTCCGCATTGGCGAAACGATCTTCATCAACGCGCACCATAAACTTCTGCGACAGATCAATATAACCAATCGAGTAATCGACGATCTGCGCTCGCTCTTCCGTGATCGTGATGCCGTCAGCCGCCATATCGTACTCGCCATTGGAAACGGCGACGATCATGCCTTCCCAACTGGTTTCAATCCAATCGAGCGCGCAGTTCAGCAACTCACAGATGAGACCCAGCGTATCATAGTCCCAGCCAACTGCTTCGCCCGTTTCTTCATCGATGACGTTAAAGGGCATATACGCGTTCTCCACCGCCACCGTCACCGTGCGGCCGCCGAGATCGGGCAAGTGGCCGTCTGCTGAAACGGCGGCAAATGGCGCCACCAGCAGCAGCAATGCGAACAGTATTATGAAGCTCTTAACAGCTCTCATTTATAGCCTCCCACGTTTGACGTCTTTGCTTTTGGTCGAGAATATCAACCGTAATCATTCTAACACCGATTTAGCCGATGTCCTAGAATCCCGCTCAAATCAAACAGCTTCGAAGGTGAACTGCGGTCAGCGGATGTTGCGCCGGAATGGGTCTCGCAAGCTTTGTTCATTCTGTGTCTACAACTTTTTGCAATTTCGGGGTACTTTCTGGATGATCATAGAGGAAGACTATGACTGTCTCGCATTGGCAACGTGCTGAACAGAAAGAACGCGAAATCGACTTCCTGGTGGTTGGCGCCGGTCTGGCCGGCGGCGCGGCCGCCTATTTCGCCAAGCAAGTCCACGGCCGCGATGTGGTCGTCACCGATGCGCGAGACGTCGGGCTGGGCGCCAGCGGACGCAATGCCGGCTTCATGATCAGCGGCCTCGACACCTATTATCACCGCGCGATTGAAGAATACGGCCATGATGCCGCGCGCGAAGTCTGGGATATGTCGCGCCGCAGCTTCAGTCACTGGCGCGAGTTCATATCGAACAGCGCCTTCGATGTGCCGATCGACAACAGCGGCTCTCTGCTGCTCGCGGAAACTCCCGAAGAAGCGAAGGAGCTGGAACTGGCCGCCCGCGCCCTCTCGGCTGATCGGATTGACATCGAATACTATAGCCGCGATCCACTGGGGCGCGGTTATTGCGCCGCCATTGAGCAGCCGCTGGATGCCGGCGTGCAGCCCTACTTGCTGGCGAAGACGGTCATGGCGCAGAGCGGCGCCGAACTCATCGCCAATAATGAACTGTATCGCCTGGAAGAAGACAACGGCGCCGTGCGCGTTCACACGCAGAAATTCCTGTTCAAAGCGCGTTATGTCATGCTTTGCACCAACGCCTATTCGCCGATGATTGATCCCTACTTCGTCGGCAAGGTCCTGCCGATGCGGGCGCAATGCCTGGTGACCGAGCCGCTGGATCACGTTCCCGTTCCCTATTGCGGTTACAGTGACTATGGCTACATGTATTACAGATCAACCTTTGACGGGCGTTTCCTGCTCGGTGGCGGGCGCAAGCAGCATCAGAGCGAAGAGAACGACACCACGGAAGACCGGCTCAATCCCAAGGTGCATGCCTTCCTGGATCGCTATCTGGCCAAGTATTTCCCCGATGTGAAGGCGCCGGTGGCGCACCGCTGGAGCGGGATCATGGGCTTCAGCTGCGATGGGCTGCCCTTGGTCGGGTCCCTGCCGCTTATGCCCCGCGTCGGTTTTGCCGTCGGTTACACCGGTCACGGCCTGGCGCTGGCCGCCGCCTCCGCCGAGCGCGCGGTGGACAAACTGCTCCATGGTGTCTCGGCCGGCGCGGTCGATGTCGCGCGCTTTGGTTAGCGCCCGGCATTACCACTCGGCGATGGAACCGTCTACTCGGCGCGTGATGGGATTCCGCCAGCGGAAACTGTGATCGGAAGCGGCGCGAATCTTTTCCTCGTCCAGCGCGATGCCCAAACCGGGCGCCGTCGGCACTTTGACATAGCCGTCTTCGTAATGAAACACCGATGGGTCCGCCAGGTAATCGAGCAGGTCGGCCGTCTTGTTGTAGTGAATGCCGAGGCTCTGCTCTTGAATCAAGGCGTTGTAGGCAATCGCATCCACCTGAATGCAAGAGGCTAGCGCGATCGGCCCCAGCGGGCAATGCGGCGCCAGCGCGACATCGTAGGCTTCCGCCATCGCCGCAATGCGAAGCACCTCGGAGATGCCTCCGGCATGCGACACATCGGGCTGTATGATATCGACGCTGCCTTCCGCCAGGATCGTCTTGAAATCCCAGCGCGAATACATGCGTTCGCCTGTGGCTATCGGGACTGAGGTAGATCGCTTGAGATCGAGCAGCGCCTCATTGTGCATCGGCAGGATCGGCTCCTCCACGAACATCAGGTGATAGGGCTCCAGCTCGCGAATCAGCATCTTCGCCATCGGTTTATGCACTTTGCCGTGAAAGTCGACCGCGATGCTGAAGTCGTTCCCCACTTGCGCCCGCACCGCCGCCACCCGCGCAACCGCCTCGTCAATGTGCTGGAAGGTATCCATATAATGAACAGTGTTCACCGCGCCCATCTTGATCGCGCCCAAGCCGTCGTCCTTGCGCTGCTGCGCCTGCGCGGCGACGTCTTCCGGTCTCTCACCGCTGATGCCGGCGTAGATCTGCACGCGCTCGCGCACTTTGCCGCCGAGCAAATCATAGATCGGCAGCCCGTGAACTTTGCCCTTGATATCCCAAAGCGCCTGATTGACCCCCGCGATTGCGCTCATCATCACCGGACCGCCGCGATAGAAGCGCGCGCGGAACAGCGTCTGCCAGATGTCCTCAATCTGGCGCGGATCACGCCCGATGAGAAAGTCAGCCATATCCTCCACAGCGCCGCGAACGGTGCCCGCCTGCCCTTCGACGATCGGCTCGCCCCAGCCTTCGTAGCCATCATCTGTTGTTACCTTCAGAAATAGCCAACGGGGCGGGACAGTGAAGAGTTCCAGGGTCGCTATTTTCATTTAGCATCTCCATTTTCAAATGCCGGAAACCGCAAATCCATTATAATGCTATGCGAGACGGCAAGAACAAGTGGAGAAAGGCAATCACCGTTGAATCGCTTGCGTAGACTGTTTTCTCGACGACTGTTCATTCTTGCTGTGCCACTGGCTCTGTTTGTCGCCTATGGACAGTCGCCTGTCTTCGCCGCAACAACAGACGAAGGGACAGCGGGGGTGAATCCCTTCATCCCGCTGATGCTCGCGCTCGGCGTCATCTTGCTGGCGTCGCGGGCCGGCGGCGCGATTGCCCGCCTGCTCAATCAGCCACGCGTCCTGGGACAGTTGATCGTCGGCCTGATCCTGGGACCGACGGTACTGGATATGCTGCATTGGGGCATTCTCCAGGGAGTAGACCTGCAAGGCACGATCAAAGAATTCGCCGAACTGGGCGTGCTGTTGCTGATGTTCAATATCGGCTTGGAAGTGCATTTGAGCGAACTGGCGAAAGTCGGCAAGGTGGCCGTCTTTGCCGGCATTCTGGGTGTGGTCGTTCCCATCGCGTTGACCGCCGTGGTCTTGCTGCCGGCTGGCTACGACATGATACCGGCCTTCTTTGCCGGGGTCACCCTTGCCGCCACCTCCGTCAGCATTTCGGCGCAAGTTCTGCTTGAATTGGGCTACCTGCATACCAAAGAGGGCAACGCCTTGCTGGCCACGGCGCTGATTGATGACGTGCTCGCCATATTGGCCGTGTCGTTGACGCTGGTGCTGGCGGACGCCGGTAATGCCCAGGGCAGCGCGGATCTCAGCCAGTTGCTGGTCATCATTTTGCAGATGGCGGGATACATCCTGGTCGCCTTTCTGCTGGCTTGGTATGCGCTGCCGCGAATCATGCAATGGATCCAGCGCCGACCGCAATTGTCACAGGCTTACGGCATCCCAATTTTTGCACTGGTGAGCGCGCTGCTCTTCGGCTGGTCAGCGGAATTTCTCGGCGGCGTCGCCGCGATCACCGGCGCCTTCATCGCCGGCGTCGGCTTAAGCAAGTTGTCTGCGGGAATGAAACACGATATCGAACAGACGATGAGCCACCTGGCTTACGTCTTCCTGGTGCCGATATTCTTTGTCGATGTCGGCTTGGAAACGGACCTCAGCGCTTTTCCGCTGGATGCGCTGCCCTTTATGCTGATACTGCTGCTGATGGCGGTGATCAGCAAGGTATTCGGCGCCGGCTTTGGCGCGCGCGTTGGCGGCTTCAACCTCCGCGAATCGCTGCGGGTCGGCGTATGCATGGTTTCACGCGGCGAAGTCGGGCTGATCATTATCTCCATCGGCTTGACCAGCGGTATTCTGGACGGCGGCAGCGAATTGTACGCGTCGCTCTTCATGGTCATTCTGTTGACGACCGTCTTGACGCCGCCGATGGTGCGCTGGGTATTCCAGGGCCGAAACCAAGATAACTTCCCCAATCCCGCGCTTGCCGTCGCGGCAAAAGGAGACGGATCATGATGAAACTGATTATCCTCATCACGTCCAACGTGGAAAACGGCCTGGATGTCGCCGTCCGCTGGCAGGAGGCGGGCGCGCCCGGCGTCACTGTTCTTAAGAGCTTTGGTCTCTACAGCCTCCAGCGCAAGATGATGGGCGACAGCTTGGAAGTGCCGCTGCACATTGCTAGCTCCATGTCCAGTATGATGGCTTACGTGCTGCGCGAGATGGAACTGAACAATCACGTGCTGCTGTCGGTCGTGCCGGAGGAACTGGTTCCGATGCTTTTGGAGGAAGCGCGCGCCGTCATGGGCGACTTGCTGGAGCCGAATCACGGGGTCGCCTTCGTCGTGCCACTTGACGAGGCGATCGGCGTGCGAAATCCCGACAGCGACGATTCGGCAACCTAGCGGTCCCCCATCTCACACTTGAGCTTCGCGCGCTTTTGATTATGATTAACGGGCTATAGGGAAGTAGCTCAATCGGCAGAGCAGGTGCCTTTGGAGCACAAGGTTAAAGGTTCGAGTCCTTTCTTCCCTGCACGATTCAGTCGAAAAGTCCGCCGCGGCGGGCTTTCCTTTTCAACGGGTCAAATCGCTGTCAGTGCCGGCGCCAGCGATCCCCGGATAAAAGTCAAAGGTCAGGATGCTGCGAATCGCCCCATGCGCCGCCGCCAGCGGGACGATGGGCTCGGCCGCGTGCCACAAAATCGCATCATTGAAGAGATAACTGTCGAGGACCTGCTCAAGGCGGAATGTCGTCAAGAGCTTGCGATCAGTATCGTAGATGGAGACGTCCCCACCCTCCGCGTTGACCAGCTCAGCCAGGTGCACGGTGACGAAAGCGGCGCCGTCGCGATGAATGCCCTCCGGCGTCGGATGTCCCTGCTCGCTGCAGTCAGCCGTGACGCGAATCAAATGCGCCTGCACTTCCCAATCCTGCTTCAAATGGGCGTCTTCAAGCGGGAACTGAGCGAAGTCAAAGCGAATCAATTCGGGCAGAAATGGGTTGTCAAAGGTCGTGTCCAGCAGCGGAGCGAACTTGCGAATGATCCCGCCGGTGACGCGATTGATATCGGCGCTCTGGAAGTAATCTTGATGGGGCAAGCGCGCCAAGGCACCGGTTGGTGGCGCAAAATGGAAGCGACCGTACCGGCGACATCGATAGCGCGCGCCGCCGGGCAGGTATTCGTCAGGCGGCAAATCGGCGTAATCAATCGAGAGACTGAGCCAAGACTGCCGCAATTCGTCCGACATGCGCAGGTCGCCAGCTCGTAGCAGGCTGTAGCCCTTCCGCCTGATCTCAGCCTTGATGTCTTGAGAAGTCGAAATGGCCGGCATGAGGCGCTATCCGGTCATCCGCGCGATGAGTTTGCCCAGGATTTCGACGCCAGCTTGCAGCTCGGCGACTGGCAAGAAGCTGAATGAAAGCCGCAGGTGATGCGCCCCGTCTTCCGGATTGACAAAAAACCCTTTGCCGGAGGCGAAGTATACACCCTGCTCTTTCGCACATGCTTCCAGCGCGTCCACCGGGGCAGAAGGCGGCAGACGCAGCCAAATGAAATAGCCGCCGGCGGGCCGCGTCCATTCGACGCGGGGCGGCATACAAGATTCCAAGGCAGCCAGCGCGATATCACGGCGCCGCCTGTATTGCCCGCGCAACCAGTGAACATGCTTCTCCCAAGCGCCGCTGCGGCAATAATCGGCGACCACCGCCGCGCTGAATGGATTGGCGCCCCCGCCCATGCGCAGCAAACCGCTTTCTACGAAGCCAGTGATCCGCTCCTCTGACGCGATCAGCCAACCAATTCTCAAGCCCGGCGCCAGCGTCTTTGAAAATGTACCCAGCCGAAAAACATTTTCGCCGTTAGCCAACTCATAGAAACTCGGTGGTAATGCGCCCTCGAAACGAAGATCGCTGTAGACATCATCCTCGACGATGGCGAAGCCGTACTGGCGGCTCAATTCGATGACGTCCCGCCGGCGCTCCACCGCCATGACGATGCCCGACGGATTCTGGAAATTGGGCACGACGTAATAGAAGCGCGGCGTCTTTCCCTTCGCCGCCAACTCCACAAGGTTGCGCTCCAGCTCGGCGACTATGATGCCGCCATCGTCGATCGGCGCGGCGCGCATCTCCAGCCGATGATCGCGAAAGATATGCAGCGCATCGCGATAAGAGGGCGCATCCACCAGAATCGCATCGCCGGGGGCGGTCAGGCGCTGCGTGATCATACCAACGCCCCCGGTCGATCCGCCGATGATCATCAGGTTTTCGCGGCTGATGTCGAGGTCTTCGCGGCGATTGAGTCTCTCGACCAGGAATTCGATCAACTGCGGGCTTCCCTGCTCATCGCCGTAATTCAGAAAGCGAGCGACGCCCCTGCCTTGCCAAGCGGCCGCAATCACCCGCTGGAGCGCGTCAACCGGCAGCAGATCGAAAGAAGGATGACCGGCGAAGAGCGGAATACTGCCAGCGACAACACCTTGTGGTGTGGAATCCGGGTTCATCTATCGCGGTTTAGCTTCCGGCGGCAGCGGCGTGATATAAGTCTTGTCGCCACGCGCCCGCTCAAAGTCGGCTTGCGCCGCCGCCAATACACCGGGCTTGGTCAGCAGCTCGAGACCGGCAAGCGCCATCGTTTTCGCGGCGAAGATCATGCCTTTGGCGCCGATGCTTGAACCGGACGACGCCACCGTCTGCCAGCTATGGCCGGGCGTGCCGAGGGGCCAGCAAGTTGTCGTAATCTGACCCGTCGGCGTAATCCAGCTAACGTCCGCCACTTCGGTCGAACCACCCAAGCGCGGTGGCGTCGGCGAATGCGGAAAGACGCGCTCCCACAAGGGATCGTCCATCGTCGCTGGATCCAGCTCAACGCTGGTCGACTTCTGCATCCAGTCGAATCCATTCTGGACGGAGCCAGTCGGAAAGGTGGCTTGAAGCTGGCGGGCGAATTGACGTTCCTGCTCGCTGAATACCATATCGTCTACGGCTGCCATCTTGTCGTAGAGCAGATCGGATATCACCCGATTCGGCAAGATATCGTAGCAACCGGTGATGAATTCTATCTCATGTGTGGTGCCGCTCATTAGCGCCGCGCCTTTGGCGATGTCCTGCATCCAGCGATACATCTCTTCGACCTGTTCTCGCTGCGGCGCCCGCACAAAGTACCAGACTTGCGCGAAAGCCGGCACGACATTCGGCGCCTGTCCGCCGCTGGTGACCACACTGTGGATCCGCGATTCGGGCGGGACATGCTCACGCATGTAATTGACGCCCGCATCCATAAGCATAACGCCATCTAGCGCGCTCCGCCCCAGCCAGGGCGATCCGCCGGCATGGGCGGCCACGCCGTGGAAGTTCACTTTGAACGAATTCATCGCCAGCGACGAGCCATTCCAGGTGATATTCGTATCGCCCGGATGCCAGCTGATGGCCGCGTCCAGATCATCGAAAACGCCGTCGCGAGCCATGAAGGTCTTGCCCACCAAGGTCTCCTCAGCCGGGCAGCCATAAAGGCGTATCCTGCCCTTGATGTCGCCTTGCTCCAGCGCGGCTTTCAGCGCCATGACCGAACCCATACAAGCGGTGCCGAATAAGTTGTGGCCGCAGCCGTGCCCGGCGCCACCGGCTTCAATCGGTATCCTCTCGCTGGCGAGCTGCTGCGACAGGCCCGGCAAGGCATCGTATTCACCGAGGAAGCCGATGGTCGGCGCTCCGTCACCCCATTCCGCGATGAATGCGGTCGGCATCCCGCCGGCGCCCCAGCTGATGGAAAAGCCATCCGCTTCCAACTTCCGCGCCAGCAGCTTGGCGGCATACTCTTCCTGCAGCGCCACCTGTGGATGATCCCAAATGTCCTTGGCGATATAAGTCAATTCTTCGTCGTTTGCTTCAATGTGCTCCAGAATGATGTCACTTGCGTCCATCGCCCCTCTCCGTGTCCGCGCTCGTCTTCGTTTGCCGAGATTAACGCAATCGGCTGCAAATTAGAAGAGAGCGATGTCCGTCAGATACGGCAGGGGGCGGGCTAGAACTGACCGTGAGGCGCTCCATAGACTTTGCCGCTCAATGTAGGAGAGAAACCAGCTGAATATAGCGCTCGCAACGTTTAGCTCCCCTTCCTTAGCTCGCTGGTGCGCGTAGACACTGCACTTCGGGAAGCGGCCGGGGGATGGGGTGGCACAGAAAACAGGAGAGCGGTCTCGGAACGAGAGGCGCCCCACGGGGTGCGGGGCGCCGGGGGACGGAATAAATTTGCTTATAATAAATTTACTTCGTTGTCATCAGAGTAACATGTTCACAGGCGGCTGTCAAGAAAATCTGTACGAATCTGCGCGCACAATTTTGGACATTTTAGCTGAATTGCGACAAAGCTGGGTTCACCTTGGCGGACCCCTATTCTCCCGCGCCCGCCATTTCGGTCCGTTTACCCAATGCCGTCAGCATTTCTTCGACGGTGGTAAACTTGACCCGGCTGCGTCCTCTATCGACGCCGCGCTGCAGTTCAATCTCATCGAGGATCTTCCACTCATCGAATGATATGAAGTTCGGTTTACGCATCCGTACCATTTGGAGAACGCTCTCTGCGCGCGTATCCCGTGGCCGCAGCACCTCTCCCGCCGCCAGATCTGCCAGGAAACAATTCGCCGATTCAATCGCGTCGGGCTTGTTTGTGCCGATGATGCCGCTCGGTCCTCGCTTGATCCAGCCGACGACATAATTACCGGTCAGGCGGTCTCGGCCCTCATGCTTGGTCAGCACGCGTCCCTGATCGTTGGGTATCGTACCCCAGCGATCGTAAAAGGGCACATCACGCAAGGGCACGCCGCGATAACCTACCGAGCGGAAGACCATATCGACGGGAAATACTTCAAATTGATCGGTCGCGCGCGGACGCAAGTTGCCGTTTTCGTCCAGGTACAACTCATTCTTGACAATCCTCATCGCCTCGACTCTTTCTTCGCCGAGAATCTCGCTGGGAGAAACAAGGAAGCGCATGACGATGCGCCGCGACTTTCCGGTGAGCCCACGATCGACATAAGACTGCAAAATCTTGACGTTGCGGATGGCGCTGCGGTCGCGCGCCTTCTTGAGGTGTGTGGCGCTTAGCTCGTCCAGCGACGCATCTTCGCACTCGACGATGATATCGGCATCCGCCATCTCGCCAAGTTCTTTGATCTCGGGATTGGTGAAGGCGGCTTGCGCCGGACCCCGACGCCCCAATACATAAATCTCTTCGACTTCACTGCGTCTCAATGCTTCCAGCGCGTAGTCGGCGATATCAGTCCCGTACAATTCCTCCGGCGTGCGCGCCAGAATCCGCGCGACATCCATCGCCACATTGCCGACCCCAATTACCGCAACGCGCTTAATGCCGGACAAATCAAAATCAAAGTCATGATAATCCGGGTGCCCGTTGTACCAGCCTACGAACTCGGTCGCCGCATAACTGTTAGGCAGGTCTTCGCCCGCTATCCCGAGCTTGCGGTCCGTCTGCGCGCCGACCGCATAGACTATGCCATGATAATGCTCGCTCAAGTCAAAGCGGGTGACATCAGCGCCGAATTCGATATTGCCGAAAAAACGAAAGCGCTCGTGCGAAGCGATGCGACTGTAGAGCTTGGTGACGGACTTGATCTTGGCGTGATCGGGCGCGACGCCCCCGCGCACCAGACCGAAGGGCGTCGGCAAGCGCTCGTACATGTCGACAGAGATCTGCGGTTCGCGCCGCTTCAGCAAGTGGTCGGCAGCGTAAAAGCCCGATGGACCGGATCCGATGATCGCCACGCGAACTTGCGAAGTATTGCCGCCGTCTGTCATCATTGCGCTTCCCCACAGTCATCCGCCAAGGGAATGACCAATTCCTTACGGAAAGGCGTCAGCGATACCAACTCGCCCTTATCATCCACCACAAAAAGGTCTTCAATCCGCACGCCGAAGCCACGTTCAGGATAATACAAGCCGGGTTCGATGGTCAAGATATTCCCGATCTGACAGATGTCGTCCTGGCGCAAATGACTGATCGACGGTCGCTCGTGAATATCAATGCCCACGCCGTGACCCAAGCTATGGACGTATCCCTCCATCGTGCTTGGATGCGATCGCGTGGTCGGATGCCCCGCCTTTTCAAAGTGATCAAGAACCGCCTCCTGCATCAGGTGGGTCGGCTTATTGAGACCGAATGCCTCGACGGAAATGTCAAAGGCTTCCAGAACCGTTTCGTAGGTCTCGCGAACCGCCGCCGGCGCGTAGCCGATGCACCAGGTGCGCGTCATGTCGTGGTGGTAGCCGCCGCCCAACTCGCGCGGGAAGAGATCAAAGACGATAGCCTGCCCAACTTGCAGCGGCATGTCCGCTTCACCGCGACTATGTGGGAAGCCGGCATCACGGCCCTGCGCGAAGATCATGTTGGTATCTTCCAAACCGCGCGCCATCAACTCGCGGCGAACCAAGTCCTTCACATCGCCGATGGTGACGCGCCCTCCATCCTCATCGACCAGATTGGCGCCAGCGCGCCGCAAGCCGGCGATGAAATTCCAAGCGATCTCCATGACGGCGTTGGTCCGCTCCGCCACCGATTTGATTCGCGCGATCTCATCGGCGTCCTTCGTCAGCATCGCCTCCTCGATCAGCGTATGCTCAGCCTCGTAAACAAATTCGTATTGAGCCAAGTCCGTTTTCAATGCTTCGTATAGCGCGATTGTCTGGTTGATCTGCCAGGTACCGTAGAGACCGATTTGCCCGGCGCTCAGGCCGAGCCGCAGCAGGACATCAGACCAATGCAGAACAGTCGCCCGAATGCTGTTGCCATCCGCTTCCTTGTAGCGGTCATAGAAGCCGAGCTCGACATCGGTCAGCACGTCCAAGCCCGACTTGGCCGCCTCTTCCAATTCCATTCGATTGCAGACCAGCAGCGCCGGCTTGTCGATCACTTTGAAGATCGACCCGTGGGTAATGCGAGCGCCATTGCTGAGGAAGTAACGCGCCGTATTGAATTCTTCGCCGCCGGTCACAATGATCGCGTCCAGCCCGCGATCGCGCATCAGCCGATCCACATCAGATTTCATGCGTCAACTCCCCCAAGCCAGCAAATCGCGGCCCGAATATGAGCGAATATTAACGTATGAGTTTATCAGGAAACCAGGTCGCATTTCAAATGACGGATTCTAGCGCCGTCAGCAGGTCCGCTTCCTGTTCCGGCAGAACCGTGCGCGGATCCAGCAATACTCGATTCTCGGCGATGCGCGCGATCACCGGCGGATCCGCCCCGCGCAATTTTTCCAAGGCGCGATTGGGCGAATCGCACTCGAGGGCGAGCAACGCAGTGGGAAGCGCCGTGCCCGGCAGACTGCCGCCGCCAACCGTCGATTCTCCACTGACGACCGCGCCGCCGACTTGCGCCGCCCAACGTTCAGCCGTCGTTCTGATGTCGTTCGGCGAGCGCGAAATCATCCGCCAGACCGGTATCTGTTCCAGCGCTTCATCGCGTCGATAATGCTCCAAAGTGGCGATTAGCGCGGCGTAGGTCAACTTGTCAACGCGCAGGGCGCGCGCCAAGGGATGGCGCTTCAGTCTCGCCAGCGCATCAGCCTTTCCAACGATGATGCCCGCTTGCGGTCCACCGAGCAGCTTATCCCCACTGAAACAGACCAGATCAACCCCGGCGGCGACACTCTCCTGAATCGTCGGCTCATGATCCAGGCCGAATCGCGCCGTGTCAAGCAGCGCACCGCTGCCGAGATCGTCGACCGCCAGCAAGCCGTGCTCGCGAGCCAGCGCCGTCAATTCTTGCAAAGATGGCTGCTCAACAAAGCCGACCTGCTTGAAATTGGAGGAATGGACGCGCAGGAGCATCGCCGAGCCTTCGCTGAGCCCATCTTCATAATCCGCGATGCGCGTGCGATTGGTCGTGCCCACTTCGACGAGCTCAGCGCCGCTCTCGCTCAAGATCGCCGGAATACGGAAGCCGCCGCCGATCTCCACCAGTTGGCCGCGCGAGATGATGACTTGCCTGCCTTTGGCGAGCCCGCTGAGAATCAGTATCAGAGCGGAGGCGTTGTTGTTGACGACTAGCGCGTCTTCAGCGCCGGTCAAGTCGCGCAGGATGCCGCTGGCCTGCGCCAAGCGACTGCCGCGCTTGCCCGTCTCCAAATCGAATTCCAGCGTGTTGTAAACGCCAGCCGCCGCCAGTATCGCCGCCTGCGCGCTCTTGGACAGCAGGGCACGGCCCAGATTGGTATGGATGATAACGCCCGTTGCGTTAATGACAGGGCTTAACGTCGATTTCTGCTGACGCCGCAATTCACCCGCTGCACCTTGCACCAGTGCGCCCTCGCCAATGTCAACCAGGGCTGAAGCCAATATCGCTCTCCGGGCTTCATTCAATTGCCACCGAATGGCGCCAACCACCAGGTCCCGGCTGTAATCTCTTACCAATTGCTGTACTTCGCTTCGTGCTAGCAAAGAATCGACGGAGGGCAGGCGCCGAAGCAGAGCCTGTCTATCTTTCATTCGCCAGTTCTCGGTTGCGCAGGAAAACTTCAATCACAACGAACAAGAGGATCAAAATCAAAAGTATAGGCGCCGACATATAGCGCGGAATCATGAGCCAGGCGCAGGTGACAACGATGATGCCGATCCACACGCTCCGCCTGACCACCACGCCGGCGAGGGGAACACGATCATTCACCGGCCTCAGACGCTGGCTGACCAGACACAGGATCGGAATGGCCGTGCCAGTTACCGCGATCTGCAGGAGGATGAAGAAAAGCCAGATCTCGCCGCCGATCCGCGGACGGGTGGAGATGACCAAATTCAGCAAGCCACCCCAGCCAATGACAAACATAAACAGCGAAGCGAGTAAGACCCCTCTCTGTTCCCCGCCAGAGCGGCGCGCCGACGTGGCGGCCAATCTTTCTCCATTGTCTTGACTTGAGCGACTGCGGAGCATTCCAATTCGCCTGAACTAACTGAGATTTGATGTCAGAAGATGCTGTCCAGCGCCAACTGACTTCAACAGTATTGTAAAGCGTCAGCCAAATATGAGCAGGCCGATGAGGGGCAAATCTCGGTCAAACCAGTTGCTGTATCAGCGTCTGCGTCTCACTGGACGGTTTGACGCCCAGCTTTCGCCTGAGCATCCGCTCCAGCAGCTTGTATTGTTGCCGCGCATCTGCGTTCCGCCCGAGATTGATGTACATCTGCATGGCGCCGCGATGAATATCTTCGCGCTGCGGCACTTCCTTTAGCGCCCGCGCGTAGTATCCCAGCGCCTCCTCCCAAGCCCCACGGTCCGCCTTCAAGCGCGCCATGCCGATCAGCGCCTCGGCATACATGGAATTCAGTTGGTTGCGGCGCGCTTCCACCCATGCCAACTTCACTGGGTGCAAGAAGGGCGCTTTGTAGATCTCGATGGCGCGAAGGTAAAGCAACTCCCGTTCGTGCGCGTCGAAGGAAAGCAACGCGCCTTCCATCGCCTGTTCGAAATCCGCCACATCATAGTGGCGAACAATTTTGTCGCTCGGCACGTAAAAGCCGGTTGAGTAAGTGGTCAACTCATAGTTGTTGCCATCGTCAACGTATACCGAAATTCGTTCCGTGATCTTGCGTTTGGTCACGTGGAAGACATTGGTCGCGTCCCGCACCGAGAGCTTGGGCCAGAAAATCTCGAATATCTGATCGCGCGTGACCAGCGGATTGTCAATGAAGTAGAAGAACAGATTGCGCGGCAATGCGCCATCCCAACTGCTAATCTCACGACCGTTGGAGACAGCGTGCCCTCGGCCAAAAGCATATACCTCCAACTGCGGTTTCAGACTGGTTGCCTTGGCGAATAACAAATTGCTGCTGCGATGCTCCGTTCCCAAGACGACCACCTCGTCACGGTTCACCCAACTAATCCAGGGGTCGTAAGTTAGTAAGCGTGAATTTATCGCCAACTGCGCCTTGTCCGGCAGATTGGCGATCGCCGCGTTCATGAATTGGCGAAAGTCCTCATCCTGCGGAATGCGATCAAGCTCATCCAGGTACAGGACGACTCGTTCGTGCTCGAGCCCAGCGAGATCGGCTGCCAGTGCTTCGCCAATTTCGGACGGCTTTCCGTTTGCCAAGGTCTCATCTAGCGACTGACCGAAGCCAGCTTCTACATGGCGGATCTCATCAACCAGACGGCGTACCCAATTCGCCAGGCCCCTGGTCCGCTCGGGCAGCCGAAAGTAGAGCAGGCCTTCGCTAAGGTCATTCAGAAAATAACTGAGGAAGATATTTCGGTGGTTCGTCCAGGGATAAAGAAGTATAACTTTCTTGCCTTCGGACGACGCCCGAAAAGACTCGAAAGAGACACTGGTAACTACATGCGACAACATCTCAAAACCTTTCGATGTGCATCGTATGGCTCTGATGCGGAAATACTTATGAAACAGATAGTTTTAGCATTTTATGATTTATGCCCCGGCAATGGTCTGGATATGTTACCACATTTGTCATCGCAGCCAACATACTCGTCGCTATACCTGAGCGGCTCTCCAACTTCAATATATATATTCCAAGCTACTTTCCACTTAATCCCTATTGCGATATTATGCCCTTACCAGCGCAAGCGTTTCGTTCAGCGGGCGAGTCAAATCGCCGCCTACGAACAAGGCGGGCGCACGATTGCGCGCCACCTTCGGGCATACGATAGCAACAAGCGGCGCGTCGACATGAGCGAAGCTATGATGATACTGAAGAAAAGAAAGTCCCGGCGCCGGGCGACGCCAATTCTGAGGCTAAACTTCTTCGATTGAAATCGACAGAATCTGATCGGCGACGACCGAGGCATTCGGACGTTGCGGATCGATTCTCTGCAGCGCATTCAGCACGTCCAGGCTTGGCGCGTCAGCAACCCGCCCAAACACTGCGTGCTTGCCATCGAGATGCGGCGTCGGCACGAAGGTGACGAAGAATTGCGATCCATTAGTATTAGGTCCGGCGTTGGCCATGCTCAGCGAACCGGGCGCATCATGTCGAAGGTTCAGCGCCGCTGGCTCATCATCCCAGCGGTAGCCGGGTCCGCCGCGGCCGGTGCCGGTGGGGTCGCCGCCTTGCGCCATGAAGCCGTCCAATACGCGGTGGAAGACGACGCCGTCATAGAAGCCGTCGCGGGCCAGAAAGACGAAGTTGTTCACCGTGATCGGCGCCCGGTCGGCGAAGAGGTCGATGGCGATCGCGCCTTTGCTGGTGTTCATGACGGCGCGATAGGTCTGCTTGGGGTCGATCTGCATGGCGGGCGGGCTGGCGTATTGCTTGGGCATGGGGGTTCTCCAGTTGGGTTGAGTGGATGTGAGATGGGGAGGGTAGCAGAGATGTGGTGGCGGGGGTAGTGTCCTTCGACGTCAAGGACTTCAGCGCACGTTGGCTTTTGAGAGTGGTCGGAATATAATTTAAGTAGGAATGGCGGGTGTTCAACGATGGTAGTAGTAAATCCAGAGATTCTAACGTGGGCGAGAGAGACTGCCGCCCTTGATATTGAGGAAGCCGCCCGAAAACTTGGCTTTCGAGATTCTAAACGGCGCACCGCAGCAGAAAAGCTTGCAAACCTGGAGTGCGGAAAGGAGCATCCCTCTTCGTCGCAGCTTGCACGAATGTCGCAAGCATATTACCAGCCCCCCGTAGTCTTTTACTTGAAGCAGCCGCCCAAATCGGGAGACAGAGGTGAGGACTTCCGACCTATTCACCAGCAAGCGGCCAATCGCAAAGGCAATGCACATCTCAAATTTTTGATGCGCGACACAAAGGTATCTCAGTGGATAATTCGAGATCTTCTTGAAGAAAGCCGAGCTGAACGGCTTCCGTTTGTGGATTCTTCAGCCATATCGATGGGTGTTGAGGCAGTGGCACTGAACATAATCGAGACCTTGGATTTCCAAGTGGAAGAATTTCGCGATGCAGGAGACTTTCGAAATGCGTTCTCGTATCTCCGTAAACAGATTGAACGAGAAGGCATTTTCGTGCTGCTGCTTAGCGATCTCGGAAGCCATCATACAACGATTCCAGCCGAAGTGTTCCGAAGTTTCGCTTTTGCCGACGACCTTGCACCTTACATCGTCATTAACCGGCAAGATGCTGTCGCAGGCTGGAGTTTTACTGCCCTGCACGAAGTTACACATCTCTGGCTGGGAAAGAGTGGAGTATCTGGCGACTGGAGCGAAGATGAAATTGAGCGATTCTGCAATCAAGTCGCAGGCACGATTCTGTTTCGTCCGTTCGATCGCGCAAAGCTTGCTCGTAAAGTGAACAGTGGAAACCAATGCGTCGTGGATGTAGTCGGAAGGGCCGCCCGCGAGATGAATGTAAGTCGAGCCATTCTTGCATACCTCCTGATGCTCGACAAGAAAATTAGTCAAGCGTGCTGGGAAACGCTGCAAGAACACTTTGAACAAGACAGCAATCATCGCTTAGACCCTGAACGGAAAAGACGAAGACCTCAACTCGGAGGGGCAAACTACTATACGATACGGCGCTACCTTCTCGGAGACCGCCTCATTAACTTGGCCCGATACTACGTTGACACAGGACAGTTATCTGCAACAAGAGCCGGCGTCGTTCTGGGCGTGGCACCTACCAGAGTGCATGCACTGCTGTATCCTGACCGAATCTGAGGCTCACACTCTTGCTCTATCTTCTGGATACCAGCGTTTTGATCGACGCAAAAAACAAGTACTATCCTTTAGATCGTATACAACAGTTCTGGAATTGGCTTGTTCATCAAGCACGGGCGGGCAACGTAAAGTTGCCACCACAAGTGATTGGAGAAATCCTGGGACCCGATAGTTCTGACGAAGAGCCCTTAGACGTATTAGCGGAATGGGTGATATACAACCGAACCACATTGGAGTGGACTGACGAACTCTCGCTAGAATTACTGACGCGCACGTACAGCCAAGGTTATGAAAGCGTACCCGAAGATTTAACAACTGTGGACCCGCTTTCTGAACCCGCAGACCCTTTTCTTATCGCTTATGCTCTTGAAAGCCCTGAGAACCGTCGAGTCGTAACTATGGAAAACTTACAATCTGTAGGAATGACCTTGCCCAAACCGGCAAACCGTAGAATCCCACTTGTATGCGGCTTGCTTGGAGTACAGTGCATCAACACCTTCGCACTAATTCGCGAGCTTGACTTTCGAATCCCTCTCACGCCCAATCTTGGTGACACGATCGCGACGTCTTAGGGAAGCCCACCCCCATGCCCCAACTAACCACCCTCTTCCAAACCCTCCCCTACGGACCTGCGCCCGAATCCGCGGACGCCGCCGACGCCTGGCTCGATTCGCATGAGCGCAAGTTCGATCTCTTCATCAACAACGCTTGGACCGCGCCCGCCGCCGGTAGCTACCTTACGGTCTCCAACCCGGCCCGCGGCGAGACGCTGGCGCAAGCCGCCGACGCCTCCGCCGCCGATATCGACGCCGCCGTCAAAGCCGCGCGTGCCGCTTACCAATCCTGGTCCGCGCTCAGCCCGCATCAGCGCGCCCGCCACCTCTACGCCATCGCCCGCAACGTGCAGAAGCATGCCCGTCTGCTGGCGGTCGTGGAAAGCCTGGACAATGGCAAGCCGATCCGCGAATCGCGTGATATCGATGTGCCGCTTGCTGCCCGCCATTTCTACTATCACGCCGGCTGGGCGCAACTGATGGATAGCGAGCTGCGCGATTACCAATCGCTGGGTGTTGTCGGGCAGGTCATCCCCTGGAACTTTCCACTCTTGATGCTTGCTTGGAAGATCGCGCCGGCGCTGGCGACCGGCAACACCGTCGTCATCAAACCGGCCCCATACACGCCCCTATCCGCCCTGCTCTTCGCTGAGATCATCGCCGAAGCGGGACTGCCGCCGGGCGTGGTCAACATCGTCACCGGCGGCGATGAGACGGGCGCGGCACTGGTGGCGCATCATGACCTCGACAAGATCGCCTTCACCGGCTCTACAGCAGTCGGGCGCATCATTCGGCGGGCGACAGCCGGCAGCGGCGTGAAGCTGACGTTGGAGTTGGGCGGCAAGTCGCCCTTTGTCGTTTACGATGACGCCGATCTCGACGGCGCAATCGAAGGACTGGTTGATGCGATCTTCTTCAATCAAGGCCAAGTTTGCTGCGCTGGCTCGCGCTTGTTGGTGCAGGAGAATATCGCCGAAGCATTTCTAGCTCGCTTGAAACATCGCATGGCCCGTTTGCGGCTCGGCGACGCGCTGGATAAGAGCATTGATATCGGCGCTGTGATCGACCCGGTCCAATATGAAGCGATTGACCAGTGGGTGCGGCGCGGCATCAGCGAGGGCGCCGATGTCTACCAGCCTGATTGTGAGTTGCCGCCAGAATTGAATGGAGGCTGTTTCTATCCGCCGACGCTTTTGAGCAATCTGGAAGCGGCGGCCGCCGTCGCCCAGGAAGAGATATTTGGTCCCGTTCTGGTGGCGATGAGCTTCCGCACCCCGAGCGAGGCGGTGGAGCTGGCGAACAATACTCGCTACGGTCTGGCGGCTTCGGTCTGGAGCGAAAACATCAGCCTGGCGCTGGAGACGGCGCGGCAGATCAAGGCGGGCAGCGTTTGGATCAACAGCACGAATCTCTTTGACGCCGCCGCCGGCTTTGGCGGCTACCGGGAAAGCGGTTATGGACGCGAAGGCGGCGCGGAAGGGCTTTTCGCCTACTTGCGCCCCCGCTGGATGAAACGGGCGCGACCTCCACTTGGCGAGCCAACCCCGGATTGGGGCGCGCATACACCACCAGCTCCAGCCATGTTGCCTCCCCCTGACTCGTCGGGGGGACTGAGGGGAGTTTCGCTGGACCGCACAGCGAAGCTGTACATCGGCGGGGTACAGGCGCGACCGGATGGCAATTACACCCGTCAGGTACTTTCGCCTTCGGGCTTGCAGGTCGGTCAGGTGGGCGATGGCAATCGCAAGGATGCGCGCAACGCCGTCGAAGCGGCTCATAAGGCGAAGAACTGGGCTTATTACGCGCCACACAATCGGGCGCAAATCCTCTACTACATCGCTGAGAACCTCTCGGCGCGGGCGGATGAATTCGCCGGGCGCATCGCAGAGATGACCGAGTCGCCGCTTGATGAAGCGCGCGCGGAAGTAGCGGCTTCCATAGACCGGCTCTTCCATTGGGCGGCATTCGCCGACAAGTCCGGCGGCGCCGTGCAGGAGACGACCATTCGCGGGCTGGTGGCCGCGCTGCACGAGCCGCTCGGCGTGATCGGCATCGCCTGCCCGGACGAGCCGCCGCTGCTGGCTTTCGTGTCTTTGGTCGCGCCGGCGATTTCGCGCGGCAACACGGTGGTCTGTATCCCCTCGCCCCTTTACCCGCTCAGCGCGGCAGATCTCTATCAAGTCTTTGATACATCGGACTTGCCGGCCGGCGTGGTAAACATCATTACCGGCGATCGCGACCATCTAGTGAAGACGCTGGTCGAACATGACGATGTCGATGGCTTGTGGTACTTCGGGGACGCGGAAGGAAGTCGCCAGGTCGAGGCGCGCTCGCGCCATAATATCAAACGCACCTGGGTCAGCTACGGCGTCAAACGCGATTGGCACGACCGCGAGCAAGGCGCGGGCGCCGAGTTTTTGCGTGAGTCGATCCAGGTGAAAAATATCTGGGCGCCGACCGGGGCTTAGGCGTATTCTTTCATCAACTCCAGCAGCGAATGTAGCATCAGATTGGCGCCATTGACGCAGTCGGCGTCGCGCGTGAACTCGTTGGGATTGTGGCTGACGCCAGCGACCGACGGCACAAAGTACATGGCGGCGGGCGCGATGCCGGCCATGTTTTGCGTATCGTGCCCGGCGAAGCTGAGCATGCGCTCGTGGGACAGTCCCAGCGTATCGGCGCCGCGTTCGATCGCGCGCATCACGGATTCGCTCATGGTCGCCGGGATCACAGGCGGCGTCTCCTCGTAAGTCACGCTCAAGCCATACTCGGCCGCGCACTCGTCCAGAAGTCGGTACAGGTCAGCGCCCATCCGGTCCATCTCGTCATCTGAGCCGTGTCGATACTCCAGCGCGCAGTAGACTTCAGCCGGCACAATGTTGAAGGCGCCGGGCTTCGCGCTGATGATGCCGACATTACAGACTCCCGGGCCATAATTCCGCATGACATGTTCCCGCGCGCGCATGACAAGGGTCGCAGCGCCCCAAAGCGCGTCGCGCCGTAAGTCCATAGGCTTGGTGCCCGCATGCGCCGCTTCGCCGCGGAAAGTTACATGGACGGAGCGTATCCCGACGATGGCGTTCACGATGCCAATATCGATGCCGGAGCCTTCCAGCCGCGTCCCCTGCTCAATATGCAATTCGACCCAGGCGAGCACATCGTCGCGCGCCGCCCCTAACATGGACTCGCGCGAGATTCCGATCGCGGCAAAGCGCCGGTCCAACTCGGCGGCATCCACACGGCTGCGCTCAAAGTCAGACTCGGCCAATTGACCTGCCACCGCCTTGCTGCCCATCAATCCCATGATGGCGCTCTCTTCATCGGTGAAGTTGACCGCTTCCAGCGTGACTGGCGGGGCGATGCCATTGTCCTTCAGTGCGCGCAAGGCTTCCAACGCCACCAATACGCCAAGCGCCCCGTCATAACGCCCGCCATTGGGCACGCTGTCCAAATGCGAGCCCGCCAGAATCCGCTTCTCGCTGGGCGGATCGCTGAAGAGAATCGCCGACTGATTGCCGGCGCCGTCCTGCGCATAGTGGAGGCCGGCTTCGGCGATCCTGTCTTGATACCAGCGGCGGGCTTCTATATCAGCCCCGGTCAGCGCCAGTCGGGAGACGCCGCCATCGGCTGTCGCGCCGATCCGCGCCAATTCCCTGAGGTCCGAGAGCAAGCGGTCTTCATTGACTTTGAGCATCGGGTTTCCTGTTGTCGAAAGACGTTGAGCAAAGTTAACACGCCCGATTCTACCCCATCCCCGAAGGTCGATGTCTACGTGACCCGGCCCCTTCCCCGAAGCATCAGGGAAGGGGAGCGCCAATCGCGTAGTCGCACTTCAATTGAGGCTCTTGACTAAAGTCGGCAAGCGTACATTTAGGGTAACACAAAGGTCTGTCAGTAACGCAGCATGAATGCGCGTGAGGATTGCACCTTATACCAGCAAAGCGGTCCCACTATAATGCGTCGCAATGGAAAGAAACAGTTCCGCGGAGAAGCGCATGAAACTCTACTCATGGAATGTGAACGGCATCCGCGCCGCGCAGAAAAAAGGCTTTCTTGATTGGCTGCACGCTGAACAGCCGGATGTCTTAACCGTTCAAGAGACCAAAGCCTGGCCCGATCAACTTGATCCTGAGTTAAGGCAGCCCGAGGGTTACCACACCTGGTGGGTCAAGGCGGAACGCAAGGGCTACAGCGGCGTCGGCTTGTTCAGCAAGAGCGAACCGCAGGAAGTCAAACTGGGTCTGGGCATCGAGAAATTCGACAGCGAGGGGCGCACGATCATCGCCGATTATGGCGACTTCACGCTGATGACAACCTACCTGCCCAACGGCGGGCGCGATCACAAGCGCGTGCCCTTCAAGATGGAATACAAGGAAGCCTTTCTCGATTACGCCAACAGCCTGCGCGCGGCCGGCAAGTCAGTCGTATTCGCCGGCGACATTAACACAGCGCACAACGAGATTGACCTGGCGCGCCCCAAACAGAATAGGAAGACCACCGGCTTCCTGCGCGAGGAGCGCGACTGGATCGACAAGGTGGTTGAGCAAGGTTATATCGACAGCTACCGGCATCTTAATCCGGAGCGGGAAGGCGCCTATTCCTGGTGGTCCATGCGCAGCGGCGCGCGCGACAAGAACATCGGCTGGCGGATTGATTATTTCTTCATTTCACCGGATCTGCTGGAGAAGATGGCCGCCGCCGAGATTCACGCCGATGTGATGGGCAGCGACCACTGCCCGATCAGCCTGACACTGGACGTTTGACCGCCGCGCCAAATCCTCAAATCACCCGAGCTTCTCGAATCAATAGAGGTAAGGGTTTCGCAAGAGATGAATCAGCAGCACCAGAAACACTAGCAGAACAAAAGCAATACACATCCCGGGATGATTGTACACAAGGTCGTCGAATTTGTCCGAGAGCGATTGGCGCCAGGAGATCGGTTCCCGGGCGCCCGGCTGCTCCAATGCCTGCTGCGCGCCATGCCGTCTCAGCGCGCAAGCGCCATAGCGATGGGCTGCCAGCGATGGCGGCTGCGGCGGACTTTGCCGCTTGCTATAACTGTCGCCATGCGATTTTTCGCCAGCGCGCTCTTGCCGCCGACTTAAGCTGCCGCTGGCTCTCCCCGCCGCTTTGAACGGCCGGCTGACGTATTGGCTGCTATAGTCAAGAATCCGCAATTCTGACTTGCGCAGCGCTCTCAATTGGTAGGCATCGAGTTCCAGCCAGGTGTCACTCAGCGCCGCATTATGCCGCTGGTAGAGGAGGTTTTCGCTGGCGGCGATATCGTCGGTTTCGAGAATGGAAAGCAACTCTATGCCATAGGTACCCGTCAATTCGCCGAGCAGAGCATCGACGTACGTCTTCGGATGATCGGTGCTGTCGATCCGGTAGACATCGCGGTCGATATCGCGCAGCACACAGATGTAGCCGGCCGGCGCGTCCAGCTTCGGCAGCGAGGCATATTCTTTCGCTGGCAGACTATTCACGCTGATCCATCGGCGAACGACTGGGGACCACAACAATTCATACGCGGATTATAGCGCGAAATGTACTGTAACGCACTAACATAAATTCAGGCTAAACGACCTTGAACACTTGACACAATATAGAGGGAAATTTCAATTGGCGACCCATGCGGTTATGTGCAGCTACCAGTTCCCGATCAGCCTCTCGCTGGACTTGTGAAATTCAATATCTCCAAAATCCAACCGGTCCGCCAAACTTGAGCATAAACGCCAACAGCACAAACGTAAGCACAAAGGCGACAAACAGCCATATCAGCATGTAATCGAGAAAAGTCTCCTTTAGGCGGTAGGCAATATCACGAAGAGGTTGCAGCCGCGCGCCGAGGTACTGCAACAGGGTGTAGGCATCGTCGATGTCGTCCATGCGGACGCGTCTCTGGCGGGCGTCCTTTCCGTCCGTTCGATAAGCGAGCGTTGAGCGCGCATCGCGCCTCCTGGCACGTCGAGTAGATCCGCGCGAAGTCGAGGGCGCGGAACGATTGGCGCGTGAGGCGGACCGCTTGCTCGCCGCGCTCTTGGGCGTCGATTCGCTTTGCGGCCTCAGGTACAAGCTGCGGTAGGCGTAGATCTTCAAGTCCGATCGGCGTAGTTCTGCCAATTGATGATTATCCAGATCAAGCCATTCATCACTTAAGCGCGCATGATGCGCATCGTATAGTTGGGACTCGCTCACTGCGAGATCGTCGGCTTCAAGAACCGAGATTAGCTCGATGCCGTAGGTTCCCGTCAACTCGGCGAGCAGCGCGTCAATGTAGGTCGCCGGATGATCCGTGCTGTCGAGCCGGTAGACATCGCGGTCGATATCGCGCAGCACACAGATGTAGCTGGCCGGCGCGTTCAGTTTCGGCAGCGAGGCATATTCTTTCGGTGGCAGGCTATTCAAGTGGGTTCACCGTCAAACGATAAGCAACCATCACAGTCCATGCGCGGATTATAGCGCGAAGGGCGCTCTTTCATGAATTCAGACGCGTCGATCAGCCCGCCTTCGCTGCCAATTCGCTGTGAAGGAAGGCGCTGCCCGCTTCGAAGTTGATTTCATACCAAGCGTCAGTCCCGTATACCGTCTCGCCCGCGACCATGCCGATGACCTCAACTTCGGTGCCCGGCGCGTATTTCGCCACGATTTCGCAGTTCGTCCGCGGGCAAGCGCGGATATGGGCATTCGCGTTTCCCGCCGTCTCCACCACATATTTGGCAGCTGAAGCGACCGTCGCCGCGGCGGTGGGCAGCATCGTCTCGGTAGCGGTCGCTGTGGCTGTCGGCGGCGGCGCATCGGTCGGGCTAGATGGCGCCGGAGGAGGCGCATCCACGTCTGCATCGCCTTGCGCGCTCAATGGACTCAAGAGCCGACTGTGGACATAGCGCTTCCTGTTTCCGTGATCAAACTTGATCCATATGTCGTTTCCGTAGATTGACTCGCCGCGAACCACTTGAAGCGCCCAAACTCTCATACCTGGCGGCAGGACGCCGACTTCATCGCAACTTCTGTTCGCGCAGTTTCGAAAGCTGGCTTTTTCAAGACTTCTGACATAGTAGTATCGATTGCTGACATAGCCAGAAGGCTGAATGGCGGTCGGCTGCCGAGTCGGCGTCGAATCCGCGGTCGGCTCGGGGATGGGCTCATATTCTGTCACGAAACTGCTATGAATGTAGACTGTGTGGTCTTCATGTCGAAATCTGAACCACGCATTGCTGTCGTTGATCTGCTGTCCGTACCATTTGCCCGACGGATAAATCATGGCGCCGCGCTCTAACACATCAATTGACTGGCAACTCGTATAGACACATTTGTAGACGGTGGCACGTTCACTGACATATAGCGGCGTCTCATCCGCCGTGCTTGACTGATTACGCTGCGTCTGCTGCGCCGCCGGTGACGGTTCTGACGCCGGAGCGGCGGGCGGCGGCATCGTGGACAGCATGCTGCTGTGAACAAACCGACTCCGCCCCTGGTGATCGAGAACCACCCAGCGATCGTCGCCCTCTATTTTCTGACCTACTGTATAGCCGGTCGCCGTAATCTGCGTTCCAGGCGGCAATATTACGTCCACCTCACAGGTCAAATGCGCGCACTTGCGAACGCTCGCGCGTTGATTGGTGTAGAATGTCGCTCCTGCGATCACAGTATAGGTCGTCGAATCTGCGGGAGGCGCCGTGGGAAACGCGGCGGCATTCGGATCGGTCCGCGATAGCTTGCCGCTGTGTATGCTGAGATGCCGCCCGCTATGGCTGAAGCGAATCCAATGGTCGCTTCCGTGGAGCGGCTGACCTGTCTCGAAGCTCAGCGCTGTTATCTTGGCGCCTGGCGGCATGACCTCCAATATCTCGCACGATGTTTGCGCGCAGGCACGAGCGATCGCCCGCTCCCTTACATAGAAGACCTCGCCTTGCCCCACAGCGGTCGGCCGAATACGCGTCGGCTGTGCAGTAGGCGCAGTCCGTGATAAGTCGCCGCTGTGAATGCTGAGATGCCGCCCGTTATGGCTGAAGCGAATCCATAGGTCGTTGCTGTCGATCTCCTGTCCCTGCAAGAACCTGAGCGCCGTTATTTTCGTTCCCGGCAGCAATATATCCCAGACTTCACAGGACAGGCGGGCGCAGCGACGAGCATTCGCGATGGACCTGACGTAAAATTCTTCGCCCCGCCCGACCGCGGTCGCTTTGATGCGCGTCGGCTGTGCAGTCGGCGATGGCGGGGGCGTCGGCTCGACCAGGGGCCAGGTCCGTGAAAGCTCACTGTCATGAATGTAACGTAATTCGCCCCTATTCTGAAATGCGATCCAGCGATCGCTGCCATTGACCTGCTGGCCGGTTACATAGCGGTGCGCCGTGATTTTGGTTCCGGAGCCCAGAAACGCATCCGTGCGACAACTCATGTTGGCGCAATAGCGCACTCGTGAATACGTGTTGGTGTAGAAGACTTCATCTTTGCCCGAAATCCTGGTCGTCGGCGATGCGGAATTTGTGTTAGTTGCTGTCGAATCTATCGGGGGCCAGGTCCGCGAAAGCTCACTGTCATGAATGTAGCGTAACCTGCCCCAATACAGAAATGCGATCCAGCGAGCGCTGCCATTGACCAACTGGCCGGATACAACACTGCGAGCCGTGATTTTGCTTCCGGAGCTGAGAAAATCTACGGTGCTGCAGAACATGTTGGCGCAGGAGCGTACACGAGTTCGCGTCTTGGTGAAGAAGACTTCATCTCTGCCCTCAATCTCGGGCGTCAGCGATGCGGAACCGGAGTCGGTGTCTGTCGAATCTTTTGGCTCGACCGGGGGCGCGGCCCGCGAAAGCTCACTGTCGTGAATATAGCGCAACTCGCCTCGGTGGAGATATTGAATCCAGCGCGTGCTGCCTTTATATGCCAGTCCTTTCACAAACTTTTGCGCCGTTATCCTTGTACCCGGATCCAGCAAGTCAACCACGCGGCAAGTGTCCGCTGCGCAGATCCGCAGTCGCGCGCTCGCGCTCGTGAAGAAGACCTCGCCACTTCCATTCGCTGCTGGCGTCGGTATATTCGACTGCCGCGAACCGGCATTCAGCATCGACTCAATGACGCGCCCGATATTACCGCCATGCTCGGCGGCGAAAACGCCAATAAACACGAGCAAACCCAGAGCAAAAGCCCAGCGCGCGGCTCGTGGTCGGCGGCGCCTGGGGCGGGTCGGTTGCGGGCGGGCGCGCCTTCGGGGAGCGGACACATGCCCCTTAGTGGCAACAATGTCGGCCTCCTGCAAAAGCGAATCAGCGCCTTCATCATTCTCGACCAGGTCGAGGAGAGAGACCGACTCTTGCATTTGCGTTGGCGCCGGGGCAGGCGTTGGCGCGGGCGGCGTTTGCGGAAACCGAGCGAGATCAAACCAGTCGCCCAGAGTTGTCCCCGCCGCGAGCTCATCCTGCAGGTCGCGTTCCGCCTCGGCCGCATTTTCCGCTTCCAGGATCAAGACCACGCGAGTCGCGAATGGGAAATCGGCGCCACGCTCGATTTGATGTTGATCTAACTGCTGGTGGCGCGCGATCTTGTAGCGGTTGCCATAGGCGACATCTTGTATGAGGACGATGTAGCCAGCGGGCGGCGCAAGCCATGGCAAGCGCGAGGCGCGGTCGGCCGCGATCTGCCTTACACCGGGTCGGTTCTGCAAGTCCTCCTCCGCCGCCTGTCAATCACTTAGGCAGATTTTAACATACAACAGGCTGGCCAATCCGCCGATCCGCCTGCGCGCCTGATTCAGTCAACTCGCGGCCGGCGGGACTCATCAGATTGGACGAGTCGCAGATGTCCGCCTGGCTCAAGGGCTCCGCCATCAGCGCCAGGCGTGATTGTGCGTCACGTGATAGCCGTAGATCAGGCTAAGCACGAGCCACAGAACGAAAAGAAGAGCCAACCCGTAAATCACCTTGAAGGGATGATTGAATAACAAGGTGAGCAATCGATCCAGCAGGTATTGCCCCAGACCTTCTGATTGCGCCGGCCTGCTTGCCCTGGGAATATTCTGCGCCGACGATCTGGCGCCATAGTAGCGGGAATGAGGCGGACGTGGCTGCCGACCTTGCCGCTGCTGCGCTCGTTTCGAAGTCATCAGCCTTCCGTAGCTTGTCTCGGCCCGGGTATCGGTCCCGGTATCGTCGACGATTGGCTTTTCTGAACCTTGGCGCGCCAGATAGCAACTGCGATGCGCGTCGATTTGGAGAATGGATCGACGCAGTTCTACCAATTGGTAGGCATCCAGCGCGTGCCATTCCTCGCTTAAGCGGGCATGATGCTTCTCATACAGTTCTGTCTCGCTCGCTTGGACGTCTTCCGTTTCGAGAATGGATACGATCTCAATGCCAAACCTGCGCGCGTCATCGTCCGCTATCTCGCGAATAAAGGCGGCCGGATGATCGGTCTTGTCAATGCGAAAACGGTCGCTATCGATGTCCCGCATCACGCAGATATAGCCGGCGGGCGATTCGAGCATCGGCAACAATTCGTAGTCTCTTGGCGGCACACTGCGCACGCTGGTATCCCTCACCTATGCCGTCGTCCAAAGCCTGGACCGAGGACGCTATTTCCAGTCTAACACGAATCGGGCGCGTCACGGTGCATACGCAGGTGTTCCGCCAGCGGCGCCAAGGCTGCGCCGAATCGACCATAGTATAATGAGCGTATGGATATCGCGCGTTTGATTGACTCCAGCTTCAACGAGGCGGTCAAAGCCTTGACCATGGGCACATCGCCAAGGTCGCTGGCGCGCGCCCGCGAGCGAGCTTTCATCAAGACGCTCATCGCGCATTTGCAGCGCGAATTCGCAGCGGAAGACATTCGCGTCTTCGCGGCATCGCAGCGGGGCAATAGCGCCGAATTCGGGACGAATCATCTGCTCTACGACATAGCGGTCTGCCGAGCTGAAGCGGGCGAAACCGCCGAGCGCAAGTCGGAGGACTTTCTATACATCGCCGAAGCGCTGTGGCAAATCGAAGTCGACTTTTCGCGCGAGTGGCAGTCCGCGCTGCAAGCCATCAACCGCCTCAACTGTGGCGCCGCCGCTGACAAACTGCTAATCGCCTCCTGTCTCTCGGCAAGCCAGACACGATTCCTGAACACCTTGAGGGCGCCGGCCCGCGCTAGCCCGGGAAATCTGTACCTGGCGCTCGTCCCGCATCCGGCGGACTGGGACGACGCCGAAGGCGCGCCTCAGGTCTGGAGAATGGCCGAGGACGCGTGGACCGAGACGACATGAGCGACTGGCATTTGGCTGGCGCAGCATACACCCGCTTGGCGCATGGCCGCTTCGCGATCCGCGACAGCAGCTCGGCGGCAGCAAATAGAAAAGGCCGCGCCTGCGCAGAAAAACAGGCTAGCAATCTGCACGTGCAAAGGAAACATTTTGAAGAACGAGGATAATGAAGAATGATGCTCAAAACCGGCTTGATTCTTGTTCTGACCTTAATCGCGCTGGTCTTCTCTGCAACTTTCAACCCGGAGCTTGCGTTACAGACAGTGAGAACCTGGATCACCAGCGAATTCGAGGAGCAAAACGTGAGCCAAAGCGATAAGGTCTTAACCCATATTCTCCGCGTTGATGTGAATGTGTCGGGATCAAAGCCAATGCGGATCAATCTTGACGTCGAGGGCGAACATCCCGATGGCTGCGAATATCCAGTCATCGTGGGGCAATCGCGCAGAGACAACTCTATTACCATCGAGGTATACCGGGAAGTGCCCGTTGATGTCGTCTGCCCGATGATCCTCAAACCCTACCGCGATTCAATCAGCGTGGAAGGCAGTTTCGAGCCCGGCGATTATACAATCCATGTCAATTCTCACTCGCAAGCCGTCAGCATCTGAAGGAGCTGAAACATGCCCAAGCGCATACTCTCGCTGCTGCTGACGCTGCTGTTTGGAGGTCTGCCGATGAATTCGGCGCAAGACAGCCCGAATGACATCGCCCTAATCGTCTACAATGTCGGCGCCGCGTTAATCCAAGAGCAACGCAGTTTGACGCTGGATGAAGGCATCAACAGCGTCACCCTGGGTGATATCGCCGCCACCATTGATCCCAGCTCAGTCATGTTCAAGTCGTTGAGCGATCCAGCGGGAACCGCCGTGTTGGAGCAAAGCTACCGACACAACGCGCTCGATGCCTATGCCTTGCTGGCGCCTTATGTCCGCAAGAACGTGGAAATCACCATCGCCGACGGCGTACGTTTCAGTGGCGAGCTACTGAGTTTGCGTGATGACCAGGCGATTCTGCGCATGGGACCTACCGAGATCGTATACATCAGCCGTTATGATATCCGCGGCCTCACGCTGCCGGCGCCAGCGCTTGATATCAATCCGGGACCTGAGCTGCGCCTGCTGCTGAGAAGCGAAAGCGCCGGAGAGCAAGACGTGGAGCTGAGCTATCTCGCCGGCGGCATGAACTGGACCGCCGATTACCATGTAATACTCGAAGCCGACGAGAGCGCGCTTGACCTGAAGGGAATGGTGACCCTGAGCAATCACAGCGGACGCGGATACCAGAACGCCGCGTTGAAGCTGGTGGCGGGCGAAGTCAGCCGGATTGAGACGGAGGGTGAGGAGTTCGCCCAAGAGCGCATGATGGCGATGAGCGCGGATGCGGGCATAGGCGGCGGCGGAGCAGTCGAACAGCGCGACCTCAGCGAATACAAACTCTACGCGATCGCGCGTCCAATCTCGATCGCCGACCGGGACAGGAAGCAGATTGAATTCGTCAGTGGGGCGGGCATTGCTGCGAATATCACATACGTATTTGACAGTTCCCCGGCATTTCGCGGTTACTACTCGCCGATTGATTACATCGAGGGTCGCGGGGTCACACGCGCTGAAGTCCGGACGCGGCTGGCGTTCAGCACTGGCGGCGCGAGCGGCTTGGGCGCGGACCTGCCCGCCGGGCGTGTGCGCGTCTATCAGGCCGATGTCGACGGGGCGATTCTGCTTGTCGGCGAGGATGTCGTCAGCCACAGCCCGCAGGGTGAAGACGTCATGTTAGATCTGGGCGCGGCCTTCGATTTGACCGGCGAACGCGTGCAGACGGACTTCAGCTTTGTTTCGCGGCGGGTCGCGCGCGAGTCGTTTGAGATCAAGCTGCGCAATCGCAAAGCCGACGAATCGGCAAATATCATCGTGCCGGAGCGTCTCTACCGCTGGCGCGATTGGCAGATCACCGAAAGCTCGGCGCCATTCGTCAAGGTGGATAATGCCAGCATCGAATTCGAGATCGCAGTGGCGCCGGGCGCGGAAGAATCACTGACCTACACGGTTGAGTACAGCTTCCCCGAGGAAGAATAGCCTAATGCTGCCAAGATGCGGGCGACCGGCCAGCTCGCCCGCGCAATTCGAAAGACTTCACCGTGTCGCAGGCTCGAAGCCTGCGTCAATCCGGCGTGTCGCAAAGGCCGAAGCTGTCGCTCATGAACTGCAGGTGTGAATCGAAGGCTTTCTGGTCTGTCGTATCCCACAGGCGCGTATAGCTGGCGTCGCTGCGCAGCGACCAGGAATTCTTCACATCGCTCAGGTCCGTCTGCAAGATGCGCAGCACCCGCCACTGGATGCGCGGGTCGAGCACGGGAAAGACGACTTCCACACGATTGAGCAGATTGCGGCGCATCAGATCGGCGCTGCCCATGTAGAGTTGCTGGTGCTCTGGCGCATTGCGGAAGTAATAGATGCGGCTGTGCTCCAGGTAGCGGCCCACGATGCTTTTGACGGCGATGTTTTCGCTCAAGCCGGGCACGCCGGGCTTCAGGCAGCACAATCCGCGCACGATCAAGTCTATCCTGACGCCGGCTTGCGATGCTTGATAAAGCTTCTGAATAATGCGATCTTCTTCCAGTTGATTCATCTTGAAGATCATGCGAGCGTCTTCGCCACGCCGCGCCGCCGCCATCTCATTGTCAATCAAATCGAGTATGCTGTCCTGCAAATATTCCGGCGCCACCAACAAGTGATTATAGGTGGTGTCGGGCGCGTATCCCGTTAAACGGTTGAACAGGCGCGAGGCGTCATCAGCGATTTGCTCGTTGCAGGTGAAGAGGCCCGCATCAGCGTAAAGACGAGCGGTGGCCGCGTTGTAATTGCCGGTGCCCAAATGCACATAGCGGCGCATGCCGTCGCGCTCGCGGCGGACGACCAGCGATATCTTGGCGTGGGTCTTGACCGGCAGCTCTTCAACGCCATAGACGACGTGCACGCCCTTCTCTTCCAGCGCGGTGACCCATTCCAGATTGTTCTCTTCGTCGAAGCGCGCCTTGAGCTCAACCAGAACGGTAACCTGCTTCTCGTTATCGCGCGCCTCAAGCAAATCGTTGACCACCGGCGAGTTCTTGCCGACGCGGTACAAGGTGGTCTTGATCGCCAACACATCCGGGTCGCGCGCCGCCCGCTTGAAAAAGTCCTCAACCGGCGAAAATGAGTCATAGGGATGATGCACGATGACGTCTTGCTTGCGGATCACCTCGAAAAAATCAGCCGATCGAGCGAAGGGCGTCGCCAGCCGCGGCACGTAGGGCGGGTCCTTCAAGTCAGGGCGGTCTACCTTCAGCAATTCGAATAAATCCGCCGAGCCCAGCTTGCCGTCAATGCGGAAGACTTCCCGCGTGGAAGGCACCTCCAGCGAACTCGCCAGGCGGTTGAGCATGCGTTCGCTGATGCCGGCCGGCACGCTCAAGCGCACGACCGAGCCGAAGCGCCGCTCCTTGACGCCCTGCTCGATGATCGACTTCACATCGAGCAAGTCTTCGTCCTGCTCATGTTCATAATCGATATCGGCGTTGCGCAAAATGCGGAAGGGAAAAGCCTCCCTGATCTTCATGCCGGGGAATAAATCCGAGAGGTAATCGGCGATAATATCTTCAATCCAAAGGAAGTGATAACCGTCATGCACCTGGCCGGTGTAATTGGTCATCACCTTTTCCAGGTGCACGATCCGCGGCAGGATATCGACCGGCACCTTGATGCGGGCGAAATCGATGCCGCTGGCCAGGTCGCCGTTGTCCCGCTCCAAATAAACGCCCAGATTCAGGCTCAGATTGGAGATGAAAGGGAAGGGACGGGCATGGTCGACAGCCAAAGGCGTCAAGACCGGATAGACCTCGGAGCGGAAATAATAGGTGATGGCGTCGCGCTCGCCCTCGCTGAGCTGATCGGTGGTGATGAAGTGCACGCCCTCATGCGCGAGCAATTCAAAGACATGCTTGCGCGCCTTGCGCTGGCGCGCGATCAATTCTGAGACTTCATCATGGATGCGGCGCAGCAATTGCATGGGCGTTATGCCATCGGGCCGCGTTGTGGGATTATTGAAATGCAAGCGCTGAAAATAGGCGCCGACGCGCACCATGTAGAATTCATCGAGGTTGTTGCCGACAATGGCGATGAACTTCACGCGTTCCAGCAGCGGCGTCGATTCGTCTTCCGCCAATGCCAGTACGCGCTTCTGAAAATCTATCGTGCTCAATTCGCGATTGATGAAATTCTCAGGACTGAGCGCCGGCGCCCGCTCTTCCCATGTTTCAATCATGCTGCCGCTCGTCTTTGTCTGCGAGTTCAGTAAACGTCTGTATCCAAATCATACTGTAAGATTGGTCAAATTGCGAAGCCAAGCCGCCAGCCGCTGTGATGCGCAACCGCGCTTGACGCGATCGCGTATAATAGGAGAGTTGAGGTTTGAAAGGCGAAGCGACATGAAATTCAAGCTGGGCGTTGGACTGGCGATCGCATTGTTTCTGATATTGATGTTTTTGCCGGGCATGCTGGGCAAACTGATCGGTTTGGTGATTTCGCTGCTGATCTGGGGCGCGAGCGGTTACCTGGCTGGCAAGCTGCTGCAAGGCGAGGGTTACGGCTTGCTGGGCAATATCCTGCTGGGTCTGGTCGGCGGCTTTGTCGGCTCGCTGCTGGTGACCATCTTCGGGATCACCGGCTTGGTCAAGCTGCCTTTCATCGGCGGCATTGTCGTCGGCGCGCTGGGGTCGATGATTGTCGTGGTGGTGGCTGGACTGTTGAGTAGTGAGGGGGATGGCGGGGAGTAGTTAGAGGTTGCCCTCCAATACCCAATTTTGAAATCCAGTCGGGCTGAATACCTCGATTAGCCGATACCCAATCTGGTTTTCCACCCAGCTTTTGACCTCCGGCTTCAAGTGTTCACCGCCCATTACAATTACCGTTTCAAGCCCTGAGCGCTTGATATTCATTACAATGAACGGAAATTTCTCGTCTACAGTGCCGTTGACACCTTGCCATCGCACCTCAACAACGAGACCCTTCGGCCACTTTTGCGGGTGAAATAACAGGAAGTGACCTTTGCGACTGTTGTTGTAAATATTTTTGCCGATGGCAACGTTTGTGGAATAAACAGGGAGTCTAAGATTGACTATCTCGCCTAACCGCAACTTTTCGACGAATTGGTAGCCCGATTCCAACAACTGCGACTCCACAAACTGCAAAAGGTACTTTCGATCAGACACGTACACCTATCTCTCCCTAATATGTTGTGATTATCAATTCGCTTACCGCGCCTCGTGAGCTCGCCTTGCAATTCACCATGCGCGGCGCTTTGACCTCGTGTATCGCGAACGCTGAGCTTGAATACAGATTACGAATGAACTCAGTATCGCTGTTGGACACTATGACTTTGGCGCCACGTTTAGTCAGTGCCAAGCAAAGATTACGCAGCTTCTCCTGGTCGTCGCCATCGAATCCTGTCTTGGAGTAACTCGTAAATGATGTGCTGTCGAGCGGCTGATAAGGCGGATCAAAGTAGACAAAGTCGCCCGGGCCCGCCTCGAGTTTGCCGAAGTCCCGCACGCGAATATCCACAGATTGCAGGGTGCGGTGACAGGCTCGCAGATTATCTTCCTGGCAAATCGCCGGGTTCGCGTAGCTGCCCATCGGCACGTTGAACTCGCCTTTGGAATTGACGCGCCAGAGGCCGTTGTAGCAGGTCTTGTTGAGGTAGATGAAACGCGCGGCAATCTCGACTCGGTCGTCAAGCTGATGCTGGCTGCGAATCTGGTAGTAGTAGTCTTTGGAGTGATTGCGCGCGTGTTGCTTCAGCTGATGAATGAGCGGTTCGGGGTCGCGCTGGATGACCTGGTATGTGTTGATGAGATCGAAGTTAATATCACTTAAGAATGCCTGCCCCCCCCCCGCCAAATTAAGCCTGCCTTCATTTTGCAAGGCGAAGAAGAGCGCGCCGCCGCCGACGAAGGGCTCGTAATAGTTAGTGAAATCCTTGGGCACGCGGGACAACAATTCGGGCAGGAGGCTGCGCTTGCCGCCCACCCACTTGACAAATGGCTTCGCGCTGTGAATATCTGGCAATTGCGCCTGGGGCATACTCGATCGCCTAGCCTGAGCAATACGCACACATGATCTATATGATCATTTTGCGCGCTTGTCAAGCATGGCAAATCCCAGAATTCTAAAACGCCATTCAACTATGGTATACTTCCCGACTAATATGGAAGTACAGACTGCAGTCATCGACGAAGGGAAGGCTATGGCCGCGCCATCCAAAGAGATGCTTCTCGATTGGTATCGGCAGATGGTGCTGATCCGCGAATTCGAGGAGACTTGCCACCAACTCTACGAAGAGAAGCGCATCACCGGCGTCTATCTGCATCTCTACAGCGGGCACGAAGCCAGCGGCGTTGGCTCGATGGCGGCGCTGCGAAAGACCGACCACGTCATCACCGCTTATCGCGATCATGGCATCGGCCTCATCCTGGGCATGGACCCCAAGGCGCTCATGGCAGAGATGATGGGCAAGAAGACCGGCTCGAGCGGCGGCAAAGGCGGCTCAATGCACCTGGCTTCCAAAGACCACAACTTCTGGGGCGGCTATGCTATCGTCGGCGGGCACCTGCCGCTGGCGGCCGGCATCGCCCTCGAAGCGAGATACCGGGGCAGAGACGATGTCACCATGACCTATGTCGGCGATGGCGCAACCAACAACGGCTACTTCCACGAATCGCTCAATATGAGCGCCATCTGGAATCTGCCGGTGATCTGGATCATCGAGAACAACGGTTATGGCATGGGCACTGAGGTCGAGCGCGCCAGCGGCCAGGTCGAATTGCATCGCAAGGCGGAAGCCTACGGCATCAAGAGCTTCGGTCGGGTCGACGCGCAGAACGCGCTGGAGGTGTACGCGGTCGCCTCGAAAGCGGTGGAATATGCGCGGGAGAATGGACCGGCCGTCATCGAGCATGTGACCTATCGTTATCGCGGGCATGGCGTCTCCGACAAGCAATATGACGCGCGCGATGATATGTCGGC